>NZ_JAIUIB010000006.1:0-457715 GCF_020165375.1 Mesorhizobium sp. BR1-1-4 | reverse complement strand
CGGTCGCGGTCGACGGCATTGGCGGCACTCATGGCGCCGGCTCCGTCACCGTCACCATCGTCGACGACCTGCCTGTGGCGCACAATGTGAATGCCGGCACGCTGACCGAAGACGGAGCGACGACCACTGTCGGCGGCAACGTGAGTAGCGGCTACGGCAACATCTTCGGCGCCGACGGCCCGGCGGCCGCGAACCCGATCAGCTGGGGCACGGCGACGGCCACGCTGAACGGTGGCGCCGTCAACCTGGGCGACTACGGCACGCTGACGCAGAATGCCAACGGCACCTGGAGCTTCATGCTGGACAACAGCAAGCCGGCGACGCAGGCGCTGCATGACGGCCAGACGATCAACGTATCGTTCAACTACACGCTGACCGACAAGGACAGCGATGCCGATACCAAGACCATCACGTTCAACATCAACGGCGCCGACGACAACGCCACGGTCGTGGTCACGCCGAGCAACGATGCCAATGCCAATGGCGCCGCCAGCGTCGTGTACGAGGCCGGCCTGGATGCGGGTGGCTCGCAGGCTGCGACCAACAAGGAGACCGACACCGGCGCGTTCAAGGTCACGGCGAGCGACGGCATCGACACGGTGACCATCGGCGGCCAGACCCACGCGCTGAATGCCTGGCTCAACCAGACCATCAACACCGGCGAAGGCAGTTTCAAGATCACCGGCGTGACAGTTGCGGCGGACGGCAAGTCAGCCGACTTCTCCTACAGCTACACGCTCAATGCCGCGCAGACCCACGCTGCCGGCAACGGCAACAACACGCTGACCGATACTGTCGCGGTCGCGGTCGACGGCATTGGCGGCACTCATGGCGCCGGCTCCGTCACCGTCACCATCGTCGACGACCTGCCTGTGATTTCCTCTATTGAAAGCCAGATCGTTGCCAACTCTGCCGGCACGCATGACGGCAGCTGGTCACTTACGCCTGGGGCCGACGGATTGTCGACAATTGCGGTTTCATTGGCAAATCAGGCGAGTATACCGCTGATCGACCATTCAACCTCTACCTATGATGCGGCCACCGGCACTGCCCACTACACGGCCTTCTTCGATGCCGGAAGTACACAGCCTTATTTCACGGTCGCCATGAAATCGGATGGCACCTATACTTTTGAGGTGATCAATCCCGTACCCACCAAAGTGATAACGGATACAACCGCGCTGGGTGCCACCGGCCTTGGCGGCAATAGCAATAGTGTTTACCTGGAGCAAATAACCGTCAAGAATCATGTCGATGCTCCCCACACGGATATATTGTTCACTGGGAATTCCGGATGGATATCAGGTACAAATTTTGGCAGTTCCGCCACAGTAAATTCGAACAACAATGGCTTGGGCATCGGTAGTGGCCAGGCCATGGACCACAATGAATCGATAACTCTAAATTTCCTTCAGGGGGATGGCGACAATAATTCTTCAACCCATTCAACGACCAAAGTTGGCATGGACCATGTCATGATCAACTTCCTGCAAGGGTCTAATGGCGCTCCAATGACGGGCAGCTATGCCGTCCATGTGGTCACTTATGATCAGTCCGGGACTGCCCACGATCAGGGCAACATGAACATCGTCAACGGCGTTCTGGATTTCACCTCGTCCAACCTGATCTATGGCATCTCAGTTGTTAACATCGGCAATACAGGACTGATTGTTGCCGGTACCACCACCAGCGTAACAACCGCCATAGAGATACCAAACGACGTCGGGTTACATTTCAACGTCGACGTCGTGGATGGCGACGGCGACAAGGCCAGCCATGGCTTCGACATCGTGGTCGACGCCAATGATGGGCACCAGGCCACGCTCACCGGTGACGCTACCTATGATCCCAATATCCTGTCGGGCGGACCGGGCGACGACCTTCTCATCTCTGCTCCGGGCTACAACATACTGACCGGCGGCACAGGAGCCGACACGTTCAAACTCGACAGCCTGGACATCAAGGATCTGATCACCGACTACCACGGTGCCGGTTCTGGTGGCGAGGGCGACAAGATCGATCTCACCGCGCTGTTCGACACGCCTGTGAACGGCGATATCAGTAACTACGTGCGTTATGATAGCGCGACGAGTACACTGAGCGTCAACACCAGTGGCTCGGGCAACAACTTCGTCGACGTTGCCGTGCTACAGAACGCACCTGCCGCAGGCACGATCAATATCCTTTACGACGACACGACCCACGCTCAGCACAATGTTACGATTTAACGCTTCTGCGCGCTCGTGCTCCCATGCTATGCATTAGCGGGACATGAAATGGCAATTTGGAGAGGGGCTTACATGAGAATTCGTTCAAGGTTGCTGATTTCGGCCACGGCGCTGCTGTTGGCGGGATCGACCGGCTTTGCCGCCGACATCATCGAGGGACCCGTGGCCGACTATTGTCGCACCGTTGGAACCTCCAATCTGGTGCTGACCGACAACACGGTCGACCTCACGAAACAGGTCGTCAAGCTGATGGATGAGTCGGTTGCCGTCGCCAACAGCCCGGAATGGATCCATTCATCCCGGCCGGTCTTCGTCTGGGCATCGGAAGCCAAGGTCGCCTGCGGCATGGCTTACGGCTACCTGAAGACCAACTACAAGGACGAAGACACGCTCAATAAATGCGAGTGTTTTCACGACCGCATGGTCGAGTACATGAACTGACCGCAAGAGCGAAAGCGCTGGCAGAAAATGGAATCTGACCGGCAGGTTCACCGCCTGCGGACATGGGTGGTCGCTTGCGCGCTGGCGCTATCGCTGCTCGGCTGCCAATCCAAAGGCTCGGTGTCGGACGCGCTCGACCCCGCTGCCATCCAGGTCGCCAATCAGCCGGCTGCTGTTGTTGCTGTGGCAAACGCAAGCCAGGCGACGCAGTCCCTCGGCACGGGACCCACGAAAGTCGCCATGCTGCTGCCGCTGTCCGCTTCCGGATCAGCGGGCGAAAACGGCAAAAAGATGCTCGACGCCGCCAAGCTCGCCATGACGGACCTCGGTAATCCCCTGCTGACGCTTACCGTCGAAGACACAAGGGGAGACGCGGCTTACTCCCAGCAACTGGCGGTAAAGGCCATAACTTCGGGAGCGAAAGTGGTCATCGGTCCGACCGAACTGCCGGCGGCGCAGCATGTCGCCAAACTGTCGGGCTCGAACCGGCCGGTGGTTCTGGCTCTCGCGGACAATTTTGCCGGCGGCCCGGGCGTCTATGCGGTATGCCTTGGCGAGGCTGACAGTGCCGCGGCAGGCGCCGGCGCAATCGCGGCCAAGGGCGGCAAGAAATTCGTCCTGCTGGTGCCAGCGGGCGCGGGTGCCGATATTGCCGAAAAACGGGTCGCCAACAGCCTCAGCGTGTACGGCGCCGCACTTGCGATCACCATCCCCTACACGAGCGCCGACAGCGCGGCAAAGGCGGTCGCGGACATGGGCTCGCTGGTTGACGCCCCCGACGCCGTGATCGTCGCCAGCGGCGACAGCAATCCATCGCCAATCCTGATCGCCCTGAAGGCAAAAGGCATCCCTGGAAAATCAACCTCCGTGGTTGGCACGAACCGCTGGCTGGAGCACCCGACCAGTCCGCTTTTCGAAGGCGCCTATATCGCGACGCTCGACCAACATGAAACAGGCCCCATTTCGGATCGTTTCAAGGCAAGCTTCAATTACCAGGCCGACGTCAATGTCGCTTATGCCTATGATATGGTCGCCCTTACTGCGGGGATCGCGAGCGCTGCCGGACCCAATGGCTTCAACAGGCAGGTTTTCGAGAACCCGAATGGCTTTCGCGGATCGACCGGCTTGTTCAGGTTCCGCGCGGATGGATCCAGCGAACGCTCAATGCCGTTTTACCGGATTGAAAAAGGTGCGCTCAAACTGGTTGCCAAATCGACGTCCAGCTTCTAGCGAATTGGACGCGGGCGGCCCGATGGGACATCGGGGGCGCGTTCGCATGATGATCGCGCTCGCGGGCCTCGAGCTTGTCATCGGCATCCTGCTGCTGGTCAAGGCAGCGACCCTGTTCCCCGTCGAACGAAGCCTCACCGACCCAGCCCCTGACGTCGGCGATGACGTCGCGCGACATCCGGCTCGATCGATCGTCAACTCAGCCCGCAAGATTGCCGAGGATCTCATCGCACCGCCGCAGATCGAGGGATCGGAGATGGAGCGGGTGGAACCTCGTTTGCCGCTTGGCGACCTCGGCCTCGCATCACGCCCCAAGTCATGGATGCCCAGGGATTGGCGGGAAACATTGCTTTACGATCCAGTGGCCACGTCGTCGGCTGGTTTCGACTCCATGGGGCGGAAACTGTTCATCAGTGGAACCCAGGGCGTCCAGACCGACAGGGTCTGCCTGTTTCACGAGAGCGCGTGGCCATGCGGACAGCGGGCCTACGCGGCTTTCAACAACTGGATGCGCGGGCGAGCGCTGAACTGCTTCGTGCCTCCGGTGGTCGACCGCTTCCCTGTCGCGGTGACATGCAGGCTGGGCAAACAGGATGTCGGTGCCTGGCTGGTATCGAATGGCTGGGCGCTGGCCTTGCCGAGCGGCATCTATGGCAAGGCCGAAGCAACAGCCAGGGCGGCGGAGATGGGAATCTTCGGCCCGCCATAGGCGACAGCACCGGATTCGCCACAAAGGGCAGCATCCTCCGTTCAGAAGCTTGGCGATCTAACCAACGTGTCAAATTGTATTGTTCTTCGAAACCGAAATCGTAACTTGCCGGTCTTATGCTTGGCGATCGAACGGAGATCGACGATGAGCAATGCAGCAGCTGATGTCCCGGTCCATCATGAATGGAAGACCATTGCCTGGCTGGCATTTCTTGGAACCGTCGGCAGCCTGTGCGTGTCCCTCGTCCTGAACTATCTGCTGTTGTTCAGCGAGGCGCTGACGCCTTTCGGGCGCGGCATGATCACGGCAACACTTTTGCCTGTGGTGATCTGCCTGCCGCTGTTTGTGTTCATAGGCCTGAAACTGGCCGAGATCCGTCGCTATCGGCGGGAACTCAACCGGGCCGCGACCTTCGATACGCTGACCGGTTGCCTGAACGGGAGGGTCTTCACGTCGCTGATCGAGAGACGGGCGATCAGGTCTTCCCCACAAGGCGAGCGATCGGGCGCGTTCCTGGTCATTCATCCTGAACACCTGAACGCCATCAACTTGCGCTTCGGCCTGAACTGGGGCGACGAGGCCTTGCGCCTGATCGCTTCAACCATCCGGTCTTGCGTGCGCTCGCAAGACGTCGTCGGCCGCATAGGTGCCTCCATGTTCGGTGTGTTCCTTCCCGGAACGAGCGAGGCCGAAGCCAGGACGGTTGGCGAGCGTATCCGTGCCACTGTCTCGCAGGTCTATTTCGCCCCTCAGGGAGCCGAGGAGATCCTGGCCGTGTCCGTCGGGGGCGTGGTTTTCGAGCAGGACCTGGACTTCGAGGACATGTTCCGGCCTGCCGAAGAGAGCTTGTCGGGCAAAAGCGGTTTTGGACTGTCGCGTATTCAACGCGCTTCAATCTGACGAGCCGTCACCATTCTATCGCCAATAGGCGGAAGGCGTGCCCTGCCGGCAAATGGGCGGGCACGCCTTGGGATCCCTCGTGATCGCGAGACGGGCTCGTTGCTTTTCGAAGCCGGCTTATGCAATCGTGGCCATGGACGCCAGCCTGCCGCTTACACCGGCATGCCACCTGACCAAGATCTCCGGACCCGACCTCGATGGCTGGTGTATCGACGGAACAGAATGAAATTTTACTCAGCCGCCGAGCGGATTGCCTTTATCGCCACGCTCATTGCGGTCCTGGTGCTCGCGTTGCTGCCGATATCTCGCCTCGACGAATTCGGCATCGATATCGGCTTCCACTACGACAAGGCCAACCATGCGAGCGCCTTCGCGATCCTGGCGTTTCTGGGAAGTCTGGGCTGGCCGGGCCGCAAGAGGAGGCTGATCATCTTCCTCGCCCTGGTTGGAGCCGCGATCGAAATCCTCCAGGGCACGTCGCTGATAGAGCGTGATCTCGACGTGTTCGACTGGATCGCCGATTGCGTCGGCATGGCTTGCGGACTTCTGGCGGCAATCTGCGCGAACTGGATTTCGCGACGCGTGCATTGAGATAGCCAAATCAGCAAGTTGCCGCTGAAGGTGAAGGTCTACCGCGAACTGCGCGATCGCGAGCGGGATCGTCGTGTGCCTGTGCTGAAAATGGGCCCGCTCTATTTCCTCTGGGCCTCGGCCAAACACCGGTCCCACGGACACGATCAGAAAACCTAAGCGGTCCGCCGATGGCTGCCGGACGCGTCAACTCGCCTCGCGCATCGCCTCTGCCGCCTGCAAATCGACAGAGACAAGCTGGCTGACGCCCTGCTCGGCCATGGTCACGCCGAACAGCCGGTCCATGCGGGCCATGGTGATGGGATTATGGGTGATGATGACGAAACGCGTCTCGGTGGTCTTGGCCATCTCGTCCATGAGATTGCAGAAGCGCTCGACATTGTGATCGTCGAGCGGCGCATCGACTTCGTCGAGCACGCAGATCGGTGCCGGGTTGGTCAGGAAGACGGCGAAGATCAGCGACATCGCCGTCAGCGCCTGCTCGCCGCCCGACAGCAGCGTCATGGTCTGCGGCTTCTTGCCCGGCGGGCGGGCAAGAATTTCCAGGCCCGCCTCCAGCGGATCCTCGGATTCGATCAACTGCAATTCCGCCGTGCCGCCACCGAACAGATGCGAGAACAGTCGCTGAAAGTGGCTGTTGACGACATCGAAGGCGGCCAGCAGCCGTTCGCGGCCTTCACGATTGAGGCTCTGGATCGCTTGCCTGAGCTTGCGGATCGCTTCGATAATGTCCTCGCGCTCGGAAACGATCGCCTCCAGGCGCTCGGAAAGCTCCCTCTGCTCTTCCTCGGCGCGCAGATTGACGGCGCCGAGCCGCTCGCGCTCGACCTTCAGCCGATCCAACTGGCGTTCGATCTCGGGCATTTCGGGCATCGGATCGTCGGCTTCCAGGCCGGTGTGGCGAATGACCAGATGCGGCGGCGTGTTCAACGTTTCCTGGATGCGCGCCTCGACCTCCAGCCGGCGTTCGTCGGCCGCCGTCAGCCGTTCCTCGGCACGGGCGCGGGTTTCGCGCGCTTCGGCCAGCGACTGGATGGCTGATGTGGCCGCCTTGTCCAGTTCGGCCTGCCTGTTCTCCGCCTCCTGCAACCGGTCGGCTGCCGCCTTGCGCAAGGTTTCGGCCTCGGTGAGCTGCGACAGCAGCGCACGCCGCTTGGCGTCGATCTCGTCGGGCGCATCGGCCAGCCGTTCGCGCTCGGCTTCGGCCTCTGCCTTGCGTTCGGCAAGCGACGCGATCTGCGTCGAAGCGTTTTCGGCGCGCTCCAGCCAGTTGCTGCGTTCGGCACCTATGGCGTCAAGCCGGCGTGTGCGTGCCTCGGCTTCTCGCCGCAAGCCCTCGTGGACGGCGCGCGCGTCTGCAAGCGCGGCGCGGTCGCGCGAGACATTGGCCGAGGACTGTTCGAGCTGCAATTGCAGGTCGCCGAGGTCGGGCGCATCCTGCAGCAGCATCTCGGCCTCGACGAAAGCCGCTGACGTCTCCTCATGGCTGTCGACGATGCGGGCGCGCGCCTCGTCCAGCGCGGCACGCCGGCTCGATAGTTCACCGCCGGCCTTTTCCGCCTCGGCCAGCGCATTGCGGGCGGCGTCCAGCCGGTGCTGGGCCTCACGTCCCGCCTGGCGCGTGTTGCGTTCGGCTTCGCTTGCCTGGCGGAGCGCCTGCTCGGCCTGCGCTAGCGCTTCCTCGGCCTGGCGCAGCACAAGCGTCGCCTGCACCGCTTCGGCATCGAGTTCGGCAAGCCGGTTCTTCTGTGCCAGCCTTTGTGCCGCGGCGGTCGGCGCATCGGCGCTGGCGGTCAGGCCGTCCCAGCGCCACAGCGCACCCTGGCGGCTGACCAGGCGCTGGCCTGGAGCCAGAAACCCCTGCATCCGGCGGCCGTCAGCGGCCTCGACGATACCGATCTGCGCAAGACGTCGGGCTAGTTGCGCCGGCGCGCGAACCACGCTGGCAAGGCTCTTGATCCCTTCCGGAAGCGCGGCATCACCGGGCTGGATTTCGCTTTCGCCCCAATGCGCCGGTGCACTGCGGTCGAGCGGCACGTCGAGGTCTTCGCCAAGGGCGGCCCCCAGTGCCGTCTCGAAGCCGCGCTCGACGCTGATCTGCTCCAGCACCGAAGGGAAGAGATCGCCGCTGGCCGCGTTCAGGATCTTGGCCAGCGTGCGCGCTTCGGTTTCGATCCGCGCCAGCTCCGCCTTGGCGTCCTGAAGCGGCGGGCGGGCAGCGCTTTCAGCGCCACGGCCGTCGATGACCGACTGTTCAGCCTGCTCCACCGCCGCCTCGGACTCCTCCAGCAATGCCATCGCCTGCTCGACCAGTACCTGCTTCTCGGCCGGATCCGGCAAGCCGGCGACCTTGGAGAGGATGTCCGACAATTCGCGGTCGACGTCGGCGAGTTGGCGGGCGAAGCGGTCGCGACGCTCCGCGGTTTCGCGCAAAGTCCGTTCGATCTGGTGGCGCGAGGCGGCGGCCTCGGCGCGCTCGGCGGTCAGCGCGGCAAGTTTGGCTTCGCTTTGCGCAAGCGTCGAGGCGGCCTGTTCGAATACAGCGCGGGTGGTGGCCTCACGCTCGGCGGCACCGGCGTTTTCGGAGTTCAGCGTGGCCTCTTCCGCACGCAGGCGCTCGAGAACGTCGGCATTGTCGCGCACCATCCGCTCTTCGCGGGCAATGTCGCCGTCGAGCTGCTGCAGCCGACGTTCGAGTTCGGCCTGCCGGTTGCGGATACGGCCAGCTTCTTCCTCGATCTGCGACCTGGCGATCGACAGGCGCTGGAAAGCCGCGGCAGCCGCGGCTTCCGCGTCGCGCAGGTCAGGCAGGCGATGGGCGGAGATGCCTTGCTCCTTGGCCGCGTTCATCTGCGTGGCGGCGCGGTCGCCGACGAGCGCCGTTGCCGTGGCCAGCGCCGAACGCGCCTCGCCTTCCTGTGTCTTGGCCAGCGTCCAGCGCAGGTGCAAGAGCGTTGCTTCGGCCTTGCGGATGTCGGCCGACAGGTTCTTGAAGCGGGAAGCCTGGCGCGCCTGGCGCTTGAGGCTTTCGATCTGGCTTTCCAGCTCGCCCACGACATCGTCCAGGCGTTCGAGGTTCTGCTCGGCCGCCTTAAGCCGCAATTCCGCCTCGTGGCGACGGGTGTGCAGGCCGGAAATGCCGGCCGCTTCTTCGAGCAGGGCGCGACGGGCCTGCGGCTTGGCCTGGATCAGTTCGCCGATACGGCCTTGCCCGACCATCGAGGGCGAGCGCGCGCCGGTCGACTGGTCGGCGAACAGAAGCTGCACGTCCTTGGCGCGCGCTTCCTTGCCGTTGATGCGGTAGAGCGAGCCGGCCTCGCGCTCGATGCGGCGCGACACCTGCAGTTCGTCGGCATCGTTGAAGGCGGATGGAGCCGAGCGGTCGCTGTTGTCCAGGAAAAGCGTGACTTCGGCGGTGTTGCGGGCGGGACGGGTGCCCGAGCCGGAAAAGATGACGTCGTCCATGCCGGACGCGCGCATGTTCTTGTAGGAGCTTTCGCCCATCACCCAGCGCAGCGCCTCGACAAGGTTCGACTTGCCGCAGCCGTTCGGCCCGACAATGCCGGTCAGGCCGCGTTCGATGACGAACTCGCCGGGTTCGACGAAGGACTTGAAACCAAGGAGGCGGAGGCGCGAAAACTTCATTCGCGCGCCTCATACACCGGTTCGGCAAGAGTGTACCGAGGTTTTGCGATAGGGCGCAGAGCGCGCGAACGGATAGAGAGGCAAGCAGCGCCGGAGCGCTGCCGCTTCAGCACTGAGCCGATGTCAGAGCAGAGGGTCGATGATGGCCGACATTTCCTCAATCGACATCGCCCCTTTGTAGGTCTTACCGTTGATGAAGAAGGTCGGCGTCGAGTCGACCTTGAATTCATTGGCGCCACGCTTCTGGACCGATCTCACATCGTCCAGAAGTTTCTGGTCCGTCAAGCAGGCCTCGAAGGACTCCTGTGTAAAACCGGCAAGCTTGGAAATTTGCAGCAGCGCTTCCTTGGTGTTCGACACGCCGACCCAGTTCGCCTGCTGCCTGAACAGCACGTCGACCATCGGGAAATAGTTATCCTTGGCGCAACGCGCCAGCATGAAACCGGCTTCGGCGCTCGGATCGAATGGGAATTCGCGCAGGATGTAGCGCGCCTTGCCGGTATCGATGTACTTGGCCTTCAAATCCGGAAAGGTGGTCTCGGCGAAATGCGCGCAGTGCGGGCAGGTCATCGAGGCGTATTCGACGATGGTGACCTTGGCGTCATCCTTGCCGAGCTGCTTGTCGGGCAGCGCGCCCGGCTTCATCAGTTCGGTCATGTCGACGGTGCCCTGCGCTTCCGGTACCTGGACCGCGGCGGGCGTGGCCGGCTTTGCGGGCGTTGCCGGATTCGCGGGTTTGACATCCGCGGCCTTCGCCTCTTCGCCGGAATCACTGCAGGCGGCGAGCAGGGCCACCGCCGGGATGGCGGCCAGCGATGTCAGGACGTTTCTGCGAGAGAAGCTTTGGCCAAACGGGGGACGGCTCATACGAATCACCTGATAAGGGTTGGATTTTGCAATGCAAAGGCACGAAAAGGCGAGAGTTGGCGCGAATTAAGGCATCCCTGTCCCCAATCCAATCGTGAAACCTGACAAGGGCGATCACGAATGCGCGAGATTAACGACAAACCTATGACCGTTTCCAATCAGAACCAAGGGGATCGTCTCCGTTTGGGCCGACCGGGGCAACTGTAACCGTTCCACTTCGCCCTTGGCCAGACGGCCTCGGGATAGTCCCTGGGGTCATTGCAGCCGTCTAGGCTTTCCTTGCGCCCAGAATGGTCGCCCCCAGCCGTTCCAGCGAGGCGCGCAGCCCGTCATCCTCTATAAGCCCGACAGTATCGGACAATTTCGCCTTTTCGGCCGCGCTCAACGCCCTGAGGGTGGGTTTGGGCCGGGCTCTTCCCGAGCTTATCGGCTTCTGCACGATCCTGATGCGGCCTATCGCCCTGAAACCCAGGAAGGCGTTCACCCGGTTGATGATCTCGCCGGTCTCATGCTGCAGATGAAGCGCGGCCATGCCTTCGCAGGCGATGACCAGTACGGCCGGCTCGAACGGATCATCCTCGTGCAGGCGGCGCGGCCACTGGATCTTTTCGGGCCGCGAGTGGATGGCCAGGCGCGGTCCGGCAATCTCTTCCCACGACTGGACCAGACCGATCGAGATGCCTGCCCGCTTGCGCAGCACCGGGTCGAGGATGTCGGTGGCGAGATCGCTCACCGGAACGGGATTGCCGAAGCGCCTTTTCCCTGCCATGTGCGTTCTCCAGCCACGACCCAGCAGATACCGGCCAGGCCAACGCAAGATCAATGGCACCAGCAGACCAGACCCGCAAGGCCCAGACCAGCAAGGCCATCTCGGATGATACGGCGTCGCGCCTGCTCGCCTGGTATGACGCGCATCATCGCGAATTGCCGTGGCGCGTGACGCCGCGCGAGCATGCACGCGGTGTGCGGCCCGATCCCTACCGTATCT
Source organism: Mesorhizobium sp. BR1-1-4 (assembly GCF_020165375.1). Taxonomy (NCBI): domain Bacteria; kingdom Pseudomonadati; phylum Pseudomonadota; class Alphaproteobacteria; order Hyphomicrobiales; family Phyllobacteriaceae; genus Mesorhizobium; species Mesorhizobium sp. BR1-1-4. The sequence goes on along the minus strand of NZ_JAIUIB010000006.1, from coordinate 446,116 downwards.
GGCTGTCGGAGGTGATGCTGCAGCAGACCACCGTCGAAGCGGTGAAATCGTATTTCCTCGCCTTTGTCGAGAAATGGCCCGATGTCGAAGCGCTGGCCGCGGCGCCGACGGAGGATGTGATGAAAGCCTGGGCGGGGCTCGGCTACTACTCCCGCGCCCGCAACCTCAAGGCCTGCGCCGATCTGGTGGCGGCACGCGGCGGGCGGTTTCCAGACACCGAGATCGGACTTCGAGAATTGCCGGGGATCGGCGCCTATACATCGGCGGCAATAACGGCCATCGCCTTCGACCGCCACGCCGCCGTCGTCGACGGCAATGTCGAACGCGTCATCTCACGGCTGTTTTCGATCACGACCGCGCTCAGCGAAGCCAAGGCCGAGATACGGGTCCATGTCGAGCGCATGATGCCGGCGACAAGGCCCGGCGACTTTGCCCAGGCGATGATGGATCTCGGCGCCACGATATGCACTCCGCGCCGGCCGCGCTGCATGCTGTGCCCGCTGCGCGAGGACTGCAGCGCCGTTGTTTCAGGAGATCCCGAAAATTTCCCGGTGCGGCTGCCGAAGGCCGACAAGCCGCTGCGGCGGGGGGCTGCTTTCGTTGCCATGCGCGACGACGGTGCCATTCTTTTGCGCAAGCGGCCTGAGAAAGGGCTGCTCGGCGGCATGACGGAAGTGCCGACCACCGCCTGGACGGCGCGGGTGGACGGAGCCACCACAGAGGCGGCAGCGCCCTTTACCGGCGACTGGCGGCGCGCCGGGACAATCGCGCATGTGTTCACCCATTTCGCGCTCGAACTCGAAGTCTTTTGCGCCCACATCAAAGGTGATGCCCTGGCAGGGTATTTCTGGTCGCCCGCCCATGAGATTTCAGGCGAGGCGCTGCCCACCGTCATGAAAAAGGCAATCGAGGCTGCGATACCCGGCGCGACGAAAAAACCGTCGCCATTGAGTGCAAAGAGGCCCCATGACTGAAATCCGCCACATCGTTTTCGACATCGGCAAGGTGCTGATCCATTACGATCCGAACATTCCCTTCAGCCGCCTCATTCCCGACGACGAAGAGAGAAAGTGGTTCTTCGACAATATCTGCACGCATGACTGGAACATAGAGCAGGATCGCGGCCGGACGTGGGAAGAGGCCGAAGCGCTGCTGATCGCGGAGCACCCCGAGCACGCCGAAAACATCCGCAATTTCCGTCGCCACTGGCACGAGATGGTGCCGCATGCCTATGACGACAGTGTCACCATCATGCTCGGCCTGATCGACAGCGGCCACGATGTGACGATGCTGACCAACTTTGCTTCCGACACGCTGGCCGAAGCGCGCGAACGCTTCGATTTCCTCGATCGTCCGCGCGGCGTCACCATCTCGGGCGAGATTGGCAAGATCAAACCGGATCGTAGCATCTACGACCATCACGTGGCCGCGTTCGGCCTCGAGCCATCGGCGACGCTGTTCATCGACGACAGCCAGAAAAATGTCGACGGCGCCAAGGCCGCCGGCTGGCAAGCGGTGCTGTTCACCGATGCCAGCACGCTTAAAGCAGACCTTGAGCGATTGGGGATCAGGACGTGATCTCCATCGCTTGCGACGATCCGTTGAGCATTTGAATCAATAAATATGAGGCAGGCGGCAGAGCTCAGCCCCCTGCCCGTTCCATGCCAAGCCGGGCGATGCGGCGCAGTTCGTCGATGGGGGTAAGCCCGCCGCTGCGCTCATAATGCCAGAAGGTCCAGCCGTTGCAGGCGTCCAATCCCTGCACCTCGGCGCCGATCTTGTGGATCGAGCCGGCACTGTCGCCGATCGCGACGGTCCCATCGGCGCGAACCTTGGCGGCCCAGCGCTTCTTGGCGTCATAGAGCGTGGCGCCGGGCGTCATCAGCCCGGTGTCGATCAGGCTGACGAAGGCGACGCGCGGCTCCGCGCGCTTGCCGGTGAGCACGGTGAGATCCGCCTCGTCGAGTGGCCGCACCGCGTCGATGCGCTCATTGGCGGCGTCGATATAGGCCTGCTCGCGCTCGATGCCGACGAAGTGACGGCCGAGGCGCTTGGCAACCGCGCCTGTCGTACCGGAGCCGAAGAACGGGTCGAGCACGACGTCACCCGGCTTGGTCGAGGCCATCATGATACGGGCAAGCAGCGCCTCGGGCTTTTGAGTCGGATGCAGCTTGTCGCCATTCTCATTCTTCAGGCGCTCGCCGCCGGTGCAGATCGGGAACAGCCAGTCGGAGCGCATCTGGATATCGTCGTTCGACGCCTTCAGCGCTTCGTAGTTGAAGGTATAGCCCTTGCCCTTCTGGTCACGCGAAGCCCAGATCATCGTCTCATGCGCGTTCTGGAAGCGGCGGCCGCGAAAATTCGGCATCGGATTGGTCTTGCGCCAGACCACGTCGTTGAGAATCCAGAAGCCGAGATCCTGCATCTTGGCCCCGACGCGGAAGATGTTGTGATAGGAGCCAATGACCCAGATGGTGCCGTTGGGCTTCAGCACGCGGCGTGCCGCCAGCAGCCAGGCGCGGGTGAAAGCGTCATAGGCTTCGAAGCTCTCGAACTGGTCCCAGTCGTCGTCGACCGCATCGACCTTGGACTGGTCGGGACGGTGCAGGTCGCCGTCGAGCTGCAGATTGTAGGGCGGATCGGCAAAGATGACGTCGATCGACTTTTCCGGCAGGCGGTCGAGCGCCGCGACGCAGTCGCCTTTCAGGATCGTGTCCAGCCATTCGGATTGCTGGGGAGCGTGGGAGAGCTCGTCGAGAAGACGCACGGCTGACATTTTTACACCCAAGGCACGCGTTACTGTTTACTGCCCGTTATGGTTACCGATCAGCGTAAATATTCGGTGAAGCTTTATCGATGCCGTGGAGGAGTTTGCGAAGCCGTGTCCATTGGTGTATGCCGCGCCGCTTGAGCCCTGAGCGGCCATTCCTCCACCCTCCATCGTTCGGATCACCATGCCCCAGCCAGATCTTGTCATCTTCGATTGCGACGGCGTGCTCGTCGATTCCGAAATCATCGCCGCGCGGGTCGAAGCTGAACTGATAACCCTGGCCGGATACGAAATCTCGGCGGAGGAGATTGCCGAGACCTATGCCGGCCTGACCTTCAAGGACATACTGATACGAATTGAGGAGAAGTCCAAAATCCCGTTCCAGGTGTCGCTGATCGACCGCGCCGAGGAACTGGTCGACCGCAAACTGCGCAGCGACGTGCGCGCCATCGAAGGCGTGCGCGAAGCGGTCGCCTCGGTCACGTCGCAACGCTGCGTCTGCTCCAACTCACGTTCGGAGCGGATCGAGTTCATGCTGGAGAAGGTGCATCTGTTGCCGTTCTTCGCCGGGCGCATCTTCTCGGCGATGGAAACGCCGACCGGAAAGACCAAGCCGGCTCCAGACGTGTTCCTGCATGCCGCCGAAAAGCTCGGCGTCAACCCGGCGAACACCTTCGTCATCGAGGATTCCGTGCACGGCGTCACCGGCGCCAAGGCCGCCGGCATGCGCGTGATCGGCTTTACGGGCGCCAGCCACAGCTATCCCGGCCATGCCGACGCCTTGACAGAGGCCGGTGCCGAGACGGTGATCCGCCGCTGGGCGGAACTGAAGAGTGTCATTGCCGCTCTGTCGGAGTGGTCGGCGGATGCCTGAGATGCGTGCGTCCGGCTGGAGGCACGCCAGGCCGACAGCCGCCTAGTTCGTCGCGGCCGTCTTCTTCCTGTGGGTCTTCTTCCTCGGCTTGTCGGTCGTCGCCTTCGGCGCGGTTTCGTCGTAACCGGCATAGGCTTGATAGTCCTGCGCCGTCGGCGCCGGTACGACCACATTGGAATCGGTGAAGACAAACTGGGTCGCGACCGAGGGATCGGTCACTTGAACCTGATACTGGTGGATCTGCGAATAAAGCACGTCAGTGCCATGCATGACCGCGGTGCGGATCGGCATGGTGATGGTGCCGGGCGTGAATTTCGGTCCTGGCACGATCTTGCCGGCAACCGCGATCTTCATCGTCAGTTGTCCGTCGGCACGGCTGCAATCGCGGGTCACGTCGCTGATCGACGCCTGATAAATGATCCTCGCCGAATCGTCGGGCGGCGTAGCAGCAGCGGCGTCAGCGGCGGCCTGGGCCGCGGCATCCGCAGCGGCATCGCCGGTCTTTTTGAGCTTCGGCTTGGGCTTCTGCACCTCGTTGACATAGGTATTGAAGAAGGCCGTGCCGTCGCGCACCGTCACCCTTGGGCAATAGGCGTTCAGCTGGCTGGCCAGCACCTTGGGGTCCTGCGGCGGGGGTGGCGCCGTCGGATCCTTCTTGCCGAAACCGAGGTTCAGGATGCCATTGTCGCCTGATTGGCAGCCCGCGGCGGCAAGCATAAAGCCGGTGAGCGCAAGACCCGCCAAAAAGCGACCACTTGATATACGAAACGCCATGAAACTGCACTTCCCTCTCGCAAAGCTGGTGACGTATATCAACCGCGCGGCAAAAATGCGACTAGAGCCGGTGCAGAAATTAACCACCTTGTGGTGAACGGAAAAACAGGCGGCAAACGGATCTGTGACATGCATTATGTGAGCACCCGCGGTGAAGCGCCCGCGCTTGGATTTTCCGACGCCATCCTGGCGGGCCTGGCGCGCGATGGCGGCCTCTACGTGCCGCGCGAATGGCCGCATTTCTCGCCATCCGAGATCCGAGCCATGCGCGGCCTCGCCTATCCCGACCTGGCCATACGCGTGCTGATGCCGTTCCTGGGCGGCGAGATCGCCGCGCCGGTCTTCGAGCGCCTGGTCCGCGAAGCCTATGCCACCTTCCGCCATGAGGCCGTCTGCCCGCTGGTGCAGACCGGCGCCAACACTTTTGTCCTCGAACTCTTTCATGGGCCGACACTGGCGTTCAAGGACGTGGCGATGCAGTTGCTTGCCCGGCTGATGGACCATGTGCTTGCCGAACGCGACCAGCACGCCACCATCGTCGGCGCCACGTCGGGCGATACGGGTGGCGCGGCCATAGACGCCTTTGCCGGGCGCAGCCGCACCGACATCTTCATCCTTTTTCCGCATGGCCGCGTCTCGCCGGTGCAGCAGCGGCAGATGACGACGTCGAAGGCTGAAAATGTCCATGCGCTGGCGATCGAGGGCAATTTCGACGACTGTCAGGGCCTGCTGAAGGACATGTTCAACGATCACGGCTTCCGCGACCAGGTGTCGCTGTCGGGGGTCAATTCGATCAACTGGGCACGCATCATGGCCCAGATCGTCTATTATTTCTCCTCGGCATTGTCGCTCGGCGCGCCGGACAGGCCGGTCTCCTTCACCGTGCCGACCGGCAATTTCGGCGATATCTTCGCCGGCTACGCCGCCAAGAAGATGGGCCTTCCCATCGACCGGCTGGTCATCGCCACCAACGACAACGACATATTGGCACGCACCTTCGCGACCGGCGAATACCGGACCAAAGGGGTCTTTGCGACCACCTCGCCGTCGATGGACATCCAGGTTTCGTCGAACTTCGAACGCCTGCTTTTCGAGGCGTCAAACCGCGACGCCGCAACGGTGCGGCGCTACATGGCCGGCCTCAAGCAGTCGGGCGCCTTCACCATCGAAGCCGCGGAAATCGCCGGTATGCGAACCGAATTCGACGCCGGCCGCGCCGATATGGACGAGGTCGCCGCCACCATCCGCTCGACGCTGGCAAACAGCAACTATCTGCTCGATCCACATACGGCGGCAGCCATGCATGTGGCGGCGGCCAGGGCTGCGGGCGCCGTGCCGATGGTGGTGCTCGGCACCGCCCATCCGGCGAAATTCCCGGCCGCCGTCGAAGCCGCCAGCGGTGTCTCGCCCGCCCTGCCCGCATGGCTAGGGGGATTGATGACATTCGAGGAAAAATACACGGTACTTCCATCCGACCTCAAAATGGTGGAAGATTACGTCAGTCGCCGCGCGCGGGCGGCGCGTTAGGGAGTACGAGCCATATGGGTGTTGAGGTAAGCCGTCTGTCGAACGGCCTGACAGTCGCCACCGAAACCCTTCCAAGTATCGAATCGGTTGCCTTGGGTGCCTGGGTCAAGTCGGGTGCCCGCAATGAACGCGAAGACGAGCACGGCATGGCCCATCTGCTCGAGCACATGGCGTTCAAGGGGACGAAGCGGCGAAGCGCCTTCGAGATCGCCTCGGAAATCGAGGACGTCGGCGGCGAGATCAATGCGGCCACCAGCGTCGAGACCACGTCCTACTACGCCAGGGTGCTCTCCGACGATGTGCCGCTGGCCGTCGATATCCTGTCCGACATCCTGCAGGAGTCCGAATTCGACCCGCAGGAACTTGAGCGCGAGCAGCACGTCATCCTGCAGGAGATCGGCGCCGCGCACGACACGCCCGACGACATCGTCTTCGACCGTTTCACCGAGACGGCCTTTCGCCACCAGACCATCGGCCGCTCGATCCTGGGTACGCCCGAAACGGTAAAATCCTTCACCTCCAAGCAGTTGCACGATTTCATCGAACGCCAGTATGGCGCCGAGCGCATGGTGATCGTGGCCGCAGGCGACATCAAGCACGACAAGTTCGTGCGCGAGGTCGAAAACCGGCTCGGCGGTTTCCGCAGCAAGGCCGACAGCACCATCCCGCAATACGCGCAATATGTCGGCGGCGACTTCCGCGAGGACCGCGACCTGATGGACGCGCAGATCGTGCTGGGCTTCGAGGGCCGCGCCTACCATGTGCGGGATTTCTACGCGTCGCAGGTGCTGTCGATGATCCTCGGCGGCGGCATGTCATCGCGTCTGTTCCAGGAGGTCCGCGAAAAACGCGGCCTCTGTTACTCGGTCTACGCCTTCCACTGGGGCTTTTCCGATACGGGCATATTCGGCGTTCACGCCGCGACGGGGCAGAGCGACATCGCCAAGCTGGTGCCTGTCATCATCGACGAGTTGCAGAAGGCCGGCGAGAGCATCCTGCAGGAAGAGCTCGACCGTGCGCGCGCCCAATATCGTGCCGGGCTGATCATGTCGGCCGAAAGCCCGGCCAGCCGCGCCTCGCAGATCGCGCGGCAACTACTCCTTTTCGGCAGGCCAATCGCGAAGGAAGAGCTGATGGAGCGCCTGGCGGCGCTGACGATCGAGCGCCTTACCGACCTGTCGTCGCGGATGTTCTCGACCAAGCCGACGCTTACCGCTGTCGGGCCCGTGGGTACGCTGGCACCATACGAGGCGATCCTCGATTCGCTTCCGGGCACGCAGACCACGGCCCGCAGGCTCGCCGTCTAAGTCCCAAGCGCCGTGTTCGCGCTCCCTTTCTTTCGCCGTGACCTGCCGGCACTGAAGGGCAACCTCGTCACGCTGCGCGTGCCGTTCACCAACGACTACCGCGAGTGGTCGGCGGTGCGCGGCGAAAGCCGGGCGTTCCTGGAGCCATGGGAGCCGCGCTGGACCCCGGACGAACTCGACCGCACGGCATGGCGCCTGCGCATCAGCCGCTATCGCGAGGACTACGCACAGGGAACCGCGATCGCCTTCTTCATCTTCGAGAAGTCGAGCGGCAAGCTCGCGGGCGGCATCACGCTCGGCAACATACGCCACGGCGTCTCGCAAAGCGGCCATGTCGGCTACTGGATCGGCGAGCGCTTCGGCGGCCGCGGGCTGATGACAGACGCGGTCAAGGTGGTGGCCCGCTTCGCCTTCGATACGCTGAGGTTGCACCGGATCGAAGCCGCCTGTATTCCCGACAATATCAGGTCGATCCGCGTGCTTGAAAAAGCCGGATTCCGGCGCGAAGGACTTCTGCGATCCTATCTCAGGATCAACGGCATCTGGCAGGATCACTACCTCTACGCCCGGATCGCCGACGATCCGCCGGGCGCTGGAACGAAGGACTGATTTTTGACGAATTCCCTGCGAAACGGGCCGCTGTTCGCCTTTCTTCTGGCGACGATGCTGACGCTGTGCGCGGCTTCGTCGGCCTTTGCCGTAGAACCGATCAAGATCGCCCGCGACGATGTCGCGCTCGATCTTTCGCGCGCCGTCGAAATCTACCGCAACCAGGGTGAGAACTTCCAGGTGTCGACCGCGCCCGGGCCGGACGGCATCGTGCGGCGGATCGAGGTCGAAGCCAACGATGCCCGCTCGACCGGCGACTGGGCTGTCTTCGCGCTCGCCAACACCACCGACCAGCAACTCGACCGGCTGATCGTGGCGCCGCACTTCCGGCTGGTCAATTCCGGCATCTTCTGGCCGGATCTGGGTTCTACGCGCATCGCCGCCATCACGCCCAGCGAAGGCTTCGCGCTCGACCGCCAGACCAGCCCCGACGCCGACGTGTTCCGGGTGACGCTGAACCCCGGCACGGTGATCACCTTCATCGCCGAACTCGCCTCGCCGAAGCTGCCACAGGTCTACCTCTGGGATCCGGAATCCTACAAGGATTCGGTCAATTCCTACACGCTGTTTCGCGGCATCGTCATCGGTATCGCCGGCCTTCTGGCGCTGTTCCTGACCATCCTGTTCGTGGTCAAGGGGACGTCGATGTTCCCGGCGACGGCGGCCCTCGCCTGGGCGGTGCTTGCCTATATCTGTGTCGATTTCGGCTTCCTCAACAAGGTCATCGAGATCTCGCCAGGCAACGAGCAGATGTGGCGGGCCGGCACCGAGGTGGCGCTGGCAGCGACCTTCGTGGTGTTCCTGTTTGCCTATCTCAACCTCAACCGATGGCACGGCCATTTCAGCTACGGCGCCCTGGTCTGGATTCTGGGGCTGCTCTTGATCGCCGGTGTCGCAATCGTCGATCCGGCGGTCGCCGCCGGCATCGCCCGCATCTCGTTTGCCGCGACCGCACTGACCGGGCTCGGCTTGATCATCTTCCTCGGTATTCGTGGTTATGACCGAGCGATTATGCTGGTGCCCAGCTGGGTCATGGTGCTGTTGTGGTTATGCGGATCGTGGATGGCGATCACCGGCATGCTCGATAACGACATCGCCCAGCCGGCACTTGGCGGCGGCTTGATCCTGATCATCCTGCTGATCGGCTTCACCGTCATGCAGCACGCCTTTGCTGGCGGTGCGCTGCATCAGGGGCTATTCTCCGACCTCGAGCGGCAGGCGCTGGCGGTCGCGGGATCGGGCGATACGGTGTGGGATTGGGACGTGCTGCGCGACCGCGTGGTGACCAAACCCGACGTCAGCATCCAGCTCGGCCTTGCGCCCAACAGCCTGGGTGGTGCCGCCCGCAACTGGCTGCCGGTGTTGCATGCCGACGACCGCGACACATTCCGCACCACGCTCGACGTGGTACTGGAACATCGCCGCGGCCGGGTGTCGCAGAATTTCCGCCTGCGTGGCGCCGATGGGCACTATCACTGGTTTGCCCTGCGCGCGCGACCCGTCATCGGATCGGACGGCGAGGTGATCCGCTGCGTCGGTACCATGGTCGACGTCACCGAACAGAAGAAATCCGAGGAACGGCTGCTGCACGACGCCGTGCACGACAATCTGACCGGCCTGCCGAACCGCGAATTGTTCATGAACCGGCTGGAGGCGATCATTTCGATCGCCCGCACCGAAGAGAAGGTGCGGCCGACCGTCTTCGTCATCGATATCGACCGCTTCAAGCAGGTCAATGACGGGCTCGGCATCTCGGCCGGCGACACCATCCTGCTCACCATAGCGCGCCGCCTGCACCGGCTGCTCAAGCCGAAGGATTCGCTGTCGCGCTTCGCCGGCGACCAGTTCGCCCTGATGCTTTTGTCCGAGCAGGACCCTGCCCGCATCGCCGGCGTGGCCGATGCGATCAAGCATGCGATCAACAATCCGATCACCTTTGCCAAGCGCGAAATCGTGCTGACCGCCTCGATCGGCCTGATCACCTGGACCTCGGCGCAAACCTCGGCCGAGGACATGGTCAAGGACGCCGAGCTCGCCATGCACCAGGCCAAGCGTTTCGGCGGCGACAGGATCGAGCCGTTCCGCCCGGCGTTCCGCACCGTCGGCACCGATCGCCTGCAGTTCGAATCCGATCTGCGGCGCGCCATCGAGCGGCGCGAATTCACGCTGGCCTACCAGCCGATCGTGCGGCTCGAGGATGGCAGCGTCGCCGGCTTCGAGGCCCTGCTGCGCTGGGACCATCCGCGCCGCGGCATGATCCCGCCGGCCGATTTCATCCCGGTCGCGGAAAGCTGCGGGCTGATCGTGCAGCTTGGGCTGTTTGCCATGCAGCAGGCGGCTGAGGATCTGGCAGGATGGCAAAAGCAGATCGGCGACGCGCCGCTGTCGGTGTCGGTCAACCTGTCCAGCCGCCAGCTCATCCGCCGCGACCTGGTCAGCGACGTGCGTTCCGTGATCGCGCGCGCCAATTTGAAGCCGCGCTGCTTCCGGCTCGAACTGACCGAGTCGCTGGTCATGGACAATCCCGAGCAGACGGCCCATGTGCTGACCAAGCTCAAGCAGCTCGGCATCGGCCTGTCGCTGGACGATTTCGGCACCGGCTATTCATCGCTCGCCTATCTGACGCGGTTCCCGTTCGACACCATCAAGATCGACAAGAGCTTCGTCGACGACAGCACGCCAAAACGCGCGGTGTTGCTCAAATCCATGGTCAACATGGCGCATGAGCTCGGCCTTTCGGTGGTCGCCGAGGGCATATCGGACGAGCGCGATGCGTTGGAGCTGCGCCAGATGGGATGCGAATATGTCCAGAGCTTCATGTTCGGCGCGCCGATGCCAGGCGACCAGGTGCTGAAGACGCTGAAGGAGCAGTATCCGCTCACGCAGGCCTAATGCATGTCACCCGGAAGTGTCCTCGGTTCCGGAACAACGACATGCATCACTATTGTTGCGAGAGTCGCAGCGCATTGACCAATGCTGACAGCGCCGCTGGCTGAAGCTGACGACTGGGATAATACAGGAAAAAGCCTGCGATTGGCGGCGTCCATTCCTCCAGGACGCGGACAAGCCGTCGCTCCGCGATATACTCCGCGACTTGCTCTTCATAGGCGAGACCGAGACCAACGCCGGCGAGCGCCGCCTCAATCACCAGGTGAGTATCGTCGATTATGAGCGAGCCGCTGGCGTTGATCGTGACCGACTTTCTCGCCCGCTCGAACTCCCACCGAGATGGACCGCCTGGAAGACGCAGGGCTATGCATTGATGATCCTTGAGATCCCTCGGCTTTTGCGGGATTCTTCGTGATGAGAAATAACCAGGCGATCCCACCACAGCCAGCCGCAACTCCGGCGTGACGCGTACCGCGATCATGTCTTTCTGAATATACTCGCCGAGCTGGATACCGGCATCGAACTCGCCGGCAACGAGGTCTACAGGGCCTGTCGTGGTGACAACGTCGAGAACGATATCGGGGTAGGCCTGCGCGAATGCCGCGAGCCGTGGCAGCAGCACCATTACGGCGGCCGAGCGTGACATCACAATTCGAAGGCGCCCCGCAGGGCGCCGCCTGAGGCTTCGCGCTCCGTCAAGGGCAGCAGCGATTTGCTCAAGCGCCGGAGACAGGTCTTTCAAGAGAGCGGCCCCTGCGGCTGTTGGCGCGACGCTCTTCGTCGTTCGAGCCAAAAGCCGCAGCTCGAGCCGCTGCTCGAGCCCACGGATAGTGTGACTCAGCGCAGATTGAGACACGCCTAGTTTTGCCGCGGCTCGTGTAAAGCTTCGTTCCCGGGCGACCATCGCGAACGCGGCGAGTTCGTTCAGTTCGCTTCTCATCATTCATGAGTATCACTCATGAGGCCTTGCTGTGCAACAGGCCTATCCTCATAGGTGGCTCTGTCCTAGCTTTGATCGGCAACGGCAGATTGAGGTACTCTATGATCGTAACGTTCCGCAGCGGTAACGTCCTCGGCTGCACCACCGGCGCCTGGCGGGTCTGGTCGCTCTCGGACGGCTATATCGAGATGCCGGCGGACCTTCTGCACGGCCCGCGCGACAAACCGGTGCCGCAAGTCGCGCAGGCAGGGGCGCTCCGCCTGTCCGTCAATTGCTTTGCCCTCGCAGGTCCAGGCGTTGACGGCATTCTGATCGACAGTGGAGGAGGAGGCTGGGCCTCAACAACAGGACGCCTCGAGCAGACGCTAGCCGAAGCCAGCATCGATCCTGCCTCGATCACGGTCTTGGCTCTCACCCATGCCCACCAGGATCATGTGTACGGGCTTTTGACCCGGGACGACCGGGTGCTCTTTCCGAATTTGAAAGCGATCGTAATCGCCGAGGAAGCTGTCGAGAGCTTTCTCGCCGAAACAGACCTTGCGCGGTTCAGATCCATTTTGAAGCCCGTGCGGAATGGCGACCAGGTGGCCAAGCGACTGCGAGCAGTTGCCCTGCCGGGTCATGCTCCCGGTCACATCGGCTACGCTTTCGACACGAACGAGGCCCGCTTCCTGTTCTTCGGGGACATCGTTCATGTGCCGGCCTTGCAGTTTGGCAATCCCGCGTTGAGTTGGGGCTATGACGACGACCAAGCGATCGCACGCGCAACGCGCCAGAAGGTTTTCCGCGACGCGGCCGAGGCTGGAACATGGATCGCCGGAGCGCACCTTGGCTGGCCGGGCATCGGCCGCGTGATGCGTGAGGACGGAGCGTACGGCTATGAGCCGGCATAGCGGATAACAAGCCGGACACGCGGTTTCGCCTGTTTACGCAATTCCAAGCCTGAACAGCTCTCGCGCACCGCCATGGGATGAGATTGCGCTAACGGCGCAGCGTTCCGGCTGCGCCTTACCTGGCGAAGGGGCCCTGGCCGGCAAAGACGAGGCTCAAGCGTGCCCGGCGGCCAGGCTGAGATGGGCGAGATCGATGCCGATGGAGGCGAGAATCCGGTCGTATTTGCGTTCGATGTCGGCGTCGAACAGCAATTCCGGCGTCGCCGGGCAGGTCAACCAGCCGTTCTCAGCGATCTCGGTTTCCAACTGGCCGGCGCCCCAGCCGGAATAACCGAGCGCCATGAGCGCGCGGCGCGGCCCGCGTCCTGACGATATCGCCCGCAGTATGTCGACGGTCGCGGTCAGGCAGATGTCGTCGGAAACGGTGAGCGAGGAATCCACACGGTAGTCGCCCGAATGCAGGACGAAGCCCCGGCTGCGGTCGACAGGCCCGCCATTGCGCACGACGAAATCGCGCGCCTGTGCCGGCAGGCGGATCGCCTCCTGCTCGTTCATGATGCCAAGCTGTACCAGAAGGTCCGGGAACAGCATCTGCTGCGTCTGGTTGATGATCAGGCCCATCGCGCCTTCATCGCTATGGGCGCAGATGTAGATGACCGAGCGCGTGAAACGGTCGTCCTTCATACCAGGCATGGCAATCAGGAACTGATCGTCGAGAAAGCCGCGGCCGGCGGCTGTCTTTTTGTGGCGCAACAAATCCATGCCAGGGAAGGTAACGCGTTTCCCCGGCGCCGAAAAGATGCGCCGTAGCGGATTCGACCAAAGCTCATATTGCGAGTCCGGCCTTGGCTTGCCCGCAAAGGTCACGCAAATATGATATCAGCACGGCCATGAAATCATTGCGCGGCCACGAAGGGACGATCAAATCACCGCCATGCAAAGCTTGAAAATCCTGTTGCTCGGCGCCGCCATTGGATTGGCGGCCGCCCTCCCAGCCAGCGCCTCCTCATCCGCCTGGTACAACAGCGAAGGCGGCAAGGTGCGGCTGGTGACATCAGGCAAGCCGGACGCCGCCGGCCGCATATACGGTGTTCTCGATATCGCGCTCAAACCCGGCTGGAAGACTTATTGGCGCGACCCGGGCGATGCAGGTGTGCCGCCGCAGCTCGACGTTTCGGCCAGCACCAATATAGCCGATGCGACACTGTCTTTTCCCGCGCCGCAGCGCCACGATGATGGCTATGGCAAATGGGCCGGTTACAATTATCCGGTTTCCTTGCCCGTGACGTTCACGCTGGCGGCGCCGAACCAGCCGGCGGTCATCGATGCCGACGTCTTTCTCGGCATTTGCGAATCCATCTGCATCCCCGTGCAGACACGGCTGAGCGTCGACCCCGCTTCCGATCCCGATAATGCCGACGACGCGGCGCTGGTGAAGGCGAGTTTTACCGCACTGCCAGCTGCGGCAAAGCCTGACTTCGGCATCAAGGTGCTGCCCGGCGATCACGAGACGCTGGTTGTCGAGGCAAGTTTTCCTGGCGATCCGCAGGCAGCGGATTTCTTCGTTGCCGGCGAACGCGACTATATGTTCGGCACACCTTCCCGCGCGGAAAAGGACGGCAAGCTGATCTTCACCGTGCCGATCCTCGATCGCCCTTCGACGACGCCGACCGACGGCGGGCTTCACTACACGTTGACGAGTTCGGCGGGCGCGGTCGAAGGGTTGCTGCCTTTCCCTTGATGCCGCGATGGTTGCAGGAAGCCGCCGAGTTCGTTACGCAAGCACGCGTCTTTCCCTATTCCAAGCGAGGAACTCATGACCATCTCCGTTGGCGACAAGCTGCCCGAGGCGACCTTCAAGACCATGACCGCGGACGGCGCCAAGCCGATCACGTCGGCCGAGATTTTTCCGGGCAAGAAAGTGGTGCTGTTCGGCGTTCCCGGCGCCTTCACGCCGACCTGCAGCAACAACCACCTGCCCGGCTATCTCGAGAACCATGACGCGATCCTGGCGCGCGGCGTCGACACCATCGCCGTCGTTTCGGTCAACGACGTCCACGTCATGGGCGCCTGGGCGCGCTTCACCGGCGGCGAAGGCAAGATCCTGTTCCTCGCCGACGGCAATGGCGATTTCGCCAAGGCGGTCGGCCTCGACGCCGACTATTCCGGTGGCGGCATGGGCCTGCGCTCGAAGCGGTTTTCGATGATTATCGACGACGGCAAGGTTACCGCGCTCAATGTCGAGACCAAACCCGGCGTCGACGAGTCCGGCGCGGCTCATATTCTGGGCCAGCTCTGAACTTCGACGGCCAATCACGCGAGGCCGCAATGGCCGGCCTCGCGTGACAAGCAGCCGCGCTCCAGAATTGCCGGTTTTCGGGGGGATCCTACGATGTTTGACATCTTCTGGCGCGCTGTCGCGATCGGCGTCGGCGCGACCGTCCTGATGGATCTCTGGGCCTTCTTCCTGCACAAGGCGTTCGGCCAGCCACGCCCGAACTGGGGGCCGGTCGGGCGCTGGGTCTGGCACCTCCGCGACAAGGTGTTTCACGACGATATCGGCGATGCGGCGCCCTACGCGTATGAACAGGCGCTGGGCTGGGCCTTCCATTACTTCGTCGGCATCGCCTACGGCATAATCCTGGTGATGCTGGCGGGCGCGGGCTGGCTGGCCGCGCCGACCTTCCTGCCGGCCTTCATCCTCGGCATCGTTACCGTCGGCGCCGGCTGGTTCCTGCTGGCGCCAGGCATGGGCGCCGGCTGGGCGGCCTCGAAGCGGCCGAATCCGATGCGGGTCCGCGCCCTCAATCTGGTCTCGCACACGGTGTTCGCGCTCGGGCTCTACGGTACGGCGCTGCTGATCCGGTAGACAGCTAGAACAGACTGTTCAGATCCCGCCGCCCGTCGACCACACGGACGATTTCAACCCACTCCACTGGGCCATCGTCCGTGTTTGGAATCGTTTCGTAGAGCAGTACAAAAGGCGCCTCCACCAGCATTCGTGCGGAAGGCCTGATATCCGGTCGCCTGACACCCATGCGCGGCTGGTCTGCCAGCTGCATGGCCCGCGCTTCTAACTGATCGTAGTAACGATCGGCCGCCCGTATGTTTTCGCTGCCTATCGTCACGTAGATGTCGATGAGGTCAGCCTTGGCCGCGGGTGACCAGACTAGCCTAACGGCCATTCCGCGAGGCTTCCGTCAGCTCTCGCCGAGCTTCCTTTCGCAACACGTCGAAATCCACAGACTCCGGTCTCCCGCTTGCCTTGCCTTCATCCCACAACCGTCTCAGCCGACGAACATCGTCATGCCGCAGTTCGCGCTTGGCCAGCCAATCCCGCATCGCTTCACGCACGATCTCGCTTGCAGTGGCATACTCGCCCGCCTCCACGGCCTCGCGCATCAGGGCTGCCTGTTGTGGGGTCACAGCCACGCTCATTTTTTCAACGTTCGCCACGCTGCGTCCTCTCTTGCATTGCTCGATAGTGGGAAATATTACTCCCATCCACATCCTCGAGCAACTGCGATGTCGCGAGAAGAGCCTGTCCTTGCGCTACGAGTACGGCTGCGGTACGCCGATCAGGACAGCCTGTCGATCGGTCGCCATCCATGAATAATTTGGCGCGTGTGGGTATCGAAGGCGAAATAGTTGCCGCCGCCCGCCAGCTGATCGGCTTCGCGGCTGATTTGCCTGCCGCTGAGCGACAGTAGCAGGAGCGTACCGACACCGCCATGTCCGACAAGGGCGATGTTGCTGCCGCCGGCACCGAGGACGGCCTCGACCTCGCTCACGATGCGCTGCTGTGCGTCGATGGCCCGCTCCCAGCCACGAATGCTTTCGTGCGGATTGGCGAAGAACCGGTCGGCGACCGCCTCGAACTCCGGAGGCGGCAGGAAACCCGTCGCCGACCGGTCGTTCTCATGCATCCGTTCCCTCACCTGCACCGCAAGGTCGAGGTGCCGCCCGAGCACCTCGGCGGTTTCAACGGCCTTGCGTTCGCCCGACGACACCACACGCCCGATCGATGCGATCCACGGCTGGTTCAGCATTGCATGCGCCCTGGCACGACCGATGTCGGATAGACCCCAATCCGGCACGGGCACGCTGGCGTCGATCTGAACCTGAGGATGGGTGATGTAATAGGCGATCGGCATAACAGAAATTCTCCTGTCGGCCGGGCGCAGCGAATGCCAGAAGTTCAATAGCTCTGGGTCGAACGACGCGCCTTCGGGGCCAGCGGCTGCTTTGCCTGGACATCCGGCTTTGGCGCCGACACTACCGGCCTGAAAGGCCCTTTCTTGAACGGCGCCATGCCTTCCCTAGCCAGCTCGTCGGCGCGCTCGTTCTCGATGTGGCCGGCATGGCCCTTCACCCAGTTCCAGGTGACCTTGTGGCGCCGGTTGGCCTCGTCCAGCGCCTGCCAGAGTTCGCCGTTCTTGACCGGCTTCTTGTCGGCGGTCTTCCAGCCATTCTTCTTCCAGCCATGGATCCATTTGGAAATTCCGTCCATGACGTATTTGCTGTCGGTATGAAGCTCGACCGTGCAAGGCTCCTTCAACGCATTCAGCGCCGAAATGGCCGCCAGCAATTCCATGCGGTTGTTGGTGGTTTCGGCCTCGCCGCCGAAGAGTTCCTTGGTGGTGCCGTTGAAGCGCAGGATGGCGCCCCAGCCGCCGGGGCCGGGATTGCCCGAACAGGCGCCATCGGTAAAGATTTCAACCTGCTTGCTCATGACACCCCGTTTTCGGCCAATCCATATTCCGAAGGAAATCTGATCGCCCGATGGAACCGCATCCTTCGGATATATTCGGACGGGTCGCGTTTCATCACCAGTCCGCCATCGGGGACGGTCAGCCAGTCGTAAAGCCGGGTCAGCATGAAGCGTAGCGCCGAACCGCGCGCCAGCATCGGCAGCGCCGCTTTCTCGTCATCGCTCAGGGGGCGCACGCTTTGATAACCGGCAAGCAGTGCCTTGCCCTTGGTAAGGTTGAAGGAAAAATCCTTCTCGAAACACCAGGCGTTGAGGCAGGTGGCGACATCATAGGCATAGAGATCGTCACAGGCGAAATAGAAATCGATCAGCCCCGAAAGCTTCTCGCCCAGGAAAAAGACATTGTCCGGGAACAGATCGGCATGAATGATGCCCTCGGGGAGGCCCTTGGGCCAGTTCCGCTCGAAATCGGCAAAGTCGGCATCGACCTCGGCCGCAAGGCCCGGCTCGACCTCGTCGGCGCGGCCGCGAGACGCATCCCAAAGCTTGCGCCAGCCGTCGAGGGCGAGCGCGTTCGGACGCGTCATCGGAAAGTCGGCGCCGGCCAGGTGCAGCGCCGCCAGCGCCTTGCCGACCTCGGCGCAATGCGTTGCGGCCGGTCGCCGCAGCGAAAGTCCTTCGAGGAAGGTGATGATCACGGCCGGCCGGCCGGCCAGCGTGCCGATGACGCTGCCGTCATGCGCGGTCACCGGCAGCGGGCAGGACACCCCCTTGCTGGCGAGATGGCCCATTAGCCCGAGGAAAAACGGCAAATCCGCCTTCTCGACCCGCTTTTCATAGAGCGTCAGGATGTAGGAGCCGCTCGAGGTGTGCAGCAGGAAGTTCGAATTCTCGGTGCCTTCGGCGATGCCCTTGTAGGATAGGAGATCGCCGACCGGGTAGTGCTTCAGGAAAGCGCCGAGTTCGCCCTCCGCAACGTCGGTATAGACCGCCATGGCCGTTCACGCGGTCCCATTGACGAAGGCCATGTCGGCCGGCGTCAGTTCGACATCGCGCAGTACCCGCATGACCGGAAAATCCTCTGTTTCGGTGGCCGTGACGGCCAGGTCGATGGTGACGTCGAAACGCTGGCGGAACGCGTCGATGATCTCGTCGACGATGATCTCCGGCGCCGATGCTCCCGCCGACAGGCCGAGCGTCGAAATGGTGCCGATGTCATTCCACGGAATTTCAGCGGCGCGCTGCACGAGAAGCGACATCGAGGCACCTGCCCGTTCCGCAACTTCGACAAGGCGGCGCGAATTCGAGGAATTGGGGGCGCCGACGATCAGATAGAGGTCAGCACCCGGGGCGGTGTCCTTGACCGCTTCCTGGCGGTTGGTGGTGGCGTAGCAGATCGATTCCGCCGCCGGCGCCTGCAGGTCCGGAAAGCGCTCCTGCAACGCGCGGATGATGCCGGCGGTATCCTCGACCGAGAGCGTGGTCTGGGTGACGAAACCAAGTGCTTTTGGATCGGCCGGTACAAGCCGGGCTGCGTCGGCTTCGGTCTCGATCAGCGTTACCGCGCCTTCCGGCAACTGCCCCATTGTGCCGATCACCTCGGGGTGCCCAGCATGACCGATCAACAGCACATGGCGGCCAAGCCGCTGGTGACGCATTGCCTGCTTGTGGACCTTGGAGACCAGCGGACAGGTTGCGTCGAGATAGAACAGGTTGCGCGCCTGCGCATCCGCCGGCACGGACTTGGGCACACCGTGCGCGGAGAAGACGACCGGCGACTGCCGATGTTCGGCCGGGATTTCGGAAAGTTCCTCTATGAAGACGGCCCCAAGGCTCTGCAGCCCCTCGACGACATAGCGGTTGTGGACGATTTCGTGGCGGACATAGACCGGGGCGCCATATTTTTTCAGCGCCAGCACGACGATCTGGATGGCACGGTCGACGCCCGCGCAAAAACCGCGCGGCTGGCAGAGCCGGATCGTCAGAGGAGGCTTGGCGATTGTGTGAAGCATCAAATCCTGCCGGTTGGTCAGCGCCGAAATGAGGTGCCTACCCCTGCCCTGTCAAGGGTGTCGGTGGAAAGAGAGGCGTCGCTTGCGTTCATTCCTCTTTCGCGGGCCGGCGAAGCCGGAGGACAAGCACCGCGGCGAGTGCCGCGGCAAGCCCGTACCAGGTGACGGCATATTGCAGATGGCTGTTCGGAAGGTCGATGATGGTGACACCCCCGACCGGAAGGCCGCCGGGATTTGGCGTCTTGTCGGCATCGATGAAGATCGGCACCAAGGTGAACCCAGCCGGCAGGCCGGCGCTCGCGGCCATGACGTCGCGGTCCTTCCAGTAGAAGATGTTCTTCCCCACATCATTGTCGGGAAGCATCATGGAGGGCTTTGCCGGCAGCGGGTTGCGGGCAAGCCCGGTGACCGTGACCCTGCCCGTTACCTGTCCCTTGGCGCGCTTCGCCGCATTCTTGAGGTCGTAGGGAACAAAGCCGCGGTTGATCAGGACGAAACGACCATCGTCGAGGGCCAGCGGCGTATAGACATTGAAGCCGGCATCCCCTTCCCAGGTCGCGTAGAAATGCCGCTCGCCGGAATGCACGAAAGTGCCGGTGACAGTGACCGGCGTGTAGTCGACGTCGCCGGTCGAGGCGAATTCCTTCTCCACCTCGGAAAGCGGTCGTGGCGCCGAATGGGTGCGCTGGTCGATGGTCTGCAGCAGGCCTTCCTTCCAGTGCAGGCGCTGGACCTGCCAGGTGCCCAGCGCCAGCAGAATCAAGAACAACACAAGGCCAAGGACGAACAACAGTGCCGATCGTGGCCGCGAATGGCCGCGGTCTTTCAGGGACGCTTCGCTCATTCGCCGCGATCCAGCCGACCCTCGGCTGCTTTGTTGCTGTATTGCAGGGTGAGCAGCACGCCCTTGATCAACCGAAGCGCCGTGAGACACAGCACCAGGGCCAGTGGGATCCATATCAGCAGATGCAGCCAGAGCGGCGGGCTCAGCGTCACTTCCACCCAAAGCGCCAGACCGACGATGATGAAGCCGATGATCAGGATGACGAACACGGCCGGTCCATCGCCGGCATCGGCGTAGGAATAGTCGAGGCCGCAATTGACGCAGCGCTTGCCGACGGTGAGAAAGCCGGAAAACAGCCGCCCCTCGCCGCAACGCGGGCAGCGGCCGTGCAGGCCGGCCGAAATCGGATCGATCGGAGGCCAGATCGCCTTGTCTTCACTCATGCGTAGTGCCGTCATTCATGGCTATTGCTCGATCTCGATCGGCGCCCCATCGGCCACCATCGCCCAGATTTGGTCCATGTCGGAATCCGTAACCCCAATGCAGCCATCGGTCCAGTCGACCAATTGAAGCAGACAGCCCCACCAGCCGAACCGCTTCGCTTCGTGGACGCGCACCAGACCTTCTCAGCGGCAAGAGCCGGAATGCCAAGACGATAAAATGCGCAAATTGAGGTCAGCCGCATCTTTCATCGATTGGCGATCCTTGCGCCGAAAAGAAGAAAGGCGGCCACGTCGCCGCGGCCGCCCTAACGAACTCGAAATCCAGAAGGCTGAATCAGTGGCCTTCGATCACCGCGCCGACCGATCCCCAGACGTAGATCGAGGCGAACAGGAACAGCCAGACCACGTCAACGAAGTGCCAATACCAGGCGGCCGCCTCGAAGCCGAAATGCTGCTTGGGGGTGAAGTCGCCCTTCATCGCCCGGATCAGGCAGACCAGCAGGAAGATGGTGCCGATGATGACATGGAAGCCATGGAAGCCGGTCGCCATGAAGAAGGTGGCGCCGTAGATGGAATCCTTGAAGCCGAACGGCGCGTGCATGTACTCGTAAGCCTGCACCATGGTGAACAGCATGCCAAGCCCGACGGTCAGCACCAGGCCGTTGATCAGGCCCTTGCGGTCGCCATGGATGAGCGAGTGGTGCGCCCAGGTGACCGTGGTGCCCGACAGCAGCAGGATGATGGTGTTGTAGAGCGGCAAATGGAAAGGATCGAGAACCTCCATGCCCTTCGGCGGCCAGACACCACCGGTAAACGTGTGGCGCGCATAGTTCTGCACCTCACCGGCAAAAAGGCTGGCATCGAAATAGGCCCAGAACCAGGCAACGAAGAACATCACCTCCGAGGCGATGAACATGATCATGCCGTAGCGCAGGTGCAGCGACACGACGCGCGTATGGTGGCCTTCATGCGCTTCCTTGATGGTGTCCGACCACCAGGCGAACATGGTGTACAGCACGATCACAATGCCGATGAAGAACAGCCACGGATTGGCGATGTTGACGCCGAAGATCGGGAAGGAGCCGCCTTTCAGGTATTCCATGAGGCAGACACCGCCAAAAGCGGTGACAAGCGCCCCTACCGATCCCAGGAAGGGCCACGGGCTCGGGTCGACGAGATGGTAGTCATGGTGTGGTTTTGCGTGCGCGTCTGCCATATCAACCCCCGAGATTTCCTTCGGTATCTGAAACTGTCTTGCTATTGCCCTGGGCCGGCCCGGACGACGCCACCGGCTTGGTCTTCTCGACCGGGAACATCGTATAGGACAGGGTGATCGTCCTCACGTCCTTCAATTCCGGCACATTCACGATGTCGGGGTCCACATAGAACAGGACCGGCATGTCCAGCGTCTCGCCCGGCTTCAGCGTCGTATCGGTGAAGCAGAAGCATTCGACCTTGTTGAAGTACGGACCCGCCAGTTCCGGCTGCACGTTGAAGGTTGCGCGGCCGGTGACGGGGCGATCGAACTTGTTGGTCGCCTGATAATGCGCCTGCACGGTCTGCCCGATCTTCATGGTCATCGAGCGCTGGACCGGCTGGAACTCCCATGGCACGCCGGCGATGTTGGCGTCGAAACGAACGGTGATCTCGCGATCGAGCACGCGGCCGGCATATTGCTTCTCGGCACGTTGCGTCGTGCCGCCATAGCCGGTCGCCTGGCAAAACATCTTGTAGAGCGGCACGGCTGCATAGGCCATGCCGATCATGCCGGTGAAGAAAGCAAGGCAGACAACCGCGACAACGCGGTTGCCGGTCTTGCCTACCGTCTTCTTGGACGTCTCGGCGCTCATCACATCGAGCCCGACAAATTGTGGCCGAACTTCACGATTGTCGCGATGTAGAAGATCACGACCAGCACCGCCAGCGCCACGCCGATGGCGATGGAACGGCTGCGCTGGGCCTTCTTCTGGCGATCGGTCAAGGTGACCGTTTCGAGTTCTTTCTCGGCCATGGTCATGCCCCACCCATGGCAAGCGCGCGTTCGACGACACTGTCAGCCAGATAGGCGGCGAAAATTGCGAAGAGATAGAGCAGCGAATAGGCGAACAGGGCCTTAGCCGGCTTCATGACGCGGTCATCGTCGGCCATGCCAAGCACTTTCCAGGCATACCAGACGAAACCAGCCCCCAACAGCAAGGCGGCCACGCCGTAGAACGGCGTCGTGTAGCCGAGCAGCCAGGGCAGCACGCCGACCGGGGCCAGCACCAGCGCGTAGGCGAAAATCTGACGGCGGGTCGATGCATGGCCGGCGACGTTGGGCATCATCGGGATGCCGGCGCGGCCATAGTCCTCGGACTTGAACAGCGCGAGCGCCCAGAAATGCGGCGGCGTCCACAGGAAAATGATCAGGAACAGGATGATGCTTTCGAGACTGACCGACCCGGTCACCGCGGCCCAGCCGATGACCGGTGGGATGGCGCCCGCTGCACCGCCAATGACAATGTTCTGCGGTGTCGAGCGTTTCAGCCACATCGTGTAGACCACGGCATAGAAGAAGATGGTGAAGGCCAGCAGCGTCGCCGACAACCAGTTGACCAACACGCCGAGCGTCATCACCGACAGCACCGACAACACCAAGCCGAAGCTCAGCGCCTCGTGCGGCTGGATCCGGCCGGAAGGCACCGGGCGGCTGGCGGTCCTGGTCATCACCGCGTCGATGTCGGCGTCGTACCACATGTTGAGCGCGCCAGAGGCGCCGGCCCCAATCGCAATGGCCAGGATGGCGATCACCGCCAGCAGCGGATTGATGGTCATCGGTGCCGCGACCAGTCCGACAAAGGCGGTGAACACCACCAGCGACATGACGCGCGGCTTCAGCAGGGCGAAGAAATCGCCCGCCGTAGCTTCCGACATACGGAAGCCCGCTTCGTCAATGCTGGTTTTGTCGACTAGGGCCATGCGTACTCAAGTCCATCATTCCGTTGGCCAAAACCGCCGGCGGGCCGGCGGTTTTGTATTCGAGCGGGAGCCGCCTTATTTGATCTTCGGCAGCTGCTCCCACTGGTGGAACGGCGGCGGCGAAGGCAGCTGCCATTCGAGCGTGGTAGCACCCTCACCCCACGGGTTGGCGCCGGCGATCCGCTTCTTCTGGAAGGCTTCGAACACGCCATAGAGGAAGATCACCACACCGACGGCCGAAATATACGAACCGTAGGACGAAACCATGTTCCAGCCCGCAAACGCGTCAGGATAGTCGATGGTGCGGCGCGGCATACCGGCGAGGCCGAGGAAATGCTGCGGGAAAAAGATCAGGTTCACGCCGACGAACATGACCCAAAAATGGGTGTTGGCGATGACGGGCGAGTACATGTAGCCGGTCATCTTCGGGAACCAGTAGTACCAGCCGGCGAAGATGGCGAACACCGCGCCCAGCGACAGTACGTAGTGGAAGTGGGCAATGACGAAATAGGTGTCATGCAGCGACCGGTCGAGGCCGGCATTGGCCAGCTGGACACCGGTGACGCCACCGATGGTGAACAGGAAGATGAAGCCCAGCGCCCACAGCATCGGCGGCTTGAACGAGATCGATCCGCCCCACATGGTTGCGATCCAGGAAAAGATCTTCACGCCTGTCGGCACCGCGATGACCATGGTGGCGAAGACGAAGTAGCGCTGCGTATCGAGCGACAGGCCCGTCGTATACATATGGTGCGCCCAGACGATGAAGCCGACCGCGCCGATCGCGACCATGGCGTAGGCCATCCCGAGGTAACCGAATACCGGCTTCCTCGAGAAGGTCGAGACGATATGGCTGATGATGCCGAAGCCCGGCAAGATCAGGATGTAGACTTCCGGGTGACCGAAGAACCAGAACAGGTGCTGGAACAGGATCGGGTCACCACCACCGTCAGGCGCGAAGAAGGTCGTGCCGAAGTTGCGGTCGGTGAGCAGCATGGTGATGCCGCCGGCCAGAACCGGCAGCGACAGCAAGAGCAGGAAGGCGGTGACCAGCACCGACCAGGCAAACAGCGGCATCTTGTGCAGCGTCATGCCGGGGGCACGCATGTTGAAGATGGTGGTGATGAAGTTGATGGCGCCGAGGATCGAGGAGGCGCCGGCGATGTGGATCGACAGGATCGCCAGATCCATCGCCGGTCCGGGCTGGCCCGAAGTTGACAGCGGCGGATAGAGCGTCCAGCCGCCGCCCACGCCAAAGGCGCCGGGCGCACTCGGCACGAACATCGAGGTGAGCAACAGGATGAAGGCCGGCGGCAGCAGCCAGAAAGAGATGTTGTTCATGCGCGGGAACGCCATGTCGGGAGCACCGATCATGATCGGCACCATCCAGTTGGCGAAACCGCCGATCAGGGCCGGCATGACCATGAAGAAAATCATGATCAGCGCGTGCGCGGTGGCAAACGCATTGTACATGCTCTTGCCGCCGTCGATCGCGGCGTCGCCGTTCATGCCATAGACCATCTGCGCAAGACCGCTGAAGATCTGGATGCCAGGCTCCTGCAGCTCCATGCGGATGGCGACCGAAAGCGCGCCGCCGATTATGCCGGCCATGATCGCGAAGATCAGGTAGAGCGTACCGATATCCTTGTGGTTGGTCGAATAGACCCAGCGCACCCAGCCATGATACGGCTTGTGGTCGTGCCCGTCGTGAGCTGCAGCGTCTGCCATGTTCCGCTCCGTTCCTAAATCTTGCTAACCCGCGGCATCAGTTGCCGGCGGCCGCTACCTTGTTCTGGCCATCGACCTCGGCCATGAGCGTCTTGTTGGCACCTGGTAGGTCGGTCTTGGCCGCGGCCAGCCAGGTCTTAAACTGCGTGTCCGACACCACACGAACGGCGATCGGCATGAAGGCATGGTCCTTGCCGCAGAGCTGCGAGCACTGACCGTAATAGAGGCCTTCTTTCTCCGCCTTGAACCAGGTCTCGTTGGTGCGGCCGGGAACGGCGTCGATCTTGATGCCGAAGGACGGCACGGCAAAGGAATGGATCACGTCGGTCGCGGTGACAAGCACGCGGGTCATCGTGTTGACCGGCACGACCAGCTCGTTGTCGACGGCGAGCAGGCGCGGATAGACCGCGCGATCCTCCTTGCCGGCCTTGGCGCGATCGCCATCCTGAAGAATGGCCGAATTGAAGGCGAGCGTGTTGTCGGTCTGGTATTCGTAATCCCAGTTCCACTGGTTGCCGGTTGCCTTGACGGTCAGCTTGGCCTCTTCTGGCGGCGTATATTGGGCGGTCAGGAGTTGGAACGAGGGGATGGCGAGGCAAAGCAGGATGACGACAGGGCCGATGGTCCAGATCACCTCGATCAGCGTGTTGTGGCTGGTCTTGGACGGGGTCGGATTGGCGCTCGCGCGGAATTTGACGATGCAGTAGATCAGCAGAAACAGCACCAGGACCGTGACCGGGATGATAAACCACATCGTGTAGTTTCCGAACCACTCGATCTGCCGCATCATGTCGGTCGCAGGCGCCTGGAAGCCGGTCTCCCACGGCCTGGGCTGGTCCGCATAAGCGGATCCGCAGGCGAGGAACGTGGCAGCAGCACCGGTGCTCGCTAGGAATTTTCTCATCGCCCTCTTCGTCTCCCAGTCTCTCGCCGGCTGTGCCCGCGAGAATAACCAACAATGCCGGGACGGGAATCCCGGACAGTCTCAAGCTGGTTCAAACCATACTCTTTTTCCCTCCGCAAGAAAGGAGCGGTCGAAACCGTGCGGCATTTTTGCGCGCAAGCTGACGTGGCTCTTCCGGGGCAATGGCCGTAGTGGCGAATCGCGTATGTTCGGCGGGCCGCACGCCTTGTGCCGGCGACACCCGCAAAGCGTCGTAATTCAGGCGAATTTGGCAAGGAAAAGCGCCGCATTGCCTTTTTAGGGACAGTTCGGCCACGGTCTCGTCCTTTACTTGGCATTGGCGCGGCTTAAAGTGCCGTGATTCGCAATGGAGCCGTCATGAACTCTTGGCTTTCGAGACTGAGGCATACGCGACTGGGCCTTTCGAGAACCTTGGCAAACGCCCTGTTTCTCGCGGTCCTGTGCGCGGCCGGTCTGTCCATCGCCGGCAACGCCAATGCTGCCCAGCCAAGCGGCACGGTGCGCTCGACCCATGGCGCATGGTCGATCATCTGCGACACGCCGGCCGGCGCCACCTCGGAACAATGCGTGATGATGCAGAACGTCGTCGCCGAGGATCGTCCGGAGATGGGGCTTTCGGTCGTCGTGCTGCGCACCGCCGACAACAAGGCCGAGATCCTGCGCGTGCTGGCGCCGCTCGGCGTGCTGTTGCCGAACGGCCTCGGGCTCAACGTCGACGGCAAGGACATTGGCCGCGCCTATTTCGTGCGCTGCTTCCAGGACGGCTGTTATGCCGAGGTCATTCTCGAAAAGCCGCTGCTCGACACGCTGAAGACCGGTACGTCGGCAACATTCATCGTTTTCCAGACCCCGGAAGAGGGTATCGGCATTCCCGTCGACCTCAAGGGTTTCGCCGAAGGCTTCGCCGCTCTGCCCTGATCGCGGCTTCGCGCTGAACCAGGCCTGGACGCGGCTTTTGCCGACCCCAGACGCATGCCTTGCGTTTAGCGAACGAAATCATTCGTCGGCGCCGATTCGTCATTGCCGATTGTGTGGGCGCGGCTTCACGCCTACATCGGGGGAAAGCAAACATCCCACGGACGGACGCGCCATGAACAGCCTGATCGGCCAATTCGACATTTCAGACGACCGCATCAAGCAGATCGTCGCAGACACCATCAAGGGCGCCGACGACGGCGAGCTTTTCCTCGAATACAGCGAGAGCGAAGCGCTGATGTTCGACAATGGCAAGCTGAAGACCGCCAATTTCAACACCGACCAGGGCTTTGGCCTGCGGGCCGTCGCCGGCGAAGCCAGCGGCTACGCTCATTCCAGCGACCTGTCCGAGGCGTCGCTGCTGCGCGCGGCCGAAGCAGTCTCGACCGTCAAGGGTGGCTATTCCGGCACGCTTGCGGCAGCCCCCGCCCGTACCAACCGCCATCTCTACGGCGACGAGAACCCGATCCCCTCGCCTTCCTTCGAGGCCAAGGCGAAGCTGCTGCAAGAAATCGACGCCTGGCTGCGCGCCGAGGATCCACGCGTGCGCCAGGTAACGGCCTCGATCGCCGCATCCTGGCAGCATGTCGAGATCGTTCGTGCCGACGGCCAGATAGTGCGCGATATCAGGCCGATGGTCCGCGTCAACGTCTCGGTCGTCGTCGGCGACGGCGACCGCCAGGAAAGCGGCTCCTATGGCATGGGCGGGCGCAAGGCATTCGGCGAATTCCTGATCGAGGATAGTTGGAAGCACGCCGCCAGGGAGGCGCTCCGGCAAGCGGTGGTCAACCTGGAGGCAATCCCGGCCCCGGCAGGCACTTTCGACATCGTGCTATCCAATGGCTGGCCGGGCGTGATGCTGCACGAAGCCGTCGGTCATGGTCTTGAAGGCGATTTCAACCGCAAGAAGACGTCGGCGTTCGCCGGCCTGATGGGGCAGCAGGTGGCCGCCAAGGGGGTGACGGTCGTCGACGACGGCACCATCCCAGAGCGGCGCGGCTCACTCACCGTCGACGACGAAGGCACGCCTTCGGCCCGCAACGTCTTGATCGAGGACGGCAAACTGGTCGGCTACATGCAGGACCGGCAGAATGCCCGGCTGATGGGCATGAAAGCCACCGGCAATGGCCGGCGAGAAGGCTATGCGCACCAGCCGATGCCGCGCATGACCAACACTTACATGACCTCAGGCGACATGGAGCCGGACGAAATCATCGCCTCCGTCAAGAACGGCATCTACGCCGTCTCCTTCGGCGGTGGCCAGGTCGACATCACGTCGGGCAAATTCGTGTTCGGCTGCACCGAGGCCTACATGATCGAGAACGGCAAGGTGACGCAGCCGATCAAAGGCGCGATGCTGATCGGCAACGGGCCTGATGCCATGCACCGCGTCTCGATGGTCGGCAACGACATGAAGCTCGACAACGGCATCGGCATGTGCGGCAAGGCCGGCCAGGGCGTACCCGTCGGCGTTGGCCAGCCGCATCTCAGGATGAACCAGATGACGGTCGGCGGCACGCGGGTTTGAAACTCGGTGCCGTTCCGGTGTCATCGCCCGCCGTGACGTTTCCGGATGCAGGCGCCCTCCACCATGCCCATTGTGATCCTGACAGGGGCCGGCCTGACAGGGACCGGCTTTTCGGCGGCCGGGACCTTGAAGTGGACACAATCCACATTAACAAATTATTAGGTCTTTGACTGCCTGGGCTGCCTCTCACGCACGAACGCAGCACCAGTTCCTCGTTGCGGTGGTGGTTTTGGCAATGCGGCACTCCCCCGTCCTGGCTCTCCTGCTTGGCTTTGTTTCGTTGATTGGTGCGGCATCGCTGCTAGCCAGTCCGGCTTCGGCCCAGTCGACTTTGTTCAAGTCGCGATCGACCCAATCTTCCATGGATGGGTCGCGCTCTGCCTCCGTGGGTGGAAGCACCAGCGTCCCCTACGGTTGGATCGATTTCTGTCATCGCCGCCCAAAAGAGTGCAAGGTGCCGGCTCTGCCGGCCGCGAATGTCAAGCTGACAGCGCGGACCTTCCGCATCCTCAAGCGGATAAATCAGAAGGCGAACAGCGCCATCAAACCCGTCAGCAATTTCGATCACTGGGGCACGATGGCGGACCATTGGGATTATCCGGTTGACGGCAAAGGCGATTGCAAGATCTACGCACTCTACAAACGCAAGCTCCTTCAAGAGGCTGGATTTCCCCGGCAAGCGCTGTTGATGACGGTCGTGCGCGATCTCAACAATGAGGGCCACACCATCCTGACGGTGAAAACCGATAAAGGCGATCTTGTCCTCGACAATATGGTCGACCAAATCAGGCCCTGGAATGCAACCGGCTACTACTTCCTGAAACGTCAATCGCAGCAGAATCCGAATGTCTGGCAGTCGGTCAACCAGCGAGGCGGCACGCCGAAAACCTTCGCGAATGCTGCAAAGCTCGTAGATTGAGCCTGGACCGTACGGTTCAGGCATTACAGGCGTTCGGCGGCTTTTTTAGAGCGGTTCGGTGTTTGATAGAATCGCTGAACCGCTCTCTCTTCATTTCGACGCAATTCCGGACGGAAAACCGCTACCCATTCTTCCTGGAGTCGCTTTAACCGGAGGATCCCGCAGCAGCGCTTGGGAAGCGCGGTTTTCTGTGGCCTCAGCAGTCTCAACGAACCGTGCTCAGCCGCGCCTCTTCTTGGGTTTTTCCAGCAAGGCGACCGCCTCGACATGTGGCGACCACAGGAACTGATCGATTGGCGTCACGCTGGTCAAGGTATAGCCGCCGTCGATGAGAATGCGCAGGTCGCGGGCCAGCGTCACCGGGTTGCAGGACACCGCGGCAACGTATGGAACATCCGAGCGGGCGATCTGCTTCGACTGATCTTCGGCGCCGGCGCGCGGCGGATCGAAGACAAGGCCGTCGAAGGCGTTCAACTCCTTGAAGGTCAGTGGCCGGCGAAACAGGTCGCGTCGTTCGCCCGTCACCCGCTTGAGGCCGGTCGCGAAACGTGATGCCCGGTCGAGCGCCGAAAGCGCGGCCGCGTCGCCTTCGACCGCATGGACTTCCGATTTCGCCGCCAGCCGCAAGGCAAAGCTGCCGCAACCGGCAAAGAGATCGGCAATTTTTTTTGCACGCTTCAGATGTCCGCCGACGATCTCGGCCATGGTCCGTTCGGCGGCCTCCGTCGCCTGCAGAAAGGCGCCGGGCGGCACGGCGACCGCAACACTGCCGAACATGACCACGGGCTTCCTTGGTTCGATGACGATCTCGTCATCGATGGACAGCCTGGCAAAGCCTTGCGCAATGACAAAGTTGGAGGCGATACGGCGCTGGTGTTCGCCGAGCTTGCCTGACTCGTGCACCGCGATGTCGAGGCCGGAACCCGTAACGGTGACCGCCATCCGGAACGATTTGGTGGTGGCGCATATCAATTCGGCCAGCGCCCTCAGTTGGCCGAGTGCCGCGACGATCTCGGGCAGTGAGATCGGGCATTCGGATATGGAGATGATCTCGGGCGACAGATGGCGATTGAAGCCGAGCAGCATGCCTGCGTCCGTGCGCCGGGCGGCAAGCACGACGCGGCGGCGCGACTGCGGCGCGCAGGCGACCAGTTCGCCAATCTCGCACTCGATGCCCTTGCCCTTCAATGCGTGCACCACCTTTTCGCGTTTCCATCGGCGATAGGCTTCGGTCTCGAAATGCTGGAGGGCACAGCCGCCGCATTCGGTGAAATGGCGGCAGGCTGGTTCGACGCGCAGCGGAGAGGCTTCCAGCACCGCCATCAGCGTGGCGCGATCCCGCTCGCGCGCGGCGGTGACGATCTCGCCTGGCAGCGTGAAGGGAATGAACAGATCGCCGCTCTCGGTTTCGGCGATGCCGTCGCCCTGCGATCCGAGCTTTCGTATTGTGAAGCGTACGCTCATCGGTCCTTGATCCCACCGAGCAGGAATTCGCGATTGCCGTCGCCACCTTCGATCGGCGACAGATGCAGGCCAAGCGAGCGCCAGCCGGGAACGGCATCCAGCCAATCCTGCAGCAGGCCCGCGACACGGGCGGCATCGAAGGGATCCTTCAACAAACCGCCCTTGCCGATCGCCTCGCGACCGGCCTCGAATTGCGGCTTGACCAGAAAGATCGCACCGGCGCCGGGATTGGCAATGGCGAGTGCCGGCGGCAGCGCCAGTTTCACCGAGATGAAACTGACGTCGGAAACGATGAAATCCGGATTGCGGCCGGCAAGATCGGCAACGGTGAGATCGCGCGCGTTCAGGCCCTCGATCACGGTCACGCGCGGATCACCACCGACATCAGGATGCATCTGGCCATGCCCGACATCGATTGCCGTGACATGGGACGCGCCGCGTTCGAGCAGCACCTGGGTGAAACCGCCGGTCGAGGCGCCGATGTCGAGGGCCTCGCGACCGGCCGGGTCGAGGCTGAAATGGTCGAGCCCGGCGATCAGCTTGAGCGCGGCGCGCGAGACATAGGCTTGCGCCGGATCGTCGATGGCGACAACGCATTGCGGCGAAACGTTCTGGCCGGGCTTGCGGGCTATGGCGCCGTCGACCGTCACCGTGCCGCGCTCCACCGCGTCGCGGGCGCGCGAGCGGCTGGCAAACAGCCCGCGCTGGACGAGCAGGTCGTCGAGCCGCTGGCGTGTGCTGGCTGGCAGAGGCGAGTTCATCGGCCTTCTCTGACGAAAGCCCGCGGTGAAGGCAAGGACATTAGATGGACCAAAGTGATCCTACGAGAGCGGCTGGTGCATCGAACCAGGCTGCGGCTTGCGCCCATCATGCCGGGTCCGGCAGAATATTGGTCACGAAGAGCCCTCTGTTTGTCGCAACTCGAAGGAGAACGAATGCTGACGGGAACCTGCCACTGTGGCGCCGCCCACTGGACGCTGGAGGGCGACCCCGGCCCGGTGACGGCCTGCAACTGCACGCTTTGCCGCCGCTATGGCACGCTCTGGGCCTATGATTATGTCGACGAACGCATTCGCGTTTCGGGGCCAATGGGCAGCTATACGCGCGCCGGACAGGAAGACCCGTCGCTCGAGATCCTGTTCTGCCCGCGTTGCGCCTGCGTGCTCGGCTGGCGCGGACTGCGCGCCAGCGCCTCGGGTCGAAGACGCATGGCCGTCAATGTCCGGCTGGCGCCCCCCGAGGCCGTCGCCGATCTGCCGATCGACCATTTCGATGGTCTCGACACGTACGACGATCTGCCGCGCGACGGCCGCTGCGTACGCGACATGTGGTTTTAGAAGATGGTTCGCGGAGCCTGGCGCTCGATGGCTGGAGACAAACCGTCGTCTCGACCGCCTGAAGCCTGCTCACGCGCATGCCCGGTCGCAACAGGTGATACAGGCGAAGGATCCGGCGGCATCACAAGCTGCGGAATTTGCTTGTAGGAAAAGCCGCCG
The DNA here is from genome assembly GCF_020165375.1 of Mesorhizobium sp. BR1-1-4. Taxonomy (NCBI): domain Bacteria; kingdom Pseudomonadati; phylum Pseudomonadota; class Alphaproteobacteria; order Hyphomicrobiales; family Phyllobacteriaceae; genus Mesorhizobium; species Mesorhizobium sp. BR1-1-4. The sequence goes on along the minus strand of NZ_JAIUIB010000006.1, from coordinate 413,590 downwards.
CGGATATCGCCCATCTTGCCGGCGACAATGCCTATCGCCGCCTTTTCGAGATTGCGGTCGTAGGGCGTTTCGGCGGCAGCCGGTACGACCATCACCGCCAAGAAGGCCGCGCCGCACAGAAGCGTCTTCATTCTCGTTGTCTCCCTGCCTGGCTGTGATCTAGCAGGGCGGCGTTGAAAAACGGCCAAGGGACAGGGTAAGCAAAACGCCAAACGGCAACGTTAACAATGCCTTATAAAATCGAGCCGGCAAACTGATTCAAGCTGTTGAGGTTTTGATTCAGGCGCGCTGGGCGCGGACCGTATGACCGAGCGCGGTGAATACGGTGCGCACGATTCCGGCGACGTCGAGGCCAGCATCGGCATACATCTTCTCTGGCTTGGCGTGGTCGGTGAAGTCATCCGGCAGCACCAGCGGGCGTACCTTCAGGCCGCTTTCGAGCAGTCCTTCATGGGCGAGGAATTGCAGCACATGGCTGGCGAAGCCGCCAATTGCGCCCTCCTCCACCGTCACCAGAACCTCATGCGAGCGGGCCAGCCGCCGGATCAGATCCTGGTCGAGCGGCTTGGCGAAACGGGCATCGGCGACCGTGGTGGAAAGCCCGGCCGCGCCGAGTTCCTCGGCCGCGATGAGGCAATCCTGCAGCCTTGTGCCGAAGGACAGGAGGGCAACCTTGCTGCCTTCCCGGAGGACGCGGCCTTTGCCGATCTCCAGAACAGAGCCGCGCTCGGGCATGTCGACGCCGACGCCGTTGCCGCGCGGATAGCGGAAGGCGATCGGCCCGTCGTCATAGCTGGCGGCGGTGCGCACCATGTGACGCAATTCCGCCTCGTCGGCCGCGGCCATTACGACAAAGCCCGGCAGGCTTGCCAGGAAGGTGGTGTCGAACGCGCCGCAATGGGTGGCACCGTCGGCGCCGACAAAGCCGGCGCGATCGATGGGGAAACGCACCGGCAGTTTCTGGATCGCGACGTCATGGACGACCTGATCGTAGGCACGCTGCAGGAAGGTCGAATAGATCGCGGCGAAGGGCTTGTAGCCTTCCGTCGCCAGGCCGGCGGCGAAGGTCACCGCATGCTGCTCGGCAATGCCGACGTCGAAAGTCCTTGACGGAAACACCTCGCCGAACAGGTCGAGGCCGGTGCCGCCCGGCATGGCGGCGGTGACGGCGACGATGCGGTCGTCCTCGCGGCCCTCCTGGATCAGGCTTTCGGCAAACACCTTGGTGTAGGCCGGTGCATTGGCCGGCGCCTTGGCCTGTGCGCCGGTGATGACGTCGAATTTGTTGACGCCATGATACTTGTCGGCGGCCGCTTCCGCCGGCGCGTAGCCCTTGCCCTTCTGGGTGACGACATGGATCAGCACCGGACCCTTGCCGTTGTCACGGACATTTTTCAGGACCGGGATGAGATGCTCCAGATTGTGACCGTCAATCGGGCCGATGTGATAGAAGCCGAGTTCCTCGAACAAGGTGCCGCCGGTGACGTAACCGCGCGCATGCTCGACCGCGCGGGTGATGGCTCGATCGGCCCGCTTGCCTAGATAGGAGGTCAGCTTCTTGCCAAAGTCGCGCAGGCCGACATAGGCCTTGCCGGAAGCCAGACGCGCCAGATAGGCGCTCATGGCGCCGGTTGGCGGGGCGATCGACATGTCATTGTCGTTGAGGATGACGATGAGGCGCGCATCGAGCGCGCCGGCATTGTTCATCGCCTCATAAGCCATGCCGGCCGACATGGCGCCGTCGCCGATGACGGAGATGACATTGTTGCGCCCGCCTGAGAGGTCGCGGGCGGCGGCCATGCCGAGGCCGGCCGATATCGATGTCGAGGAGTGGGCGGCGCCGAACGGGTCGTATTCGCTCTCGGCTCGGCGGGTGAAGCCCGACAACCCGCCTTCCTGGCGCAAGGTGCGGATGCGGTCGCGACGGCCGGTCAGTATCTTGTGTGGATAGGCCTGGTGGCCGACATCCCAGATCAGCCGGTCATCGGGTGTGTTGAAGACATAGTGCAGCGCCACGGTCAGTTCGACCACGCCCAGCCCGGCTCCGAGATGGCCGCCGGTGCGCGACACCGCGTCGATCAGTTCGAGGCGAAGCTCTGATGCCAGTTGCGGCAAGTCGCTCTCGGCCAGCGTGCGCAGGTCGGCCGGGACGCGAACCCTATCGAGAAGCGGCGTATGCGGCGTTGCGTTCACGTTGGGCCCAGACTTTCTGTTCATCGGCGGATAGGCCGCCGGCCGGCGAAAGTAAATGCGTGTCGCTGACGCGGACGGTCAGCCCCTCACGATCTTCTCAGCCTTCCGGCAGCGGGATGAATTCTTTCTCATCGCCAGGAACGATATCGAAGCGGCCGGTCTTCCATTCCTGCTTGGCCTGCTCGATGCGCTCCTTGGACGAGGAAACGAAATTCCACCAGATGTAGCGCTTCGAACCGAGAGACGCGCCGCCGAACAGCATGAAATGCGCACCCATCGATGACGATATGATGATCTCGTCGCCGGGCCGGAACACCAGCAGCCGTTCCGCTGGAAAGGCATCACCCGAAATCGAAACCTCGCCCTCCAGCGTGTAGATGGCGCGCTCCTCGGCATCGCGCGGGATTTTGACGCTGGCGCCAGGCGCCAGCCGCAAATCTGCATAGAGTGTTTCGGAATCGGCCCGCACCGGAGACCGCAACCCCTGGAAATCGCCGATGACGACGCGGCCGCTGACGCCTTCGGCGTCGATTTCGGGAAGCCGCAGCGCCGCTGTGTTCTCGAACACCGGTGCCACCTCTTCCTTGCCGTCCGGCAGAGCCAACCAGGTCTGCAGGCCGGAGATCGACATCGGCGCGCCGCGCAATTCCTGCGGCGTGCGTTCGGAGTGGACGATGCCGCGACCGGCCGTCATCAGGTTCACGTCGCCGGGTTGAATGACCATTTCGGTGCCGAGCGAATCGCGGTGCCTGATCTTGCCGTCGAACAGATAGGTCACGGTCGACAGCCCGATATGCGGGTGGGGACGGACATCGAGCGCCTGGCCCGCGCGCATGATCGCGGGACCCATTCGATCGAAGAAGATGAACGGCCCGACCAGGCGCCGCTTGGCGGTCGGCAAGGCGCGACGCACCTCGAAACCGCCAATGTCCTTGGCGTTAGGGATAACCATCAGCTCGATCTGGTCGCTGGCGAAGGCATCGCCGGCCTCAGGGTCCTTGCCGGGGAAGAAGCTCATGAACTCTCCTCGTCAGCGGTCAGTGGGCGCTTGGGCATATCAGGCGAACCGGATCGCCGCTTTTGCTTTTAATTTGGCTGCCACCTCTTCGCGATTGCGCGGATGCTGGTGGGTTTCGAGGGAATCGAGCAATTCGCGTGCGGATGCCGCGATGGCTTCGACGGCATGATCGAACGCATGCTGGTTCTTGGCAGAAGGCCGCGTCGTGCCGCTCAGCTTGCGGACAAACTGCAGTGCCGCGTCGCGGACTTCGTCGTTGGTTGCCGGCGGATCAAAATTGAACAGGGTCTTGATGTTTCTGCACATCGCTTCCGTATCTCCTCTTGTCCGTTTCAATCGGGACGAACTGTATCCTCAATGATGATCGTGTCCAAAAACCGGTAAGGCTGCTCCGGACCTCAGTCCGCGTCGAGCGGCTCGGTTCCAACCGGCTTGCCGTCGCGCGACAGCCTGATCTTCTCGACCTTGTCCTCGGCGGCCTTCAGCAGCCGGTCGCAATGAACCTTCAGCGCCTCGCCGCGCTCGTAAATCCGGATCGACTGGTCGAGCGGTACGTCGCCACGCTCCAGATCATCGACGATCTTCTCCAGTGCGTCGAGTGCCTGTTCAAAGCTCATCGCCTTGACGTCTTCGTTGATCTCACCGGTCATCATTCATCCTTTCATCAGTCGCCCGACATGGGCGGCGACCGAAAATGCCAATCCCTGCAGATCGTAGCCGCCCTCGAGCAGGCTGACGAGCCGGTTGCCGCCGTGGATTGCGGCGCGCTGCATCAGCTGGCCGGTCGCCCAGTCGAAATCGTCCTCGGTCAGATTGATTTCCGCCAGCGGGTCGCGATGGTGCGCGTCGAAGCCGGCCGAAACGATAATCAGATCCGGCGCGAAATTGTCGAGTGCCGGCAGCACGCGCGACAGGAACGCATCGCGAAACACCTCGCTGCCCGTCCGAGGCGCCAGCGGCGCATTGATGATGTTGCCGGCGCCGGTCTCACTCTTCGCGCCCGTGCCGGGATAAAGCGGCATCTGGTGCGTCGAGCAATAGAGCACCGAGGGATCGTCCCAGAAAATATCCTGCGTGCCGTTGCCGTGATGCACGTCCCAGTCGACGACCGCGACACGCTCGGCGCCATGCTTCCTCTGCGCATGGCGCGCTGCGATTGCCGCCGTGTTGAAGAAGCAGAAGCCCATGGCCGTGGTCTTTTCGGCATGGTGGCCGGGCGGGCGGGCGGCGACGAAGACGTTGTCGGCGCGGCCCGCAAAGACGTCGTCGACGGCGGCATTGGCGGCACCGATCGCCGTAATCACCGCCTGCCAGCTTTTCGGGCTGGCAGTGGTGTCTGCGTCGATGCGGGCAATGCCTTCGTCGGGGACGGCGGCGCGGACACGCGCGACGAAATCGGCGGGATGCGCGTAGAGGATGGTCGCCTCGTCGCCTTGCGGTGCCTCGACGCGGTCAAGCGTGGCAAAAGCTTCGTCGTCGAGCACGCGCTCGATGGCGCGCAGGCGGTCGGGCCGCTCGGGGTGACCGGGCGGCGTGATGTGTTCGAGAAAGATCGGGTGCGTGTAGAGACGGGTGGCCATGCCCCCTATCTAGTGCCCCTGCGCCGTGATGGCCATGCGTCGCGGCTTGATCGCTGGGGAAAATCGAACCTGCGTCCATTGATGTCGCTGCGGGCATTGGCGGCGCCGGCCCTTCGGCGTAAGGTCGCAACCACTGCCTGGTGCCCGCCGGGCTGTTTGTTTTAGCCGCATTTTGCGACGCCAAGTGATTCCACTTGGCTGCAAATGCTCTGGCGGGAGAATCGGGAACACGGTTGAACTCCGTGGCGTGCCCAACGCTGTGAGGGGGACCGCGCCGGTAAATGCCACTGTCGATGACGGGAAGGCACCGGACGCGGGTTGATCCCGAGCCAGAAGACCGGCCTGGCAGGCATCGTCATCCGCATGGTCAGGCGGATGACATCGATTGCAATCGCAAGGGGACAAGCGATGCCGGAAGCTATGACCGCTCCAATGGGCGATGGATTTGACCAGATTGCGCGCGACGCTGTTTACCGCGCCATCTTCACGCGGCGCGACGTCCGCAGCCATTTTACATCGGAGGCGATCGACGACGAGGTGCTGGCGCGGCTGCTGCTTGCCGCCCATCACGCGCCGTCGGTCGGCTTCATGCAACCCTGGAATTTCATTATCATTCGCGATGCCGCGCGGCGGGCGGAAGTGCGCGACCTGTTCCTGGCCGCGCGAGAAGGGGAACTGCCTGAAATCGAGGCAGAACGGCAGGCGCTCTACCGCAAGCTCAAGCTCGAAGGCATTTGCGAAAGCGCTCTCAACATCTGCATCACCTGCGACCGCGAACGCTCGAAAGGCTCGCCGCTGGGGCGCTGGCACAATCCGGAGATGGATCTCTACAGCACGGTCTGCGCGGTGCAGAATTTCTGGCTGGCGGCACGCGCCGAAGGCGTTGGCGTCGGCTGGGTCAGCATCATCGAGGCGCAAGCGCTGAAAAGCTTGCTGGCCATTCCCGACCAGGTGACACCGATCGCCTATCTCTGCGTCGGCCGTGTTTCCGAGTTCGCACCGAAGCCGGATCTCGAAACACACGGCTGGGGCCGGCGGCTGCCGTTGCCCGAGCTTATCATGAGCGAGACTTTTCGCGCGCAAGGCGAAGCGCCGCTCAAATCAGCAGTGGCGCGCCTCGGCACCGTCGCCGGTGCGCCGGCGAGGCCGGTTGATCAGCTCGTCGCGCCGGCAGTGCCCCACCGTGAGCCACCGAAAGAAGCCAGTGCCTTGTCCTTGAGTTCCCTGAACTTCGACGAGGCTTCGGCCAGCCTGGCGTCCCAGGCGGCATCGGGCACCTGACCTTCGATGGTCTTGAAATAGACCTGCATCAGGCAGGCAATGGCGAACGGCTCAATGAAGGCCGCCTTGAAAGCCCAGGCAAAGACGATTGCCAGCACGAAAGCCCAGCCGGCGAGCTGCCCGGGCATGACGTAAAGAATAGCGGCTGCCGGAGCCAGCATCAGCAGGAAAATCACGAACGACACGCCCCACATGATGACCCCTAGCCAGACGGCATTCTTGACCATGGTCTTGCCGTTCTGGGCGTAGAGCACAACGCCTTGGCGCGCGGTTTCGAACGGCGAGGACGAACTGATGCGGATGTTGTAGCCGAGAATGATCTCGTCGACATAGGTCAGCGACAGGCGAATCACCGTGTTGAGGAACGAAACCAGGCCGCTCAGGCCAGGAATGGGCAGGAAGGCCGCGATGCCGCCGAGCAGGCCGGTGATGGCGCGTATGGCGCCCTTGACCAATTGGTCGACGACGAAAAGGATGTTGGCCTCGGCAAAACGCTCGGTCACGACTTCTTTCGCGTAGGCGATCTGGTTCTGGCCGTCGGGAATATCATTGCCGTCGATCAGATGCACCATGACGGCGATATGGCCCGCCTTGACGACGTAGAGAATGTATTCGCGGATCCAGTAGACGGCGATCGAGACGATGCCGAAACCGACCACGCCGCCCCACATCGCAAAAGACAATGGTCCGTCGGGATCGGTAGAAATATGGCCGACGCCATAGCCGACGGAGGCGCCGGTGCCGGTGGCCACGATGTAGGCCAGCGTGATGCCGAAATAGACGATCATGCGAAAGACAATGAAAGGCCAGGTCCGCATCATGATGGACACCGACCTGCCGATATCGAAATCCCACATGCCCCGAATCTCCCCTCAGAGATGGCTGCGGAGGATGCGCTCAAACCGGCTATTGTCAATTGCAGGCAGTGGCGGGACTGCCATGGTGGTTCATCTTGAAAGCGCTTCCGGCTTTTTCAGCAGGCCTTCGAGCAATTGCTTGAACGCGGCCACCACCATCTTCGATGTCGCTTCGGGATCTTGCGAATTGGCGATGCGCTGCGCGGCCTGGCTGCTCGCCCCATTGATCAGCCGCGCTGCCGACTCCGGGTCGACGTCGGGGACGACCACCCCTTCCCGCTGCAGCGCTGTCAGATGATCGGTCATTGAACCGACGCAGGCATTGGCATTCGACCACAGTGCCGGATCGCCCAGCACAGCCGGACCATCCCGGAACATGATGCGCTGGATTTCCGGCTCCAGCGCCATTTCGATATAGGTGGTGCATTCGTCGACGAAATGCTGCCAGCGGGTCGGCGCCCGCGACGCGACCTCATTCACCCGGGCCGCCATTTCCGCGTCGATTTCGGCGATAACCGCCTCAAGCAGTCCCTTCTTGTCGCCGAAGTGATGATAAAGGGCGCCGCGCGTCAGCCCGGCCGACGCGGTGAAATCATCCATCGACGCTTCGGCATAGCCGATGGTGCCGAAAGCCTGGCGCGCCGCGGCGATCAGCTTGGCGCGTGTCTCGGCGATCATCTCCTTACGCGGTCGATGCATGCTTCTGGCCTTACTTACATACGCTCCGTATGCCAATTGACATACGCGACGTATGCTCTATTTAACACTTATACGTCTCGTATGTAATTGTTGAATCGCCCCTTGTCGAGGAACAGGATCATGCAAAACCCCTATTCGGAAATCTTTCGCGCTCCCGGAGCCAGGGGCTTTGCCGCCGCCGGCTTCATGGCGCGCCTGCCGATCGCCATGGCCCCGATCGGCATCGTGGCGATGCTGTCGCAGACGCGTGGCGAATACTGGGTGGCGGGTGCGGTTTCGGCGACATTCGCCTTGGCCAATGCCTTCCTGGCGCCGCAGATATCGAGGTTGGTCGACCGCCTCGGCCAGACGCGGGTTGTCGTACCCACCACCATCATCTCCGTGCTCGCATTCGCGGCCCTGATCGCATCTGCCAATCAAGACTGGCCGGTATGGACGCTGTTCGCGTCGGCGCTGCTGGCCGCGGCGATGCCAAGCATGCCGGCCATGGTGCGGGCGCGCTGGACCGAGATTTTCCGGGGCCGGTCCGAGATGAACACCGCCTTCGCCTTCGAGTCGGCGGCGGACGAACTGGTCTATATCGCCGGCGCATCGCTATCTGTGGGCCTCAGCGCCGCGCTGTTCCCGGAAGCGGGCGTTGCCGTCAGCACGCTGTTCCTCGCCTTGGGCTCGACAGCCTTCATTCTGCAGCGTTCGACCGAGCCGCAAGTGCGGCCGGTGGACCATGGCTCCAGCGGCTCGGCAATCCGCCTGGGGCCGGTTCAGATCATCACCTTCGCCATGATCTTCATCGGCGCGACCTTCGCGACGACGGAGGTGAGCACGGTGGCGATCACCAAGGAACTCGGCCAGCCGGGCACTGCCAGTCTCGTCATCGGCGTCTATGCGCTGGGCTCCTTCGTGCTCGGCATCATCATCGGCGCGCTCAACCTGAAAGCACCGCTGCAGCGCCAGCTCGCCATCGCGGTTGCCTTGGTCGCGCTCGGCACACTGCTGCCGCTTACCGCCAGCACCGTGCCAGCGCTCGCGCTGACTGTCTTCATCAGTGGCGTGGCGATCTCGCCGACCTTCATCACCGCCTTCGGCCTGATCGAGCGGCATGTCCCGGAAGCGATGCTGACCGAAGGCATCACCTGGGTAACCACCGGGATCGGCATCGGCATGGCGCTGGGCTCCTTCGCCGCTGGCGCCGTGGTGGATGCATTCGGCGCCCAGAACGGATTCTGGGTCTCGGTGACGTCAGGCGCTATCGCGCTGATCACGGTGCTGCTCGGCCAGCGCAGCCTCGCCACCCACGAATGCGAGTTGGAAGGATGCGAGGCGGCAATCCCGGCCGAGTGACAGGCAGGGTTTGTCGAGATCAGAGGATCTCTGTCTTGGCGATGTGAATGCCAAAACCCTCGAGGCCGACATAGTGGCGTTCGCGTGAGGCAATCAGGTTGATGGATGAAATGCCGAGGTCCTTCAGGATCTGGGCGCCAAGGCCGATCTCGCGCCATTCGCTCTCGCGCCGGCGCGCCTCTTCATGGTCCTCGCGGTCGCCTGGCGCCGGCCGGTTGCGCTCCTGGTGGGCAACGCCGACCGAGCCTTCCCTGAGATAGACGATGACGCCGCGCTTGCGCTCACCCATCGCCTTCATGATGCCGTCGAGCCGGTGGCTGGTGCCGAACACGTCGGTCACCACATCCTCCGAATGCAGCCGCACCGGCACCTCCTCGCCGTCGCGGATGTCGCCGAAGACGATGGCGACGTGATGCATCGTGTCCCAGGGCAGCGTGTAGGTGAAGACCTGGGCCTTGCCACCCAGCGTCTCGATGTCGGAGCAGGCGACGCGCTCGACCAGGGTCTCCTTGCGCTGCCGGTAAGCGATGAGGTCGGCAACCGATACCTGCTTGAGGCCATGCTCCTCCGCGAATGCCGCGACCTGCGGGCCGCGCTTGACGGTGCCGTCGTCGTTGACCAGTTCCGAGATCACGCCGATCGGCGGCAGGCCGGCGAGCTTGCACAAATCGACCGCCGCCTCGGTATGACCCGAGCGCATCAAGACACCGCCCTCGCGCGCGATGAGCGGGAAGATGTGGCCAGGGCGGACGAAATCGGAGGCGCCGACATTGCCGTTGGCGAGGTTACGCACGGTCAGCGTGCGGTCGTCGGCCGAAATGCCTGTCGTCGTGCCATGCTTGAAGTCGACGCTGACGGTGAAGGCGGTGGTGTGGGCCGAATCATTGTCGGCCACCATCGGCGCGAGGTTCAGCCGCTTAGCCTCCTCGCGCGGCATCGGCGTGCAGACGATGCCCGACGTGTTGCGAACGATGAAGGCCATCTTCTCCGGCGTGCAATGGACGGCCGCGACGATCAGGTCGCCCTCGTTCTCGCGCCCGTCATCGTCCATGACGACGACGATCTCGCCGCGTTCGAAGGCGCGGATGGCTTCGACGATCTTCTTCTGGTCATAAGACATGGAATGCTCGCTTCGCTCGCAGGGAATAGGGACTGGGCAGTAGGGGTTAGGGGAATAAAAGGGTCGGGCTGGCAGCTGACCACTGACTACTGCCTATTCCCTACCGCCTATTCCCTTCCCCGTCTGTCCTCTGTGCCGCAGATAATGGTCGGCAATGGCGCAGGCAACCATGGCCTCGCCGATCGGCACGGCTCGGATGCCGACGCAGGGATCGTGGCGACCCTTGGTCATCACTTCGACATCCCTGCCGTCCTTGTCGATCGATTTGCGCGGCGTCAGGATCGACGAAGTCGGCTTCACCGCAAAACGGGCGACGATCGCCTGGCCCGTCGAGATGCCGCCGAGGATGCCGCCGGCATTGTTGGACAGGAACACCGGCTTGCCGTCATTGCCCATGCGCATCTCGTCGGCATTCTGTTCGCCGGTGATGCGGGCGGCCTCGAAACCATTGCCGATCTCGACGCCCTTGACGGCGTTGATCGACATCAGGCCGGATGCGATGTCCTGGTCGAGCTTGGCGTAGATCGGCGCGCCGAGGCCGGCAGGCACACCGTCGGCGACGATCTCGATCACCGCGCCGACCGAGGAACCGGCCTTGCGGATGCCGTCGAGGTACCGCGTGAAAACAGGAATCGAAGCCGGATCCGGCGTGAAGAACGGGTTCTCGGCATCGCCGATGAAATTCCAGTTCCAGTTGGCGCGGTCGATGGACTTTTCGCCCATCGACACGAGCGCGCCGCGCACCACCATGCCCGGCACCACCTTGCGGGCGAGCGCGCCGGCAGCGACCCTGGCAGCGGTCTCGCGCGCCGAGGAGCGGCCGCCACCGCGATAGTCGCGTATGCCGTATTTGACGTCGTAGGTGTAGTCGGCATGCCCGGGCCGGTACTGGCGGGCGATCTCGCCATAGTCCTTCGAGCGTTGATCGACATTCTCGATCAACATCGACACCGGCGTGCCGGTGGTGATCATCGTCGCGCCGTCCTCGTCGAGGACGAAGCCTGAGAGGATCTTCACTTCGTCCGGCTCGCGGCGCTGCGTGACGAAGCGCGACTGACCCGGGCGGCGCTTGTCGAGTTCGGCCTGGATTTCATCGCGCGTGAAACGGATACCCGGCGGACAACCATCGACCACGCAGCCGAGCGCCGCGCCATGGCTCTCGCCCCAGGTGGCGACGCGGAAAAGATGGCCGAACGTGTTGTGAGACATGGAAAGTGCCCTGCCCGGCATCGAAACCGGCTGAAGCCAGCCTTCTATTGGCGTTTTCCACAGTGGTCAAACTGTGATCCGACGGATTTAGTTTTGACACATTCGGTTGGTTTCTGCTCTCCTCCATTCGCCGTTGAGGATCCGCCGCCACCCAGGCCGGCGCAATGACCAAAGAGGACGATGATGCGTACCCTGATTGGCGCTGTTGCCGCCACGCTGCTGCTCTCCACCGCCGCCTTTGCCGGGCAGACCGAAGGCCTGATCAAGAAGATCGACAAGGATGCGCTGACGCTGACGCTGGACGACGGCAAATCCTACAAGCTGAACGCCGAAACCGATCTCGATGCGCTGAAGCCGGGGATGGACATCGTCATTGCTTACGATGTGACTGATGGCGAAAACGTCGTCACCGACATGCAGCTGCCGGGTGACAGCGACACGAACTAGGAGTTGGCGTCACCGGCGTCCCTAAAGCCACTCCAGGCTCCTGCCTTCAAGTTTGAGCACGCGATCCTGCGGTATCTCCAGGTTCGCGGCCTCGTCCTCGGGCATATCAAGCACGAAGCGAAACAGGGTGCGCATGACGCCCCCGTGCGTCACGCAAATCGTCTGCCCCCTAAGTTCACCGAAGCATGGCTTCACCCGTTCGAGCAGCATCTGGTAACTCTCCGCGCCTTCACCTGGCGGCTGAAAATTCCACTTGTCCAGCGCGCGGGATCGGCTCGCGCCGGGCGACTGCCTCTCAAGCTCGGCGAAGGTAAAACTCTGCCAATCGCCGAAATTGACTTCAATCAGTCTGATATCGGTTCGATAGGCGAGCGGATCGAGCCTCATGGCGGCGCGGATGCGTTCCATCGTTTCGCGCGTGCGTCTCATCGGACTGGCGACGAAGTCGAATTCCTGGGGAGCGCCGACGAGTTCGGCCAGCCGATGCCCGTTTGCGCTCGCCTGTTCGCGGCCGAGAGCATTGAGATCGGTATCGGCCTGGCCCTGAAGCCGGAACTCGGCATTCCACGCGGTCTGGCCGTGGCGCACGATATAAACCAGCGGGTACATCAGCTCTTCCGGAGATCGGGCCAGGGCCTGGAAGGAGGAAAGGCGGGGAGACCTAATCCTTGACCGTCGAAATATCTGGAGCGTCGACCGCTTTCATGCCGACGACGTGGTAGCCGGAATCGACATGGTGCACTTCGCCGGTGACGCCACGCGACAGGTCGGACAGGAAATAGACGCCGGAATCGCCGACCTCTTCCTGCGTGACCGTCTGCTTCAGCGGCGAATTGTATTCGTTCCACTTCAGGATGTAGCGGAAGTCGCCGATGCCGGAGGCGGCAAGCGTCTTGATCGGGCCGGCCGAGATGGCATTGACACGAATTTTCTTGGCGCCAAGGTCGACAGCGAGATAACGCACGCTGGCCTCCAGTGCCGCCTTGGCGACGCCCATGACGTTATAGTGCGGCATGACCTTCTCGGCGCCGTAATAGGTCAGCGTCAGCAGCGAACCACCCTCGGTCATCAGCGCTTCGGCGCGCTTGGCGATGGTGGTGAAGGAATAGACCGAAATGTCCATGGTGCGCAGGAAATTGTCGCGCGTCGTCTCGACATAGCGGCCGGTCAGCTCGTCCTTATCGGAAAAGGCAATGGCGTGCACGAGGAAGTCGAGCTTGCCCCAATGCTTGGCGACATTGGCGAAGACCTCGTCCAGGCTCGCCGGATCGGTTACGTCGCAATGGCCGGCGACAAAGGCGCCCAGTTCCGCCGCCAGCGGCTCGACGCGCTTCTTGAAGGCTTCGCCCTGATAGGTCAGCGCTATCTCGGCGCCGTGATCGACGCAGGCTTTGGCAATGCCATAAGCGATCGACCTGTTGTTGGCGACGCCAAGAATCAGGCCGCGCTTGCCGGCCATCAGGCCCTGTCCACCCGCCATATGCGTGTTCTCCGCAAGATATCTGCTTTGTGGAGTGCCTATCGCACAGGCACAGAGCCCCTTCAAGCGTTCAAACCGGACAGTTCGGGGGACAAAAGCTCACGATCAGCCTTTTTGGCCGCGCAACAGCGATTCCAGCGCGCTGTCGCCGCCTTCCGGCAGCATGATGCGCACATGGGCATAGAGATCGCCATGGCCCCCGGCTTTCTCCGGCAAGCCCCTGCCCTTGAGCCGCAGGACCTTGTCCGAGCTCGACCAGGCAGGAACGTTGACCGCAAGCCTGCCGGTCGGCGTCTCGACCGGCACCTTGGCGCCCAGCACCGCATCGGCCAGCGAAACCGGCAGGTCGGCGTGCAGGTCACGGCCTTCGATGCGGTAACGTGGATGCCGGCGGATATGGATCTTGACCAGTGCGTCGCCGGGTTGGCCCGGTCCCTGCTCGCCCTGGCCCTTCAGCCGGATGGTCTGGCCATCCTCGACATAGGCCGGCAGCTTGACCGCAACCTTGCGGCCATCCGGGAACATCGCCGTCACCTTCTCGGCATTGGCCGCTTCCTCGATGGTGACGTCGAGCGTGACGTTCAGGTCGGCTGCTGTCGCCGTCTGGCGGCGGTCGCCCGCGCCTGGCCCGCGCGCGCCTGAAAAGGCATCGCCGAAGATCTGGCTGAAAATATCGCTGTTGCCGTCGAACGGATCGCCGCCCGGACGGCCCGAGCGGAACTCGAATCGCGAGCCTCCGGCGCCCTGTTGCTGGCGGCGGAACCCGGCAAAGGGGTCGCCACCGCCCGCCGCACCTTCAAAACCCTGGAAACGCGGCTTGCCGTCGGCGTCGATCTCGCCACGATCGAAAGCCGCACGGTTCTTCTCGTCGCCGATGACCTCATAGGCCTGATTGGCCGCGGCAAAACGGTCCTTCGCCTTGGGATCATTCGGATTCTGGTCCGGATGATGCTTCTTGGCGAGTTTCCGGTACGCCGATTTTATGTCCTTGGCCGATGCGTTCTTTGCAACGCCCAGCACCTCATAGGGGTCGCGCATGCTTCCTGCCCTGGAAATGAGTTGAGTCCATACTTGCCCCCTATATGCGCTCGCATAGGAAGAAATTCCAGTAGCGGACCTTCATATCAACGGCGGAAAATCAGAGTGCCTTGAAGCCCTGCATGCGCCAGCCGCCGGCACCGGCAAGACAGAGTTCGCCCTGGAACATGGCAACGCCGTCAAAGCTTTCGCGCGAAACCTTGAAGCGGCGGCAGGTCTGGCCGCTGTCCTTCAATTCCGCCAGTTCGGTGATGGAGCCGCGCGACCCGGTGCCGGTGTTCGCCCACGGCACCGCCTGGCCGCCGAGTTGCTCGATATCGGCGGACGATACCGCATTGCCGATCGTCGTCTGGTCGGAGTCGCGATCCGAATCGGCCGGCTTGGGCGAAGCCGATGTGCTGCTGGTCAGGATCGAGCGGTCGACTTCGGCCTTCTCCAGGCTGAAGCCACCTGCACCGCAGGCCGCGAGCGGCAGGACGACTGCCACGATCGCCGCTTTCGTGCTGGCTGAAGCGATAACGCCCCATTGCCTGCTGTCAAAAGCTTGCGCGATACGCGACAATCGGCAACCTCCCTGGTCTCGTGACAATTTGAGAAAAACTATGAGTGACACAGAGTTAACAAGCAGTGACTTTACCGAGGCGTCCGAGCCGTTTCGCCTCTTTGCCGCATGGCTGGACGACGCTAGCAAGAGCGAAATCAACGATGCCAATGGCGTGGCATTGGCGACCGTCGATGCCGAGGGCATGCCGGACGTAAGGATGGTGCTGCTCAAGGGGTTCGATGAAAGCGGCTTTGTGTTCTACACGAATTTCGAGAGCGCCAAGGGCCAGGAGATTCTTGGCAGCATGAAGGCGGCGATGTGTTTCCATTGGAAATCGCTGCGCCGCCAGGTGCGCATTCGCGGTCCGGTGGAGCTCGTCAGCGATGCGGAAGCCGACAGCTATTACGCCACGCGGCCGCGCGGCAGCCGCATCGGCGCCTGGGCGTCGAAGCAATCGCGCCCGCTGGAAAGCCGCTTCGCGCTGGAAAAGGCGGTCGCAGAATACACGGCGCGTTATGCCATCGGCGAAATCCCGCGACCGAAACATTGGTCGGGCTTCCGGATCGTGCCGAAGACGATCGAATTCTGGCACGACCGGCCGTTCCGGCTGCATGACCGCGTGGTCTTTTCACGCAACGCGGCAGGCGGCTGGGACAAGGCCAGGCTCTATCCCTGAAAAAACCTTCAGCCCTTTTTCCTGGTCATGAATGCCGTGAGAGCGGCGCGCGCCTCGTCGGATTTCAGCCGCTCGCGGAAATGCTCGCTCTCTATCCCGATGCGGGCAACCAGATCGTCGCGTGAGCCACGCATCAGGTCGCGCGCGATCTTGAGCGCTTGCGGTGGCTTGGCCGCGATCTGGCCGGCCGCTGCAAGCACCGAAGCCTCCAGCCCACCTTCCTCGACCACCTCGTAGATCAGCCCGGCGGCCTTCGCGCGCTCGGCCGAAAAGCCCTCACCGAGACCGAGCAGGGCGAAAGCACCCTGCTGGCCCAGGATGCGGGGCGCCAAAAGGCTCGACCCTGCCTCGGGCACGAGGCCGAGATCGACGAAGGGGGTCCGAAACACGGTGCGCGGCGTGGCGAAAGTCAGGTCGCAGTGCAGGTTGATCGTGGTGCCGATGCCGACCGCGATACCGTCGACGCCGGACACGATGGGCTTTTCGACCCCGGCCAGGGCGATCAGGAAATCCCAGACTTCGGTGCCGCCATCGCCGCCGGTGGCCACGACCATGAAATCGGCAAGGTCGTTGCCGGAGGAAAAGGCGCCCGGCACGCCGAAAAAGACATGAACGCGGACCGCCGGATCGGCGTCGCCTTCGGCAAGGGCCGCCGACATTTTCGCATACATGGCACGCGTCAGCGCGTTCTTCTTGTCCGGCCGGTTCATGCGGATGATCTGGATGGCGCCCTGGCGGTCGACGAGGATGTGGTCTGTCACGGTGTTTTCCTTGTGAAGGTCAGGCGGAAATCAGTGCCTCGGCGGCAGCAGCCAGGCTGACGGCGCCATCGATGACGCGCTCCTTCAAAGCGCTGGCTTCGCCAAGCAGGTTCTCGGCGAAGAAGCGGCAAAGCGCGATGCGGCCCTGGTCGGCAAGAGCGGCCCGCGCCAGATAAGCGCCGCCGGCGGCAAGCGAGATCAGCCGGAGATACGGCGTGGCGCCAGCCAGCGCCTCCTCCGTCCGGCCCTCGGCCGACAATTTCTGCAGGAAACGCGTCGCTTGCGTCAAATCGGAGAGCGCCTGATCGAGAGTGTCGGCGGTGCGGCCAAAACCTTCGAGGTTCGACGTTCGCACGGCATTGGCGATACCGGCCAGTTCGTCGATGTAGCCATGCACATGCTCGCCGCCACCGAGCGGCAGTTTTCGGGTCACCAGATCGATCGCCTGGATGCCGTTGGTGCCTTCATAGATCGGCGCGATGCGCGCGTCGCGATAGTACGCGGCCGCACCCGTTTCCTCGATGAAGCCCATGCCGCCATGCACCTGGACGCCAAGCGAGGCAACTTCCACGCCGACATCGGTCGAAAACGCCTTGGCGAGCGGAGTCAGCAAATTTGCACGGTCGCGCCAATGCGCCGCCTCGTCGCCAGACGAGGCACGCGCCATGTCGATAGCGTGGGCACAGGAATAGCTGATCGCCCGCGCCGTCTGTGTCAGCGCCTTCATGGTCAGGAGATTGCGCTGCACGTCGGGGTGATGGACGATCGGCGCCATGCCGGCGCCGGCGTAATCCGCCGCCTTGCCCTGGCGGCGTTCATTGGAATAGGCAATCGCCTTCTGGGTCGCTGCTTCCGCGACCGCGACGCCCTGCATCCCGACAGCAAGGCGGGCATTGTTCATCATGGTGAACATGCAGGCGAGGCCTTTGTTCTCCTCGCCGATCAGCCAGCCGATGGCGCCAGGCCTGGCGCCTTGAAAACCGTCGCCATAGATCATGGTGCAGGTCGGCGAGGCATGGATGCCGAGCTTGTGCTCGAGGCCGGAACAGAAGACGTCGTTGCGCGCGCCGAGCGAGCCATCGTCGCCGACCAGGAATTTCGGCACCAGGAACAGCGAGATGCCACGCGTTCCGGCCGGCGCATCGGGAAGCCGCGCCAGCACCAGATGGATGATGTTGTCGGTGAAATCGTGCTCGCCGTAAGTGATGAATATCTTCTGGCCGAAGAGGCAGTAGGTGCCGTCGCCGGCGGGCTCGGCGCGGGCGCGCAAGGCGGCGAGGTCCGATCCGGCCTGCGGCTCGGTCAGGTTCATCGTGCCCATCCATTCGCCAGAGACGAGCTTTGCCAGATATGTCGCCTTGAGTTCCTCGGAAGCGTGCTTGTCGAGCGCCTCGACCGCGCCCATGGTCAGCGTCGGGCCGATGCCGAAGGCCATGGCGGCGGAGTTCCACATTTCGAGTGCGGCGACGCCGAGCATGGTCGGCAAGGCCTGGCCGCCATACTCTTCCGGCCCGGAGAGCGCATTCCAGCCGCCTTCGATCCAGCGGCGATAGAGTTCCTTCCAGCCCGGAGGCGTGGTCACCGCGGCATCCCTGAGCACGGCGCCATGTTCGTCGCCGATTTTATAAAGGGGGGCCACCTCCTCGGAGGCGAAACGGCCCGCCTCACCAAGGACGGCGTCGACCAGATCCTCGCTGAGGTCTCCGAACGCTCCCGTGTCGATGGCGGATTTCATGCCGGCCACATGCTTCAGGGTGAACGCGATATCCTCGACCGGTGCCCGATACATGCCGCTCGATCCTCCCTTATGCATCGGCCTCGTCGACCGTAGAGCCAGTGCCGCCGCAAAACCATCCGCCTTTGGGCGGTCGCCCATTGCCTTTTTACGTAAACGTCAAATTTTGTCACGCTGATTTTGCAATCAGGCAGGGCTGTATT
Organism: Mesorhizobium sp. BR1-1-4; assembly: GCF_020165375.1. Taxonomy (NCBI): domain Bacteria; kingdom Pseudomonadati; phylum Pseudomonadota; class Alphaproteobacteria; order Hyphomicrobiales; family Phyllobacteriaceae; genus Mesorhizobium; species Mesorhizobium sp. BR1-1-4. Next base: position 395,408 of record NZ_JAIUIB010000006.1, on the reverse strand, counting down.
AAATTCGACAGATGCCGGACCAAATCGACCGGCGACGGAAAACCAGCGACCCGAACATTCCCATGCTTGCCAGACCTGACGCCTATCGCTGCATCGAATGCGGTTTGCCCTATCGGGGAACGGGGTTTTCCTATTATCACGGGGACTTGGCAAACGGTGCCGCCTACTGGTCGGATCGCGGCATATTGTGCTCGCCGCGATGCTCGCTTGCCCACCACCGCAAACGCGCCGCCGAAGGTACGCTGCAACAGGAGCCCGCGCCCGACCCGTTCGAATTTCAGCCGTTCGGCCGGCACTAGCTTATCGCGCAACAGGGTCCGAGAAGTATTTTCTTAACCATAGCGGTTCAGGATTTACCCTTGATCAACGGGGATTCCCTGTTTTGAAAAGGACGGCGCGCCTCCTTCGCCGCACGGCGCTTCTCGCTTTCGCGGCGACCATTGCGCTGTCGATGCCGGCAAAGGCTTCGGACTTCTCCGAGCCGTGGAAGAGCGCTGACCGCGCGCTCGTCATCGACGCCTACGAATACAATTCCATCGACTGGGCCCAGCTTGCCACCGACAAGCGCATCGTCGCCTTCATCAACAAGGCTTCCGACGGCATGCCGCCGCCCTATTTCTGTCTCGGGGGCGACACTGACGTGAAACTGTGCAAGGCGCTGTGGAAACGCCACGCGGTGACGCGCGAATTGTTCCAGACACGCAGGGTCGTGGCCAAGGCGCTCGGCATGAAATGGGGCGCCTATCATCTCGCCCGTCCCGGCAATCCGGTCGAGCAGGCCAATAATTTCCTCGATTTCGCCGGTCCCGCGCCGGACGACCTCATTGCCCTCGACATCGAGGGCATCGATCCCTCGCAATGGATGTCGCTCGACGATGCCGAGGAGTTCGCCCGCCAGGTGCATCGGCGCATCGGCCGTTTCCCGGTGCTCTACACCAACGGCAAGACCGCCCAATATATCGCCGACAACCGCTACAAATACCGGCTCTTGTCGCGGCTGCCGCTTTGGTACGCGCGCTATAAGCCTGACATCGACGTGCATTTTCCGATGGGCAACTGGCAGGGCTACGCGCTCTGGCAGTTCTCGGCGCAGGCCAATTGCGGCCGCTTCCGTTGTCCCTACAGGGTTGCCGGCACACCCGACAACATCGACGTCAACGTGGCGCCCACGGATGCCGTCACTCTGCGCCAGCAATGGCCTTTCGGTGGCCTGATCGACGTGCCTGCCGATTATCTTGCCAGCGTACCAGTGCCGCTCTCGCGGGAAGCCGCGCTCGCCGGCAAGGCCACCACCATTTATGCCGATGTGGCGACGCCGCCGACCTTCGAGGAAATGGTCGCCGTGCTTGGTTCGCGCTGGTCAAAATTTCGCGACGGGTTCCGCATGCCAGTCGTGAAGACGGTGCCGCGACGGCCGGGGTTCGGCATTGTCCAATATGTGGCCTGGAAGCGGGGCGGGCAGCGTTCCCCCGAACAGCTTGACGCCGCCTTTGCCGCGGCCGACCCGGTCAGCACCGCTTCGACAACCCTCGACCGAGGTCAGCGATAGCCGCCACCCGGTCGGAGCTTCAGCCGGCCTGCTCGCGTGCCACGGCCTGCCAGCCTATGTCGCGGCGGCAGAACCCGTCCGGCCAGTCGATGCGGTCGAGGGCGGCATAGGCCCGCGCCTGCGCCTCTCCGACCGTGGCGCCGCTCGCCGTGACATTGAGCACACGGCCGCCATTGGCGACCAGCGCACCGCCATTGATTGCGGTGCCGGCATGGAAAATCTGGACGCCTTCACCAGCGGCGTCCTCGACGCCGCGGATGACGGAGCCTTTCTCCGGTGTGCCGGGATAGCCCCTGGCCGCCATCACGACGGTCAGCGCCGCCTCGTCACGCCAGCGCACCGACATATGCGCGAGCTGGCCATCGGTCGCGGCATTGAGCAGCACCAGCAGGTCATCCCTGAGCCGCATCATCAGCACCTGGCACTCGGGATCGCCGAAGCGGGTGTTGTATTCGATCAGCTTCGGCCCGCTTTCCGTGATCATCAATCCGGCGAACAGAATCCCGGCGAAAGGCGCGCCAAGCTCGGCCATGCCGCGCATCGTCGGCTCGATGATCTCGCGCATGGTGCGCTCGATCATGTCAGGCGTCATTACCGGGGCCGGCGAATAGGCGCCCATGCCGCCGGTGTTGGGACCGACGTCGCCATCACCGACGCGCTTGTGGTCCTGCGCGGTGCCGAAGGGAAGCGCCGTGGTGCCGTCGCAGAGGCAGAAGAAACTCGCCTCCTCGCCGGTCATGAATTCCTCGACCACCACCTCCGCGCCGGCAGCACCGAAGGACCCGTCAAAGCAGGAAGCGAGTGCCGCCCGTGCCTCGTCCATCGTCATGGCGACGGTGACACCCTTGCCGGCTGCGAGCCCGTCGGCCTTGATGACGATCGGCGCGCCCGTCTTCTCGACATAGGCCTTGGCCGAGGCCAGGTCGCCGAACCGGCCATAGGCGGCGGTCGGAATGTTGTACCGGGCGCAGAGGTCCTTGGTGAAACCCTTCGAACCTTCCAGCCGCGCGGCGGCCTTCGAAGGCCCGAAGACGCGGATGTTTTCGGCGCGCAGATCATCGGCGATGCCGGCGACGAGCGGCCCTTCCGGGCCGACCACGACGAGATCGATTTTCTTCTCCCGGCAGAAGGCAACGACCGCGGCATGATCGGTGATATCAAGCTTCACCAGTTCGGCCTCGCCGCCGATGCCCGGATTGCCGGGGGCCGCGTAGAGCTTGGTCAGCAGCGGCGAAGCGGCGATCTTCCAGGCCAGCGCATGTTCGCGGCCGCCGGAGCCGAGAAGAAGAACGTTCATGGCCACCTCTTGATGCCGCCTATCCCATAGAGAAAACAACCCGCTATTGCTCTCTGGGCGACGGGTCAAGGCATCAGGGTGGATTGCGCACGGGAACGTTATCCCTGTCGAATAGGGCGCCGGCCACCACCGCCCCTATTCCGGCGCTCGTTCAGCCCTGAAAGACCACCGGAAACCAATCCTCGCGCAGCTTCTGTCCCGGCTGCATGCCATGGCCGTGATAGGGCGGCGAGGTGCGGCCCGGTCGCTCGACATAATGGGCATCGTCGCCGACCCAGCGCAGCGACAACGCCCGGCGCCGGGCCGCGGTCATATTGCCGCGCGCGCCGTGTGCCGTCCTGAAGTCGAACAGGATGGCGTCGCCCGGCTCCATCTCCCATTCGACAACTTTCATCGACGGATCGGTGTCGGGATCGGGCACCGGACGATAATCGCCCTCGGCCGCGTAAAAATTGCCGTCGTCCAGCCAGCGCACCGGCAGGATCATCTTGTCCCATCTGTGCGAGCCGGCGATCAGGCGCAGCGTCGCTTCCTTCACCGGATCGATGGGGATCCAGAAGCTCACCGTCTGCTGGCCGTCGACAAAATAATAGGGGATGTCCTGGTGCCACGGCGTCGGTTTCTGCGTACCGGGCTCCTTGACCAGCACATGGTCGTGGAAGAACTGCGCGGTGCGCGACTGCATCACCGCGGCCGCCAGTCGCGCCGCCGGCGAATTGCGCACGACATCGACGAATTCAGGGATACGCTCCCAGTTGCAGTAGTCGTCGAAGAAGCTGCCCTTGCCGCCAGCGATGTCGGACGCGGTGGCGCTGCGGCTCCGCATGTTGCGCTCGATGCCGGCGGCAATCGTGTCGACCCAGCCCTTGAAGGCGCCGCGGATACAGACCGCGCCGTCACGCTGGTAGTCGGCAATTGTCCGCGCATCGATGATTTCGGTGACGATTGGCTGCGTGGCGGTTTGGGAAGCCATGGTGTCCTCCTCTCAGGATCGAGGCCACTATCGCAATGTCCTCTCATTCAGTAAAATAATAACTTCTCATCTGACACATAGGTTTTGGCTATGAGCCTTACGCTCACGCAACTCCGCTATCTCATCGCCGTCGCCCGCCATGGCAGCGTCACCGGCGCGGCGCGAGCGATCAACATTTCGCAGCCGTCGGTTTCAGTGGCCATCGACACCATCGAAAGGGATTTCGGCCAGAAACTATTCGTACGCCAGCGGGGAAGCGGCGTTTCGCTGACCTCGTTCGGCCGTGTCGTGGTAGCGAAGGCAAAGCAGGTTCTTGCCGAGACCGACGAACTCATGAGCCTGGGGGCGGGCAATTCAGCCATCGGTGGCGAGCTGGTGCTCGGCTGCTTCGAGGATCTGGCGCCCTTTTTCGCGCCGGGCCTTATCCGCGCCTTCTCCGAACGTCATCCAGCGGTCGCGGTTGTCGTCCGTGACGAGACGTTCGAGACGCTTGGGCGACGCCTGGCGGACGCCACAGTCGACCTCGGCCTCAGCTACGATCTCGGCCTGCCGTCGCATTTCGCCCGCATCCTGCTGCACGAGCTTCGGCCGCATGCGCTGCTGCCGGCGGGCCATGCACTGGCGGGCCACCCCGAGGTCAGCCTGGCGGATCTGGCCGCCTACCCGCTGATCACGACCGACCAGCCGCATAGCTGGCAGCATATGCTCGACCTGTTCCGCGGCCGTGGCCTGTCGCCGGTGGCCGACATGCGCACAAGTTCGTTCGAACTCCAGCGCAGCATGGTGGCCAACGGCTTCGGCGTCGCGGTCAGCTATACCCGCCCGCATGGCGACCGCAGCTATGACGGCTTGCGCCTCGTCTGCAAACCGCTGTCGGATCCGCTGCCCATGCAGCGCATCATTCTCACCCACGATACGCATCAGCGCGTGTCGAATGCGGCGCTGGCTTTCATCGCGGTGGCGAAAGTCTGGTTTTCCACACGCGACATCTTCGCGTCGTGACGGTTGGCGGGCCGCCGCTCCTCCGCTTGCCGCTTGACGGTTTCCGCCACTGCTGCCACTCCATGCCGATGGAACCTGTCCAGTCAAAAGCGGCCCAGGGTCGCGTCGCCGATGCGCCGAACCGCCATTGGGTCTATCGCGTGCTGCCGCGCGCGATCTGGCCCTATGCGCAGCTGGCGCGGTGGGACAGGCCGATCGGCTGGCAGTTGCTTTTGTGGCCATGCTGGTGGTCGGCGTCACTTGCGGCGAGCGCCTATCCGCGCCCAGGCGACCCGCTGCTCTCGCTGCTGCCGGCGCCCTTGTACCTTGTGCTCTTCCTGATTGGCGCCATCGCCATGCGTGGCGCCGGGTGCACCTATAACGACATTGTCGACCATGACATCGATAACCAGGTCGAACGCACCCGCTCACGCCCGCTACCGTCCGGCCAGACCACGCGCCGGCGGGCCTGGCTGTTTCTTGTCCTGCAGGCCCTGGTCGGCCTGGCGGTTCTCCTGCAGTTCAACAGCTTTGCCATTCTGCTCGGCGTCTGCTCGCTGGTGATCGTCGCTGTCTATCCATTCACGAAGCGGATAACCAACTGGCCGCAACTGTTTCTCGGCCTCGCCTTTTCCTGGGGCGCGCTGATGGGGTGGGCGGTCGAGTTCGGTGATCTCGATGGCCCCGCCATCATGCTCTATATCGGTTCGATCCTGTGGGTGATCGGCTATGACACGATCTATGCCCACCAGGACAAGGAAGACGACGCCATTGTCGGCGTACGTTCGACCGCGCGGCTGTTCGGCGACAACACCAAGGCATGGCTCGCGGGGCTTTATGGCGGTACGCTGATCTGCTTCGCCATCGCCTTCGCCTCGGCGCAGGCCCCGGTGGTGGCACTGGCGGGATTGATCGCCGCCGGCGCCCACATGGCCCGGCAGATCGCGGTTCTGGATATCGACGATCCAGACCAGTGCCTGCGGCTGTTTCGGTCGAATAACCAGGTCGGCTGGCTGATCTTCCTCGGCCTGATCGGCGGCGCACTGTGGGTGGCGCTGAAGCCGCTGGTGTAGTGGCTTTTCCTTCTCCCCGTCTCTATACGGGGAGAAGAACGCTAGTCTCTTGAAATGATCTCCTCACCGCCGATCACCAGCCTGAGGCCGAGGTCACCGGCTCTGCGGCGGGCAAGGAAGCGGGGGCGGCGCATATTGGAAACGCGGCCCTTGCGGCGCTCCCGCGGCGGCAATGTCTTGATGGCGGCGCCGAGCGATTCTTCCAGGGTGCGGGCGACGCCATCGGATTCGATCAGCAGCATCGGCAGACGGTAGGCGTCGGCCCAGGCGCGCCAGTCGGCGGCGACGTCTTCGAGATCGTCGGCCACCAGCAGCGGCACCGACAGCATCGGATCGTTGTGCAGGAGTTCCAGGGTCACCGTGACATTGCCTTCCGGATCCTCCATCGCACGGGCGGCGACGCCGCGAAATGCATTGGCGGGCAGCACGATGATCGCCGGCAGGCCGCTCATCTCGAGCAGGCGGCGGATCACCGCGCCGCGCTGGTCGATGGTGAAGGTTACGTCGCCATAATCGTCGCGCGTGGCATAGCTCACCACCTGCGGCAGGCGGAATGGGTCGAGACGCATGTTGCGTCCCGCCCAGACTGGCTTCAGTCCAGTGTTCACGTTCATAGAGCGCCTTCCTGTCTGTCTCCTGAGAGCCGGTGTCCGGTTCTCTCCGGGCCAGTTTTCCCGGCCTCGTTATGGGGAAACAGTAGCGCCGGCTCCTTACCGCCGCGCTTAAGAAAGTCGGTTAAATTTTGCTGATCTCAGGGATGGTTATCGGAATGCCACCAGCCACAGGATGGTGAAAGGATCAGATAACCTTACCAGGATTCATGATGCCCGCCGGATCGAAGGCAGCCTTTACCCGGCGCATCAGATCGATGGCCATCGGCGGCGCGGTGGCGATCAGTTCGTCGCGCTTCAACTGACCGATGCCGTGCTCGGCCGAGATCGAACCGTGCAGGCTGCGCACCACGTCATGCACGGCCTTGTTCATCGCATGATAGAGCGCCAGGAACGCCTCGTCGTCGCCATCGACGGGCCGTGAAATGTTATAATGGAGGTTGCCGTCTCCCATATGGCCGAAACAGACCACGCGGGCGCCGGCGCTCACTGACGCCACGGCGCCGGCGGCCTCCCTTATGAAGCGCGGTATCGATGCGATCGGCACCGAAATGTCGTGCTTGATCGAAGCGCCTTCCGGCTTTTGTGCCTCGGGCAACAGCTCGCGAAAATCCCAGAAGGCATCGCCCTGCCCGAGGCTGGCGGCGATGACGGCATCGCCGACGAATTCCTGCTCTAGACCCGCCGAAAGCACATCCTCGATCAGCGCCCGAGAATCCTCCGCCGAGCGGCCGGACGATATCTGCATCAGCACGTACCAGGGCCAGTCTTCGGCCAGCGGCCGCACGACGCCCTGGGCGTGCGCAAGGGTAAAGTCATACGGGCGCTTGCCGATCAGTTCGAAGGCCGTGAGTGCGGCCCCGGCGCGGTCCATGGCCAGGCTGAACAGGGAAAGGGCGGCTTCGGGCGACGACAGGCCGACGAAGGCGACGTCCGTCCCCTTCGGCTTCGGGAACAGTTTGAGCACGGCGGCGGTGATGACACCGAGCGTGCCTTCGGCGCCGACGAACAGGTTCTTCAGGTCGTAGCCGGTGTTGTCCTTCTTCAGTTTGCGCAAATCGTCGAACACCTCGCCGGTCGGCAGCACCACCTCGACGCCGAGGCACAGTTCGCGCGCATTGCCATAGGCCAGCACGCCGGTGCCGCCGGCATTGGACGACAGGTTGCCGCCGATCTGGCAGGAGCCTTGCGCGGCGAGCGACAGCGGAAACAGCCGGTCGGCGGCATCGGCCGCTTCCTGCAAGGTCTGCAGGATGACACCGGCCTCGACCGTGACCGTATTGGACAGCACATCGATCTCGCGGACGCGGTTCAGCCGCGATAGCGACAGGACGATCTCGCGACCGGATCTGTCCGGCACCTGCGCGCCGACCAGCCCGGTGTTGCCGCTTTGCGGCACGATCGGCGTTCCGGTCTCTGTCGCCAGCCGCATGATCCGGCTGACCTCGTCGACGCTGCCCGGCCGCAGCACCAGGGACGTCGCGCCGTGCCAGAGGCCGCGTCGCTCGATCAGATAAGGCGCGATGTCCTGCTGGTCGCGCAGCGCATATTTGTCGCCGACGATCGCCGCGAAACGATCGATGAGGGCGGGATCGAGTGTCTTTGCGGTTGCGGTCATCTGGGAAAACTACGTTGTGGGCTGTGCGTTGTCACGAGGAGCGGCGGCACGGGAGAGCCGGTCGTTGATGGCCTCGCCGAGCCCGTCAAAGGGAATTGGCTCGACGGCGATAATCCGCGCGCCGCTACGGTCCAAATCCTGCATGTAGGCAAAGAGATTGCTTGCCGCTTCACGCAGGTCACCTGACAGCGAGAGGTTGAGGAAAGCGGTCGCGCCGCGCCAGCCTTCCGCGCGCTGGTCGCCGAAGGCAAGCAACGCTTCTCCTTCACCAACCGTGCCGGCATTGAGCCGAACAGCCGCGCCCGGTGCGTAGTGCGAGGCAAGCATGCCCGGCGCCTCGACGCCGGCAATGCCGCCGCGCAGCAGCTCCACGCGGATGGCCGCCTCGATCTCGTCGGCGGCAATGCCGCCGGGCCGAAGCAGGCGCAACCTTTCGCCTTCGGCCTTGACGATGGTCGATTCCAGCCCGACCGGCGTGGCGCCACCATCGACCACCAGTTTGATGCGCCCGCCTAAATCCGCAGCCACCGCCTGCGCCGTCGTCGCGCTGATCTTGCCGGATGAGTTGGCGCTGGGCGCGGCAAGCGGTCGGCCAAGCCTGGCGATCAGGTCGCCGCCAAAACCCCTCGGCATGCGCACGGCGATCGTGTCGAGCCCGGCCGTGACCAGCGGATGAATGCCGTTGCCGGGGCGCTGTGGCAGTACCAGCGTCAGCGGACCCGGCCAGAAGGCAAGCGCGAGCTTCCTGGACAGCGGATCGAACGAGGCGATGCGCTCGGCCATCGCCATGTCGGCGACATGGGCGATCAGCGGATTGAAACGCGGCCGCCCCTTGGCTTCGAAAATGCGCGCCACGCCAATGCCGTTGGTGGCATCGCCGGCAAGCCCGTAGACGGTTTCCGTCGGGATGGCGACGACATCGCCGCCCAGGAGCAGCGCCAACGCCGGTTCCATCGCTTCGCCGACGGCAAGTATTTCAGCCACTCTCGTCACCTCGCGGATGCCGGCTGCGTAATACGACGGGGCCGCCGGGGCAAGCGGGCATTGGCAATTCATCAATTCCTAAAATGCCATCTTTCCACGAAAGCCGGCATCAATCGCCGAGTACTATCGTGCGGCTTCTGGGCAATGGGAGCTATGTCGGTGTCTGTTCGTATCTGGGGAGCGCTTGCCATCACTTTGGCCTCAATGGGTGGCGGGGCTCAGGCCTCGTCGCTGGTCTTTCCCGGTGCGCCGGCCTCGACACCCTCCATCCTTGCGCTGAAGGCGGCCGACGGCAAGGCGAGCGATGTTGTGTCCGTCGTTGTGCTTGGCGAGCCTGACGTCACCTACGAAAAGGTCGCGGCAATCCCCGGCAAGGCCGAGGCGAGGCACTCCTTCGCGCAGAGCCCGATGATCATTAGGGGCGGCGTCGTCGGCGGCGCTTTCTCGACACCCATGCAGGCCAAGGCGCCGGCCGCGGCAACGGCCCCAGCCACCCCAACCGCCCCCGCCACGGCGACAGCCTCGGCAGCCCCCGCGCCGGCAGCGCACGGGAAAGCAGCGGCACCGGCGGCAGCCGCGCCGCCACCGCCAGCCCACCAGCCTGCTTCAGGAGCCGGCAAGGTCAAGTAGCGACCACGCAAACCGGACGGGCAAAATGCGCAGCGGCTTGACGGCGGTCTGGCGTCCTGCGCACCACTGTCCGGCGAATTTCGTCTAGAGTATCTTGCTGGCGGCCCTGCGGCTGATTTTCGCCAAGCGGCTCCAGCGGACGCAATTGCATCGTTCAAGGCAGAGGGGGTTGCTCATGAAAAATTCGAAGACCGTTACCGTGGCAGGGCTTCTGTTGGCGTCATTGCTTGGTGGCGTGGCCCAAGCGGACGACATGCTGGGATCCTATGTCGCGCGCATTTCTGATCGCGACCACCAGGCGAGCGACGGCTATGCGCTGGATGGCGCCGCGCAGATGGTGCGGCAAGACCGCGCCAACTGGCACAAATTCCATCGCCGCGACGGCGACGACGAGGGCGACGCCTGGTTTAGGACCAACGACCAGCGCGCCGACCTGCAGCGCATGCTGGAGCGCCCTGGCGCGATGAGTTCCTCGACCAAGCGCGCCATCGTCAATGGCGAGCCGCTGATCCAGGTCGACGTCTATGAAAACAGCGTGCGCGTCAGCATCCTGGAGAACTGATCAAATCAATTTGGGAAGACGGCGGAAGGGCGGCGCGAAAGCGCCGCCCTCGAGAACCTGTTAACTGAAAATCAGGCTGCTTCTTCCTTGTCGTCGTCGTCTTCGGACTCGCCGTCTTCGGATTCTTCGGCGTCATCGCCTTCGGCCTTCACGGTGTCATCGGCGTCGTCTTCGTCAGACTCTTCACCGTCTTCATCGTCGCCTTCCTCGTCATCGCCATCTCCGTCTTCGTCAGACAGATCAGCGGCTTCGACCGTGATCGCAGCGGCGTGATCGAGGGCGGTTTCGGAAGCGGATTCAAGCGGCTCGGCAGGAGCCGAGGTTTCTTCTGTCACTTCGATTTCGTGATCGGAATTCATGGAAGCCTCCGTTGGGATGGGGAACACGCCCCTTTTGCCACGGAGAGATCATCGTCATATGACTGTAAGCCGGCTCGAAGGGCCGGCCGGAACATATTTTTCCCGGGGCCTGCGGCCCCTCTATCCCGGCGTGATCTCAGGACAAACGGAAACCGTTTGTCCGAGAAAATCGGTGCCGACTTTTCGGCAAAGTGCTTCTCAACCAGCGATTTTCGAGAAATCCGCGACCTGACCGGTAGCCGTGCGAATGCGCGCGAGCAGCGCCAGTCGGTTGGCACGCACGGACAGGTCCTCATCATTCACGAGAACATGCTCAAAGAATGAATCAACGGGTTCACGCAACACGCTAAGCGCCAGCATGGCAGCCGAAAAGTCTTGGTTTTGAATCGCTTCGCCGGCTTGCTTCTCGGCCTGATTCACCGCGGCAAACAGCGACTTCTCCGCATCTTGCTGGAACAACGCCGGCTCGACGGTTTCGGCGACCGCCGTTTTCTTCTTCTCCTCGGCCGCCAGAATGTTGGCGGCACGCTTGGTACCGGCGAGCAGGTTCTTGCCGTCCTCGGTGTCGAGGAAAGAGCCGAGCGCCTCGACGCGGCGCACGATCTGCAGGAGGTCATCGGACTGTGGAGTAATGACCGCATCGATGAGGTCGTGGCGCGCGCCCTGGTCGCGAAGGTAGACTTTCAGGCGATCGTGGAAGAAGGCGAGGAGGTCGCGGTGAGGGTTGGCAAAATCAAAAACCGGCCCCTTGATCTCAATGTGATACCGTGAGCCATCTTCTTCAGATTTTGAATCTTCGAACTTCTCAAGATCGAATTGCCTACGCGCAAATCTGATCGCTCTTTCCAACAACTCGCGATCGACCTGCTCCACCTGATCGTCCTCGATCGATTCGATAATGTTGTCGAAATCATCGCGGTAAAAATCATCGGAAGTCAGATCGTCAACTATAGACACTTTCGGTCGATAGCTGGGTTCTATAACCTCGTACACCGGCAATTGCAGAAGTGGATATCGAATCCCGTTCTCAATCAAAATTCTCACCACCCCGAGCGCCGCCCTTCGCAACGCGTACGGATCCTTGGATCCCGTCGGCTTCTCGTTGATTGTCCAGAAACCGACCAGCGTGTCGAGCTTGTCGGCCAGCGCCACAGCGATCGATACCGGATCGGTCGGCACACGATCGGACGGGCCCTGCGGTTTGTAATGCTCCTCGATCGCTGCGGCGACCGAGGAATGCTCGCCTTGCAGCAGCGCGTATTTGCGGCCCATGGCGCCCTGCAGCTCGGGAAATTCGCCGACGATTTCGGTAGTGAGATCGGCCTTGGCCAGAACGGCAGCGCGACCTGCAGGCAAACGATCGGCGCCAACGACCGGCGCCAATTCTTCCGCCAATCGCTTGATGCGCCCCACCCGCTCGCCCTGCGTGCCCAGCTTGGCATGGAAGGTCACATTGAGATGGTCGAGCCGCGCCATGCGCTGGTCGAGCGGCTTCTTCAGATCGAGGCCGAATTTTTCGGCAGATGCCCGGAGCTGGTCGAGATCGGGCAGGTCGCCCTGGTCGGTCGTCCAGAAATAAAGCGCGTCGGACAGGCGAGCGCGCACCACCTTGCCGTTGCCGTGGGCGATCTCCTTGCCGCCGTCCTTCGCCTCGATGTTGGCGGTGAGGATGAAGCGGTTGGAAAGCGCCTCGCTTTCCCCCTGCGGCCGCGTGACAAAACACTTCTGGTTGGCGCGGATGGTCAACCGGATCACTTCCGCCGGAATGGCAAGGAAAGCCTGCTCGAACTCGCCCATCAGCACGACAGGCCACTCGACCAGCCCGGACACTTCTTCAAGCAGCCCCTCATCCTCGACCAGGTCGAGCCCGTTGGCGAAGGCGAGGTTGCGGGCGTCGGCGAGGATGATCTCCTTGCGACGGTCGGCGTCGAGCACGACCTTGCCCGCCTCCAGCTTGCCCACATAATCGTCGAAGCGGCGCACGGTGATTTCGCCGGGCGCGAGGAAACGGTGGCCGTAGGTGATGTTGCCCGAACGGATGCCGTCGATCTCGAAATCGACCACCACCGGCTCCTCGGTCTCGGGGCCGAAGGTGCACAGGATCGACTGCAGCGGGCGCACCCAGCGCAGCGAGCCCGGTTTGGCCGAGGCCGGTCCCCAGCGCATCGACTTCGGCCACGGAAAATCGCGGACGAGGTCAGGCACCAGTCCGGCGATGATCTCTTCGGCCGCCCTGCCCGGCTTCGAAATATGGGCGACGTAGAAGTCGCCCTTCTTCGGGTCGGAATGGACATGCGCCTCGGCGATCGAAGACAGGCCGGCCTTGCGCAGGAAGCCCTGGAGCGCCTGTTCTGGCGCCGATGTCGACGGACCCTTGATTTCCTCGTGAATGTCTTTTGAGCGTGCGGTGAGCCCGCGTATATCGAGCGTCAGGCGCCGGGGCGTCCAATACTCACGCGCCGCCTCATAGGTGAGACCCGCCTCGACCAGACCGTCGGTCAGCATCTTCTTCAAATCGCCCGCCGCCTTGCGCTGCATGCGGGCAGGAATTTCCTCGGAACGAAGTTCAAGAAGCAGGTCAGGCATCGGGGTCAGCTCATGCGGGAGAGTGGTCCGGGCGGGGCATAGCAACTCGGCTGGCCGCTGTCACCCTTTCCATAAATTTCAATAGGCCTGTCGGGACGAGCCGAACCCGCCCGTCCTTGGATCAAAGATTTCCATGAACCGAAAGCTGCGCTGAAGCGACCCACGCTCAGACAGGGAACTATTGGCTGAACGACAATGAAAACGGCATCCAGACTTCTTCAGATCCTTGCGCTCAGCGCCTGCTTCACCGCGCAGGCCCACGGCGCCTTCTCGATGCCGGGCGTGCGGCAGGCGCTAAGGACAATGGCTGGTCCGAGCGGCCAGATCCTGCCGCCGATCAATGCTTCCCTCGAAATGACCGAGGGCGCTTGATGCTCAGGCCGCCAATCCACCGGCCTGCGTCTTCAAGAACGCCTCGCCGCAGGCTTTCGCCAGATTGCGCACACGCAGAATGTAGCTCTGGCGCTCGGTGACAGAGATCACGCCACGCGCGTCCAGCAAATTGAAGACATGGCTGGCCTTGATGCACTGGTCATAGGCCGGGAAGACCATCTTGTGCATCGGCAGATTGTCGTTCGAGGCCGGCGCGCCGGCCTCGAGCAGCGCCTTGCACTCGGCCTCGGCGTCCTCGAAATGCCTGAGCAGCATCGCCGTGTCGGCGTATTCGAAATTGTGGCGCGAATATTCCTGCTCGGCCTGCAGGAACACATCGCCATAGGTCACCTTGTCGGCGCCCTCGCGGCCGTTGAAGTTGAGGTCGTAGACATTGTCGACGCCCTGCACATACATGGCCAGGCGCTCCAGGCCGTAGGTGAGTTCCCCCGCCACCGGCGCGCATTCGATGCCGCAGACCTGCTGGAAATAGGTAAACTGCGACACCTCCATGCCGTCGCACCAGCATTCCCAGCCAAGCCCCCAGGCGCCCAAAGTCGGGCTTTCCCAATCGTCCTCGACGAAGCGTATGTCGTGCAGCAGAGGATCGACGCCGATCGCCGCAAGCGAGCCGAGGTAAAGCTCCTGCAGGTTCGGTGGATTGGGCTTCAGGATCACCTGGTACTGGTAATAGTGCTGCAGCCGGTTGGGATTCTCGCCATAGCGGCCGTCCTTGGGACGGCGCGAAGGCTGGACGTAGGCGGCGTTCCAGCCCCTGGGCCCTAGCGCGCGCAACGTCGTTGCCGGGTGAAAGGTGCCGGCGCCGACCTCCATGTCATAGGGCTGGAGGATGACGCAGCCATAAGCCGCCCAGTAATTGTGCAAAGTGAGGATCAGCCCCTGGAATGAGCGGCTGGGATGCATATGGGCTGGGATTTCAATCGTCACGGTGGCCTCGGCGACACAGGCTAGCTTGCGGCCACGTCCTAGAGACACGGCGGCGAAGCGTCAAGCAAGGCGCGCGCCCGCGACCTTTGCAGGACCGGTCGAAAGCTTTGTGAGCGGCTGGCCCATTGCCGGACGTGGCGACCTGCGCTCTCTTCGAAGCCCTGTATCACCTATGTCAACGACGACAGGTCAAGCCATGTCCAACCCCGTCACCATCCGCCCCGTCACGCGCCAGGATTTCGACCGATGGCTGCCGCTGTGGGACGGCTACAACGCTTTCTATGGCCGTTCGGGCGAGACGGCGCTGGCAAGCGACATCACGGCAATGACGTGGTCCCGCTTCTTCGACGCCTATGAGCCAGTGCATGCGCTGGTCGCGGAAAACGAAGGCGAGTTGCTTGGCCTCGTCCACTACCTGTTCCACCGCAGCACGACGGCAATCGCGCCGAACTGCTATCTGCAGGATCTTTTCACCAACGAAGCCTCGCGCGGCAAAGGCGTCGGCCGGGCGCTGATCGAAGGCGTCTACGAGCGCGCCAAGGAGGCCGGTTCCGGCCGAGTATACTGGCTGACGCATGAAACCAATCACACCGCCATGAAGCTATATGACAAGGTCGGCGAACGCTCTGGCTTCGTCGTCTATCGAAAGATGTTCTGAGCGCGTTCTGAGCAGACGGACATCAAAACGAAAACGGGGCTCCGAGAGCCCCGTTCGGATTCCAAAAAGGCGTTTCACCCCTTCGGGGCGGGAACCGGCTCCGGCTTGACCTTCGGGGTCTCCTGCGCCGTGTTGGACTCGATCGGCGGCAGGCCCTTCATCAGCTTCTGTTGCAAGGAGGCAAGCACGTCGGGATCCGGCTTCAGGTCGCGGGCCTGGTTCCATTGGAAGGTGGCTTCCAGCTTGCGGCCGACGCGCCAGTAGGCATCGCCGAGATGGTCGTTCAGAACCGGATCTTCCGGCTTCAGCGAGACCGCGCGTTCCATCTCGCGCACCGCGTCATCGAACCGGCCGAGGCGGAAATAAGCCCAACCCAGGGAATCGACGATGTAGCCGTCGCTCGGCTTGAGATCGACGGCCTTCTGGATCATCTCCAGCCCTTCCTTCAGGTTGGTGTTCATGTCGACCCAGGAATAGCCGAGATAGTTCAGCACCTGCGGCTGGTCTGGCTGCAATTCCAGGGCCTTGCGGAAATTCGGCTCGGCCTTTGGCCATTCCTTCAGCCGCTCATAGGCGATGCCGCGCTGGTAGAAGATGTTCCAATTGGCGGCGGTCGGTGTCTTCAGCACCTCGACGGCCTTGTCGTAGAGATTGGCGGCGGAGCGGAAATCCTCCTTCGAGGAGTAGACACCGCCGAGCGCCAGATAGGCGCGCATGTCGTTTGGATGAGCTTCGACGAAGGCCTTCAAATGCGTGATCGCCTCGTCATGGCGGTCGAGATCGGCAAGGTTGAGGCCAAGCTGCAGGTCCGAAATCTCCTTCAGTGGCGAAGAGTCGGGGATGCGCCGATAGAGTGCGATGGCGCCCTCGCCGTTCTTCAGCTGTTCGGCCACGGCGGCGAGCTGCACGAGGGCAGCGTCGCTGTCGGGCTTCAGGGCCAAGGCATATTGCAAATAAAGGCGCACGAATGGCTCGCCGCCGCCACGGTTGAGCGCGGTGGCAAGATCGAGCAGGATTTCGGAAGCACCGTCGGACGGACCGGACACGAAGGGCGCGATCTTGTCGCCCTTGCTGATCCTGTCGCGCAAGGCGACGATTTCCAGCTTGCCCGGCGAGAACGCCTCGGCCTGGTCGAGAACCGACATCGCCTTGGCCTTGTCGCCCTTACGGGCCAGGAACGAGGCATAGGCCTGCGCATTGCGCATCCAGGTTTCAGGCGCCGCACCGCCGGCGGTGGTGTCCTGCATCGTCGCGGCATAGATAGCCTCGGCCTTTTCAGGCATACCAGACGCATCGGCGATCAGGGCGCGGTGGAAGGATTTGAACAGGCCGAACCAGTCCGGCCCCTGCAGCTTGTCGATAGAAACCATCGCTTCGCTGGCCTGGCCGGCACCTTGCTCGGCCCAGCCGGACATGACGCCGGAGATCAGCCGGTCGAGATCGGATTCCAGCGACAGCTTGAGCCAGTATTGTGCCTTGGTGAAATCCTTCTTGTGGAAGGTGTCGACCGCCAGCGCCAGGCGCGAGAAGCGTTCGACATCGGGCACTTCCTTGAGCTTGTCGGCATAGACCAGCGATTCGTCGAAGCGGCCTTGAGCGATCAGCGACAGCATCAGGCTCTGCTGCAGGGCTGTGTCACCAGGATTGAAGGCCAGGGCTTGCTTGTAATAGGCGATGGCGCTGTCGAGGTCGTTGTCGCCCTCGGCGATCCTGGCAGCCAGATAGGCGCCCGAGAATGACGAGATCTTGACCGGTTCGGTGGATTGCTTGGCATAGGCCGGCAATGCCGAAATCGCCATGCCCGTCACAATTGCCAGCCTTGTCAGCCAGCGCGCACGTCCTTGCTGCATCATATCCCTTTCAGCCAGGCGCCATCTCCGCGTCAGCGGATCGACCCAGACTCGATCTTTCCAGGCAAAGCATGGCCTTTTTGGGGTCGCGCTTCAATCCGCCTGAAATTCACAATCGGGTCACCCGATTAACAAACCATGGCTAAATGGGACGGTTTTGCGCGTCAACAGGCCGCCGCAGCCGCGTATCGCGATAGCCGCCGCTTGCCACCGCGCCGCACAGCCCGCTCCATTCGCAGCCGCCGCACGCCTTGCGCACGTGGCCGGTCGAAAACGCCTGCCGCAGCCTTGTCAGGATGGCGGCATCGAGATCGAGGCGGATGCCGTGCCGGATCGGCCGAGCCAGCAGCGCTTCCACGTCTTCCGCGGCCTGCCGGTCCCGCCCGGCCGCGCCGTCACGCAGGCAGTGCGGTTCCGGCTCGCCAAGCAACGGAGCGCAGATGTCGTCTGGTCCGGAAACGAGGAGGATGTCCTCGCCCCGGCTCAAGCGCTCCGCGATTCCGTCATGATTGGCGGTGAAAGCGGGGCTGTATCCCTTGCCCACATAGGTGAGCAGGCAAAGGAGATGGTGGGCGCGCAGCCTGACCGTCACGGCTTCGGCAAGTTCATCTTGCCGCGCGGGAGCGCCATCAGCGTCGCGGCGCCAAGCGCCGATTTCAGCAACCCGCCGACGATGAACGGCACGAAGCCGAAGGTGATGGCCTTCTCGGCGCCGATCATGACGGCAAGCCAGGCTGTGCCGAGAGCCAGGCAGGCAAGATTGCCGAGCAGCATGGCGGCGAAGGCAGGCAAAACCCTGTTGCCGTTCCAGCCGCGCTCGGCCAACCAACCGACCAGTGCGCCGGTGACAGGAAAGGCAAAGAGATAGCCACCCGTCGGGCCCACGAAATGCTGAATGCCGGCAGCGCCGCCGGCCAGGACTGGAAAGCCGACAGCACCTTCGACCAGCCATGCGGCGATCGTCACCGCGCCAAGCCGCCAGCCATAGAGCGCACCGATCAGCGTCACGGCGAAGGTCTGCATGGTCACCGGAACCGGCACCATCGGAACCTCGATGTAAGAGGACAGCGCCAGGAAGAGCGTGCCGAGCACGACGGCGCCGGCCTGCCAACCGAGCGATCGCTGCTGGAGACGCAGCGGGCTGAAGGACGGTCTGGCGGACGAGAATGCGAGGTTGGTCATAGGCTTCCCTTCGGTCGATCCGAATTATAGATAATTTCTGTTTTCGATCTATTATCGAATCCACATTTCTGGAGCGATAGCAAGCCTGGGCTTGGGAAAAGATCGTTCAACCCACGATCGCGAAAGCTTCGCGCGTGGCGCCGGAGGCTGTCTTGACCGGCTTGCGGCCAATCCATTGGACATGCCGTCCCAATGTTGCCGCGGCCGATTCGGTGTTTCCCTGCCGCAAGGCGGTGAGGATCGCCCGGTGGTCCTGGTCGGTGCGCGTCTCCCACTCCGAGCGCCAGGCCGCGAACAGGAAGCGGGCGCTCGCCGCGTGCAGGTCGTCTATGGTGGCAAGCAGGCGGGGCATGCCACAGGGCGTCAGGATCAGCCGGTGAAAGGCGCGATTGGCCTCTTCCCACGACCTGACGTCATGGGATTTGTCGCCGGCTTTTGTCGCCTCCTCGGCCTGGTCGAGAATGGCCGAGGTCAGATGCGGCGCGGCTTGGCGCAGTGCCAGCACTTCGAGTGCGGCTCGCATCTCGGCGACCTCCTTGACCTCGCTCAGATCGAAGGCCGCGACACGCACGCCACGGCGCGGCTCACTGACGGCGAGGCCCTGCGCCTCGAGGCGGCGAAAGGCCTCGCGCACGGGAACGTGGCTGGTATTGAATTCCTCGGCGACATGATCCTGCCGCAACCTCGCCCCTGGCTCGATCGCGCCGGAGATGATGCGGTCCGCCAAAACCTTGCCGATGCGGACCGCGATGGTGTCGTCAGTGCCCTTGGCCATGTTTTATAGATAATTTGCGACTGGGCTGCTTGTCGAGACGGCAGGGCGAATTCACAGGCGTCTTTTCACTGACGGCCGCCGGCAGGAAGCCGTCAGGCGCTCAGTTCACGCGGCTGATGCAGAAGTCGATGACGTCGATCAGCGCCGATTTCTGCGGCGTCTCTTCCAGCGGCGCCAGCGCGTCGCGGGCGATCTCGCCGAAATGGCGGGCGCGCCCGATCGTGTCGGCAATGGCGCCGTGGCGGGTCATCAGGCCGATCGCCTTTTCCAGCCCGGCGTCGTCGGTGACATTGTCCTCGATGGCGCGCTTCCAGAAGGTGCGTTCGGCCTTGCTGCCGCGCCGGTAGGCGAGGATGACCGGCAAGGTCACCTTGCCCTCGCGGAAATCGTCACCGACATTCTTGCCCAGATCCTTGCTGGTGCCGCCATAGTCCAGCGCATCATCGATCAGCTGGAAGGCAAGGCCGAGATTCATGCCGTAGGAACGCAGCGCCGCACGGTCGTTGCGGGTCGCCTGGGCGATGACCGGGCCAACCTCGGCGGCGGCCGAAAACAGCGCGGCGGTCTTGGCCTTGATGACGGCGAAATGCTCGTCCTCGGTGGTTTCGAGGTTCTTGGCGGCGGCCAGCTGCATGACCTCGCCCTCGGCGATAATCGAGGCTGCGCTGGACAGGATGTCGAGCGCTTCGAGCGAGCCGACATCGACCATCATGCGGAAGGCCTGGCCGAGCAGGAAGTCGCCGACCAGCACGCTGGCCTGGTTGCCCCAGATCATGCGGGCGGTCTTCTTGCCGCGCCGCATGCCGCTTTCATCGACCACGTCGTCATGCAGAAGCGTGGCCGTATGCATGAATTCGACCGAAGTGGCGAGCTTGACGTGGCCCTCGCCGGCATAGCCGAACATCTGTGCCGCAGCCAGCGTCAGCATTGGCCTGAGCCGCTTGCCGCCGGACGAGATCAGGTGATTGGCGACCTCGGGGATCATCTCGACGTCGGAGCCGGCCTTGGACAGGATCAGCTCGTTGACACGTCCCATATCGGCAGCAGTCAGATCGATGAGATCCTTGATGGAGGCGGGCTCCCGCTTCCCGTTTTCGATGTTGAGAACGACACCCACGACAATCACTCCCGTCTTGGTATAACGCGTGCGACGGCACCCTTAGTCCCGACAAGACTCTAGGGCCGCTGGCACGGCCACGGCAAGTGGCGAATTGGCGCGGCGGCGGCGACAGCGTGTCAACGCCGGGAAATGCGGGAATGCGGCCGCACGTTTACATGCACGCCGCAACCTGCGAGTTTCTTGCGATGATAGAGCTCATCCGCACCAACGACGCCGTCATCATCTCCTTTGTCGAATCGCTGATGCGCGATGCCGGGATCGGCTGCTTCGTCGCCGACCAGAACATGAGCGTGCTCGACGGCTCGCTTGGTATCCTGCCGCGACGCGTCATGGTCGATGCCGACCAGGCCGACGCCGCGCGCCGCATCCTGACCGATGCCGGCATCGCCAACGAGATCCGGGGGAAATAATGTCGGCCGCGCCAGCCGCCCTTGTCCCGGATACGCCGGCCCACACGGTCGACGCGTTCCACCGCGGCCGGTTCTGGCTCGTGCAGCCCAAGCATGGCGGCCATCGCGCCGGGATGGATGCAATGATGCTGGCCGCATCCGTACCGTCCTCGTTTGGCGGACGGCTCGCCGATTTCGGGGCCGGCGCCGGTGCTGCCGGTCTTGCGGTGCTGTCGCGCTGTCCGGGTGCCCAGGCTGTGCTGGTCGAACGCGCGCCTGAGATGGCGGCCTTCGCGGCAGCCACGCTTGCCCATCCGGGCAACGCGCACCTCAGCGATCGCGCTGCCGTGCTCGTCGCCGATGTCACCGTGTCGGGCCGCGCCCGGGCCGCCACCGGCCTTGCCGACAATGATTTCGACTTCGTCATCATGAACCCGCCTTTCAACGCCGCACGGGACCGCGCCACACCCGAGCCGCTAAGAAAGGAAGCGCACGTCATGGAGGACGGGCTGTTCGAAAGCTGGATCCGCAGTGCGGCGGCGGTTGTCAGGCCGCGCGGCGGACTTGCCGTCATCGCCCGGCCCGAGCAGCTCGGCGCCATTCTCGACGCGATTTCAGGCCGCTTCGGCGAAGCCGAGATGCTCGCCGTGCACCCTCGCCCGGACGCGGCCGCAATCCGCATTATCGTGCGGGCGGCACTTGGGGCACGAGGAAAGCTCGCCATCCGTCCGCCCCTGATGCTTCACGCGCGATCGGGCAACGGCCCCGACGAGCGCAGCGAAATGATCACCAACGGGCTCGCCTCGCTGTTCGGAGACTGAGCTGTTGGCGGCCTACACATTGCCGTTGGCCGGGAAATCCCTACATGCCTGCAACCCATCGCCGGAGACCACGCCATCGTGAAACGTCTTTTCAACCGCCTGCTGCCGAAGTCCTGGCGCTCCTCCGTCGTCACCGTTCCGGTCATCCGACTGCACGGCACCATCATGGCCGGCGGAGGCCAGTTCCGGCCGAGCCTGTCGCTTGCTTCCACCGCCGGACTGATCGAAAAGGCGTTTTCCTTCGAGGCGCCGGCGGTCGCGATCTCGATCAATTCGCCGGGCGGCTCGCCGGTGCAGTCACGGCTGATCTTCAAGCGCATCCGCGACCTTGCGGTCGAGAAGAATAAAAAGGTTCTGGTCTTCGTCGAGGATGTCGCGGCGTCCGGCGGCTACATGATCGCGGTCGCCGGCGATGAGATCTTCGCCGATCCCTCCTCCATCGTCGGCTCGATCGGCGTGGTGTCGGCCTCGTTCGGTTTCCCGGAACTGATGAAGAAGATCGGCGTCGAGCGCCGTGTCCACACCGCCGGCCAGAACAAGGCGGTGCTCGATCCGTTCAAGCCCGAGAAGAAGGAAGACGTCGAGCGGCTCAAGGTGCTGCAGCTCGAAGTGCACGAGACCTTCATCGATCTGGTCAAGGAGCGCCGCGGTACGAAGCTGGCGGACGATCCGGACCTGTTCACCGGGCTTTTCTGGACCGGCAAGCGAGGCCTGGAGCTCGGCCTCGTCGATGCGCTGGGCGACATGCGCACGGTGCTGAAGACCCGCTTCGGGCCGAAGACCCAGCTCAGGCTGGTGGCGGCGCCGCGCGGTTTGTTCGGCCGCTTTGGCCTGTTCGGCTCGAGCAAGGGCTTTTCGGCGCCCGATATCGCGGCGGCTGCCGCCAGCGGCGTCATCAATGCGGCGGAAGAGCGCGCATCGTGGGCGCGCTTCGGGCTTTGAAAAAGCCATGAAAGCGTCTAGCATGGTTGCCCGAAAGACCCGACCGGCCGGTCTTACCGGCCCAGCGTGGTAGGAGTTTGACATGCCGCAGCTCATTTTTTTCGCCGTCGTCGGCGTCGCCGCCTATTTCGGTTACCGCACCTTCGTGCGCGAGGCTGAACGCGTGACGGCCAAGGTGCGGCGCACCGAAAAACAGGCGGCCAACGGCGCGATGGGAACGCTGGTCAAGGATCCGCAGACCGGCGAATACCGGCTGGCCAAGGACTGACCCTCATTTCACTCGCAATCGAGACTGCGGAATCGGGTCAGCGTGTCCGGACATGGGCCGCACCCGCCAAGATAAACCTAGCTTTGCACGTCACCGGCAGGCGCGCCGACGGCTATCATCTCATCGAAAGCCTGGCTGTGTTCACGCGCTTTGGCGACAGGATCGAGATCGCGCCGGCCGACGCCGATGAGTTCAGCGTGTCCGGCCGCTATGCGGCGGACGTACCGCTCGATGGCGGCAATCTTGTGCTGAAGGGCCGCGACGCCCTGCGGCAGGCCGCCGGCGTTCGGAGCACGCCGCCGGTAAGCATCAGGCTCGAAAAGAACCTTCCGGTCGCATCCGGCGTGGGCGGAGGGTCGAGCGACGCGGCGGCCGTGCTGCGCGGGCTGACCGAGAGCTGGGGGCTGGAGCTCGATAGCGCCGAACTGGCGCGGATCGGTCTTTCGCTTGGCGCCGATGTGCCGATGTGCCTGGCGGCAAAGCCGCTGGTCGCGCGCGGCATCGGTGAGGAACTGTCGATGGTGCCGGATTTTTCAGCACTGGGTCTCGTGCTGGTCAACCCGGGCGTGCCGGTCTCGACGACGGAAATCTTCGCCGCACTCTCCCGTCGCGATAATGAGCCGCTGCCGCCGCTGCCGCGCAGCATCGATTTTCACAGCCTGCGCAACTGGCTGGAAATCACCCGCAACGATCTTGAGCGGCCAGCCCTTGCGATGCAGCCCGCCATAGGCAGGGCGCTTTCATGGCTTGATAAGGCCGGATCGGGCTTTTCACGAATGTCCGGATCGGGCGCGACGTGCTTCGGCCTGTTCGAGACCGGCAATGTCGCCAAGCGCGCGGCGGCCGAGATCCGCGACCGCCAGCCCGACTGGTTCGTCGCGGCAACGCGCAGCATGGCGTCGGAGGCTGGGCGAGATGGCCAGAATTGACGAGAGCCGTGCCTTCATTCCGGTGCGCATCGCGGTGCTGACTGTTTCCGACACACGCAGCCTGGCCGACGACAAATCTGGCCAGACACTGGCCGATCGCATTACCAAGGCCGGCCACATCCTGGCCGCCCGCGATATCGTCACCGACGACCGCGAAAAAATCCGCGACGCCGTTCTGGCGTGGTCGCGGGACAAGGCCATCGACGTCGTGATCACCACTGGCGGTACCGGTTTTACCGGACGCGATGTGACGCCCGAGGCGCTGGAGCCGATCTTCGAAAAGCGCATGGACGGATTTTCGGAAGTGTTCCACCGCATTTCCTATGACAAGATCGGCACCTCGACTATCCAGAGCCGGGCGACCGGCGGTGTCGTCAACGCCACCTTCGTCTTCGTGCTGCCGGGATCGCCCGGCGCCTGCAAGGACGCCTGGGACGGCATCCTCGAGCCACAGCTCGATTACCGGCACATGCCCTGTAACTTCGTCGAGATCATGCCGCGCCTGGACGAACATCTGCGGCGCGGCAAATCGGCGTCGTAAGCAACGCCACGCAGAGCCGTTGCAAAAATCACCCCCCAGAGCGGTGCTGCTGCTTCGGCTGCGCTGGCCAGATTTCGGCGTCGAGCCGTCTGGTCGCCAGCCCGCGCGCTAAGGCCTCGGCGCTGCCGGCATTCTTGGACAGCGATGCCGCCTGTCGCTTGCTGATCACCAGTCCGTCGGCGAGCGCGCGGTTTGCCGAAAAGACCCGGGCCAGGAACGGTGGACGGCTGCCCCGCGCCCGCGAGAACCGGGCCGCTATTGTCTGCCTGGCCGTATGGGCGACGACGGCGTCGATCCAGCCCTCCACCAGCCTCGCACCCGGTTCGAGAAACAGCAGCCAGTCACCCTTGGCCTGGCGGATGCCGGCGGCGATGCCCCCGCTCCCCACATAGTGGCAGCCGGCATGCTCGGCGACGCGATGGGTCTGGTCACTGGAGCCCGTGTCGCAGACGACAACCTCACGCACCACGCCCTCGACCGCGCCGCCAATCAGCGTCGCCAGCGTACGGGCGAGCCCCTCCTCGTCATTGTGCGTTTCAATCAGAACACTGAGCATGATTAGCCGAATAGCGGAAAGCGTTGGTCGGCGCCAGTTTTTGCAGCGCACCATAGAAAGTTCTTGATTTGTTCTCATCGATAAAATAGGAATAATTTCATGAACAGAGCGATTCGACACAACATGGACAGTCCATGGGAGCGGGCGAAGATGGAACCGATCATGCGAGCCGACATTGCAGCCTTCGGAGCAGGACGAGCCGAAATGGCCAATGCAATGATCGAGCAGAGCGGCATGCGGGTCCGTCCGGACCGCAACCGCGGCCGGTCGGCAGGCATCAATCCGTCCGGCCGGTTCGAACCTGTCAGCCGGCATGTCTTCGACGACGGCTGGAGTTCGCTGGAGGAACTTCCTCCCTTTAAGACCGAGGTGCAGGTGGAAAAGCCGCGCACCATCATCACCCGCAACGAATCGCCCGACATCTCCTTCGACCGGTCGATCAATCCCTATCGCGGCTGCGAGCACGGTTGCGTCTATTGCTTCGCGCGGCCGACACACTCGTTCATGGGCCTGTCGCCGGGCCTGGACTTCGAATCCAAGCTGTTCGCCAAGCCCGACGCGGCACGCCTGCTCGACAAGGAATTGTCAAAGGATGGCTACCAGCCGCGCACCATCGCCATCGGCACCAACACCGATCCCTACCAGCCGATCGAGAAGCAGTACCGGATCATGCGCGAAATCCTCGAAGTGCTGGAGGCGCGCGGCCACCCGGTCGGCATCGTCACCAAGTCAGCCCTGGTCGTGCGCGACATCGACATTCTGTCGCGCATGGCGGAGCGGGGCTTGGCCAAGGTGGCGCTGTCGGTGACGACGCTTGACCGCATGCTGGCCAGGACGATGGAACCTCGGGCATCGACGCCGACCAAGCGGCTGGAGGCGATCAGGCAGCTTTCGGATGCCGGTATCCCCGCTTCGGTGATGGTGGCGCCGATCATTCCGGGCCTGACCGACCAGGAGATGGAACGCATCCTCGACTCGGCGCACCATGCCGGGGCGCGCGAAGCCGGCTATGTGGTGCTGCGCCTGCCGCTGGAGGTCAGCCCGATCTTCAAGGATTGGCTGCTGCGCCACTATCCCGACCGCTACCGCCACGTCATGTCGCTGGTCCGTTCGATGCGCGACGGCAAGGACTACGATTCGGAATGGGGCAAGCGCATGAAGGGCGCCGGGCCCTATGCCTGGCAGATCGGCCGGCGCTTCGAAATCACCGCCAAGCGGCTCGGCCTCAATGCCGAGCGGCGTACACTGCGGACCGACCAGTTCGTCGCTGCCGGCAAGGACCAGGAGCAGTTGATGCTGCTCTGAACCGAAAATCGCCTCGGCTGTTCATTGCCGCCGTGGCAAAGAAATCCCGTCCGGCCTGCCCCGGCCTGCAGACGGTGCCCTCCCGGTCCGGCGCCCCACCCGACCCGGAGGGACTTGCGGAGAATCGGAGCCGATGCGAACCTCGCCGCAACATGGCTCGCGCGCGTTCTGATTCTCCGCCTCTCTTCGAAATCGTCGAGAAACCCGATTTCTCCTTCGAGACGAAGGCGATGGCCGATGGTTTGTGGCCGGTCGCGGGGATGGACGAAGCCGGTCGCGGCCCGCTCGCGGGTCCCGTGGTCGCGGCGGCAGTGGTGCTCGACCCCGCCAATATTCCCGAGGGTCTCGACGATTCCAAGCGGCTTAGCCACCTGCAGCGCGAAGCGCTGTTCCTGCACATCATCGGCTCCGCTCTCGGCGTATCGATGGCGTCGATCAGCGCCGAGGGCATCGATGGCACCAACATCCTCAAGGCGAGCCTCGAAGCGATGCGCCGCGCACTGGTCGGGCTGCCGGTGCAGGCTAAGCTCGCGCTCGCGGATGGGCGCGACGTGCCGCCGGGATTGCCCTGCGAGGGGCGCGCGCTGATCAAGGGCGACCAGCGCTCCCAATCGATCGCCGCAGCCTCGATCGTCGCCAAGGTCATGCGCGACCGCATGATGCGCGGCTGCGGCAATCATCACGGCCGCTACGGCTTCGAAGTGCATATGGGCTACGCCACGGTCCGGCACCGCACGGCGATCGAGGCGCATGGGCCAGTGGCTCGGCTGCATCGCACCTCGTTTGCGCCGTTCCGGCTGGGCGGGACTGAAGTGGTTGAGGAAGAGAGCTTGGCCGGGCTGGAGTAGGGCGACGGCAGTGGCAATTCCATCTTCCCCACGAGGGCGGAGATTGGCCGCTTTGACGCGCCGCTTTCTCCCAAACAAAAAAGCCGCCAGGTTGCCCGGGCGGCTTCGTGTCAGCGACTGAAGAACGCTCAGTTCAGCTTGGCCTTCACATCCTGCAGCGCGGACCTGAACAGGTCGGCTCCGGCCTTGGCGTCAACCTTGGCGGCGAGCAATGCGCGTGCCGCCTCGACGGCTATATCGACGGCGCTGGCGCGCACTTCGGCAACCGCGTCACGCTCGGCTTGGCCGATCTTCTGCTCGGCAAGCGCGGTGCGCCTGGCAACGTAGTCCTCGGTCTTCTTGTGGGCGTCGGCAGCCAGCAGTTCGGCCTCACGCTTGGCGGCCGCTACAATGTCGGCGGCCTCCTGCTCGGCTTCCTTGCGCTTCTTCTTGTATTGGCCGAGCAGTTGCTGGGCTTCGTCGCGCAGCTTGCGGGCCTCGTCGAGCTCACTGCTGATCCTGGCGGCGCGGGCGTCGAGCGCCTTGGCGATCATGCCGGGCACCTTGATGTAGATGGCGATGGCCAGGAAGATGATCAGGGCAATCGTGGCCCAGAGCGTTGCGAGAGATGTAGCGTCCATGATGCGCTCCTCACCGGGCCACGGATTTGACCGCGGCCGCGATCTCGGCCTTGCTGGCCTTGCCGCCAACGAGTGCCTCGACGATCGCCGAAGCGGTATCCTCGGCGATGCTGCCGACTTCCTTCATGGCATTGGCCTTGATGGAAGAAATGCGTGCCTCGGCCTCGCCAAGCTTCTCATCGAGCGCGGCCTCGATCTTCTTGCGCGCGGTGTCGGCTTCCGCCTTCGCCGCATCGCTGGCCTGCTGGCCGATCGAGTTCGCGTTCTTCTTGGCTTCCGCCAGTTCCTGCTCGTAAGCGGCAACGGCGGCGTCGGCCTCGCCCTTCAACTTGGCCGCCTGGTCGAGATCCTGGCTGATGCGGTCGTTGCGGACATCGATGATGCCGCCGACGCGCGGCATCACGACCCGCTTCAGGAACAGGTAGAACAGCCCGAACGTGATCGCCAGCCACAGAAGCTGCGACGGAAACGTCTCCGGATTGAATGGCGGAAACGTGCCGTGCGTTTCGGCAGGCACGCTGGTGCCGGAATGCGTGTCGCCTCCGGTCGCAGCGTGGCTGGTGTCGGCTGATGGCGCGGACTCTTGCGCGAAGGCAGATGTCACGAACATGGACTATCCCCAGATATCAGGCCCGCCGCTTGCGCGGCCGGCCTGTCCAATCTTCCCAGTACTCAGCCGAACAGGGCCAGCAGCGCAATGAGAAGCGAGAAGATGCCCAGAGCTTCGGTCACGGCGAAGCCGAAAATCAGGCGGCCGAACTGGCCGTCGGCGGCCGACGGATTGCGCAGCGCGCCCGAGAGGTAGCTGCCGAAGATGTTGCCCAGGCCAATGCCCGCGCCACCCATGCCCAGGCAAGCGATGCCGGCGCCGATGTACTTTGCTGCTTCTGCGTCCATTTGTTCAACTCCTTTGGATCTGAAAATTCCGTTGCTATTCCATCCGGCGTCGTGCCGGAAACCTGATTAGTGCGAAGGATGGAGGGCGTCGTTGAGATACATGCAGGTCAGCACCGCAAAGACATAGGCCTGCAACAGCGCCACCAGCAATTCGAGCGCCGTCAACGCCACCGCCATGGCCAGCGGCAGGATCGATCCCGCAATGCCGAGCGCACCCAGCGCACTGAGACTGACCACAAATCCCGAAAAAACCTTCAGCGTGATGTGGCCGGCGAGCATGTTTGCGAACAGACGAACCGAGAGGCTGACCGGGCGCGACACGAAGGAAATCACCTCGATCGGAACGACAAGCACCATCATCAGGAGGGGCACGCCCTTCGGCACGAACAGCTTCAGGAAGCCAAGGCCATGCTTCATGAATCCATAGACGATCACGGTGCCAATCACCATGATGGCCAAACCGAAGGTGACGATGATGTGGCTGGTGATGGTGAAGAAATACGGGAACAGGCCGAGCAGATTGGCGACCAGTACGAACATGAACAGCGAGAACACGAAGGGGAAGAATTTCATGCCCTGCGTGCCGGCGGCATCGCGCAGCATGTTGCCGACGAACTCATAGGCCATTTCGGAGACCGACTGCAGCCGGCCGGGGACCAGGCTGCGGCTCGACGTCGTCAGGAACAGGAAGGCCGCGGCAATGACCACGGTCGCGACCATGAACAGCGCGGAATTGGTGAAGGACAGATCATAGCCGCCGATCTCGATCGGAACCAGCTTGATGATATGGAACTGGTGGATCGGATCGACCTTGTCAGCTGCCACGTTCAAACCCCGTCAATGCCGCGTACGGCTAAATTACCATTGCCGCATGGTAGGCGGCTATTTCCAAATGCCGCCTGAAAGGCGGTCATTTGCTGTCGTCCAGGTCGCGGCGCGGCTTCGCACCTTGTCCGAATTCCGCCACAACGCCAGCTGAACGCATGACATTGAGCACGCCGGCGCCAAAGCCAAGCAGCAGGAAAACGATCAGGCCCCACGGCGATGTCCCCGCCATACGGTCGATGATCCAGCCGATGCCGGCGCCTACCACCACCCCGGCGATAAACTCGCTGGATAGTTTGATCGCCTGACCGTATCCGGTCACTGGTTTCGCGTCGTCTTTCCCCTCGAGCCGGTTCGGCAGCCTTGTCGCAAGCGATGCTCCAAGTTCACGCCGACGTCGCTCAAGATCGTCGTCGCGGATTTCGGGGTCATGCTGCTTGCCGCGGCCGGTTTCTCCGGTTCCGTCTGGCCTGTTTTTCTCGGCCATCGCAACCCCCCTGCCCGGGCAGACCGTCACCGTCCGTCCGCTTCTAAAGTCGCCGGCAACATAGTTAGAGGGTTTGCGCCCGTCAAGCCACGGAGGGAAGTTCCGCGCTGTCTATTTTAGCTAATAAAATCAAATAATTAGAAAGGTGCGACATCGTGCCCTTTGCGATCGGCGGAATGCGCCGCGCGAATCCCCGCGACAATGGCTCTCCGATCGACCGTGCGAACGCGCGAAAAGACGGGCGGGCGGCGGAACGTTCAGCTCCAGCCACCACCATAGGTCCGGTAGAATATATGCAGGCCGATCTTGGTCATCTTCTGCATCGTGCGGGCCCAGCCGGGATGGACGTAATTGGCATAGTAGTGGGTCGACGATCCCACTTCCGGAATGAAGATCTTGCCAGCGGTGACGGCCATGCCGACATCCTGAGCGGTCTTGTAGGCGACCGGATTGTCGATGCGCTTCTTCCTGCCGTCGCAGGCGAAGGAGAACTGGCAGCGGTTGAACCAGCTGTCGTTCTGGTAGACGACGCCGCAGATCGAATTGGGATAGGCGGGATTGCGGACCCGGTTGAGGATCACCTGGGCAACGGCGGCCTGACCGCGCACTGCTTCGCCGCGGGCCTCGAAATAGATGCCGTTGGCCAGGCACTTCTGCTCCGGCTCGGAGAAGACGCTCGCCGGAAGCGGATTCTGGATCCATGAATGGTCGCCCTTGGCCATCGGCGGAATGAAGCGGCCGCTGTTGGGCTCTTCATCCTGAAGCAGGGCTTCAAAGGGCGAGGCCTTGGCATAGTCCGGCGCGGATTGCGCATAGGCGGTCGCCAGCACATCGGGATGGTCGTTGTTGACCAGGGCCGCAAGCATGGCCGGCACGCCGGGATCCGGCTTCTTGTCCTCACGCGCATGGAATGCCGCGGCGATCTGGATTTCCTTGCCTTTGATCCGCGGCTTGGCGAAGGCCATTTTCAGATCGCCGTCCATGCTCGGCCGCATCAGCGAGGAGGTCCGCTGGAAGATCGAGCCGGCATTGAAGTTCTTCGGTGGCGCCACGGGAGAGACCTGGACGATGCGGCCCTTCTTGTCGGCGCGCACGACGCGATCCTCGTCGGGCGACCCGCTGACCTTGCCGCCCTTGCCGCGAAACGAGACGGCGCCGACACCGGGAAGGCGAACACCGGAACCCGAGATCGAGCTGGTGACGTCGGAATCGACGAACGGCATCTCGGCGGCGTGGACCGAACCGGCGACGGATTTCTCGACATAGGAATTCCAGCGCGTGGTCGGCGATTCAAGGCCGGAAACGAGGCTGGTCATGTCTTGGTAGGCAGCGACGGTCGGAAAGCCGATCCAGATACCGAGACCAATGATGAACGGAGACACAAGGCTGCGTTTCTCACCGGCGACGGCCATCAGCCGCTTCAAGACACGTCGATGCACGGAACTCTCTCCAGGAACGCAACTGACCCCACTGGAGAGCAAAATGATGCATTAACCTTGATGGGACGTTAACGAGGTCGGTCAGGTTTTCTCGGTCGGCTAGAGGTCGTGGGTTCGAAGTCGGGCGATTTTGCGGCGGGAGGCTCAGGTCCGCCGCAGGAAGATCGGCCAGGCGACCAGGGCGCAGGCGGCTGCCGACAGCCACACGCCGGGCCATGACCAGAGGTGCAGCAGCCCTGGAATGGCCACCGGAACCAGGAAGAAGCCGACGAAGACAAAGCTGTTGGCAAGGCTGAGTGCGGTTCCGACATGGCCTGCACCGGCAAGCGTGGCAAGCTCGGTATAGGCAACGCCGTGCCAGGCGGAGACCGAGATGCCGGCAACGACAAGCACCAGGGGCAGGACAGCGATCAGGAAAGGTTGGCTGCAAGGCGTTGCGGGAGCGGCCAGAACCAGCAACCAGAGCACCACGAAGGCCAGCGCGCTCAGCGCACTGCACAAGCGAAGAAATTGACGGCGGTTGCCGTGGCGGTCGGTAAAGCGGCCGCTCCAGACGCGCATGACCATGGCGCCGACCTGTACAGCGGCGAGGCTGGCGCTGATCGCCGTCGTGCCAAGCCCGGCAAAGTCGTGCAGGAACACCGATGCGAAAGTGAGGACCGCCACCTGCGGAAAGCAGAGCAGGCCGATGGCGGTCGAGATGCGCCAGACCTCGATGTTGCGCAACGGTGCCGGTCCGGCCACATCAGATGAGACGGCGTCGCCCGCCATCGGCGGTTCGTGCAGCCAACGCCAGGCGAACAGGGCGGAGAGAGCGGATGCCGCCGCCAGAAGCCCGAACACCGCGGCGAAACCGAAAGCCAGGGCAAGCGAAGGCAGGACGAGCGCGCCAAGGCCGCCACCAAGCGGCACCGCCGTCTGCCGGATGCTCATGGCAAAACCACGCTCATTCTGCCGGAACCAGGCCATGATTGCGCGGCCGCTCGAGCCATTGACACTGCCGCCGAGCAATCCCGTGACGAGCAGGCTTGCCGCCAGCAACGTGACATCGGGAATGCTTGAGCTTGTCGGCACGACGAGCATCGCCATCGCAAGCAGCCAGGCCGCCGTTGCACCGAGGCCGATCAGAAGCACGCGGCGATCCCCCCAGCGGTCGGTGAGCAGGCCCCATGGCAGCTCACTGAGCGCAACCCCCAGTCCAAGAAGACCGAGGGCCAGGCCAAGCTCGGCATTGCTCAAATGATAGCCCTGGCGAAGCACGACCGCCGTTGCCGGTATGCCGGAGAAAGTGGCCGAGAAACCGGCATTCGCGGCAACCCCGATGCCAAGAACCTTCCAGCGGTGGTTGGGGCCGAAGGTCCGGCCGGCCGCGGCGATGCCTCGCCCGGATAGCTGGCAATCGTTGCGAATGACGGTGGCAGACATGATTCCATTCCCGTGACGCCGGCCGAGCGGCCTTGACGGGAGGCATATAGCGCCATAGCTTCATCCATAAAATCAGGAATATTTTGATCAATAATCCTGAAAATAGGGATGATCTTATGCGCCGCGTCACCTTCGATCTCGACGTGCTGAGGACTTTCGTCACCGGCATGGACCTGGGAAGTTTTGCGAGGGCAGCTGAGCGGCTTGGCCGCTCGACCTCCGCCGTCAGCGCGCAGCTGAAGAAACTGGAAGAGCAGGCCGATACGCCGATCTTCCGCAAAGCGGGGCGCGGCCTGTCACTGACCGAAGCCGGCGAGACGATGCTCGGCTATGCGCGGCGCCTGATCGAGCTCAATGACGAGGCCGCCCTGGCAATCCGCGACATCGAACTGGAGGGCTGGGTGCGGCTCGGCCTGCAGGAGGATTTCGGCGAGGCCGTGTTGCCGGAAGTGCTCGGTCGCTTCGCTCGCGCCCACCCTAAGGTTCGGATCGAAGCACGGATTGGACGTAGCCACGAATTGGCCGAGCGTGTCCTCTCCGGCAACCTCGACATTGCGCTCGCCTGGCATGATGGTACGACGCTGCCGTATAGCCGGCATGTCGCCGACGTGCAGGCGCGCTGGATCGGCCCGTCGAAACCGATGGAGGCGGGCCCCCACGATGGCGAGGCGCTGCAGCTGGTCGTGTTCGAGGCGCCTTGCCTGCTGCGCACCGTGGCGACCGAGACGCTGGATCGTGCCGGGCGGCCCTGGCGGATGGCGTTCTCCAGCCCCAGCCTTGGCGGCATATGGGCTGCGGTGGCGGCGGGCCTCGGGCTGACGATCCGCACCGATATCGGCCTGCCCGCGAATGTCCGGGCGCTCGCGCCCGGAATGCTAGGACTGCCGCCGCTGCCGAAGATGGCGCTGCATCTGCATCAGAAGGACGCCGAGCTCGATCCGGTCGCGGCGCGGCTGGCCGGCATCCTGCTGCAATCGGCGTTCGAAGCGTTGCCCGAGGGCGCCGAAATGAAAGAGAACCTGCTGAAAGTCGCTTAGCCGCAGCTGTCGGCGGAGGGGGTCGCCGCCCCTATGGTTAACGCTTCTTCGCGCGGCCGGCGAACGGATTGTCCGAAGTGCGCAGCGCGATGCGGATCGGCACGCCCGGCATGTCGAAGGCTTCGCGCAGGCTGTTGGAGAGATAACGGACATAGCTTTGCGGCATCGCGTCCGGCCGTGAACACTGGACCACGAAGCCCGGCGGCCGGGTCTTGGCCTGGGTGACGTATTTGACCTTCAGCCGGCGTCCGGCGACGGCGGGCGGCGGGTGATGCGTCAGGATGGCTTCAAGCCAGCGGTTGAGCTTGCCGGTCGAAACACGGCTGTTCCAGACCTTGTGCGTTCTCAACACCGCATCCATCAGCTTGTCCAGGCCGCGTCCGGTCTCGGCCGAGACCGGCACGGCCTGGATGCCGCGCGCCTGCGGCAACAGCCGCTCGGTCTTCTCGCGCAGTTCGGCCAACAGTTCCTGCGGGTTGTCGATCAGGTCCCATTTGTTGAAGGCAATCACCGGTGCCCGGCCCTCGCGGATGATCAGATCGGCGATCTGCAGGTCCTGCTTCTCGAAGGGAATGGTGGCGTCGAGTACGATGATGACGATCTCGGCGAAACGGATGGCGCGCAGGCCATCCTGCACCGACATCACTTCCAGCTTTTCGTGGATCCTGGCCTTGCGGCGCATGCCGGCGGTGTCGAACAGTTTGATGCGGCGGCCGCGCCAGTCCCAGTCGACCGAAATGGAATCGCGGGTGATGCCGGCTTCCGGTCCGGTCAGCAGCCGCTCCTCGCCGATCAGCGCGTTGATCAAGGTCGATTTGCCGGCGTTCGGCCGGCCGACGACGGCGATGCGCATCGGCTTGGTATCGTCATAGGATGGCTCGGCGTCCGGATCGGCGATGTCCTCGCCGATCAGCACCTCGCTGGCGGCGGCCTCTTCGTCGTCTGTATCCTCGTCTTCACCGAAGGCGCGCCCCTCGCCGAGCGCTTCGATCACGGCGTCGCGCAGTTCGGGCATGCCCTGGCCGTGCTCGGCAGAAACCGGGATCGGTTCGCCCAGGCCAAGTTCCCAGGCCTCCAGCATGCCGCCCTGGGCGCCCTTCGCCTCGGCCTTGTTGGCGACCAGCACGACCGGCTTGCCGGATTTTCGCACGATCTCGGCAAAGGTCCTGTCATCCGGCAGCAGGCCGGACTTGGCGTCGATGGTGAAAAAGATCAGATCCGCCTCGCGGATGGCGATTTCGGTCTGCGCGCGCATGCGGCCTGGCAAGGTCGAAGCGCCGGCGTCCTCGAAGCCCGCGGTATCGATGACATCGAAATGCAGATCGTAAAGCTTGGCGGCGTGGACGCGGCGGTCACGGGTCACGCCCGGCGTGTCGTCGACGAGCGCCAGCTTTCTTCCCACCAGCCGATTGAAAAGCGTCGACTTGCCGACGTTAGGTCTGCCGATGATGGCGACTTTGAATGTCATCCGACCCTACATCTTCCACGCATGTCGTGGTGCCAAACCGCTGCGCGCCTTGGGCAAGGGGTCACGATGCACTGCCCGACCCGCGGATCAGCTCGGACATCAAGGTCGCCCGCTCGCGCGTGTTGCGCGGGGCGCCATCATCGGCGGCGATCTGATCGAACAGCTTCAGCGCATCCTGGGTCTTGCCTTCCTTCCAGGCGGCAAGGCCAAGCGCCTCGCGCGCGCTGTGGCGCAGCGTGTTGGTGTCCGACGTCAGCGCCTCGACGCGGCTCGACACGTCGGCGAAGGAGCCATGATCGACGAGCAGGAACGCCGCCCTCAGCCGCGCCATGTCGCGCAGGCCCTGGGGAATGGCGGTGTCGGCGGCGACATCGTCGAAGTCCTTGACGGCGGCATCGACGTCGCCCTTGTTGGCCTTGACCGTCGCGGCACGCATGCGAGCGAGCAGCGGATAGGCGCCGTAGCCATCCTTTTCCAGCTGATCGAGCGCGGCCAGCGCGTCATCGTTCTTACCGTCATTGGCGAGCTTCAGCGCCTGCGAGAAGGCATCGCCGGAGCGATTGGCGCGCGTCTCGTCCCAATAGCGATAGCCGACGAAGGCCGCGGTGCCGAGCACCACAAGCACCGCAATGACAAGCAAGGCCGGGCCAAAACGGTCCCACAGCTTCTGCGCCTGCTCGCGGCGCATCTCATCATTGACTTCGCGAATAAAACTGTCGTCGGACATCAATCAAACCATTCCTGCCCCGGGCCGGGGCGGTTCATGAGCCCGCGTTTTAGCGAAATTTTGTCGGCATGGAAGGGGTTCGGCCGGAAAATCGGCTATTCCCGGGGCAAACAAATGTTTGTCCCCGGCAAACAACTGTTTGTCCCCCGGGCAAACCAATGTTTGTCCCCGGGGGCAAACCCACGAAAACCCAATCGCACCGGCGCCACATTTGCGCGATAGCCGGCTTGCCGACCACCCGGAGCCCGTGAATTTGCCGATGCCTTGTTTGTCCCGCGTTGTTTTGTTCTCGCTTGCCTCACTCGCCACCGCCGGCGTGGCCCTGGCCGATCCGCCCGCGCCACCAGCACCGGCAAGGCCGAAGCAGATCGTGATCATCTCCTTCGACAGCGCGCGCGACATCTCGCAGTGGAAGCGCAGCCGGGCGCTGGCCCAGCGCACCGGCGCGCATTTCACCTATTTCCTGTCCTGCGTCTTCCTGCTGTCGCCCGAGACACGCGGCCAATACACCGCGCCTGGCAAGACGGCGGGCAAATCCAACATCGGCTTTGCCGCCTCCAGGCAGGACGTGGCCGAGCGGCTGGAACAGATCGGCCTCGCCGCCCATGAGGGTCACGACATTGCCAGCCACGCTTGCGGTCATTTCGACGGCAAGGACTGGAGCAAGGCAGACTGGCTGAAAGAGTTCGCCTCTTTCGAGCACATTTTTGAGAACGCCTATGCGATCAACGGCATTGCGCCCGAACCCGAGGGCTGGCGGGAATTCGCGCGGCATGCGGTGGCGGGTTTCCGGGCGCCGTATCTGTCGACTGGCAAAGCGCTTTACGAGGCACTCCCGACAGCCGGTTATCGGTTCGACGCCAGCGGCGTTTCAATGGGTCCTGCCCTGCCGCCGACCGTTGGCGGCGTCACCCGCTTTTCCCTGCCGCAGATTCCCGAAGGGCCGAAATCACGGCCGGTGATCGCCATGGACTACAATCTGTACGTCCGCCATTCCGGCGGCTTCGAGCGGCCGAGCAACGCCGGCGAGTTCGCGGACCGGACCTATCAGGCGTTTCGCGCCGCCTTCGACGCGCAATATCGGGGCAAGCGCCTTCCGCTGGAACTCGGCTTCCACTTCACGCTGATGAATGACGGCGCCTACTGGAATGCGCTGGAGCATTTTGCCGGCGAAGTCTGCGTCAAATCAGATGTCGAGTGCATCAGCTTTCGCGATTACATCTCGCGGCAGGATGGCGGCCAGAAGCAGGCGCCGGTTGGCGGCTGAGCCGCCAACCGGCGTTTCGTCAGAGCATTCCTAGGCCGGATCCCCGGCCCCTTGCCTTGCCAGATAGCGCTGGTCGATGTCGGGCAACGGCTCGCCTTGCAGCGTCGCCTCAAAGGCGCGCAGGCGTTTGTGCACCGATTGCAGCTCGACGATGGTCGACCATGAGGTAAGCAGGAACTGCAGCGAACCCGTCACCTTGCCGAACGCGTTCGATATCTGGTTCAGCGCGCCGAACGTTATCTTGTGCGCGACCAGCGACGGACCCAGGATCAGCAGCGAGAAAATGTTGTCGGCCTGCAGGTAGGTGTACCGGACGACGTTGAAATAGATGTAGTGGAAATAGAGCCGGAAATAATTGTGCCGGACATTGGCGAACAGCTCGGCGGTGGTGGCGGGTTGCGCCCTGTCCGCATGATCCTCGCCATAGACCAGCTCCTTGCGGTAAGCGGCTTCGACGCGCTGGTTTCGGAACTGCAGGCCGGGAAGCTTCATGCCGGCAATCATCACCGAGATCGTGCCGAACAGACACCAGGCAAGTGCCGCGACCACCAATGGCTGCGGGATCGCGCCGATGATCGGCAGTTCGCTGATGTGGGCCTGCAACTGGATCATCACCGGCAGGAAGGCGATCAGGGTCATGATCGACTGGACAAAGCTGGAACCGAGATCCTCCATGATCTGCGAGAACCGCATCGTATCTTCCTGGATGCGCTGCGAAGCGCCCTCGATATGGCGCAGCCTGCTCCAGTTCTCGATAAAGTAGTTGTTCATGGCTGTGCGCCAGCGGAAGATCCAATGGCTGACGATAAAGGCGTTGACCACCTGCACGTTCATGCCGACCAGGGCCAGCCATGAGAAGTCGGCCAATCCGGTGTAGAACTCGGCGTTCGTCGACTTTCCGGTCCCCGACATCAGCCCCTGTACATAGTCGAAGAACGGGCCGTACCACGCGTTGACGGCGACGCTGACCTGCACGTTGAAATAGATGAAGAACAGGATGACCGCCGTCATCAGGATCGACCAGCGCTGCCATGGGTGCGGCGAATACCAACTCCAGAACGCGTAGAAGATGGCCACGCAAAGCGTGAAGTAGATATAAAACCAGAGAAATGGCTTCGATACGAGAATGGCGATGCCGATGATGGGTGGCGCTCCGGGAGCAGCAGGCGGCATGCCGAAAACCGCCCCCAATTGCTCCCCGCCGAAAAACCAGAACAGGATCGCCGCAAGGCTCCAGATGGCGGCCGAAGAGAAGAACAGCTTCGGCTGCGGGAAGAAGGATACGAACACTGTGGCGAATTCCTCGATCGATGCGCAAATCAGCAGGTTTGAGCCGGCATAAGGTCACACATTAGGGGGAAAGAAAATGCCTGCCCGATGCCGGTGCAGAGCAAGACCACAAATCATGGCGATTTTGGCGCAGCCGACCATGTGACGGCGCCGGAGACGACCAGGACGGCCGCGGCGACGATCGAGGCGAGGAAGAAATCGCCCGATGCCTGCGCCAAAAGCCCGGCCGCGATCGGGCCGATGATCTGGCCAAGCCCGAAGGAGGCGGTCATCAGGGCAAAGATGCGCCGGGGCGACGCTGGGGCCTGCTGCCGGGCGGCCTGCAGGCCAAGTGCCGTGATGGCAATGAACGTGCCGCCGAGCAGCACGCCACCAAG
Source organism: Mesorhizobium sp. BR1-1-4 (assembly GCF_020165375.1). NCBI lineage: Bacteria > Pseudomonadati > Pseudomonadota > Alphaproteobacteria > Hyphomicrobiales > Phyllobacteriaceae > Mesorhizobium > Mesorhizobium sp. BR1-1-4. The sequence goes on along the minus strand of NZ_JAIUIB010000006.1, from coordinate 356,822 downwards.
CAGCGGCCCCATGCGCCCGCCGGCGGCGACGCTCGCGGTAACGCCGACAACTTCGACGAAGCATCCCAAGGCATAGGCGGCATAAAGCCCGATCCGCGCCGCTATCTTCTGCCACAGCCAGACCGAAGGGAAACCGGCAAGGCCGGCAACCATCCACACCATGGCCTCGAAGACGCGGCTGCCGCCGCCTTGGCGGACGATGGCGACGAGGAAGGTCGCCGTCACCACATAGCCAAAACCGAACAGGCCATAGGCGACGATCACCTTCATCAGCGACCGATCTTTCGGCAGCGCCGGTTCACGGCCGACCTCGCCATTGATGAGCGGACCCTGGTTCACCAGCAGCGCCACGGCGACGAAGCCGCCAGCCGAAATCGCCCCCGACCACAGCCAGCCCTGCGCCCAGCCGGCATGCTCGGTGACCAGCACCGTCATCATCGCCGCCGATATCGCTATGCCGAGGCCGACGCCGCCGAAATGCCAGGCCTGCAGGTCGCCGCGCCCGGCGGCCGCGATATGGCTGAAAACGATGCTGGCCATGAACACCATGACGAAAGCGCTCGCCAGACCGGCCAGAAAACGAATGGCGACGAAGGCGGCCATAGCGTCGGTCAGCCCCATCGAGGCGGCCAGCACGGCGCTGGCACCGAGGGCGCCCAGCATCAGCAAACGCTCGCGTCCATGTGCCCAGCTGCCCGCCGCCGCCAACGCGCCAACGAGATAGCCTAGATAATTCGCCGAGGCGATCCAGCCGGCATTGGCCGGCGACAGATGCAGTTCCTCCATCATGCCAGGCAGGATCGGCGTGTAGACGAAGCGGCCGATGCCCATGGCGACGGCCATGGCGATCATGCCGGCGAAGGCGTAACGCAGCGCTGTCGATTGGGGCGAAGTCATTGCAGTGCACAATAGATGTGCGAGCGGGTGAAACAATCCGCCTCGTGTTGGGCCAGTGCCCTGATCGCGATCGCGCGCTCAGCAGCGATCGCCGAAACCGGCGCTCGGTGAAACGGTCTCATACGCGGTCCGGCGCGCCGTCAACCGGAACGGCACATCACCGAGTTCGCGCTCCGACATTACACCCAGCGCGGGATGGGCAAGCGGATCGGTCAGCCAACTCAGCGTATCGAAGTCGCAGTCCGTGTCATCCGGCGAAGTGGCCGCGACCAGGGCCTTCAGCAACATGCTCAGCATTTCCGGCTCCATGGGCCTGTTTCCACCCATAAGGTCTGCCGTTTCGATATCCGTTTCAATTGAGATTTCGGCCGGATCGGTTTAGAAAATCTCAAATGGCCATGCTCAACCGCGTTCATCTCAACGGCCTTCGCGCCGTGGAAACCGTCGCCCGTCTCGGCTCGCTCGCCGCCGCCGCCGGCGAACTCAATGTTTCCGTCAGCGCCGTCAGCCAGCAGATCAGCCGCACCGAAAAACAGCTCGGCCAGGCACTGTTCGAGCGCACGACCAGCGGCCTCGTCCTGACCGAATTCGGCGCCGTCTTCGCGGCCCGCCTGGGCACTGGATTTCGCGAGCTTGCCCAGGCCGTGGCACTGGCCGACGAAGCCAGCCAGTGCACATTGGTCGTTTCGGCGGCACCGGCCTTTGCCTCCAAATGGCTGCTGCCACGGCTGTCGCGGCACTTCGACCGGCATCCCAACGTGCTGCTGCGTATCGACGCTTCAGTGCGGCTGGCCAATCTCGATCACTCGGACGTCGACATTGCCATCCGGCTTGGCGACGGCAAATGGCCGGGTGGAAAGGCGGAGCTGCTTTTGGCGCAGGAAGTCTTCCCGGTCTGCGCGCCCGGGATTGCCAGAAAACTTACGTCGATCTGCGACCTCGCCCAGACCTGCGCCATCACCGACGAGCGGGCCATGATCAACTGGGAAAGCTGGTTCGCGGCCGCCGGCGTTCAACCCGTTACCTTCCAGAAAGGCGCGAGCTTCACCGACCCGATGCTGTGCCTGGAATCGGCGATCGCCGGCCATGGCGTGATGCTCGGCTGGCAATTGCTGACGGCCGATGCGCTGGCCGACGGGCGCCTGGTGGCGCCGTTCGGAATTCGCGCCCAGAGCGGCCTCGGCTACTGGCTGGTGACCTCCGCCACCAAGGCCGAGAGCCGCAAGGTCCGGGACTTCATGATCTGGATCAAGGAAGAGATCGCGGCGACGATGGCGCGGTTCGGATCGTCGGTCGCGGAGCCCAGCGGCACGATCACGGTGGAAAGCACCGCGGCACCGGTCTATGTTCAATCGAACATCCCAAGACGACAGGCAGGATCATGACCACACATTCGCGCGGCGTTTCCGCAACGATCGACCCGGTGAAGCTCGACAGGCTGGCGGAAGTCGCCATCAAGGTGGGGCTGCAATTGCAGCCCGGACAGGACCTGGTGCTGACATCGTCGATCGCGGCCCTGCCGCTGACCAGGCGCATCGTCGAACACGCCTACAAGGCCGGTGCCGGGCTGGTGACGCCGATCTTCAACGATGACGAGATGACGCTGGCGCGCTACCGCTTCGGCGCCGATGCTGGCTTCGACCATGCCGCCGGCTGGCTCTACGAAGGCATGGCTAAGGCCTTCTCCAACAACGCAGCCCGGCTTGCCGTGCGCGGCGAGGATCCGTCGCTCCTGTCGGCGCAGGATCCGGCGAAGGTGGCGCGCGCCAACAAGGCCAATTCGATGGCCTACCAGCCGGCGCTGGAGAAGATCACCGGCTTCGACATCAACTGGAACATCGTCGCCTATCCGGATCTGGCCTGGGCCAGGCAGGTTTTCCCCGGCGATGCCGACGATGTGGCGGTCGCGAAGCTCGCCGACGCCATCTTCGCCGCCTCGCGGGTGGATGTGGAAGACCCGATCGGCAACTGGACGGCGCACAATGCGGCGCTGCGCGGCCGCACCGAATGGCTCAACAGCCATGATTTCCATGCCCTGCATTTCGCTGGACCGGGCACCGACCTGACGGTCGGGCTGGCGGATGGCCATGAGTGGATGGGCGGCGCCTCGACCGCCAAGAACGGCATCACCTGCAATCCCAACATCCCGACCGAGGAAGTTTTCACAACTCCGCATGCGCGGCGCGTCGAGGGCCATGTCTCCTCGACCAAGCCGCTGTCCTACCAAGGCACGCTGATCGACGACATCTCGGTGCGCTTCGAGGGCGGCAGGATCGTCGAGGCCAAGGCGTCGAAAGGTGAGGACGTCCTGAAGAAGGTGCTCGACACCGACGAGGGCGCGCGTCGTCTGGGCGAAGTGGCGCTGGTGCCGCATTCCTCGCCGATCTCGGCCAGCGGCCTGTTGTTCTTCAACACACTGTTCGACGAAAACGCCGCCTGCCACATCGCGCTCGGCCAATGCTATTCGAAATGCTTCGTCGACGGCGCCTCGCTCAGCCCTGACGAAATCGCGGCGCGCGGCGGCAACAAGAGCTTCATCCATATCGACTGGATGATCGGGTCGGACAAGATCGACATTGACGGCGTCGCCAAGGATGGCAGCCGCGTGCCGGTGATGCGCAAGGGCGAGTGGGCCTGAGGGGTTCGGCGTAGGGAGGTCGAATGGCTTTCGACCTGATGGTCAAGCGGATTTACGAACCGCCCGCTGCCGATGACGGGCAGCGGGTGTTGGTTGACCGCATCTGGCCGCGCGGCGTCAGCAGGGAGCATGCCGCGCTGGCACTGTGGCTGAAGGAGATCGCGCCGAGCGACGACCTGCGGAAGTGGTTCGGGCACGAGCCGGCACGTTGGGCGGAATTTCGGAAGCGGTACGGGGCTGAGCTCGACGGGAATGGTGAGGCGGTTGCGCAGCTGCGCGGCTTGCTTGGCGAGGGCAAGGTAACGCTGCTCTACGGCGCGCATGATGAGGCGCACAATAATGCGGTGGCGCTGGCGGAGTATTTGAGCGCGGGTTGAGGCGCTCGGACCTTCGCAAGCAGGCGGGACAGCGCCCCCCTCTGTCCTGCCGGACATCTCCCCCACGAGGGTGGAGATCGGACGTCGCGACGCTTCCGCCTACTTCCCCACCGTCTGCTCATAAACCTCCGGCTTGAAGCCAACCACCACCCGATCGCCGATCTCCAAGACCGGCCGCTTGATCATTGTCGGCTTGGCCAGCATGAGCGCTTTCGCCTTCTTCTCGTCGAGGCCTTGCTTGTCCGCCTCCGGCAGTTCGCGAAACGTCGTGCTGCCCTTGTTAAGCAGCTTTTCCCAACCGACCTTGCCGACCCAGCCATTCAGCTTGCCCGCCTCGATCCCTTCTGCCCGATAGTCGTGGAAACGATAGGGAAGGTCATGGTTCTCCAGCCAGACGCGCGCCTTCTTGATCGTGTCGCAATTGGTGATGCCGTACACGGTGATGGTCAAAGTGCTCTTCCCTTGGGCTGACAGTCGAATCCGTTTCGCAGCCTAAAACCGCCCTTCCCGCTTGGCCAGCAGCTTGGCCAACATTGCCGTAAATTTGCGCTTGCCAACACTAAGGAAATTACCTAAGTATTTTCGACCGCTTTGACAACCCGGGGACCGATCGATGACCAGCCTCCAGAGTAGAAATCCAAGCCTCCCGCCGATCGACGGCATTTTTCGCGCGCTTGCCGACCCGACGCGACGGCGCGTGGTCGAGCGGCTGAACAGGAGCCCTGCTTCGGTCAGCGAACTGGCCCAGCCTTTCGAGATGGCCCTGCCATCCTTCATCGACCATCTCAAGATTCTCGAAGGCTGCGGGCTGGTTCGTTCGCAAAAGACCGGACGGGTCAGGACTTACGAGCTTGCGCCTGAACCGTTGAAGCTCGCCGAAAGCTGGCTGGCCGAACAGCGTACAGTTTGGGAACGCCGCCTCGACCAGTTCGATGCCTATGTCATGACCCTCAAGGAGACAGAAAAATGAGCTATCCGTTCAAGCCGGATCCTAGACTGGACCTGACGCTGGAGCGCGTAATCGATGCGCCGCGCGAATTGCTTTGGCGAGCCTGGACGACACCTGAGCATGTCAGGCAGTGGTTCACGCCGAAGCCGTGGCTGATCACCGACTGCGAGATCGACCTCAGGCCGGGCGGCCTGTTTCGGACACGCATGCAGTCGCCCGACGGCAAGGAGGTCAGTGACCGCCACTGCTGCTATCTGGAAATCGTGCCCAACGAGCGGCTGGTGTGGACGGATGCGCTGCTGCCCGGCTATCGACCCTCGGGCGAGCCTTTCATCACCGCGGTCATTTCGCTCCATCAGGATGGCCAGGGTACGCGCTATACCGCCACAGCCATTCACCGTGACCAAGCCACCCGCGACAACCATGAAGAGATGGGTTTCTTCGACGGCTGGGGCACGGTGGCCGATCAACTTGCGCAGTATGTGAAGACGATTTGAACGCTCCCAGCGGCCAGAGGATCGCTCTGGCCGCCGTGCAAATTTTCAACCTTGCCGCAAAGAGAGCAAAGCTGGGAAGACCGATTTCCGGCCTCAGTAGTAAAAGCGCTCTTCGGTGATCTTGCCGTTCTTGACCGTGTACAGGCCAACCTCATCCATGGTGACACGCTCGCCGGTGGCCTTGGGCGTTATGTCAAAGGTGAAGCGCACCGCGAATTGATCGCCGTTGACATAAGGGCCCTCGACCGAGCCGCCATGCACTTCGTGGTTCTCTTGCCACCACTGGCTTTTCTGCCTGAGGGCCTCCTTGCCGTGACTGACGGCCATCGGTCCCTCCATCGCTTCGTAGCTGATGATATCGTCCGCATTGTATTTTTCGGCAGCACCTTCGTTGTTGCCCTGCTTGAGAAGTTCGGTGAACTCCTTGGCGATTTCCGTGACGGTCATTTTTGTTCCTCCTGTTCAGACGCATTGCAAGTAGGGAACCGCTTGCGGACCTGCCATCGCGGACAGGTCGATAGCTGACATGACCCTGTCAGGATGGGGTGTCGCGCGAACCAGCGCGTCCTTCGTTACATCGCAATCAGCGGCCAACGTTCCAGAAAGTCATATTGCGTCAGCCCGCGCAGGCTGTGCACGAGAATGAACTCCCGCGCCACGAAGCTGATCGGCTCGATCGGCAGTTGTGGGATAAGTTTCTGGTCATAGGCAAGGGTCATATGAGGGACGAACCCGTCTGACGCCTTCAGGCCTTCACGCAGCATTTCGACGCCGAGATTCCCGCTCAGTTCACAAACCGGTCCGACATCGGCCACAAGCACGAAGGGATGCTTGGCCGGTCGGCCTGTTGTCGCCGGGCGGCCAGGAAAGCTCCTGGCGTGGCGAAAGGTGATCTCAAAAGCAGGCATCTTGACGCGCTGCCCCGATCGGGTGGCCGCAAAGATGATCTTCGACCGCAGCCGCTTGTAGTCCCCGACATGCTGCTGGCTGACATGAAAACGCTCCGGTATCAGCGGTGAGCCGGCTATGCCACATTTGTCGCATAGCCGGCTTTGACAATCAGCAAACCGAAAATAATCCCCTGCCTGCAGAAACACGCCGAAGAAGACACGATCGGGCTTTTTGAGCCGCCTTGGCGGTTCTGGAATTCCGAAATCTAGTTCGCCTTGGTACATTACCTATACGCTCGCCAAGGAACGCCTCCGTTCTGTTCTGGCGCCCAGAACAAAACACGAACAATTCTCTGAGTCAAGTTCAAGTAACCGGACCCTAAGCCCGGTGATGTCCTTGACATCCGGACATCGTGGATGACCCAGTCGGCATATTCGCGGCCACCGCTCGACTGCTTGGATGGGATAGACCTTTGAATGGAATCCGGCGAAAGTGCCGCGCCGACCGGGCCAGCATTTTCGATTCAACGAGGAACCCAACTCATGACCAACCCGACACATCTGCCCGCTGAAGGCTTGTTTGTCGGCCGCGCCAGGAGCGGCGATGCCTCGCACCCCCTGGTCGTCACGGTGCGCGACGGCACCGTCTTCGACATCACATCCAGCGCGGCGCCCACCGTGCGCGACATCTGCGAATTGGCCGACCCGGCCGGCCATGTGCGCTCGGCCACGGGCAAGCCGATCGGTTCACTCGACGATATCGCGTCCAACAGTTTCGAAGCCACGCGCGACCGGGCAAGACCCTTTCTGCTGTCGCCGGTCGACCTGCAGGCGATCAAGGCTTCCGGCGTCACCTTCGTCGTCAGCCTGCTCGAACGGGTGATCGAGGAACAGGCGCGTGGCTCGGCTGATAAGGCCGACGCCATCCGCGCCGACATTGCGGGTCTGATCGGCCATGATCTTTCGAAGCTCAAGCCCGGTTCGCCAGAGGCGATGGAGATCAAGGCCAAGCTGATTTCGCGCGGCGCCTGGTCGCAATATCTGGAAGTGGGCATCGGCCCAGATGCCGAGATCTTCACCAAGTGCCAGCCGATGGCCTCGGTCGGCTTCGGCGCCGATGTCGGCCTGCATCCGGTTTCGACCTGGAACAATCCGGAGCCGGAGATCGCCATGATCGCCGCCTCGAGCGGCAGGATCGTCGGCGCCACCATCGGCAACGACGTCAATCTGCGCGACGTCGAGGGCCGTTCGGCGCTGCTGCTCGGCAAGGCCAAGGACAACAACGCCTCGGCCTCGCTTGGCCCCTTCATCCGGCTGTTCGACGACACGTTCTCCATCGCCGACGTGAAGCAGGCCGTCGTGCGCCTGAAGGTCGAGGGCGAGGACGGGTTTTCGCTGGAGGGGGCAAGCTCGATGGCCGAGATCAGCCGCTCGCCGGAGGAGCTGGTTGCCGCGGCCATGGGCCCGCATCACCAGTATCCGGACGGGCTGGCGCTCTATCTCGGCACCATGTTCGTGCCGTCGAAGGATCGCGGCGAAAAGGGCAAGGGGTTCACGCACAAGGTCGGCGACATCGTCACCATCTCGTCGGAAAAATTCGGCGCGCTGGTCAACCGCGTGCGGCTGTCGCCCGATTGCCCGCACTGGACCTACGGCGCCAGCCATTTGATGCGCGACCTGGCCAAGGCCGGCCTGCTCTAAGCGGCTCTTTGGGGGCTTTCGCCCTCAGAGACCGCCCAGACGTGATCGGGATAGTCCGCCCGGCTGAGCTCTCGGCGACAATCATCCGACTGCCCGGGAAAAATCATCCCGACTGATGCGATCTGATGGGGTCGCTGATGGCGCCGCGTCAGGCGCCAACTACATCTGCAGATGGAGGCTTGCCATTCGTCGAAAAAGGGAATGCTCTTATGCATCCGAGCGGCGCTGGCAAAAAGACGCAATCCGGCTGAAGCCGGAACAAGGGACGGATCATCTTCAACCGGGAGGAAATCAAATGCTGACGAGACTAAGACTTGTGCTCTACGGCCTGCTGATCGCGCTGACGGTCATTCCGGCAGCCGCGCAGGCCAAGACGTTCTACTGGATTTCACATGGCGGCCCGGCCGACCCGGTCTGGACCTACTTCCTCGCCGGCGCCAAGCAATGGGCCAAGGACACCGGCAACACCGTCAACACGTCGTTCCACAATGGCGACGTCGCCTCGCAGCAGGAGGCGGTCCGCGCCGCCCTCTCGGCCAAGGCCGACGGCATCGTCACCACCAGCCCCGATCCGGGCAGCCTGGTCGAGATCGTCAAGGAAGCGCGCGCGGCCAACGTCCCGATCATCAACTTCAACACGCCCGATCCCAAGGCCAGTTTCAACGCCTATGTCGGCGGCGACAACGTCACTTTCGGCAAGCACTGGGCGCAGTATCTGGTCGACAAGGGCCTGGTGAAGAAGGGCGACTTCGTCTGGATGCCGGTCGAGATCCCCGGCGCCACCTACGGCGTGCAGGAAGAAGAAGGCATCAAGAGCGTCTTCGGCCCGCTCGGCATCACCTATGAAGTGACCGAAGCGACGCTCGACCAGGCCGAGGTGATCAACCGCATGGTCGACTACCTCACCGCTCACAAGGGCAAGGTCAACGCCATCATCGGCCTGGGCGACCTCGTAACCGGTTCGATCAAGCGCGTGTTTGACCAGGTCGGCGTCAAGCCGGGCGAAATCCCGGTGGTCGGCTGGGGCAACTCGCTCGACACCACCCAGGAAGTGCTGAACGGCTATGTCAATGCCGGCCAGTGGCAGGATCCGCAGGCGACCAGCTATGTGGCGCTGTCGCTCGCCAACATGGCGGCCAGCGGCATTCCTCCGGGCTTCAACGTCATCACCGGCGCGCTCTATGAGAAGGACACCGCGGCGGTCTACGACAAGATCCTGTCCGGCAAATAATCCGCGATCCCCTGGCGCCGCGCGTTTTTCGCACGGCGCCAGATATCTTCCTGCGCCGTGGCATGCCACCCGATGCGGTGGAGCTCGCGGCCCGTCTCAACCATGTCGCGGGTTCCCAGTGGAAAATCATTCGCTCATCCAACGCCTGATCGCGCGGCCGGAATTCGGACCTTTCATTCTGCTCATCGTGGAGATCGCCGTTTTCTGGGGTTTCAACCACGACTTCCTGTCGCCGCAGAACATCTCCAACACGCTGGCCTTCACGGTCGAGCTCGGCCTGATCGCGCTGGCGATGACGCTGTTGATGACTTCGGGCGAATTCGACCTCTCCGTCGGGTCCCTGTTCGGCTTCTCGCCCGTTCTGATGTGGACGCTGTTCAATGCCGGCGTCACCTCGCTGGAAATGGGCTTCCTTGTCGCGCTGGTGGTTGCCGCCTTGATCGGCCTGGTCAATGGCTGGTTCGTCACGCAGCTCAAGATCCCGTCCTTCCTGGTGACGCTCGGCATGCTGCTGGTGGTGCGCGGCAGCGCGCTTTTCATCACCGACGGGTTTCCGCAGCGCACCTGGAGTGCCGAGGGCAGCTGGCTGGCGGAGGCTCTGGTCGGCGACTTCTTCATCGGGCCGTTCCGCATCTACATGTCGCTGTTCTGGTTCATCGCCGCGGCGATCGCGCTCGGCTTTGTCCTGACGCAAAGCCGGACAGGCAACTGGATCCAGGCGGCGGGCGGCAATCCCAACGCGGCGCGTGCCCGCGGCGTCAATGTCAATCGCGTCAAGGTCGGCCTGTTCGTCCTGTCGTCGGTCATGGCCTCGCTTGCCGGCGTCATCTCCTCGCTGCGCACATCCGCCGCCAACCCCAACAGCGGCACCGGCTACGAGCTCGAGGTGATCGCCATGGTGGTGATCGGCGGCACCGCACTCACCGGCGGGCGCGGCACCATCATCGGCACCGTGCTCGGCATCCTGATCCTGCGCGTGATGCGCAACGGCATCGTGCTGATCGGCGTGCCCGGCCTTGCCTACAACATCTTCATCGGCGCGATCATCCTTGGCATGATGGCGTTGCATTCATGGCTGGAACGCCGACACCAGGCGGGGACTTGAACCATGGCCGAGCCATTGATCCGCATGCACAACATCCGCAAGTCCTATGGCCGCGTGCAGGCGCTGGTGGACGCCAATTTCCATGTCAACGAGCGTGAGATCGTCGGCCTTCTGGGCGACAATGGCGCCGGCAAATCGACGCTGATCAAGGTTCTCTCCGGCGCGGTGCCGCTGACCAGCGGCGATATTTTCATCCGCGGCAAGAAAGTCACCTTGCGCGATACCAGCGACGCCATCGCCCACGGCATCGAGACTATCTACCAGGACTCCGCCCTGGTCACGCAATTGTCGATCGCGCGCAACCTGTTCCTGGGTCGAGAACCGATCAAGCCGCCGCGCTTCCTCAACCGCATGGACCAGGACGCCATGAACACGGTTGCGCGCGATCTGCTCAAACAGGTCGGAATCTCCAAGAACATCCCGCCGACGACACCGATCGGCTCGCTCTCCGGCGGCGAGCGGCAGGCGGTCGCGATCGCGCGCGCCATGCATTTCGACAGCGACCTGATCATCCTCGACGAGCCGACCAACAATCTCGGCGTGGCGGAGACCCAAGGCGTGCTCAGCTTCGTGCGCAACGCCCGCGATTCCGGCCACTCCTGCATCTTCATCGCGCACAACATCCACCATGTCTTCCAGGTGGTCGACCGCATCGTCGTCATGCGCAGGGGCAAGGTGGTCGCCGACGACATCGATCCGAAGACGACAACCGTGGCGGAAGTCGAGCGCATCATCACCGGCATGTCGGACAAGGACATCCGCGACGCCCTCGCCGACGGCAAGCCGGCGCACTGAGGACGTACGGAGCGACGTGTAGGGTTGCGGCATGAAGGCTACCGTCTCCGACATCGCCAGGAACTGCGGGCTGTCGACCGCGACGGTCGACAGGGTGCTCAACAACCGGCCCGGAGCGAGTGCCGCCAACCGGCAACGCGTCATGGAGGCCGCCAAGCAGCTCGGCTATCTGCCGGTCGCCGACCAGGTGACGCTTCCCTCGAGGCCCGCAAACCTGGAATTCTTCCTGCCGATCGGCTCGAACGACTTCATGCACGACCTGGCAAAGCACATCGAGGACTACGCCTCGCGCCTGCCGCTGGTGGCGTCCTGCCGGATTCACAATCTCGCCGGTATCTCGCCCAATGCCTTGCAGACCGCGGTCGAAAAGCTGTCGCTGCGCGCCAACGGCGTCGGTGTCATCGCGGTCGATCATCCCAGGACGCGCAACATCCTGCGCGACATGGTCGAGGCCGGTATCCGGCTGGTGACGCTGGTGTCCGATATTCCGGCCGCTCCCCGCTCGGCCTATGTCGGCATCGACAACCGCGTGGCGGGACGGACGGCGGCACTTTTGATGGGACGCTTTCTCGGCGGCCGCGAGGGGCAGCTGGCGATGGTCGTCGGTTCGCGTTCCTATCGCGGCCATGAAGAGCGCGAGATGGGCTTCCGCTCCGTGCTTGGCGAGGAGTTTCCCAACCTCACCGTCAGCAGCGCCGTCGAGATCAATGACGAGCCCGACGCCAGCTATGCCGCAACCATGAAAGCGTTGCGCAACGAGCCGGAACTGCTCGGCATCTATTGTGTCGGCGCCGGGCGCTCCGGCATTGCCAAGGCGATCCGGGAAACCAGGCCCAACCGCAAGCCGGTCTTCATCTGCCACGACCTGACCAGGGAGACACGCGGCTACCTCGTCGACGACCTCGCCGACGTCGTCATCGACCAGAACGCCAGGCTTATCGCGGAGCAGTCGGTGATCCAACTGCTCGGCTCGATCGCATCATCGGCGCCCTATCTCACCCGCAAATTCATCGAGCCGCGATTGATCTTCCGGGAAAACGTACCCGTGCAGTGAGATCCCGCATCTTTTGGGGAACCTGACCGCCCCTGCAAATCTGCACAGCAGCTATGCACAATTCATTGTTGCCGAATCATTGGGCAACTCGTAGGTTCTGGTTGTCGGCCATCTACTCCTCCCAGATGCGATGCCGACGCTGAATGGGGTGCACCTCCTCCCGCGCCACATTCGAAATCGAGCCCGCTGCCACCTCCTCCCGGCAGCGGGCTTTTTTCGTTCAGTCAACGGGAAATAGTCTGCTGCCTATAGGGCAGCAGACATCGTTTCGGCGCGACCGCAAAATCACCAGCAGCCACGGCAATACTTAACCGGCGGCAGTGCCCCGGAAGGAAACGATCAGTCCTTCAGCCATCCGCACGAACTGCGTGCTCGGGCCCTCGGCACCGACGGTCTGCACGCTGACCCGCGCACCTTCAAACAGCAGCGACAGCGTATCGGCGAGAAGCTCGGCCTGGCCGATGCCGGCATCCCGGCAGAGCCCGACCAGGCGTTCGCGCTGGGCTTCCTTGAGTTCCTTGATGACGCGCCTTGCCGGATGATCGGGTTCGGTCAGCTCGGCGGCGGCGTTGGCCATGTCGCAGCCACGGCCGTCGGTGTTGAGCATGGCGGCGGCCTTGCGAACCCAGGCATGAAGTTGAGCGAGCTTGTCACCCGGATGCTCGGCCTCGAACGTTTCCCACATCGCGCCAGCTTTCAGTGCGTTGGCGCGCAGGCATTCGACGATCAGTTCGTCCTTGGATTCGAAGTGACGATAGAGCGTCATCTTGTTCGTGCCGGCAGCCTCGGTGATGGCGTCGACGCCGACGCCCTTGATGCCGTGCTTGTGGAACATGTCACGCGCCGTCTCCAGAATCCGATCCCGGGGACGAGAGCGCTCCACGACGCCGTCTGTCATCATGATCTCCTTTCGTTTCCAAAAAACCCTCGGCCACCTCTTGACTAGGGTGTTACCGGTCTGTAACTTCCAGAATGTTACTTACTGGTAACACCTATATCGTCCGTCGTCAATAACAAGGTCGTGAACTGGTCCTACCAGATCGAGATGGACGAAAAGATTGCCAATCATGCGGCCTCGGCCGGTGAAGAGATGAAAAACGGTTCGTGAGCACGGGCTGCGAATCGACAGACAAGGAGCCGGCCAATGCCACAGCGCCGCGATCTTACCATAGATGAGGCCGTCCGGGATCCGATGATCCGGCTGGTCATGAAGGCAGACGGGGTCGACCCCCGCGCGTTCGAGAACATGTTGCGTTCGCTTGCCGATGGGCAGCGTCGCGAGGTGCCGTTGCTGCGTTCACGGGAAGGGTCCCGGGACGGGCGCGGCCAGTTATCCAGGGTCGCCAGCGCCTTCGGGCGGGCAAGAGCGGCCGGAGAGGCGTGCGTGTCGTGGTAAACTTCTTCATCCATCGTCCGATCTTCGCCTCGGCGATCGCCATCATCATGGTGCTCGCCGGCACGATTTGTTATTTCCTGCTGCCCGTCTCGCAGTTTCCCGACATCACACCGCCGCAAGTCGTGGTCAGCGCCCACTATCCGGGCGCCAGCGCGCAAGTGGTGGCAGACACGGTGACGACGCCGCTGGAGCAGCAGATCAACGGCGTGCAAGGCATGACCTACATGTCCTCGACGAGCTCCAATGACGGCTCGTCGACCATCACCATCACCTTCGATGTCGGTTATTCCCTGAGCACGGCCGCCGTCGACGTCCAGAACCGCGTCTCGCAGGCCGCCTCGTCGCTGCCGGCGATCGTCAACCAGGGCGGCGTGACGATCAAGAAGCAGAACCCGAACTTCGTGCTCATCGTCAACCTGACCTCGCCCGACCATTCGGTCGATCCGGTGGCGCTCTCCAACCTTGCCTATCTGCAGGTGGTGGATCCGCTGAAGCGGCTGCCTGGTGTCGGCGACGTGCAGATTTTCGGCGAACGGCGTTATTCGATGCGCGTCTGGCTCGATCCGGACAAGCTCGCCAATCTCGGCATCACCGCGGTCGATGTGCAAAATGCCATCGCCGAACAGAACGTCCAGGTGGCGGCCGGCAAGATCGGCCAGTCGCCGGCGCCCGCCGGCACCGCCTTCGAGATGCAGGTCAACGCCGTCGGCCGGTTGAGCGACCCGAAGGAATTCGGCGACATCGTCGTGCGTGCCAACACCGACACCGGCTCGCTGGTGCGGCTGCGCGACGTCGCCCGTATCGAGCTTGGTGCCCTGCAATATTCGTCCTCGGCCTTTTTCGGCAAGGACCCGACCGTGGTGCTCGCCGTCTATCAGATGCCCGGCTCCAACGCGCTCGATCTGCAGCAGCGCGTCAAGGACAAGATGCAGGAACTGTCGGCCCGTTTTCCCAAGGGCGTCGACTATGCGATGCACTACGATACGACGCGCTTCGTCTCGGCCTCGATGCATGACGTGCTGATCACGCTTGGCGAAGCCCTGGTGCTCGTCGTCGCCGTGGTCTTCATCTTCCTGCAGAGCTGGCGCACGACCATCATTCCGACCATCGCCATTCCGGTGTCGCTGGTGGCGACGCTCGTCATCATGGAGATGATGGGTTTCTCGCTCAACATGCTCTCGCTGCTCGGCATGGTGCTGGCGATCGGCCTTGTCGTCGACGATGCCATCGTCGTGGTCGAGAATGTCGAACGACAGCTCGAGGCCGGACTGAAACCGCTGGCGGCGACAAAGGCCGCCATGGCCGAGGTTACAGGCCCGATCATTGCGACCACCGCGGTGCTGATGGCGGTGTTCGTGCCGGTTGCCTTCATTCCCGGTGTCTCCGGCAAGCTCTACAACCAGTTCGCGCTGACGGTGGCGATCTCCGTCGGCATCTCCGCCTTCAACTCGCTGACGCTCAGCCCGGCGCTCAGTGCAGCCTTCCTGCGCCATCGCGGCGAAACGCAATTCTTCCTGTTCCGCTGGTTCAACACGGGCTTCGACAGGCTGTCGCATGCCTATGCCCATGGCGTGCGCATCCTTATCCGGCTGCGCTGGATCATGCTTGGCCTGTTCGCCGCCGGCCTGGTCGCCACCTACTTCGTCTGGCAAAAGCTGCCCTCGACCTTCCTTCCGGTCGAGGACCAGGGCTATTTCTTCGTCGTCATCCAGCTGCCCGACGGCGCTTCGCTGGAGCGTACCGATGCGGTGGCCCAGAAGGCGCGCGACATCCTGCAGGCAACGCCAGGCGTCGACATCGTCGGCTCGATCAGCGGCCTGAACTTCCTCACCAGCGCGGCGCAGTCGAACTCGGCGGTCGAGTTCGCCATCCTCAAGCCGTGGGAGGAGCGTGGCCCCGACCAGAGCGCCTCGAAGCTCGTCGGCGACGTGCGTGGCAAGCTGATGCAGATTCCGGAAGCTTTCGCGCTCTCCTTCGATCCACCCTCCATCCCCGGCATCGGCACCACGGGCGGCTTCGAATTCGTCGTCGAGGACCTCACCGGCCGCGGCAGCACGGCCCTCAACGACGCCACGCAAGCGGTGATCGCCGAGGCCCGCAAGCAGCCTGAAATCAATCCGCAGCAGCTGTTTTCGCCGTTCTCGACCTCGACGCCGCAGTTCAACTACGATCTCGACCGCGCCAAGGCGAAGCTGCTCGGCCTCAACCTGCCCGACGTCTTCAACACGCTGCAGATCTATCTCGGCTCGCTCTACGTGAACGACTTCAACCTGTTTGGCCGCACCTTCCGGGTGACCATCCAGGCCGACAAGGATTCACGTGCCGGTGCAGCCGACATTTCACGGCTCTATGTGCGCAATGCCTCCGGCGGCATGGTGCCGCTCAGCACGTTGGGGAAACTGGTGCCGTTCGTCGGCCCGGAAACCGTGCCGCACTACAACAACAACGCCTCGGCCACCATCAATGGCGGCGCCGCTCCCGGTTATTCGTCGGGCCAGGCGGTCGCCGCCATGGAACGGGCCGCGGCGACCGCGCTGCCCAGGGATTTCGGTTTCGAATGGACCGGCATCACTTTCCAGGAGCTCAAGGCGGGGTCGATCGCGTCGGTGGTCTTTGCCCTCGCCATCGTCTTCGTCTTCCTGATCCTGGCGGCGCAGTACGAGAGCTGGGCGATGCCCTTCATGGTGCTGCTGGCCGTGCCGCTCGCACTGTTCGGCGCGTTCGCCGCACTTTGGGTGCGCGGCATGCAGATCGACGTCTATTCGCAGATCGGCTTCGTCATGCTGATCGGCCTGGCGGCCAAGAACGCGATCCTGATCGTCGAGTTCGCAAGACGGCGGCGCGAGGAAGGCCTCAGCATCGTCGAGGCATCGATGGAGGCCGCTCGGCTGAGACTGCGGCCGATCCTGATGACCGCGTTTGCCTTCATCCTCGGCGTGGTGCCGCTGATGATCGCCACCGGCGCGGGTGCCGCCAGCCGCCAGTCCATCGGCACCACCGTGTTCGGCGGCATGGTCGCCGCGACCATCCTGTCGCTGGTGTTCGTGCCGGTCTTCTACGCGGTCATCGAACAGCTGCGCGAACGGCGCGGCGGCGACGAGCCCGCTTCTCAACACACTGAACCAACGGCCAAACCCGCCTTTCCTCCTCTGGCGGAAGCGGCCGAATAAGATTGGAGAATCATCATGCGTAAATGGAAAATCGCGTTGGGAACGGCTGTCGCGCTGGGTGCGATCTCGGTGGCCAGTGTCCACCTGCTGGATATGGGCAATCTCAGCCTGAATGCCGGCACGGCCGGGGCCGCGCCGGCTCCAGCAGCGTTCGTCATGCCGGTGCCGGTGGCGAACGTGGTCAAGAAGACGATCCCGATCTATCTCGACTATGCCGCGCGGACCGAGCCGATCCGCAGCATCACGCTGCAGGCACGCGTCCCCGGCTATTTGCAGGAACAGACGGCGCAAGACGGCGCCGACGTGCGGCAAGGCGACCTGCTCTACAGGATCTCGCCCGATGACTTCCAGGCCTCGCTCGACCAGGCGAAGGCACAGGTTCAGCGCGACACGGCGACCCTCGATTATGCACGTTCCAATCTCGGTCGCGGTACCGAACTCGCCAAGAGCGGCTACCTGGACAAGGACAGCTTCGACCAGCGCACCAGCACCTTGCGCGAGGCGCAGGCGTCGCTGGCGCTGAACCAGGCGGCTGTGCGCACGGCCGAGCTCAATTTGAGCTACGCTGAAATCCACGCGCCGTTTGCTGGACGTCTGGGCCGCAACCAGGCTTCCGTGGGAACGCTGGTCAGCGTTGCCGGCACCGTGCTCAACACGCTGGTGCAGCTCGATCCGATCTACGTTACCTTCAATCCGAGCGAGACGGACCTGGCGCAGATCGAGGAAGCGCGTGCCGCCGGCCCGATCGAGGTCGAGGTCCTGCTTCCCGGTGAGACCGAGGCCCACCAGAAGGGCGAGCTCACCTTTATCGACAACACGATCGATCACTCGACCGGCACGATCACCGCACGCGCCACAATCGGCAACGCCAAGTTCACGCTCTTGCCTGGCCAGTATGTTCGCGTGCGGCTGCACGTCAAACAACAGCCCGATGCGCTGATGGTGCCGCAGGTCGCACTGGGATCGAGCCAACTCGGCAAGTACCTCTATGTCGTCGGCAAGGGCAATACGGTCGACCAGCGGCTCGTTTCGCTGGGACCGACCAGCGGCGACATGGTCGCCATTCTCAGCGGCGTCGCTGAAGGCGACCAGGTGATCACAGGCAATCTGCAGAAGATCGGCCCCGGAATGCCGATTTCGCCCCTGCCACAGAAACCGGCTACCTGACTCCCCCGCAGGCCCGGTTTCCGCGCGGCGCCCCGACCTTTTCTCAGGTCGCGGGCGCCGTTTTCACGAGCAGACCGACCAAAGCGGCGACGTCGGCGCGGTCGGCCTTGGCTGGCGGCATGAAGGCGCAATAGGGGTGACCAAGGCGCACCGAGACCGATGACAGCGCGATCAGGCGCCCTGCCTCCAGATCGGCCTGCGCCATTACCCGCTGGCCGAGGGCAATGCCCAGGCCGAGCCTCGCCGAGGCGATCGCCAGGCTGGACAGGCCGACGCGGCGGCCATGCGACGGGTCGGGCGACCGGCTGGATCCGCATGCCGCGAACCAGTCGGTCCAACTCGGGTGCGAGGCATAGTTCGGTCCCCAATTGGTATGGATGAACTGGCTCTCATGCAAATCGGTGAGCCTCGCATCGCCACTGCCGTGCCGCTGCCAGAATTCCAGCGCGCAGACCGGCAGCACCTGGTCATGGACCAGGCGGACCATCCGCAGGCCGGGATAGTGATAGTCGCCATAGCTGATGCGCACGTCGACATTCTGGCGCACCAGATCGATCGGATCATCCTCGGCTCGCACATCGATCGCCATATGCGGGAAGGCATCCAGGAGTACGGCCAGCCTCGGCGCCAGCCACAGCTCGGCAAGCGAGAACGGCACGCTGACGACTAGTCGCGTCCTCAGGCCCCCTTCCAGCATGCGCTGGCCGATCGCGGCAATGTCGCCGAGCGCGCGCGCCGTCTGCGGATAGATGGCGTGCCCGGCATCGGTTAGCGCGATGCGGTTGCCCGTGCGCACGAAAAGCTGCTTGCCGAACCAGGCTTCGAGATTGCGGATCTGCTGGCTGACCGCCGCCGAGGACACGCCGAGCTCGGCTGCGGCCAAGGTGAAGCTGCCTGACCGGGCCGCGACCTCGAAGGCCTTGATCGCATTCAGCGGCGGCAGCCGGTCCAAATCAGGCTCCTGAAGTTTTTCTCGGCCAATCCTAATAATTTCCGGTGTTGAGAGAAAGAATATTTTGCCGTCTTCTGTGCCTAACGTTGGAGCACATGACATGAAAGACATTCTCGATCTCGACCGCTATCCGCTCGACCGTGAAGGCAGCGTCGAATGGAACCGCCTCGTCGGACAGTCGATCGCGGCGCTGGAAGCCGACGGCATGTTCAATCTCGAAGGTTTCTTGAAGCCCGGCGTCGCCGAACAGGCGGTGCGGGAGATCAAGCCGGTCATGGACACGCAATCCCATGTCCACAAGCGCATGCACAACATCTACTTCAAGCCGAGCATTCCCGAACTGGCGCCCGATCATCCCGCATTGCGCAAGGTCGAGACCGTCAGCCACACGGTCTGCGCCGACCAAATTCCCGGCAGCACGGTGATGGCGATCTATGAGTATGAGCCGCTGGTGCGTTTCCTCGCGGCGACGATGGGCAAGGCAAAGCTGCACGTCATGGAGGATCCGCTGGCCCGCACCAATGTCATGGCCTATCGCGCCGGCGAAGCGCTGAACTGGCACTTCGACCGCTCGGAATTCACCACCACCTTGCTGCTGCAGCAGGCGCAACGCGGCGGCGACCTCGAATACCGCACCGATCTCAGGTCGGATGACAACCCGAACTACGAGGGCGTCGCCCGGCTGCTCGAAGGACGTGACCCCGACGCCAGGATCCTGCGCATGAAACCAGGCACGCTGAACGTGTTTCGCGGCAAGAACACCGCGCATCGTGTCACCACGGTCAAAGGTGAACGCGAACGGATGATCGCGGTGTTCTCCTACTATGAGAAGCCAGGCGTGATGTTCAGCGAGGAGGAGCGCGTCGGCTTCTATGGCCGTGCGGCTTGACCCAGCCCTTCGCACCCCGGCCCGGGCCGCGAAGCGAAGATAAGAATTCGAGCAGAGCCTCTTGTTAGATTGTCGACAATCTGATTGTCTCTGCTCTGTTCTCGCGGGAGTGGGCCGGATGGTGAAGACGGAATTCAGTCCGATTGCCGACACGACACGCCGTGCCGAAATCGTGGCGCTGCTCAGACGCGCGATCCTGACCGGTCAGCTCGAGCCAGGCCAGAAGGTCAACGAGCTCAGGATTTCCGAACAGATGCGGGTCAGCCGCGCCCCGCTGCGCGAGGCGATGCGCGAGCTGGTCCAGGAAGGCATACTGACCAGCATTCCCTATGCCGGCACCTTCGTCATCAATGTCACCGCCAAGGACATCGACGACGTCTATTCGCTCAACAAGGTGCTCGACGAATTCGCCATCGAGCGGACCTGGGAACTGCGCGACCAGCGCTTTTTCGATGAGCTCGACCGGCGCCACGAGGCGGTGAAGCAGGCGACGCGCGACCGCGACACCACGCGCCAGATCGAGACCGCGCTGCAACTGCATGGCCTGATCCATGAATGGGCCGACAATTCAGTGCTCTTGGAAACCTGGCAAAGACTGACCAGCCGTTTGCAGATGTATTTCGCCTTGCACCAGCAGGCACGCAACGAAGCCGTGCCCGCCGAAGACGTTCACGAGACTTACGTGCGGCTGCTCAAGAGCGACGACATGCGTGCCGCCCAGCGCCACGCACGCGAGCATATCGACCACGATTTCGAAGAGCTTCTTGCCTATGCGCGCGACCTCGAAAAGCGTCCGTCGAAAGGCGCCTGACCCTCCCCTCACCGCGGATAATGGATACTCCACGTGCAAATCGAAACCATCAAAGCCTATCACGTCGTGCAGCCTTTCGTGGACGGCCCCTATCGCATGTCCAAGGGGCGTGTGGCCGACTGCTTCGACGCTGTGATCGTCTCCATCACCTCCGACAGCGGCGTCACCGGCTGGGGTGAGATGGCGCCGCTCGGCAATTTCTACTCGGCCGCCTTCCCGGCCGGCACCCGGGCCGGCGTGCCGGAGATCGCACCGCACCTTATCGGCCAGGACCCGTGCGGGCTGACCAGCATTGGCCGACTGATGGACGCGGTGTTCAAGGGCCATCCCTACATAAAATCGGCGCTCGACATGGCCTGCTGGGATCTGGCGGCGCGGGCCGCCGGCGTACCGCTGGTGACGCTGCTCGGCGGCAGGGAAAGCGACACTGCCGAACTCTACAAGGTCGTCACCCATGGCACGGTCGATCAAATGGCCGCACTTGCCAAGCGCATCGTCGAGGACGGTTTCCGCCGGCTCCAGGTCAAGGTCGGCGGCAATGTCCATGACGACGTCGAGCGCGTCATGGCGGTCGCCGCCTCGGTGCCGAAAGGCACCGTCATCTTCTGCGACGCCAATGCCGGGTGGACACCATACCAGGCGCGGCAGTTCGCAGATGCGACGCGGGCGATCGACTATACGTTCGAGCAGCCCTGCACGACGATCGACGAAAACATGTCGGTGCGCCGCATGCTCGACAAGCCGATGGTGCTCGACGAATCCGTCACCTCGCTGGAGACGATGCTGGAAATCCATCGCCTCGGCGCGGCGGATGGGCTGACGCTGAAGATATCGCGGCTCGGCGGCGTCACCAAGTCCCGGCTGATCCGTGACGTCGCCGTCGATCTCGGCTTCATGATCACGGTCGAGGATACCGGCGGCGCCGAGATCGACACATCCGCCATGGCGCATCTGTCGCTGTCGACGCCGGAGGAGCGTCGGCTGCACGCGATCGCCTTCCACGAATGGGTGACGGTGCGCACCGCGTCGAACGCGCCGCCGGTCACCGGCAGCCGCATGGGTATTCCCGCCGGCCCGGGCCTTGGCATCGACGTCGTTCCCGACCTGCTCGGCAAGCCCTTCTTCGAAGTTGGACGCTAGATGAAGATCCGCGGCATAAAGGCCACGCCGATCAATCTTCGCCTCGAAGCGCCCTATGCCTGGGTGTTCGGCGAACTCGACGGTTTTTCGCCTGCTATCGTCGAAGTCGAGACCGAGGACGGCCTTGTCGGGCTGGGCGAAGCGCCGACGCCGGCAGCGGCCGCCATCATCAATGATGTTCTTGCCCAGCGGCTGGTCGGCCGCGACGCCTTCGACATTGCCGGCGCCGAACATGTCTGCCTGCCATTCTGGACCGGCGTGCAGTCGATCAACGACCGCACCCGCATCATGGCCTTCGGCGCCATCGAGATGGCGCTCTGGGACCTGCGCGGCAAGGCCTGGAACCAGCCGCTCTATCAGTTGCTCGGCGGGGCCGTGCGCAAGGACATCCCGTTCACCGACTATTTCTCGCTGCGCGGCGATGGGGATGGTGTCAAGGGCGAGACGACGCCGGAAGAAGTCGCCGACTATTGCGTGGAACTGCACGAGACGCATGGAACGACCTTCTTCGAAGGCAAATTCTCGACCGAAGATCCGAAAGTCTCGCTGAGAATGGTCGAGCTGATCCGCGAAAAACTCGGCGACGATGCGATGATCCGCATCGATTCGAACCAGGCTTACTCGCTCAGCACGGCGCGGCGGCTTGCGCGGCCGCTGGAAGAGCTCGGCGTGCGCAACTGGGAGGATCCGGTGGCGACATCGGAGGAGATGCGCCAACTGCGCCGCCATTGCTCGATCCCGTTCTCGACCCACAATATCGACATCGCGCGCGCCATGGACCTCAAGGTGCCGGATGCATTCGTCGGCAACCCGACCGCGCATGGCGGCATCGGCCGGATGCTGCGCTTTGTCGGCGCCTGCGAGCACGCGGGCATCGATTTCTGGTGCTACAGCGGCGACAGCGGCATCGGCAGCGCGGCCTACCTGCATCTGTGCGCGGCCCTGGGCTGGATCCGGGAGCCGAACCAGTCGCTGTTTCGTATGCAACCTATGGATATCACCGAGGAGGGGCCGTTTTGCCCCAGGAACAATACGGTGCGTGTCCCGGAAGGTCCCGGTCTTGGTGTCACCTTGTCGCGGAAAAATCTCGCGGCCTGCCATCGCGACTTTGCCGAGAACGGCCCTTGCAACAAATATCATGACCCGGCCAAGCCAGGGACATATCGCCGTTTGCCGCTGAACTAGGAGAACGACACGGGAAAGGAGACGTATTTCAAGAACAAGAGTCCGCCGCCGCGATCGATGGCGACGGCAGGACCGGACGGGTGGAAGCGTTGCCTCAAGAAAATCTGACCCCCGCGCCGCAAGGATCGGATGGACCAGGGAAAACCGCATGCTACAGTCCGGTCGACTGACAACGTTGATGGCCGGGACAGGAGAACTCCACGGACTTCGTCAACTGAAAAACGCATTCATCAAACCATAAGAAACAGGGGAAGGGTTAAAACCCATGATCAAGAACTACCGCATTCTCGACCTGATCCGGCGCAATCGCTCGCCGCTTGAAAATCACCTGATCGACGGCCTCGTCGACGGCCGTGTCAGCCGCCGCGACTTCATCCGCCATGGCAGCCTGCTTGGCCTGTCGCTGCCGCTGCTTGGAGGCATCACCACGGCTGCCGGCCTTGGCGGCATGCCATCGCTGGCCCGCGCCCAGGGCGCACCCGGCGCCACCATCCGTGTCGCCAGCAGCGTGCCGGCGGCAGCCATCGATCCCGTCACGATCGCCGACGCCGGCGGCCTGCTGATCATGCAGCAGGTTGCGGAATTCCTCTGTGTCGACGGCCCCGACCTGGTGCTGCAGCCCGCATTGGCCGAGAGCTGGAAGCCGAACGACAATGGCTCGGTTTGGACCTTCAAATTGCGCAAGGGCGTGAAATTCCACAGCGGCGGCGAAATGAAGGCCGAGGACGTGGTGGCGAGCATCGACCGCCTGGCCGATCCGGCAAACTCGTCCAACGCGCTGTCGGTGTTCACCGGTATCCTGTCGAAGGGGGCCAGCAAGAAGGTCGACGACTACACCGTGGAATTCCACCTCGACGCGCCGAACGGCAATTTTCCCTACATGGTCTCGTCGGACAATTACAACGCCGTCATCATCCCGGCGGACTACAAGGGCGACTACGAGAAGAGCTTCGATGGCACCGGCCCGTTCAAGGTGGAGAAATACACGCCGAAGGTCGGCGCTTCCTTCGTCCGCAACGAGAACTACTGGGGAGCGAAGGCGCTGCCTGACCGTACCGAGTTCACCTTCTTTACCGACGTGCAGCCGATGATCCTGGCGCTGCAGGGTGGGCAGGTCGACGTCATCAACCAGATGCCGGTGCTGGCCGGCGTGGCCCTGCTCAACGATCCGGGCTTCGAAATCCTCAGCCTGAAGTCGTCGGCTCACCAGCAACTGCATCTGCGCTGCGACGATGGCCCGTTGAAGGATGCACGCGTGCGCCGCGCCATCGCGCTCTGCCTCGATCGCGACAAGCTCACCGCCGGCCTGATGAAGGGACGCTCGGCGCTTGGCAATGACAGTCCATTCGCCGCGGTCTACCCCTCGACCGATACAAGCATACCGCAGCGCAAGCAGGACATCGCACAAGCCAAGCAGCTCATGGAAGCGGCCGGTGCCGGCAAGGGCTTCAAGATCACGCTGACCACCGAGCGCTATCTCGAAATCCCCGAATATGCCCAGCTCATCCAGAACTGGGTCAAGGAGATCGGCATCGAGCTCGAACTCAACATCCTCGACCAGAGCGCCTATTATGGTGACGCGGTGTTCGGCAAATCGAACTGGCTGGATTCGGTGATGGGCATCACCGACTATGGCCATCGCGGCGTGCCGAATGTTTATCTTGCCGCTCCCCTGAAGAGCGACGGCACCTGGAATGCCGCGCACTTCAAGAACAAGGACTACGACGCGCTGGCGACCAGCTATATCGCGGCGCTCGACCTCGAGGCGCAGAAGGCTGACGCCGGCAAGATCCAGAAGCTTCTGCTCGAGGAAACGCCTGTCATCTTCGGCTATTTCTACGACTACCTGACGGCGACGTCGAAGAGCGTGGCCGGCGTGCAACCGACAGCCATGTCGCAGCTGTTCCTCGAAAAGGCATCGAAGGCGTAAGCGAAAAGGGAAAGCCAGTCCTCTAACAGCCAGCTCCCCAGGGGGCTGGCTTTGCAAGGAGTCTTAGCCATTCTCTCCTTCTTTGCGCGGCGTGTGTCCCTGTCGCTGGTGACGCTGTTCCTGCTCAGCATCATGGTGTTCCTGGGCGGCCAGGTCCTGCCTGGCAATGTCGGGCGCGCGATCCTCGGCCCGTTCGCCGACCAACGCGCGGTCGACGCGCTCAATCACACGCTCGGCGTCGATCGCCCGCTGCTCACCCAGTACTGGAGCTGGATATCGAACTTCGTCCAGGGCGACATGGGCACGTCCTACATTTTCCGTTCGCCGGTGGCGCCCTTCGTCATCGGTGCGCTTGGCAATTCGATGAAGCTGGCGGGGGTCGCCTTCGTGCTGGTGGTGCCGATCGGCATCCTCGGCGGCGTCATTGCCGCACTCAACCTCAACCGCCCGCTCGACCGTATCATCAGCCTCGGCGGCCTGTCGGTGACGGTGCTGCCGGAATTCGTCACTGGCATCATCCTGATCCTGATCTTCGGCGTGTGGCTGCGCTGGCTGCCGATCTCGGCCGCGTGGCCCAGGGATGCCGGCTTCTTCACCCAGCTCTATTACCTGATCCTCCCGTCGCTGCCGCTGTTCCTGGTGCTGTTCGGCTATATCGCGCGCATGGCGCGTTCCGGCATGATCGAGGCGCTCGATTCCGACTATACGCGAACCGCCGTGCTCAAAGGCCTGCCCTGGCGCACTGTGATCTGGCGCCATGTGCTGCGCAATGCGCTGTTGCCGACCATCACCGTCATCGCGACCCAGACCGGCTATCTCATCGGCGGCCTTGTCGTGATCGAGACGCTGTTCCGCTACCAGGGCATCGGCTCGCTGATCTTCACCGCCGCGCGCGGCAAGGATTTTCCGATGCTGGAATCCGGCATCCTCACCATCGGCATCGTCTATGCGGTGGCCACATTGATCGCCGACTTCCTCTACTCCGTGCTCAATCCGCGCATCCGCCTGGGGTCAGACCAATGAGCGCCGTCCAGACCCCCTCCCCCGCGCAGGACGACATGCGGCGCCGCGGCCCGCTGGCAGAAGTGTTTTTTTCACTGCTGCGCTCGCGAACGTTCCTCGTCGGCATCGCCATCGTGCTGTTCTGGGTTGCCTGCGCGCTGTTTGGCGAACATTTTGTCCCCTACGATCCGCTCGCCGACGACATCATCAACGCGCTGGCGCCGCCTTCGCGCGAACACTGGTTCGGCACCGACCAGATCGGCCGCGACGTGTTCTCGCGCGTCATCGTCGGTTCGCGCGATATCCTCACCGTCGCGCCCCTGGCGACCTTGCTGGCGACGGTCGCCGGCACCGCGCTCGGCCTGCTCACCGGCTATTTCCGCGGCCTCGTCGACGATGTCGTCAGCCGCATCCTTGAAGCCTTCATGGCGATCCCCGTGGTGATCGTGGCGCTGCTTGCCATCGTCGCGCTGGGCACATCCAAGACCACCGTCATCATCGTCATCGGCCTGAGCTTCGCGCCGATCATCGCACGTACCGTGCGTTCGGCGGTGCTGGCCGAGCGCGAGCTCGACTATGTCGCCGCCGCACAGCTCAGGCATGAGAGCGCGCTGCATACGATGTTCGTCGAGATCCTGCCCAACGTCATCCCGCCGATCCTGGTCGAGACCACGGTGCGGTTGGGCTACGCCATCTTTGCGGTCGCTACCCTCTCCTTCATGGGCTTTGGCATCCAGCCGCCGTCACCCGACTGGGGGCTCTCCATTTCCAGCAATTACGGCATGATCGGCGGCGGCTTCTGGTGGACGGTGCTGTTCGACGCGCTCGCCATCGCCTCGCTGGTGATCGGCGTCAACCTGGCCGCCGACGGCGTGCATGGGGCCTTCAATGACTGAACCCGCCAATACAACGACAGGGAAGGCAAAGGACGCGCTCGATATCACGGACCTGTCGGTCGCCTACCGGGTCGCCGGCCGCAATCGCGCGGTGCTGCGCGATCTCAGCCTCACCATCGGCCAGGGCGAGGCTTATGGGCTGGTCGGCGAATCCGGCTGCGGCAAGTCGACGGTAGCCCTCACGGTGGTGCGCTACCTCCCGCGCAACGGCTCGATATCGGGTGGCGCCATCTCACTCGACGGCCAGGACGTGATGAAGCTCGACGCGGAGGCGCTTCGGCGCGCGCGCGCCGAAAGCGTCTCCATGGTCTATCAGGACCCGGGAAAGGCGCTGAACCCGTCGATCCGCATCGGCCGGCAATTGACCGAAATTTTCGAGCTTGGCGGCATCACGGGCCAAGCTGCCACTGATCGCGCCATCGCCATGCTGAACCGCGTGCGCATCTCCGATCCGCCAAGCGTCATGCAGCGCTATCCGCACCATCTGTCGGGCGGCATGCAGCAGCGCGTGGCGATCGCCATGGCGCTGGCCAACGATCCCTCGATGCTGATCCTCGACGAGCCGACTACCGGCCTCGACGCGACGGTCGAGGCCGAGGTGCTCGACCTCATCGCGCAGCTCAGGCAGGAACTGTCGGCCTCGATCCTGTTCATCAGCCACAACCTCGCCGTCGTCTCCAACATGTGCGACCGGGTCGGCGTGCTCTATGCCGGCATGCTGGTCGAGGAAGGACCGACCGATGTCGTCTTCAACGATCCGCGCCACCCTTACACGGTGGCGCTGCTGCGCTGCCTGCCGCGCGGCGGCCAGCGCAAGGACCAGGGCCGGCTCGACACCATCCCGGGCTTCCTGCCCGGCATCGGCGCTGACATCAAGGGCTGCGCCTTCGCCGACCGCTGCGCGCTGGCCACCGACCGCTGCCGCACCGAATTGCCGCCGCTCTATGATCTGACCGACGAGCGCGGGAGGCGGCTGTCGCGCTGCCACTACCACGACCAGGCGCAGGCCCTGCCACGTGCCACGCCCGCCAACGTGGTGCCCGCACCGAAACCCACGACGGCGCCGGTGCTGCGCGTCGCCCGGCTGAACAAGACCTACGCCAGCCACGGCCATGCATTGCGCGCCGTCAAGGACGTTTCGCTCGATCTCAGGCCCGGCGAGACGCTCGGGCTGGTCGGCGAATCCGGCTCGGGCAAGACCACCTTCGCCAGGCTGCTGCTCGGGCTGGTGCCTCCCGATGAGGGCGGCACCATCGAGCTCGAGGGCAAGGCGCTGGCGCCGAAGCTGGAGAACCGCGGCGACGACCAGGTCAAGGCGATGCAGATCGTCTTCCAGAACCCGGACTCCGCCCTCAACCGCTCGCATTCGATCCGCCATCTGATCGGCCGTGCGCTGAAGCGGCTGGCGGGCTTGAGGGGTGCCGCACTGGAGGCACGTCTCAACGATCTCGTCCGCTCGGTGCGGCTCACCGACCGGCATCTGGCGGTCAAGCCGCGCCAGCTTTCGGGCGGACTGAAGCAGCGCGTCGCCATTGCGCGTGCCTTCGCCGGCGACCCGCGCATCGTCGTCTGCGACGAGCCGACCTCGGCGCTCGACGTTTCCGTCCAGGCGGCGATCCTCAACCTGCTCGCCGACCTGCAGGCCAAGGAAGACGTCAGCTACATCTTTATTTCGCATGACCTTGGCGTGGTGCGTTATCTCTCCGACAAGATCGCCGTGCTCTATCTCGGCCGCATCATGGAGATCGGGCCATCGGAGGACGTTTTTTCCGGACCGCATCACCCCTATACCGAGGCGCTCCTATCGGCCGTGCCCAAGCTCGATCAGACCGAGACGGCACGCATCCGGCTCGATGGCGAAATCCCCAGCGCCAGCAACCCGCCATCGGGCTGCGTCTTCCACACGCGCTGCCCACGCAAGATCGGGCCGATCTGCGAACAGCAGGAGCCGCCGCTCGCCGAGGCCCAGCCGGGGCATTCGATCCGCTGCCACATTCCCTATGCCGAGTTGAGGCGGCTGCAGAAACCGGCAGCGGTCGCAGCCCTGCCGGCGTAAGCGGCCCGCATCCATCACGCCTGGCCGGTCATGCTGAAGGAGCGGTCCCCCTCGGCAAAGCCCCGATCACCGGTCCAGTCCCTTGTCAGCGTCCGCAATCCGGTCAACGCGACGTCGAGCACATCCGACGATGCGGGATTGCGGAAGGTGCACGAGGTCAATGTCGCCGGCGTGTTCCTGTCCTGCCAGGCAGAAGCGCGCAAGATGCTGGCGCGGGGCAAGGGCTCGATCATCAACATCGCCTCGATGTCGGGCACCATCGTCAATCGCGGACTGACGCAGGCGCATTACAATTCCTCGAAGGCCGCCGTCATCCACATGTCGAAGAGCCTCGCCATGGAGTGGGCCGATCGTGGGCTGCGCGTCAACGTCGTCAGCCCGGGCTACACGCTGACGCCGATGAATAAACGGCCGGAGGTGGCCGAAGAGGTGAAGATCTTCAAACGCGACACGCCGATGGGACGCATGGCGGCGCCGGAGGAAATGGTCGGGCCGACGGTTTTCCTGGCCAGCCGCGCGTCGAGCTTCGTCACCGGCCTCGACCTGATCGTCGATGGCGGCTACGTGTGCTGGTAAACAGGCCATGCGAACCATGTCCCGCCGTCGTCGGCCGGCTTCGCCTGCGGTCTGGAATTCTGCTTCTTCGCGGCGTTAGTCGTTGCGCGGCATGAACGTTGGTATATATATTTTCATCCTATGAAACCGCGCTGGCGAGATCGGGCTTGCCAGGCGATGGCCGAGAGCAATTCCGCCGGAAATGCTCGGGATCATGGGACCTTGATGGCTCGCATGTTGCAGGGCGCCGCAGGACTGACAATTGATCCGCGGACGATCGCCATCGCGGCGATCGATCGGCCATGAGACTGGCTGTCTCGGCAGCGTCCGTCATCACCGAAATCGAGCATCATCGCGCCTGTGCCGGCTTTGGTCCTGACATGGCCAGAACGGTCTTGCACAACAGCCTGCCTTTCCAACACAATCAAGAAAAGACGCAACAAGGGAACGACCAATAACCGTCACAGCTTGAAGGAGAACCAAGCAATGCCATTTCGCAGTGTGATATCGAAATTCTCAGTGGGAGCTTTTGCGCTTGCCGCGGCAAGTGTCCTGACGCCGACAGCGCAGGCAGCGGCGCCGGAATCCAACGACCCGATCAAGATCGCGCTGTTCGACTGGACCAGCGTCAATCTCAACGCCAAGATCCTCGGCGGCATCCTGGAAAAGCTCGGCTATACCGTCGAATACCCGACCGCCGACTATCTCTCCAGCCTGACAACCGGCCTCACCAATGGCGATATCGATGTCGGCCTGGAATTCTGGGATACGACGGCCGGCGAAGCGATGAAGGCCTCCGACGCCACGGGCCAGACCGAAAGGCTCGGCAAGCTCGGCCCGAAGGCCAAGGAAGAGTGGTGGTTTCCCGAATACATGAAGGAGAAATGTCCGACCTTGCCGGACTGGCACGCTCTGCTCGACGCCACTTGCGCGGCATCGTTCTCGACCGCCGAGACGGCGCCAAAGGGGCGCTATCTCGGCGGCCCGGTGACCTGGGAAGGCTTTGACGACGAGCGTGTCGCGGCGCTGAAGCTGCCCTTCACCGTGATCCATGCCGGCACTGATGCCGCGATGTTCGCCGAACTGGACTCCGCCTATCAGCGCAAGGCGCCGATTATGCTGTGGATCTATTCGCCGCATTGGGCGCCTGCAAAATACAAGGGCGAATGGGTGCAATTCCCCGAATACACGCCCGAATGCTATACCGACCCGAAATGGGGCGTGAACCCGGACGCCAAATACGACTGCGGCAAGCCGCATGGCGAAATCTGGAAGTACTCCTGGAACGGCATGAAAGACAAATGGCCGGTCGCCTACAAAGTGGCCAAGGCCTACACGATCGACACCGACGAGTTGAACAAGATGAGCGGCGAGATCGATCTTGACGGCAAGACGCCGGAAGACGTCGCCGCCGCCTGGATCGCCGCTCACGAGGCAGACTGGAAAGCCTGGGCGCAGTGACCTCCGACTGGAAAGGGAGGCCCGGCTGTTGACCGGCCGGGCCTCAATTCCTGATGTTCCAGAAGGGCGACTGAATGACGGAAGCGATTGAACAGGCATCCGACGCGACGGATGCCCGCCCGATAAAACTTGCTTGCCGCAACGTCTGGAAACTGTTCGGCTCGAACGCCGCCAATTTCATCCGTGAGCGTGACGGCAAGGCCAGCATGGCGGAGGTCTCGGCGGCAGGCCTTGTGGGTGCGGTGCGCGCCGTCGACCTCGAAATCCGCCAGGGCGAGATCTTCATCATCATGGGCCTGTCCGGCTCCGGCAAGTCGACGCTGGTGCGCTGCATGTCGCGGCTGGTCGAGCCGACACATGGCAAGGTCGAATTCGAAGGCAAGGACCTGCTCAAGATTTCCGATGCGGCCCTGATCGAACTCAGGCGCCATCGCATGGGCATGGTGTTCCAGAATTTCGCGCTGTTGCCGCATCTCAACGT
This sequence comes from Mesorhizobium sp. BR1-1-4, assembly GCF_020165375.1. Lineage (NCBI taxonomy): Bacteria > Pseudomonadati > Pseudomonadota > Alphaproteobacteria > Hyphomicrobiales > Phyllobacteriaceae > Mesorhizobium > Mesorhizobium sp. BR1-1-4. Next base: position 325,597 of record NZ_JAIUIB010000006.1, on the reverse strand, counting down.
GCTCGATAACATCGCCTTTCCTCTGAGTATCCAAGGACAGGATCGGCCGACACGCGAGGCGCGCGCCCGGGAAGTCATCGAACTCGTCGGTCTGCGCGGCCGCGAGCATTTCTATCCGCGCGAACTGTCGGGCGGCCAGCAGCAGCGCGTCGGCATCGCCCGCAGCCTCGCCACCAAGCCGGAGATCTGGTTTCTCGACGAGCCGTTCTCGGCGCTCGATCCGCTGATCCGCCGCGAGATGCAGGACGAGCTGATGCGGCTGCAGACCATGCTGCACAAGACCATTGTCTTCATCACCCACGATTTCGACGAGGCCATCAGGCTGGCCGACCGCATCGCTATCATGAAGGACGGCCAAGTCATCCAGATCGGCACGCCGGAGGAACTGGTGGTCAATCCGGCGACCGACTATGTCGCCGAGTTCACCCGCGACGTCGACCGCGCCAAGGTGATCTCGGCGCGCAGCCTGATGCGTAGCTGCGATGGCGCCGAGCACGGCGGCACGGTGGCGCCCGAGGCCAAGATATCGAGTTTTTCGGCCAGCATCGTTGCCGCCGGCAAACCCTTCGCCGTGATCAACGGCACCGGCATCCCGATCGGCGAAGTGACGCCGCAAGCGGTGATCGATCTTCTGGCCGGCATCGAGCGAGCCGGCGCATGACGGTAACGGCAAACGCCAGCCGGACAAGGCCGCCGATCCAACGGTGGCTGGTGATCTGGGTGCTGGCGCTTGCCGCCGTGCTGGTGATGTTCCTGCTGCAGGACAGGCTGCCATGGGCCGTCAACTACCCGGTCGAGCGGGTCGTCCCCGTCGCCGACTGGGTCAGCGCGCTGATGGGCCGGATCAAGTCGAACCTGTCCTGGCTGACGCGCTCGGTCACCGCGGTGCTCGGCGTGCCGCTCGACTTCGCGCTCAATCTCTTGGCCAAGAATTTCAAGTTCGGCCATGGCGCCGACGCTTTCGTGCTGCCGCGTTTGTCCTGGGTTGGCGTCTGCGCCGTCGCCTTCCTCGCCGGCCATGCGGCGGGAGGCAGGAAGCTCAGCCTGCTGGTTGGCGGATGTTTCCTCTACATCGCGCTGTTCGGCCAATGGACCAGTGCCATGCTGACCCTGGCGCTGATCTCGATCGCGGTGCCGTTCTGTATTCTCACCGGGCTATTCGCCGGCATCTGGGCCTGGCGCACCCCGTGGGCCGAGCGGCTTGTGGTCTCCCCAGCACTTGACCTGATGCAGACGATCCCGACCTTCGCCTATCTCATCCCGATGCTGCTGCTGTTCGGCAACAGCCCGGTCTCGGCGATGATCGCCACCGCCATCTTCGCCACGCCGCCGATGGTGCGAGCAACGATGCTGGGGCTGTCCCGGGTGCCGTCCGAGATCGACGATTTCAGCGAGATGGCAGGCTGCACGGCGCGGCAGAAATTGTGGCGCGTGCTGCTGCCGTCGGCGCGGCCGACACTGATGGTCGGCGTCAACCAGGTGATCATGCTCGCACTCAACATGGTGATCATCGCCTCGATGATCGGCGCCGGCGGCCTAGGCTACGATGTGCTTTTGGCGCTGCGCGCGCTCAAGGTCGGCGAGGCGATGGAAGCCGGCCTTGCCATCGTCGCGCTGGCCATCGCGCTCGACCGGCTGAGCCAGGCCATCGCCCACAAGCAGGCGAAGGGCAATGTCCACCAGTCCGCGAACCCGGGGTTCTGGCGCCGCTACCCCAATCTGACGCTCGCCATTGCGATTCTTGCCGTCACCACTCTGCTCGGCCTGTTCATACCCGCCTTCGCGGCTGTGCCCAAGGCGATCACCTTCACCACCGCGCCACTGTGGAAAGCGGCGGTGAACTGGGTGACGATCAACTTCTTCGATCTCATCGAAGCCTTCCGCGTGGCGCTGATCCTCAATGTGCTCAATCCGCTGCGCGCCTTCTGCGAAGGCTTCCCCTGGCTGGGCGCGGTGTTCCTGCTCGGCCTTGCCGGCTACCAGCTTTCCGGCCCGCGGCTGGCCGTCCTGGTGGCAATGCTGACCGCTTTCTGCGCGGTCACCGGCCTATGGGAAAAGACCATGGCGACGGTCTATCTCTGCGGCATCTCCGCCTTCATCGCCTGCCTGATCGGCATTCCCATCGGCCTGATGGCTGCCCGTAGCGACCGTTTCGAAAAGATCGTCACACCCGTCATCGACACCCTGCAGGTGCTGCCGTCCTTCTGTTTCATCATCCCGGTCGTGATGCTGTTCAGGGTCGGCGACGTGACGGCGATGATTGCAACGATAGCCTTCGCCGTGGTGCCGGCGATCCGTTACACCAATCACGGCATAAGGCAGGTGCCGCCGGCACTGATCGAGGCAGCGAAAGTGTCGGGCTGCACCCCGCGCCAGACATTTTTCCGCGTGCAACTGCCGTTGGCGCTGCCGGAGATCATGCTCGGCATCAACCAGACCATCCTGATGGCGTTGGCGATGATCATCATCTGCGCCATGGTCGGCACGCGCGATCTCGGCCAGGAAGTGTTCATCGCGCTATCGAAAGCCGATTCCGGCCGCGGCATCGTCGCCGGCCTCGCCATCGCCTTCATCGGCATCGTCGCCGACCGGCTGTTCAATGCCTGGACGGCAAAGGCGCGGGCAAGGCTTGGATAGCGGCGGCGGCCTACTCGGCCGCCACCCCTTTCACCTCGAGATAGCTTTCCATTGAATCGTCCAGCGCCTGCAGCCAGGGCGTGTGATGCAGCGGCGCCATGGTGCCGGTCATCAGCGAGCGATAGGAATGATCGCGGAAGCTCATAATGTCTTCGGCCTTGTGGTGCTCCCACTCCATGAAGGTCTGGTTGACCGCCTCGACGTCGAAGCCGGGATAGTCGGTCTGGTCCATGAGTTCCTTGGTATAGTCGCCCTGGAACCAGATCATCTGCTCGGCGTCCTCCAGCGTCTCCTCGCGGGCGCGCCATTTGGCGCCATGCGCCGCCATCGCCTCGGCCGACGGCAGCTTGATGCGGCCCATGATGACATCGCGCGCGAACCAGGCCTGCGCGTCGAACATGTTGAAGGTGTAGAACTGGTCCTGCATGCCGATATAGGACAGCTTCGGGTTCTTCTCCCAGACAACGCCCTCGTAGAGGTCCAACGGCCACATGCGGTTGGCGGTCTTGAGCTTGAGATCGTCAGTCAGGAACGGGAAGGAATGGAGATATCCGGTGCACAGGATAATGGCGTCGACATCCTTGGTCGTGCCGTCCTTGAAATGCGCCGTCTTGCCGACGACCTTTTGCAGCAGCGGCACTTCCTTCCAATTCTCGGGCCATTTGAAACCCATCGGTTTGGAACGATAGCTGGAGGTGATCGACTTGGCGCCATATTTGTAGCACTGCGAACCGATGTCCTCGGCCGAATAGGAGCGGCCGATGATCAGGATGTCCTTGCCCCTGAACTCCATGGCGTCGCGGAAATCGTGGCTGTGCAGGATGCGGCCGTTGAAGGTCGAGAAGCCCTCGAAATAGGGCACGTTGGGCACAGAAAAATGCCCGGAAGCGACGACGACATTGTCGAACTCTTCCGAATAGGTCACGTCGTTGCTGCGGTCATGCGCGGTGACGGTGAATTTCTTCGTCTCGTCCGAGAAGGTGACCATGCGCACCGGGCTGTTGAAGCGCACCCATTTGCGCAGGCCCGACTTCTCGACGCGGCCCTTGATGTAGTCCCACAGCACGGCACGGGGCGGGTAGGAGCCGATCGGCCGGCCGAAATGCTCCTCGAATGTGTAGTCGGCGAATTCCAGGCATTCCTTCGGCCCATTCGACCAGAGATAGCGGTACATCGAGCCGTGCACGGGATCGCCATGTTCGTCGAGGCCGGTACGCCAGGTGTAGTTCCACAGGCCACCCCAGTCGGACTGCTTTTCGAAGCAGACGATCTCGGGAATCTCGGCGCCCTTGTCGGCCGCCGACTTGAAAGCCCTGAGTTGGGCCAGACCGGACGGTCCGGCTCCGATGACGGCAACGCGAGTGTTCATTCCGGGCCTCCTTTTTTGATTTCCCCAGCGAAACAAATTTCACTGCCAGTGACAGTAATTGGCCTCTTGGTGCTGTCAACAGACATCTGCTGGAACGGCGTTTGCGCGCAGTAGATTCCTGGCGGAAAACCCGCGGGCGTCGCGATGGTCGCACTGCCGCGCGCAACATAAGATGGCTTGCCGTTGCGGTTGCGCTCCTGTATCGGCACCTGACATGTTCACCTTGAGTGAAATAAATCCTGACGATTGGGGGCGGCATGGCAAAGGCTAATTCGAATTCCAAGGCTCCCGCGAGCGCAAAGGCAAAGCCGTCGCCGAAAGTGTCGGCGGACGGCAGGACCATACGCGCGCCGCTGACACAAAACCCGCACGCTATTCGCGATACCCGCGAAAAAGTGCTGGAGGTCGCGATCGGCCGCGAGGTGCGGGCCTTCCGCAAGAAGCTCGGCATCACCGTGGCGGATCTCGCGGTCGCCACCGATATTTCACTGGGCATGTTGTCGAAGATCGAGAACGGCATCACCTCGCCGTCGCTGACCACCTTGCAGGCACTGTCGCGGGCGCTCGGCGTTCCCGTCACCGCCTTCTTCCGCCGCTTCGAGGAAGAACGCAGCGCCGTCTTCGTCAAGGCCGGCCAAGGCCTCGACGTCGAGCGCCGCGGCACGCGCGCCGGCCACCAGTATAATCTGCTTGGCCATATCGGTTCGAACACCAGCGGCGTCGTCGTCGAGCCCTATCTGATCACGCTGACCGAGGATTCCGACGTATTCCCGACCTTCCAGCACGAGGGCATGGAGTTCCTCTATATGCTCGAGGGCGAGGTCGTTTACCGGCACGGCAGCAACCTCTACCCGATGAAGCCCGGCGACAGCCTGTTCTTCGACGCCGACGCGCCGCACGGACCGGAGCAACTGACGAAACTGCCGATGCGGTATTTGTCGATTATCTGCTACCCGCAGGGCAGTGCTGGGTAGGCGGGCCGCCGCAGCCCCTCACCCGGATTGCCCCTAGGGCAGAGGAGCCCGACGCCAGCGTTGGCGATCTCTTCTCCCCTCGGGGAGGTGGCCGCGAAGCGGCCGGATGAGGGGGCTTTTAATCCGGTCCGAACCCCGGGCTCGTCGGGCTGCCATCGTCCAGCTTCGACAGCCATTCGACCAGTGTCGGGCGAAAGCGCGTGAGGCCTTTGTAGCTGGCGAGTTCCTCGGGTAGGTCGCGGATGACGCGGTGCAGGCGCCGTGCCCATTTCGGCTGCGTCACCAGCTCGTCCATCTTGATCAGGTAGCAGCGGATCGGAAAGACGATGCCATTGGAGCGCGGCAGCCGCCAGAAGCTCTGCAGTTCGACCCGCAGATGCACCTTGTCGCCGACATTCTCCGACGTCACTGTCGCGCGGTCCGGACCCCATTTGTGATAATTCTCCGGGCTGGTGTCCAGCCGCGGATTGATGGTCATCGTCCAGTTCAGGCGCCGTGCCGGCTTGCCCTGCTGGATGTTGGTGAGGAACTTCAGCGCGCGCGTGAAAATACCCTTCTCATGCGCCAGCGGCACAGGCGCGTGCCATTCGAAGAAATTCATGCCGATGTCGAAATCGAGCGACCAGTCGGCCTGGGTGGTGACCATGCCGGCGTCCATCCATAGATTGCCGTCGCGCTGGTCGAGGATGCAGAAATCGCCCTGGCTTTGGCGGGTGATGTATTCCATCGGCCCATAAGGCAAAGTCGAGGTGTCGCCGAAGGTGAAAGTATCATCGATGCCGAGCGGCCGGTTGATCCAGCGCCAGCGGTCGCCGTCGCGCGTCAGCGTGAAATGCTCGGGATAGCCCAGCGCCTGCTGCTCCATCAAAAGCTCCAGCAGGTCCCAGCCGGCGAGCGTCATGTGCGGCAGCGACTGGCAGCGCAGGGGATCCTCGGCCAGCACCAAGGCGCGGTCCTGCATCTCGGCGACATAGTGTTCGTCGACGTCGATCAGGTTTTCAAGCACCGAGCCTTTGGGGCCGACGACATGCGGCTCGATGTTGACCGCGTACATGTAGCTGTCTTCATGGAAGGGGAACGGAAACCGCCTGATGTGCTCGGGGCTGTTCTTGAAAGTGAAGTCGTCGCGGAACGTTTCCTTGCGAAAGGTGATGCCCATTCTCGCCTCCTATCTTTCCAAGACCAGCGACCTGCCCTCGAAGCGCGACACGCACGGCATGATCTTCCTGCCCGAACGGTGCTCTTCCTCGCTCAGCCAATGGTCGTTGTGGATGAATTTGCCGTCACACGAGATGACGTTGGTCTCGCACTGGCCGCAGACGCCGCCACGACAAAGATAGGGCGGATCGACGCCGGCGGCTTCGATGGCTTCCAGCAGGCTCTGCTGCTCGCCGACGCGGATGGCCTTGCCGCTGACGGCAAGCGTCACGTCGAATGGCAGGCCGGGCTGCGGCGCCGCGAAATGCTCGTAGTGGACGGTCTCCGGCGGCCAGCCCAGGCTAGCTGCGCGGTCGCGCACCCAGTTGATCATGCCGGCCGGGCCGCAGACATAGAGGTGCGTCCCGAGCGGCTGCGAGGATAGCAACCGGTCGAGTTCGATCCGCTCCTCGAGGTCATCGTGATAGAGCCGGACGCGACGGCCGTAGCGTTCCCGCAGCACGTCGGCATAAGTGCCAAGCGAAGCGGTGCGGCAGGTGTAGTGCAGTTCGAATTTGCCGCCCTCCCCCGCCAGTTGCGCGGTCTGGGCCATGAACGGCGTGATGCCGATGCCGCCGGCCAGCATCAGGTGTTTCTTGGCGCGCAGATCGAGCGAAAAAAGATTGACCGGATAGCTGATCACCATCTCCAGACCCGGCTTGACCGACCTGTGCATGAACAGCGAGCCGCCGCGACCGACGTCGTCGCGGCGCACCGAGATGGTGTATTCGCGCGTGTCTAGCGGCGAGCCCATCAGCGAATAGGGATTGAGCCTTGTGCGCTGGCCATCGCGCATCTCGACCACGACATGGGCGCCGCCGGAAAAGGTCGGCAACAGCTCGCCATCACGCCGGCGAAAATGGAACCGCGTGACCAGCTCGTTGACCGGGACGACATCGCTGACGACGACGTCGAGCTTGGTGGTGCCGGTGCTCATCGAAATATCTCCTCCATCGGAGGAATTTCACTGCGATCTTCGGCATTGATGCAGACGCCCTGGAACGCGGCAAGGCGTCTTGAATAGTGATCGCGCACGAGAAGCAGTAGGCCACAATGCGAGCAGGTCGCCGGCTGCGTCGTCACATTCTCGGTGATGCCCTTGCAGTGCACGCACTGCATGCGCCGTGCCAGCGAGCCGCGATGCTCGGTCTGCATGGAGGTGTGGTCGATGCCGGCTTCGAGCGCCACCTGCATGGCCTGCCCGATCAGCCCTTCGGTGCCGGCGAGATAGAGGCGCAGACCCATATGCGCGTTATCAAGCGTCTGCTTCAGACGCGGCAGCAGACTGGCGAAGGACGGCGCGGTGTGAAATTGCGCCGGCTTCAACCCTTCGAGGGCAGCAATATATTTGCCGTCAGGACCGGGAATGAAGACGATCTCGGCACCATCGAAGAACCCGGCCGGAGCCCTGGCGGCCATGTCTGTTATCGCGAGCGCGCCTTCCGCATCCGCGACGAACAGATGATGCTTGCCGGGTTGCGGAGACAGGGTCCCGTAAATGGGCCGGCTGATGATGGTCTTGGCTGCCATTCTCTCTTTGTGCCTCGAAAACCTTCGCTGTCGATTATGCCTCAGCCTTTCGCCGTGCGCTTGGTCTTCTTGGGATCGTCGAACGGCAAGGGCTGCGCCGTCGCCTTGATCGATCCGCTCTTGTTGCGGATCTCGAGCTTGGTGTCCTTGACCGCGCAGTCGACGTCGAGCCGGGCGATGCCCATCGATTTCTCGACCAGCGGCGAATACATGGCGCAAGTGACAACGCCGACCTTTTTGCCGTCGCGATAGACCGGAGCGCCCTCGTCCGCCGGCTCCTTGCCGTCGAGCAGGACGCCATAGATCTTGAAGCGCTCCTTGCCCTTCAGGCGATAGTGCTCCTCGGCACCGCGAAAGCCGGTCTTGCCGGGGCTGACGGTGAAGTCGAGGCCGAGCTCCCAAAGCGTATCGCCGGGGCCTTCATTCTCGAACGGATACTTTTGGGAATTGTCGTAGGGGTAGAACAGCAGGTAGCTTTCGACGCGCAGCATGTCGAGCGTGGTGAAGCGGCAGGGAATGATGCCGGCGTTCTTGCCCTCGTCGAGAATCCTGTCCCAGATCGTGCCGGCGTCCTGGCCACGGCAGAAGATCTCGTAGCCGCGTTCGCCGGTATAGCCGGTGCGCGAGATCATGACGGGAAAGCCGAACAGCTGCGTCTGCATGTGATGGAAGTAGTTGAGGTCGCGGATGCCGGGCACGTGCTTGGCCAGATAGTCGACCGCTGCTGGCCCCTGCAGCGACAAATCGTGCAGATTGTCGTCGAAGCGCAGCGACACGTCCCGTCCCATCGCCGCCCGCTGCAGTTCCTCATGGCCGGTGCCCGAGCCGTGCACCACCATCCAGGAATTCGGTCCCGTGCGGTAGAGGATGCAGTCGTCGGTGAATTTTCCCGCCTCGTTCAGCATGCAGGCATAGGCCGACTTGCCGGGATAGATCTTTTCGACGTCACGCGTGGTGGCGAGGTCGATCAGATGCGAGGCGTGCGGCCCTGTGATGTGCACCTTCTTCAGGCCGGAAACATCCATAAGCCCGGCCTTTGTGCGGATGGCGACATATTCCTCGTCGGCATCCTTGTCGTAGGTCCAGGCGGTGCCCATGCCGCTCCAGTCTTCGAGTTTCGAACCCAGCGCACGATGGCGATCCGCCAGGGTCGAAAATCTCCAGGATGCCGTCATCCGCTCGTCCTCCATTCGAAAATGCTGCTGTTCCCTGCTCCCGTGCGCTAGGCCGGGAGCTTGGTCGAATATTGATCGCAAACGCGGGAGGCCCGCAATCCCCTAAAAGCAAATAATTTCATTGTCAGGCAAAATCGGCAGGTCGAAGCAAGCGGTTAACTCAGCGTAAATTCGTCTTGACAATTGCGAAATTCGGCCTGAATTTATGAAAAAAATTTCACTCTCTTGAAAGAGAGCGGCGGGCGGTGGATTCGGAACCGGACGTCGGCAAAGAAGGGGAAAACCGATGGCAGACCTGCAGCAGCGCATCGAGGCGCTGTACCGCTCCGACTTGCGCGGATCCGCGCTCCTGATCATCTGCCTGTGGGCGACGATCCTCTTCGTTCTCTTCATGACATGGCCATACATTCCGCAGGGCGGCATCAAGGCTGTCGTCGCCATTGCCGCCGCCGCCGTGCTCATCTTCAACACGGCAGCCATCCTGGCGATGGTCAAACACTACAAGGAAGACAAGGAGTTCATCTACGGGCTCGACATCAAGAACGCCGACGCATCCCGCAACCGCAAGTCCTGAGGGGAGAAACAATGTCCCGCTATACGCCGCCGGAGCAGAGCAAGGCCGGGCAAGTCTTCGACATCGCCGTTGTCGTGGTCGCCATCTTCGTGGCGCTGTGGCTGCCGCTGAAGCTTGGTCTTGCCGGTGCCGCAAAATCAATCGACGCGCTCGATGCCAAGACCTGGGAAGCGCTCGGGCAGAATCCGACCATGGCGTCGATCTGGGAAAAGCTCGGCTATACGCCCGAGACCGCGCACGACATCATCCAGAACCGGTTCCACTACATCATCGACTGGCCGACGCTGATCATCATGGCGGCCGTCCTGATCGGTTATTTCGTGTTCCTGTTCCGGGCATCCGACCGCGAATATCGCGATGTGATCAACGAGAAGTTCGACGACAAGTAAAGTTTGGCGACGAAGAATTTGGGGACACGATCATGTGGGTGGCACTCTCTTACGCATGCTGGGGCATCTCGATCGTGCTCGCGCTGTGGATGCTCTACGACTGGTTCAAGGTCGATACGAACTACTCCGAGGACGTTTTGACCTCGTCGCGTGAAGGCGAGCTTGAAGCCGCTTCCGAAAAACACCGGATCTGAGTGGGGATTGATCGATGACGGTCGCGCTTGAAAACACCACCACCACCACAATTCACGGCGACCGGGTATCGCTGCTTCGGGTGCTTGGCCCGGCCCATGTCTGGGCGCTCGGCGTCGGCATCGTTCTGGTCGGCGAGTTCACCGGCTGGAATTTCTCGGCCGACAAGGGCGGCGCGCTGGCTGCCCTGATCGTGTGCTGGGTCGTCGGGCTGCTCTACACCTCGGTGGCCATGATCGATTCCGAGGTGACGTCGACAGTGGCCGCCGCCGGCGGCCAGTATGCGCAGGCCAAGCACATTGTCGGGCCGTTGATGGCGTTCAACGTCGCGCTGTTCCTGGTCTTTGCCTATACGATGCTGGAAGTGTCCGACGCCATCCTGCTCGGCGACACCATCGTCGCCAAGGCGGGTGTGGAAGGGCTGACCCACAATTCCTTCATCGCCGCCACCATCGTGGTGCTGGCCTGGCTCAACTATCGCGGCGTACTGATGACGCTCAACGTCAACTTCGTCATCACGGCCATCGCCTATGTCTCGATCGTCGTCCTGTTCTTCTCGGTCAGCCCCTGGACGCAAGGCGCGGTGCTGAAGCTCAACGAACTGGTCACTCCAGGCAACGCGCTGCCCTATGGCTGGATCGGCGTCATCGCCGCCTTCCAGTTCGGCATCTGGTATTATCTCGGCATCGAAGGGACCACCCAGGCCGCCGAGGAAGTGCGCTCGCCGGCACGCTCCCTGCCCTACGGCACCATGGCCGGCATGATCACGCTGCTCATCGCCGCCGCCATGACCTGGTATGTCTGCGCCTCGCTGATGCCTTGGGAGTATCTCGGCATCACCTATTATCCGCTGTGGGACGCCGGCAAACTGACTGGCAGCCCGCTGCTTGAGAACCTCCTGTTCATAGCGACGCTGCTCGCCGCGCTTGCCTCCGCCAATGGTTGCATCAATGACGCGGCGCGCGCCTGGTTCTCGCTCGGCCGCGACCGCTATCTGCCGAGCTGGTTTTCGGCGGTGCATCCGAAATACCGCACGCCCTATCGCTCGATCCTGTTCCTGCTGCCGATCGCGTTGGCCTTCGCCTTCATCGCCGACCTCAACCAGGCGATCACCTTCTCGATCCTGTCGGGCGTGCTGCAATACACCTTCATGAGCATCAACATCATGATGTTCAGGAAGAAGTGGCCGCTGGGCTCGATCCGCCGCGGCTACACGCACCCGTTCCATCCGCTGCCGGCAATCGTCCTGTTCTGCCTGTGCGTGGTGACCTTCTTCGCCATCTTCCTCGGCTTCGGCTCGCAGTTGATCGCCATGGTCGCCTTCTATTTCCTGATTTCGCTGTGGTTCCATTTCTATCGCTACAAATTCGTGCGGCGTGGGGACCAGTTCACCATGCCGTGGCCGAAACCGCAGGGCTATTGATGGGAGTAGGCCCGTCCAGGATTTGGATGGGCCTTGCACGATAAAATGTCAGACGTGACATCAGCACTGCTTGCCGGGGCAATTGTCCTGGCTCTCGTCCTTCACTTTGCGTGGCAGGCGCGCCGCAGCCGCGACAGGGCCTCGGCAGCGCTGGCCGCCGATGAGGCGGGCATTCGCACCGTCGTCGCGGATGCAGACAATGTCTCGGACGGCACCGCCGGCGTCATCACCTGGGAAGGATCATGGAACGGCCAACGCGTGCAGGTGCGCACCATCGTCGACACGCTGGCGACGCGGAAACTGCCGGCGCGCTGGCTCAGCGTTTCGATCACCGAGAAGGTCTCGGTACCTGCCATCTTCGACATGATGATGCGGCCGGGCTCGCCGACGACGTTCTCCAATTTCGACCATCTCCAGCATACATTGCCGAAGGCGCCCGGTTTTCCGGCCGAGGCGGTGCTGCGGACAGACCGCAGGGGCACGCGTTTCCCGCAGAGCATCATCGCCGACCATATGGAACCCTTTTCAGAGGGCCGCGCCAAGGAGTTGCTGATCACGCCGAACGGAGTGCGCATCGTGTGGCTGCTGGCCGAGGCCGAGCGGGCACGCTACGGTGTCTTCCGGCAAGCCGCGTTCGGTGACACACGGATCGATTCTGCGCTGATCGAGCGGTTGCTGGTGTCGCTCTCGGATCTGCGCGACGCCATCAACCGAAGCGAACGGCAGGCCGCATGAGCACTTCAGACACTTCGCCGGCGCCAGTGAGCCCTTATCTCGTCCTGGGCGCCGCAATCGTGCTGCCGGCAAGCGGTCATGTCATTCTGGGCATCCCGGTGCGCGGACTGCAGTTTCTTTTCTTCATGGTCGTCCTGGCCTGGGTGACCGCCAGGATTTCGCCGCCGGACGCCAGCTTCGTCGGCCGTCACGCCGGCGGCTTCCTGATCTATGCGCTGTCGATCCTCGACGCCTACAAGATCGCCCGCATCCGTACCGCCAAATGGGCTCATAATGCCCGGACGGAAGGAAACGATACGCAGAGCGGCATTGAGCCGCATACGTAACCAGAGGAAAATTTCTTTCATGCCATTGAATTAGAGGATTTCATTCGGTACATCATCTTAGTCACAAACGTCGGGAGGCTGACATGTGCGGAATCGTTGGACTTTTCCTGAAGGACAAGGCGCTGGAGCCGAAGCTCGGCGCGATGCTGTCGGAGATGCTGGTATCGCTCAGCGATCGCGGCCCTGACAGTGCCGGCATCGCCATCTATGGCGCGACATCCGGCAACGAGGCCAAGATCACCATCCAGTCGCCGAAGCCGGAACGCGATTTCCGCGGCCTGGACGCCGAACTCGCGAAGGCCGTCGGAGCGCCGGTGAGCATTGCGGTGAAATCGACCCACGCGGTGGTCAGGACCACGCCGGACAAGGTCGACGCGGCGCGTGAGGCCCTCCAGTCGCTCAGGCCCGACATCCGCATCATGGGCGCCGGCGAAGCGGTGGAAATCTACAAGGAAGTCGGCCTGCCCGAAGCCGTCGTCGATCGCTTCGACGTGCGCAAGATGACCGGCACGCATGGCATCGGTCATACCCGCATGGCGACGGAATCGGCAGTGACGACGATGGGTGCGCATCCTTTCTCGACCGGTGCCGACCAGTGTCTCGTGCACAATGGTTCATTGTCGAACCACAACAATGTCCGCCGCGAATTGATCCGCGAAGGCATGAAATTCGAGACCGAGAACGATACCGAAGTGGCGGCCGCTTACCTTTCCTCGCAAATGGCGCATGGCAAGAATCTCGGCGAGGCGCTGGAAGGCACCCTGTCCGACCTCGACGGCTTCTTCACCTTCGTCGTCGGCACCAAGAATGGTTTTGGCGTGGTGCGCGATCCGATCGCCTGCAAGCCCGCCGTGATGGCCGAGACCGACCAGTATGTCGCCTTCGGCTCGGAATATCGCGCGCTGACCAAACTGCCGGGCATAGACAATGCGAGGGTCTGGGAACCCGAGCCCGCAACCGTTTATTTCTGGGAGCATTGAGTTCATGCCGGCAACCTCCAAGGCAACGCGCGACAGCCATGCGCGCGTCTTCGACCTCGACGTCCTGTCGCTGCGCGAACTCAATCAAGCGCTCCATAATCTGGCTCCGGGTTCGAACGAGACGGCGTGGGAAGTGCTCAACCCGAAAGGGAGCCATTCGGTCGCCGTGGGTGTCGATCATCCTGTCAGCATCGATGTGCGCGGCAGCGTCGGCTATTACTGCGGCGGCATGAACTCCGGCAGCGCCATCACCGTGCACGGCTCGGCCGGCCCCGGCGTTGGCGAGAACATGATGTCGGGCTCGATCACCGTCAAAGGCGATGCCAGCCAGTATGCCGGCGCCACCGGCAAGGGCGGGTTGCTGGTCATCGAAGGCAATGCCTCGTCGCGCTGCGGCATCTCAATGAAGGGCATCGACATCGTCGTGCATGGCAATATTGGCCATATGTCGGCCTTCATGGCGCAATCCGGCAACCTCGTTGTTCTGGGCGATGCCGGCGATGCACTGGGCGATTCCATCTACGAGGCGCGGCTCTTCGTGCGCGGCAAGGTCGACAGTCTTGGTGCGGACTGTATCGCCAAGGAGATGCGGCCCGAGCATCTGGAACTGCTGCAGGGTCTGCTCGACCGCGCCGGCGTGACCGGCGTCAAGCCGTCGGAGTTCAAGCGCTACGGCTCGGCGCGCACGCTCTACAATTTCAATATCGACAACGCCGACGCGTATTGAGGCAGCATGACCTATCGCAACCCGCCGACGACGCCGCGCAAATCCGCGACTTTCGACGACTACACGCTCTCCGAAATCCGCCGCGCCGCGGCGACCGGCATCTATGATATCAGAGGTGCCGGCGCCAAGCGCAAGCTGCCGCATTTCGATGACCTTCTGTTCCTCGGCGCCTCGATCTCGCGCTACCCGCTGGAAGGCTACCGCGAGCGCTGCGACACATCCGTGGTGCTCGGTTCGCGCCACGCCAAGAAGCCTATCGAACTGAAGATACCGATCACCATTGCCGGCATGAGCTTCGGCTCGCTGTCCGGTCCCGCCAAGGAAGCGCTCGGGCGCGGCGCGACGCTGTCGGGCACCTCGACCACGACCGGCGATGGCGGCATGACAGAGGAAGAGCGCGGCCATTCCAAGCAACTGGTCTATCAGTACCTGCCCTCGCGCTACGGCATGAACCTGCGCGACCTGCGTCGCGCCGATGCGATCGAAGTGGTCGTCGGCCAGGGTGCCAAGCCGGGCGGTGGCGGCATGCTGCTCGGCCAGAAGATTTCAGACCGTGTCGCCGAAATGCGCACGCTGCCCAAAGGCATCGACCAGCGCTCGGCCTCGCGCCACCCCGATTGGACGGGCCCGGACGATCTCGAGATCAAGATACTCGAACTGCGCGAAATCACCGACTGGGAAAAACCGATCTACGTCAAGGTCGGCGGCGCCCGGCCCTACTACGATACAGCACTTGCGGTGAAGGCCGGCGCCGATGTCGTCGTGGTCGACGGCATGCAGGGCGGAACGGCGGCAACGCAGGAAGTGTTTATCGAGAATGTCGGCCAGCCGACGCTCGCCTGCATCAGGCCGGCGGTGCAGGCGCTGCAGGATCTCGGCATGCACCGCAAGGTGCAGCTCATCGTCTCAGGCGGCATCCGCAACGGCGCCGATGTGGCCAAGGCGCTGGCGCTCGGCGTCGACGCCGTGTCGATCGGCACCGCAGCGCTCGTGGCGCTCGGTGACAACGATCCCCGCTGGGAGGCGGAGTACAACGAACTCGGCACCACATCGGGCGCCTATGACGACTGGCATGAGGGCAAGGACCCTGCCGGCATCACCACGCAGGACCCTGAACTGATGAAGCGGGTCGACCCCGTGGCCGCCGGGCGCCGGTTGGCGAACTATTTGAAGGTGATGACGCTGGAGGCGCAGACCATCGCCCGCGCCTGCGGCAAGAACAGCCTGCACAATCTCGAACCCGAGGACCTCGTCGCATTGACGATCGAGGCTGCCGCCATGGCCGGCGTGCCGCTGGCCGGCACCAACTGGATACCGGGGAAGAACGGCTTCTGATCAACAAAGGGCCGAAGGCCATATGCTTAAGGGCCAACAATCGATAAGAAATGGGGAACTTCAGTGACAGTTGATCTTGCAGAGTTCGCAAGGGCGAAAAACGTCAAATATTTCATGATTTCCTACACTGACCTGTTCAGTGGCCAGCGTGCCAAGCTGGTACCGGCGCAAGCCATCGCCGACATGCAGAAGGACGGTGCCGGCTTTGCCGGGTTCGCCACCTGGCTCGACCTCACGCCGGCGCATCCCGACATGCTGGCGGTGCCGGATCCGGACTCGGTCATCCAGTTGCCATGGAAACCGGAAGTCGCCTGGGTCGCCGCCAACTGCATCATGGACGACAAGGACGTCGACCAGGCGCCGCGCAATACACTGAAGCGGCTGATCGCCGAGGCAGCCGCCGACGGCATGCACGTCAAGACCGGCGTCGAGGCCGAGTTCTTCCTGATCTCGCCGGACGGCAAGACGATCTCCGATGAATACGACACGGCATCGAAGCCTTGCTACGACCAGCAAGCGGTGATGCGCCGTTACGATGTCATCGCCGAGATCTGCGACCACATGCTGGCGCTCGGCTGGGGCGCTTACCAGAACGACCACGAGGACGCTAACGGCCAATTCGAGATGAACTGGGCGTTCGACGATGCGCTGCCGACCGCGGACAAGCATTCCTTCTTCAAGTTCATGGTCAAGTCGATCGCGGAAAAGCATGGGCTGCGCGCCACCTTCATGCCCAAACCGTTCCAGGGCCTGACCGGCAATGGCTGCCATGCCCACATCTCTGTCTGGGACAAATCGGGCAAGACCAATGTCTTCGCCGACAATTCGATGGAGCTCGGTCTCTCCGCCAAGGGCAAAAACTTCCTTGGCGGCATCATGAAGCACGCTTCGGCGCTCGCCGCGATCACCAACCCGACGGTCAATTCCTATAAGCGCATCAACGCGCCGCGCACCGTTTCGGGCGCGACCTGGGCGCCGAACACGGTGACCTGGACCGGCAACAACCGCACCCACATGGTGCGCGTGCCCGGCCCCGGCCGCTTCGAATTGCGCCTGCCCGATGGCGCCGCCAACCCCTATCTCCTGCAGGCGGTCATCATCGCCGCCGGCCTCGACGGCATCCGCTCGAAGGCGGATCCGGGCAAGCGCTACGACATCGACATGTACCAGCACGGCCATACGGTGAAGGGCGCGCCCAAGCTGCCGCTTAACCTGCTCGATGCGTTGCGCGAGTTCGACAAGGACAAATCGCTCAAGGCGGCGCTGGGTGAGGAATTCTCGTCGGCATATCTAAAGCTGAAGCACCAGGAATGGAATTCCTATGCTTCGCATTTCACGCAATGGGAGCGCGACCACACGCTGGACATCTAGAGCATCGGACCGAAAAGTGTGACACGGTTTTCGGCAAAGGCGATGCGTCAAGAAAGTTCCTGTGTGGGGCGGGCGACCCTGGAATGAACGTATGAAATACTCGATCTTCTCGCTCGCCCGCGCCGCTCTTTCCGGCCACAAAAACTGGCAACGCACCTGGCGCGACGCCGCGCCGAAGGACCGCTACGACGTGGTGATCATCGGCGGCGGCGGCCATGGGCTGGCCACCGCCTGGTTCCTGGCCAGCGAATTCGGCATCAAAAACGTCGCGGTGCTGGAAAAGGGCTGGATCGGCTCCGGCAATGCCGGCCGCAACACCACCATTATCCGGTCCAACTACGGCCTGCCCGGCAATACCGGCTTCTACGAATTGTCGATGAAGCTTTGGGAACGGATGGAGCAGGACCTCAACTACAACGCGATGGTCAGCCAGCGCGGCGTCATCAACCTCTACCATTCCGATGCGCAGCGCGACGCCTATGCACGGCGCGGCAACACCATGCGCATCAACGGCATCGACGCCGAACTGCTCGACCTGGCGGCGGTCAAGAAGATGATCCCGTTCCTGAACTTCGACAATGCGCGCTTTCCCGTGCAGGGCGGGCTGCTACAGCGACGCGGCGGCACGGCGCGGCACGACGCGGTGGTCTGGGGCTACGCCCACGCTGCCAGCGAACTCGGCGTCGACATCATCCAGAATTGCGAAGTCACGGGCTTTGTCAGGGACGCCAACGGCAAGGTGACTGGCGTCGAGACCTCGCGCGGCAGGATCGGCGCCGGCAAGGTCGGCATGGCGGTAGCCGGGTCCTCATCGCGCGTCGCGGCGATGGCTGGCCTGCGGCTGCCGATCGAAAGCCATGTGCTGCAGGCCTTCGTCTCGGAGGCGATCAAGCCGCTCATTCCCGGCGTCATGACGTTTGGCGCCGGCCATTTCTATGTCAGCCAGTCCGACAAGGGCGGGCTGGTCTTCGGCGGCGACATCGACGGTTACAATTCCTATGCCCAGCGCGGCAACATGCCTGTCATGGAAGATGTCTGCGAGGGCGGCATGGCGCTGATGCCGATGATAGGCCGCGTCCGCCTGCTGCGCCAATGGGGCGGCATCATGGATATGTCGATGGACGGCTCGCCGATCATCGACAAGACACCGGTCGACGGGCTCTACCTCAATGCCGGCTGGTGTTATGGCGGCTTCAAGGCGACACCCGGCTCAGGCTTCGTCTTCGCCCATCTGCTTGCTCGCGACGAATCGCACGCCGAGGCCGCCCGCTTCCGGCTCGACCGGTTCCGGTCTGGTGCTGTCATCGACGAAAAGGGCCAGGGCGCCCAACCGAACCTGCACTGAGGACAGTCGAAAAACATGCGTATTGTCTGTCCCTTCTGCGGTGAACGCGAGCTCGGCGAGTTCACCTATCTCGGCGACGCCAAGCCGGTGCGGCCGGCGCCTGGAGCGTCGGAAGATGAGGTCTACGATTACGTCTATCTGCGCGACAACATCGCCGGCGTGATGGATGAGAACTGGTATCATGGCGGCGGCTGCCGGGCCTGGCTGAAGGTCACCCGCAACACGGTGACGCACGAGATTTCGGCGGTTGAACCGGCAGCGGGTGCCGGGGCGAGGCAGGTTGCGAAATGAATATTTCCTGCCAACTCGGCGCCGCCCCTCACCTGCCTGCCGGCATCCTCTCCCCGTATAGGGACGGGGAGAGGGGTGCTGCCGTCCCCGCTTTCGCCGATCGCCAGCGCTGCAAGAAGGAAGCCAACTTAGCGGCCAGCCCCCTTCTCCCCGTCACTATACGGGGAGAAGTGCCCGGCAGGGCGATGAGGGGCAGTGCTGCCCTCCGCCATGACATCGAATCGACGAGAGGCTGGACATCGTGACCTCTCAACCCCATCGTCTCACATCCGGCGGTCTCGTCGACCGTTCGGCGCCGCTGAATTTCAGGTTCGACGGCAAGAGCTTCTCCGGTTTCAAAGGCGACACGCTTGCCTCGGCACTGGTTGCCAACGGCGTCAAGCTGGTTGGCCGCTCGTTCAAGTACCATCGCCCGCGCGGCATCCTGACCGCGGGATCGGAAGAACCTAACGCGCTGGTGGAGCTGCGCAGCGGTGCACGGCGCGAGCCGAACACCAAGGCGACGACAGCGGAGCTCTATGAAGGGCTCGACGCCGCCAGCCAGAACCGCTGGCCGTCGCTCGCCTTCGACGTGATGTCGGTCAACCAGCTGTTCGCGCCGATCTTCGTCGCCGGCTTCTACTACAAGACCTTCATGTGGCCGGCGAAGTTCTGGGAAGCGATCTATGAGCCGGCGATCCGCCGCGCCGCGGGTCTCGGCCGTGCAGCCGGCATTGCCGACCCGGATCATTACGACAAGGCCTGGGCGCATTGCGACGTGCTGATCGCCGGGTCCGGCCCGACGGGCCTCGCAGCCGCCCTCGCAGCAGGCCGCAGCGGCGCCCGCGTCATCCTGTGCGAAGAGGACTTTGTTCCCGGCGGGCGCCTGCTTGCCGATGGCGGCATGATCGACGGCATGCCTGCCGACGAATGGATCGCGCGCACGCTCAGTGAGCTTGCCGCCATGCCTGATGTCCGCATCATGACGCGCACGACGCTGTTCGGCGTCTATGATGGCGGCACCTATGGCGCGATCGAGCGTGTCAGCGACCATCTGCCCTCGCCGCCGGAGCACCAGGTGCGCCAGCGGCTATGGCGGATCGTGGCCAAGCGCTGCGTCGTCGCGGCAGGCGCGCTCGAACGGCCAATCGTCTTTGCCGGCAACGACATGCCGGGCGTGATGATGGCGTCCGCCATGCGCAGTTATATCGCACGTTATGCCGCGGCACCGGCCAGACGCATCGCGCTGTTCACCAACAACGAGGACGGCTGGCGCACCGTCGAGGCAGCGCTCGGGGCGGGACTGCAGGTCGCCGCCGTGATCGACGCGCGCGCCGAAATCTCTTCCGAGCACCGCTCGCTTGCCAGCAAGGGCGGCTTTGCGGTTCTGCATGGCTCCGTCAGCGGCATCGATGGCGGCAAGAATGGCGTGCGCAAGATTTCCGTCTCACTCACCGGCGGCGCGCGTGCCGAAGTGGAAGCCGACGGGCTTGCCGTTTCCGGCGGCTGGAACCCGGCGGTCGGGCTCACCTCCTATCATCGCGGCCGGCCGAAATGGCGCGACGATATCGCCGCCTTCGTGCCCGACGGCGCGCCTCCGGGAATGGTCGCGGCTGGTGCCGCCAACGGCGCCTTCGGGCTTGGCGCCTGCTTGCGCGAAGGATTTGCGGCGGGCGCGGCCGCGGCACGTGATGCCGGACACGGCAATGGCTCAGGCTCCACGCCGGTGGCCGACGACGAAGCCTTTTCACTGGCGCCGCTTTGGCACGTTGCCGGCAAAGGCAAGGCTTTCGTCGACCAGCAGCATGATGTCACCGCATCGGATATCGAGCTGGCGCAGCGCGAAGGGTTCGAATCGGTCGAGCACCTGAAGCGCTACACCACGCTCGGCATGGCGACCGACCAGGGCAAGACCTCGAACGTCGCCGGCCTCGCCATCATGGCGGCGGTCACAGGTAAATCCATTCCCGAGACCGGCACGACAATCTACCGGCCTCCCTATGTGCCGGTCGCCATCGGCGCCTTCGCCGGCCATCATCGCGACGAGAATTTTCACGCCACGCGGCTGACGCCGTCGCATCACTGGGCCGCCGAACAGGGCGCGATCTTCGTCGACACCGGCCTATGGAAGCGCGCGCAATGGTATCCGCGCGCCGGCGAGAAGGATTGGCTGGAATCGGTGACCCGCGAGGTCAAGGCGGTGCGCTCAGGCGTCGGCTTCTGCGATGTCTCGACGCTGGGCAAGATCGACGTGCATGGCGCGGACGCCGGCACCTTCCTCGACCGCGTCTACATCAACACCTTCTCCACTCTTGCGGTGGGAAAAGCGCGCTACGGGCTGATGCTGCGCGAGGACGGCATCGTCTATGATGACGGCACCACGTCGCGGCTGGCCGAGGACCACTATTTCCTCACCACCACCACGGCCAAGGCCGGGCTGGTGATGCAGCATCTCGAATTCTGCCGGCAGGTGCTGTTTCCGGAACTCGATGTGCAGTTAACCTCGGTCTCCGACCAGTGGGCGCAATTTTCCATTGCCGGACCCAAAACCCGCGACCTGTTGAAAGAGATCGTCGATCCCTCGGAAGACCTTTCCAACGAAGGGTTCCCCTTCATGGGCGCGCGCGAAGTTGCGTTGCGCGGCGGCGTCAGGGCGCGGTTGTTCCGCATTTCCTTCTCGGGCGAAATGGCGTTCGAGATTTCGGTGCCGGCGCGCTACGGCGAGGCGATGGCGCGCAATTTGATGATTGCGGGCAAGCCGTTCGGCGTGACGCCTTACGGCACCGAGGCACTCGGCGTCATGCGCATCGAAAAGGGTCACGTCGCGGGTCCGGAACTCAGCGGCACGACCACCGCGGCCGATCTCGGCCTCGGCAAGATGATGTCGACCAAGAAGGATTTCATCGGCCGCGTCATGGCCGGACGCGAGGCGCTGATCGCAGCTGATCGGCAGGTCGTCGTCGGCATCAAGCCGACCGACAAGGCCCGGCGCCTGCGTTCCGGCGCGCACATCATTCCGAAGGGGCAGACACCCGGGCCCGACAACGACCAGGGCTACGTCACCTCGGTCTGCTTTTCGCCGACATCAGACCAATGGATCGGGCTTGCACTTGTCGAGCGCGGCCGCGAGCGGTTCGGCGAGATCGTGCATGCGCACGATCCGCTACGCGGCGAGGATTACGATTTGGAACTGTGCAACCCTGTCTTCTATGACCCGGATGGAGGGCGCCAGCGTGGCTGAGTTTTCCTGGGAAACCCGCAGCCCTCTCCACCGCGCACTCGTCGCCGGTCCACACGGCGCGCGAGGCGACGCCGGCGTGACCCTGAGCGAGATCCGCAATTTCGACCTTGTCCAGGTGATGGCGCGGCGCGGCAAGACGGCCGAGATGGCGAGCGCCGCGAACGCGCATTTCGGCGTGACGGCGCCGGAAACACCGAAGACGGCCGCAGCAGCCGAAGCCACGCTCATCTGGTCGGGACCGGATCAGTTCTTCGTGCTGTCGAAAGGCAGACACACGGTGGAGTCGCTGGCCCCGGTTTTCGCGACCTCGGCTTCGCTCTCGGACCAGTCACATGCGCGGGTGTTGATCAGCATTTCCGGCAACAAGGCGCGCGCCCTGCTCGCCAAACTGTCGTCGATCGATCTGTATCCGGCGGCGTTCCCGGTCGGAGCCGCGGCAACCACCTCGATGGATCACACCAGCGTCACGCTGTGGCGTGGCAATGATGCGCCGGACGGACAGGCTGTTTTCACCGTTCTGGTGTTTTCGACCTTCGCCGAAAGCCTGTGGCACACGATGCTGGACTCGGCTGCCGAGTATGGTGTCGAGATCGGGCATTCGGAGGACTTGGCGTAGCACTGCGCTTCTTCCCCGCCTTGCCAAACTCCGCTCCGCTGCTATTCTTGCCGCTAAAATAATTTCACGCACAGGCAAACTTGTTTCTCGAACCGCAAGGCTGAGATGAGCCAGTCGCCCTACCCCACCGTGACAGCCGGACCGCCCAGGCCAAGCCTGATCCTGCGGCCTGGCCAGATCGCGCTGCCGGCCGGCATGGAGCGCTATACCGTACAGGGGAATGGCGCGGTGCTGATCGAGGTCGAGGCCGGCGATACGATCACGGTTCGCAACGTCGAGGGAGGCCAGGCCTGCGAGTTGCTGGCCTGGGACAGGTCAGGCGCCAGCGATCCCGGCATTCTCGGTGAAAAATCCAACAGCAATGCCGCCGGCATCAAGGCGCTGCTCACCGAGGGCGACGACAGTCTTTCGGCGGTGCGCCGCGGCCTCGAACGCCGCCAGGTTCAGCTTGGGCAGGCCGAGGCGGTGCGCGTGTTTGGCGGCACCACACCAGCCGGTACCGAGCAGGCATTCACAGTCGCGCGCGACGGCGCGATGCTGATCGCCGCACCCGGCGGTCCGATGCTGGTCGACGGGCACGACACAGCGACGCCGCTCAGCGTCGTCGTGCGGCGCAACACGATCCGCCTGAAAACGAAATCCCGGCTTGCCGATCCATTGGCCGATCCGGTGCTCGATTTGCGCGTTCATTCGGCGACGGCGGAATCGTATTTCGTCAAGGCGGGCGACTATCTGCAGATCATCGATGTCGACGGGCGCCAGTGCACCGACTTCCAGTGTTTCTCGGCCCGCAAGCTGGACAAGGGGCTCGACCATCCGCTCGACGTCACGACCACGCGCACGCTGATGGGCGCAAGCTATCCGATGCCCGGCCTGCATTCGAAATATTACGACCAGGACATGGAACCGCTGGTTGAGGTGGTGCAGGACACATGCGGCCGGCATGATGCCTTCGCGCTCGCCTGCGCGGCGAAATATTATGACGACATCGGCTATCCCGGCCACACCAACTGCTCGGAGAACTTTAATCGCGCGCTGGACGGCAAGGGCGTCAATCCCCGCGCCGGCTGGATGGCGATCAACTTCTTCTTCAACACGGCGGTCGACGCCCATGGCGTCATGGTGTCGGACGAGCCATGGTCGCGGGCCGGCGACTATGTTCTGCTCAGAGCGCTGACCGACATCGTCTGCGTCTCCTCGGCCTGCCCCGACGACACGACGCCGGCCAATGGCTGGGACCTGACCGACATCCACGTGCGGACCTATTCCGGCCAGCACAAATTCTCGCGAGCGATCGCCAGACGCATGACGCCTGATTCGGAACCGAAAATGACCCGCGAGACAGCTTTCCATTCGAGCTTTGCCAAACACACACGCGACTTCGTCGAGTACAGGGGCTATTGGCTGGCCAATTCGTTCGCCAGGGAAGGCGCCATCGCCGAATATTGGGCCTGCCGGCAGGATGCCGTGATCATGGACCTGTCGCCGCTGCGCAAGTTCGAAGTGACCGGCCCGGATGCCGAAGCGCTGCTGCAATATACGCTGACGCGTGACGTCAAGAAGCTCGGCGTCGGCCAGGTCGTCTACTCCGCCATGTGCTACGAACATGGCGGCATGATCGACGACGGCACGCTTCTGCGGCTCGGCAAGGACAATTTCCGCTGGGTTGGCGGCGACGATCTGTCCGGCGAATGGCTGCGCGAGACGGCGACAAAACTCG
Organism: Mesorhizobium sp. BR1-1-4; assembly: GCF_020165375.1. NCBI lineage: Bacteria > Pseudomonadati > Pseudomonadota > Alphaproteobacteria > Hyphomicrobiales > Phyllobacteriaceae > Mesorhizobium > Mesorhizobium sp. BR1-1-4. The sequence continues at coordinate 301,471 of NZ_JAIUIB010000006.1, read as the reverse complement.
GCCTCAACGTGCTGGTGCGCTCGTCCACCGACCAGATGCACAACATCGCCGTGCAGGGACCAAAGAGCCGCGCCATCCTGAAGGAGGTGATCTGGACCTCGCCCGTGCAGCCATCGATCGAGGAACTCGAATGGTTCCGCTTCGCCGTCGCCAGGATCGGCGGCGGCAACGGCATCCCCGTCGTCGTCTCGCGCACCGGCTATACCGGCGAACTCGGCTACGAGATTTGGTGCCATCCGCGCGACGCGCAACAGGTCTTCGACGCGATCTGGGAGGCCGGCCAGCCGCATGGGCTGAAGCCTATGGGCCTGCAGGCGCTCGACATGGTGCGCATCGAGGCCGGACTGATCTTCGCCGGTTACGAATTTTCCGACCAGACCGATCCGTTCGAGGCCGGTATCGGCTTCACCGTGCCGCTGAAGAGCAAGACCGACGATTTCATCGGCCGCGAGGCGTTGATCCGGCGCAAGGATCATCCGCAGACAAAGCTGGTCGGCCTCGACATCGACAGCAATGTCGCCGTCGGCCATGGCGACTGCGTCCATGTCGGCCGCGCCCAGATCGGCATCGTCACGTCGGGCATGCGCTCGCCGGTGCTGAGCAAGAACATCGCGCTGGCGCGGCTCGACGTCGCTCATGCCGCTGTCGGCACGGAGGTCGAGATCGGCAAGCTCGACGGCCACGCCAAGCGGCTGCCGGCTCGGGTCGTGGCCTTTGCCCATTACGATCCGCAAAAGACCAAACCACGTTCCTGACCTGCCCTTTTGGGACTCGCAAAGCGCCCGCCGGCCGCACCGCCGGACGCTTTGATGTTCGCGCGCGCAAGCGTGATGTGCATGGTTTCACAAATCGCTTGACGTGACGGCGCGCCGGATCAATCTTCACTCCTAAGAAAAAAATACGACTGAGTGGAAACACTGCGGCCGGAACGATCATTTGCCGGGGAGTAAGTTTCGCGTAGCCGAGGCATCACTGGCGGGGAACATCGAAAAAGGGGAACTCATCCACATGAGCACAATAAGTACGGTCCTGGACCAGCCTGCCGAAAGCAAGCTGCTCAGGCATATCGACTGGCGCGGCGCCTTCTGGGTGGCGAGTGGCGTTCCGGCGCTGGTCCTGTTCTCGATCGGCGGCATTGCCGGCACGACGGGAAAGCTGGCGTTCCTGATCTGGACGGTCTCCATGATCATGGGCTTCCTGCAATCCTTCACCTATGCCGAGATCGCCGGCCTGTTCCCGAACAAGTCCGGCGGTGCCTCGATCTACGGCGCCACGGCCTGGCTGCGCTACTCCAAGTTCATCGCGCCGCTGTCGGTGTGGTGCAACTGGTTCGCCTGGTCGCCGGTGCTGTCGCTCGGCTGCTCGATCGCCGCCGCCTATATCCTCAATGCACTGGCGCCGGTGCCGCTGTTCACCGAGGCCTCGCCCGATGTCGTCGCCTACATCGCCGCGCACGCCGGAACGGCGCCTGCCGACGCCATCACCGCAGTGACCGCCGCCGCGACGCCGGCGATCCGCAACTGGACGCTGTGGAGCCACACGCTAGGCCCGGTGTCCTTCACGCTCAATGCCACCTTCTTCATCGGCGCGGTGCTGATGCTGATCATCTTCTCGATCCAGCATCGCGGCATTCTGGGCACTGCCAGCGTGCAGAAATATATCGGACTGCTGGTCATTATCCCGATGCTGATCGTCGGCGTGGTGCCGATCTTCACCGGCCAGATCGACTGGTCGAACTTTTCGCCGCTGGTGCCGCTCGCCGCCGCCTATGCACCTGAGCCCGGCTCCTGGAACATCGCCGGCTGGACATTGGCGCTCGGCGGCATGTTCATCGCCGCATGGTCGACCTACGGGTTCGAAACCGCCGTCTGCTACACGTCGGAGTTCAAGAACCCGGGTACCGATACGTTCAAGGCCATCTTCTATTCCGGCCTGCTCTGCATGCTTTTGTTCATCCTGGTGCCCTTCACCTTCCAGGGCGTGCTGGGCTTGAACGGCATGCTGGCAACACCGATCGTCGACGGCTCCGGCGTGGCCGATGCGCTGGCCGGCATGGTCGGCGGAGGCAGGCTTATCCACAGTCTGCTGGTGATGCTGATGATCCTGGCGCTGGTGCTGTGCATCATGACGGCGATGGCCGGCTCGTCGCGCACGCTCTACCAGGGCTCGGTCGACGGCTGGCTGCCCCGTTATCTCAGCCACGTCAACGAGCACGGCGCGCCGACGCGGGCCATGTGGACCGATCTCTGCTTCAATCTGGTCGTGCTGGCGATCGCCTCGGCCGACGCGACGAGCTTCTTCTTCATCCTCGCCGTGTCGAACTGCGGCTACATCATCTTCAATTTCCTCAACCTCAATGCCGGCTGGATCCACCGCATCGACAACGGCCATATCGCACGGCCGTGGAAAGCACCGAGCTGGCTCTTGGGGATCGGGGCGATCTTCGCCTACGTCAACGCGATCTTCATGGGCGCAGGCGCCAAGGTGTGGAACCCGATGGCGCTGTGGGCCGGACTGATCACGGCGGCGCTGATCATCCCGGTGTTCTGCTTCCGCCACTACATCCAGGACAAGGGCAAATTCCCCGACCACATGCTGGCCGATCTCGGCATGGCGGGAGCCGACCTTTCGGTCAAGAAGGCGGGCATGCTGCCCTATCTGACGCTGGTCGCCGGCGTGGCGGTCATGCTCATCGCCAATTGGGTGTTCGTCATCTGATGGTCTGACTGCGGCCTAAATCATTGCATCAAGGAAAACCGGCCGGTCGCAAATCGACCGGCCGGTTTTTTATTCCGCCGCCAACGGCAGTTGCGGCCGTTCGATGCCTTCGATCTCCCCTGGCTCCGGCGCCTGCTGGTCGGTCTTCGCCTTCTTCGGCTCGCGGCCGAAGAAGAGCGCATAGCCCGCCGGCAGCACCAGGATGGTGAGCACGGTGGCGACCAGAATGCCGCCCATCATGGCATAGGCGAGCGGTCCCCAGAACACGCCGCGCGAGATCGGGATCAGTGCCAGCACCGCCGTCATCGCCGTCAGCACGATCGGCCTGAAGCGGCGCACGGCCGAGCCGACGATCGCTTCGGAACGGTCCATTCCCTTGGCAATGTCCTGGTCGATCTGGTCGACCAGGATGATCGAGTTGCGCATGATGATGCCGAGCAGGGCGATGACACCGAGGATGGCGACGAAGCCGAACGGTGCACCGCTGATCAGCAGAGCCGCGGCCGCGCCGATGATGCCGAGCGGGCCGGTGGCCAGCACCAGCATCGCCTTGCCGAAGTTCTGCAGCTGGATCATCAGGAGCACGACGATGATGGCCAGCATGATCGGCGCCTTGGCGGCGATCGAAGCCTGGCTTTCGGCTGAATCCTCCGCACCGCCCTGGATCTCGATCTTGTAACCGGGCGCCAGGCCGTCACGCAGGCCCTGCATGTCCTTGTACATCTTGGTGACGACGTCGTTGGACTGCACGCCGTCTGGCAATGTGGCGCGCACGCTGATCGTCGGCAGGCGGTCGCGCCGCCATTCGATGCCTTGCTCCAGCACAGGCACCACCTTGGCCACCTGCGACAGCGGCACGAAGCCGCCGAAATCGGTCGGGATATAGACCGAGTCGACCGACGACAGCAGGCTGCGGCTGGCATCCGGCTCGCGGGCGACGATCGACACCGTCTCCTCGCCGTCGCGGAAATCGTCAAGCGGCGCGCCGGACATCGTCGCCTGCAGCATCTGGCGGATGCGCTGCGAGGTGACGCCGAGCGCACGGGCACGATCCTGATCGATAACCAGCTTCATCGCCGGAACGGGCTCCAGCCAGTCGTCATGGACGGCGCCGAGCAGGGGATCCTGCCGGAACTTCGCCTTCACCTGGTCGGCGATGCGGCGCACCTCCTGGCGGTCCGGACCCATGACGCGCATCTGCACGGGCCACCCGGTCGGCGGTCCGAGGAACAGGCGGTCGACCTTGGCACGGATCGACGGGAAGTCTTCTGCCAGAACCGTGCGCAGCTTGACGATCAGCCGCTCGCGCGCCGGCTCGTCATTGGCCATGACCAGCATCTGGGCGAAGTTCGGGTTGCGCAGTTGCTGGTCGAGCGGCAGGAAGAAGCGCGGGGCGCCCTCGCCGATATAAGTGGCGATGAAACGCTTGTCCTTGTCGTCCATCATCTTGGCTTCCAGGGCCTTGGCCTGCGCCTCGACCTCCTTGATGCTGGTGCCTTCCGGCAGCCAGAGGTCGACGAGAATTTCGGGCCGCGACGATTGCGGGAAGAAATTCTGCGGGATGAACTGGAACGCCCAAAGGCTGGTGCCGAAAGTCGCCAGCGTCATCACCAAAACGATGATGCGATGGCGCACGGCCCAGCTGACCGTGGCACGCAGCCGACGATAGAAGCCTGTGTCGAAGGCGTCGTGATGGCTGCCGGCATGCTTGCGCTGCTTAAGGATCATATAGCCGAGCCACGGCGTGAAATAGACCGCCACGAACCACGACACGATCAGCGCGATGCCGACGACATAGAACAGGGTGCGCACATATTCGCCAGCCGTCGAAGCTGCGAACCCAACCGGTATGAAGCCGGCGGTGGTGATCAGTGTGCCGGTCAACATCGGGAAGGCGGTCGAGGAATAGGCGAAGCTCGCCGCCTCGATCTTGACCAGCCCCTCCTCGAGCTTGCGCTCCATCATCTCGACGACGATCATGGCATCATCGACAAGCAGGCCGAGCGCGATGATCAGCGCGCCCAGCGAAATGCGCTGCAGGTCGATGCCGATCTCGTACATGATGGCGAAGGTGGCGGCGAGCACCAGCGGTATGGCGATGGCGATCACCAGCCCCGAGCGCCAGCCGATCGACAGGAACGAGACGACGAGCACGATCAGCAACGCTTCGCCGAGCGCATGCATGAATTCGCTGACGGCATCCGTGACGACGCCCGGCTGGTCGGAAATCTGGTCGACCGAAACGCCATAGGGCAGCGCCTCCTCGAAGCGCTTGTAGGTCGCCTCGACATCCTTGCCGACATCGGTGACTTTAAAACCCTTGGCCATGACCACGCCAAGCTGCACGCTGTCGTGGCCATTGAAGCGGTATTTGCGCTGGAAGGGGTCCTCCAGGCCCGAAGTGACGGTGGCGATGTCGCCCAGCCGGGTAACCTGGCCGCCGGCGCGCAGGCGCAGTTCGCGGATGTCGGCCGCCTTGGCGACGTCGCCTTCGACCGAGATGCGCACCGAATTGACGCCGGTGTCGACGGAACCCGCGGGGTCGACGTTGTTCTGGCCCTTGATCGCGTTCTGCAGGTCGGTCAGCGTCAGGCCGCGTTCGGCCAGCGCCTTGGACGAGACGTCGATATAGAGCTTTTCCGGCTGGTCGCCGATGATGACGGCCTTTTCGACGCCGGGCGTCGTCAAAAGCATATCGCGCGCCTGGATGGCGAACTTCTTCAATTCGGGAAAGGAGAAGCCGTCGCCGCTGATCGAATGCAGGGTGATAAACGTGTCGCCGAACTCGTCGTTGAAATACGGGCCGAGCAGGCCTTGCGGCAGGTCGCCCTGGATATCGCCGACTTTCTTGCGCACCTGATAGAAAGCATCCGTCACTTCGGCGGCGTTGGTGTCGCCCTTGATCTGGACGGTGATGATGGCGCTGCCGGCGCGGGTGAAGGAACGCACGAAATCGAGATGCGGCGTCTCCTGCAATTTGCGCTCGATCTTGTTGACGACCTGGTCCTCCATCTCCTGGATCGAGGAGCCCGGCCAGATCGCCTGCACGACCATGACGCGGAAGGTGAAGTCGGGATCCTCCTTCTGGCCCATGCGCATCAAGCCGAGCGCGCCGGCTATGATGATCAGCCCGAACAGGAAGCGCGCAATGGAGGGATGGCCGATGGCCCAACGCGACAGGTTGAAGGGACGCTTTTCTTCAGTGGGGGTCGTCATCGGAAGTGGTCCACTTTGCTTGGTTGCCGGCGCTTGGTGCTTCGAAAAAGGGGCTTCGAGGAAGCGCGCGCGGAACGAAATCATCTGCGTTCGATACTGGCTTCCGGGCGGCGTTGCTCTTCAAGCGGAGAGACACTCATCGCGGTGGGACGCGAGGATCGATGCGGGGGTACATCGGCCTTGACGTCTCGACCTTCGGGCACGCCGCCCGGAAACCTGCGGCCGCGGGAACGCGCGGCCGACCTGTCTGTCGTCAGCGCAACTGGCTGGCTTCGTCGCCCTCGGCCGAGGCGGACTGCTGTGCGGTGCCGCCGGGGAGTTTCACCTTCAGGTTCTCGGTCATGAACTGCGTACCGGCGGCGACCACGACGTCGCCCGGTTTCAATCCCTCCGCGACACGCACGCCGTTTGGGGCGAACTCGGCGACCTTGACGGGACGGGCATGCACGGTGTCGGCGCCACGATCGACCGTCCAGACGATCGACTGGCTGTCTTTCTCGGCGAGTGCACTGAGCGGGATGGACACGAGCTGCTTTTCGTTGGCCGCCGACGCCTCGATATTGGCGGTCATGCCGAGCAGCACGCGCGGGTCGTTGGGCAGGCTGACGCGGACGGCAAAGGTGCGCGACTGCGGATCGGCGCTGCCGGCGACCTCACGGACCTTGCCGTCAAGCTTCAGCCCATCGTCCGACCAGAAGCCCGCCTTGACGTCCTTGCCCGGCTTGAACTCGGCGATCTCCATTTCCGGAACCGCGATCAGCACTTCCTTTTCACCGTCGACCGCGACGGTGACCACGGGCGTGCCCGAGCCGACCACCTGGCCGACATCGGCGTTTACCGCCGTGACGATGCCATCCCTGTCGGCCTTGAGGTCGGTATAGCCGACCTGGTTCCTGGCCTGGGCAAGCGTAGAGCGGGCGGAGTCGCGCGTGGCGATTGCCTGGTCATAGGTCAGTGTCGCCTGTTCGAGCTGCGATTTCGGCGCGAAGTTCTTGGCGAAAAGCTGTTCGGCGCGCTTACGGGCGAGTTCGACCGTCTCGACCTGCCGTTCAGAGGCATCGAGTGCCGCCTGCGCGCTCTTGACCGACAGGTCATAGTCGGAGGGATCGATGCGGGCGAGCACGTCGCCAGGCGCCACGTGCTGGCCGATGTCGACGAGACGCTCGGTGATCTTGCCATTGACCCGGAAACCCAGCGTGCTCTCGGTGCGGGCGCGCACCGATCCGGAATAGGACAGCGTACGGGTGTCATGCGCCTGGGCGATCTCGACGACCTTCACCGGACGGATGATGTCCTTCACCTCGGCTTTTTCCTGTGAGCAGCCGGCAAGCCCAAGCGATGCGACGATCAGGCCGGCAGCTGGCAGCTTGCGAAGGATGGAACTGGGCAAAAACATTTCGGTACTCCCGACTGGAAGACGGACTGTCGACACCGGCACCGGCTGGCGACGGCTATTTCAAGGCTCTGATGGCGTAATCGATGAGGTCGTCGGGCATTGCCCGATTGGTCTTGGCGAGGCACTGCGCCACCATCTGCGGATGGCACAGGATGACGGTGGCGGCACCGAAGCAGCGCGATGCGGTCACCGGGTCCTGCTTCCTGAACTCGCCGGCCTCGATGCCCTCGCCGATCACCTCGGCGAAAAGATCGTGAATGCTGTCGACATGCTTGTCGATGACGCCCCAGTCCCGCTCGAGCGCGACGATGACCATCTCGTGGACCTTCTGGTCGTCGAGCATGACCTCCATCGTCAGCTTGTATTGTGCATGCACATAACGACGCAGCCGCTCCTCGGCGCTGATCGGCAGGTGCATGATCTCGTAAGCCATCTTGTAGCTGGCGCCGAGCATCCGGCCACATACGGCTTGGTGGATTTCGACCTTGGACGCAAAGAAACGATAGATGTTGGCCGGTGACATGCCGAGTTCGCGGGCGATGTCGGCGACATTGGTCTTGCCGTAGCCATAGTGCCGGAACAGGCGCTCGGCGCAATCGAGTATGCGCGTTACATTTTCCTGTCGGGCGATGTCGGCGACGATGTTGGCGGCTTCGGACATAGCTCTCTGTCAAATAACGAGTGACGAATTTCGATTTTCATCACTCGTAAATCTAAATGAGCGAGGTGTCAACGCGGATTCGGTGTACGCGTACGATAGGTGACAATTGGTGACATCCAGTAGACGTCAAAAGGCGCCCTCAGGATGCGGACCATTGAAAATATTCTCTCGAAAATCCCGGGGGCTTCAGGCGACCTTGGCCATTTCCCGCAGCCGGAACTTTTGGATCTTGCCGGTCGAGGTCTTCGGTATCTCGGCGAAGATCACCGCTTTCGGCACTTTGAAGCGGGCGAGCAGCGTCCGGCAGTGCTCGATGATCTCGGCCTCGCTCGCCTCCTTGCCCGGCTTCAGTTCCACATAGGCGACAGGCACCTCGCCCCATTTGTCGTCATGGCGCGCCACGACGCCGCAGGAGGCGACGGCAGGATGCTTGTAGAGCGCTTCCTCGACCTCGATCGAGGAAATGTTCTCGCCACCGGAGATGATGATGTCCTTGGAGCGGTCCTTGAGCTGGATATAGCCATCCGGGTGCATGACGCCGAGATCGCCCGAGTGGAACCAGCCGCCGGCGAAAGCCTCGTCAGTCGCCCTGCGGTTCTTCAGGTAACCCTTCATGACGATGTTGCCACGAAACATCACCTCGCCGATGGTCTCGCCGTCGGCGGGCGTCTCGGCCATGGTCTCGGGATCCATTACCGTCAGGCCTTCGAGTGCGGCATAGCGCACGCCCTGCCGTGCCTTCTTGCCCGCCCTCGCCCCTTTGTCGAGTGCGTCCCAGCCATTATGCCATTCGTTGACGACAGCGGGACCATAGGTCTCTGTCAGGCCGTAGAGATGGGTGACGGCAAAGCCGGCATCGGCCATGCCCGACAGCACGGCTTCGGGCGGCGGGGCGGCCGCCGTGTTGAAGGTGACAGTTTGCGCAAACGCGCGCTTGTCCTCGTCCTTGGCGTTGATCAGCACCGACATGACCACCGGCGCCCCGCACAGATGGGTGACGCCATGATCGGCGATAGCGTCATAAATGGGCTTCGGCCGCACCCAGCGCAGGCAGACATGCGTGCCGGCCTGGACGGCGAGCGTCCAGGGAAAACACCAGCCATTGCAGTGGAACATCGGCAAGGTCCAGAGATAGACCGCGTGCTTGGCCATGCCGGCATGGATGGTGTTGGTGTAGGCCATCAGCGCAGCACCTCGGTGATGGTAGACGACGCCCTTGGGATTGCCTGTCGTGCCCGAAGTATAATTGAGCGAGATGGCGTCCCATTCGTCGTCCGGCATCGACCAGGCGAACGCCTCGTCGCCATTGGCGACAAAGGCCTCATAGTCCACCGTGCCGACCCTCTCGCCTTTCGGATAGGGCGCGTCGGTGGCGTATTCGGGATCGTCGTAGTCGATGACCAGCGGTTTGACCACGGCCAGACCGAGCGCTTCCCGCACCACGCCGGAAAACTCGCGATCGACGATCAGCACCTTGGTCTCGGCATGGTCGAGTTGGAAGGCAATGACGGCGGCGTCGAGACGCGTGTTGAGCGAGTGCAGCACCGCCTTGGTCATCGGCACGCTGAAATGCGCTTCCAGCATCGGCGGCGTGTTCGACAGCATGACCGTCACCGTGTCGCCCTTGCCGATGCCATGCTTGTGCAGGGCCGAGGCGAGCTTCAACGAACGGCGCCAGAAATCGCGGTAGCTTATGCGCTGGCTGCCATGGATGATGGCGACATGGTCGGGATAGGTTCTTGCAGCGCGCTCCAGATAGGTGAGCGGCGTCAGCGGCTGGTGATTGGCCGCGTTCCTGTCGAGATCCTGTTCGTAGGGATTGGCCATCCCATTCTCCCCAAAGTCTTTTCGAGCTTTCTAACCTTACGCTCGTCGTCACGCTATCCCCCTGAAGGGCTGAGAATGCTATCCTGCACCGACTTGCTAGAATGGGGGTCTGTGCCGCGCCGGCAGGAGATCTCTTCCTGTTTATCCAAATTTGACTTTTGTCGAGAGCCGTGACTAATGTCAGTCAAGGAGGCGGCATGGCGATCCGACCGGCAGAACAGCTCATCCACAAGGCGGCCTGGCTTTACTATGCCCATGGGCTTCGCCAGGACGAAGTGGCCAATCAACTCAACATTTCGCGCGCCTCCGTCGCCATGTATCTGCGCAAGGCGCGCGAGACAGGCATCGTCAACATCTCGACCTCGACGCAGCTCTTCACGGACGACGTCATGGCGCGTAGGCTGGAAGACGCCCTGAAGCTCGACGCCGTCTGGATCGCGCCTGAGAACGCCTATCTCGCCGACCCCTCGACCGATATCGCGGTGCTGGCGGCAAGCGTTTTCCTGGAACTCGTCGGGAAAGGCGACCGCATCGGCGTCGCCTGGGGCCGCACCGTCTACACCATCGCCGACATCATGTCCTATGCCGACCTGCAGGACGTCACCGTGGTGCAGCTCTGCGGCAATCTCGGCGCACCCTATTCCTACCGGCCCGATCAATGCACTATGGAAATCGCGCGCCGGCTCAATGCCAAGGGCCTCAACTTCTACGCGCCCCTGGTGCTGTCGACCGAGGAACTGGCGCAAGGCCTGCGCGCCGAACCTGTGATCCGCGACCAGCTTGCCGGGATCAGCGACTGCGATCTTGCGCTCTACTCCATCGGCGCGGTCGATGCCGACAGCCATCTGGTGAAGTGCGGCGCGCTGACGGCAGCCGAGATGGCGGCGCTGCGCAGGGAAGGTGCCGCAGGTGTCATTGCCGGGCAGATCATCGATGCCCGTGGCGAGTTGCTCGACTGCAGCTACAACCGGCGGGTCATCTCGGCGGGGCTTGCTTCACTGCGCGTCATCGGTAAGCGGCTGATGGTCGTGCAGGAAGACAGCAAGTTCGAGCCGCTGCTCGCCGCGATCGCCGGCGGCCTCTGCACGCATCTGGTGGTCGGCGCGCATATGGCGCAGCGGCTGCTCGATCATGCCGGAACGTCAGCAGAAAAGGCGTCCTGAAAACCAATCCTTTGCCGACGCATTTGTCATCAAGGCGTCGCGGCATTCCTGTTCACCATCAAAGACAGCAACTGGACGAAGCGAACATGAAGAATCTGTGGAACGACGACGTGGCCGAACAACTCGTTGCCGACTATGCGAAGAAGGGCGTCGGCCGCGATCTGGCGTTGCGTGTCTACACGACGCGGCTTCTGGGCGGAGTGCCGCAACTGGTCCTGCATGGCGGCGGCAACACCTCCTGCAAGATCAAGGCAACCGATCTCGTCGGCGACGAATGGGACGTGCTGTGCGTCAAGGGCAGCGGCTGGGACATGGCCGTCATCGAGCCGCAGGGCCTGCCGGCGGTCAAGATGGGCGCCCTGCTCAAGGCGCGCAAGCTGGACAGGCTTTCCGACGAGGACATGGTCGCGTTGCAGCGGGCCAACCTGATCGACCCCGCCTCGCCCAACCCTTCGGTCGAGACCCTGCTGCATGCCTTCCTGCCGCACAAGTTCGTCGACCACACCCACTCGACCGCCATCCTGGCCATCGTCGACCAGGAAGACAGCAAGCCGCTGGTGGCAAAGGTGTTCGGAGCCAAAATGGGCTATGTGCCCTACATCATGCCGGGCTTCGATCTCGCCAAGGCAGCGGCCGACGTCTTCGACGCCGACCCGACGGTGGAAGGCCTGATCCTCGACAAGCACGGCATCTTCACTTTCGGCGACGATGCCAGGCAGGCCTATGACCGGATGATCCACTATGTGAACGTCGCCGAGGATTATGTGGCCGAGCATGCCAAACCGAAGACTGCGAAGATAGCGCTGCCGGCAAGGCTAGCGTCACCGGCGGCGATCGCGCCCATGCTGCGCGGCGCTGTAGCGGCGCCACGCGGCGAAGGCCGCTTCGACCGCATGATCTCTGACTTCCGCACCTCGGACGCGATTGTCGATTTCATCAATTCTGCAGAGATCGCCGACTATGCAGGACGCGGCGTGTCGACGCCGGATCTGTCGATCCGCATCAAGACCGGGCCGCTGGCCGTGCCGGCGCCCGATGCCGACAAGATCGGCGACTACAAGGCCGTAATCCAGAACCATGTCGACGCTTTCGCCAAGGATTACCGCGCCTATTTCGAGACCAATGACGCGCTCGACGACGTCAAGCGCACCATGCTCGATCCGATGCCCCGGCTGACGCTGGTGCCGGGGCTCGGCATGTTCGGCCATGGCCGCACGCTGAAGGATGCCAGGATCGCCTCGGACGTTGGCGAGATGTGGATCGAGGCCGTGCGCGGCGCCGAGGCCGTCGGGCGTTTCCACCCGCTATCCAAGGCCGACCTGTTCCCGCTCGAATACTGGTCGCTGGAACAGGCCAAGCTCGCCTCCAACAAGCCGAAGCCGCTGACCGGCCAGGTGGTGCTGATCACCGGCGGCGCCGGTGCGATTGGTGCGGCGACCGCAAAACTGTTCGCCGACAATGGCGCTCATGCCGTCGTCGTCGATCTCGACGCCGAAAAGGCCGCCGATGCCGCCAGGAAAGCCGGCAACAATTCGATTGGCGTCGGCGCCGACATCACCGACCCGGACCAGATGCGTGCCGCCTTCGACAAGGCGGTCGCCGTCTTCGGCGGCGTCGACATATTGGTGTCCAATGCGGGTGCTGCCTGGGAAGGCCGCATCGGCGAGCTTGACGATACGCTGCTGCGCAAGAGCTTCGAGCTCAATTTCTTCGCTCACCAGTCGGCGGCGCAGAACGCCGTGCGCATCATGCTGGAACAAGGTACAGGTGGGGCGCTGTTGTTCAACACCTCCAAGCAGGCGGTCAATCCGGGTCCGAAATTCGGCGCCTATGGCGTGCCGAAAGCGGCGACGCTGTTCCTGTCAAGGCAATACGCGCTCGACTACGGCGCCCATGGCATCCGTTCCAACGCCGTCAACGCCGACCGCATCCGCTCCGGGCTTTTGACCGACGCCATGATCGCCAGCCGCTCGGGCGCACGCGGCGTGTCGGAGAAGGAATACATGTCCGGCAATCTGCTCGGCCAGGAAGTGACCGCGCAGGACGTGGCGCAGGCCTTCCTGCACCATGCCCTGGCCGACCGGACGACCGCCGATGTGACGACGGTCGACGGTGGCAACATCGCGGCGGCGCTGAGGTAAGCAACTCCAATTGACAATAAAAAGGGCGGCTCACGGGCCGCCCTTTTCCTTTGTGTGTTGACGAGCCTTACTTCGCGTTGGGGTTCGGCATCCAGGCCGGCATGGCGACATCGGCATGGGCGAACTGCGGCAGCTTGGCCGACAGGTCTTCCATGTTCTTGATATCCTTGTCGATCAGCTCTTTCTGGGTGATCAGGGTCGGCGGCACGATGACGTTGTGGCCGGGGTCTTCGCCGGCGAGCAGTTGCGCCAGGGCGCGTACCGAGACCTGGCCGACGACGGCCGGATTGGTCGCCGCGGTCGCCGCCCAGGCGCTGTCGGGCTCGCGCATCGCCGCGATGTCGGACGTCGAGATGTCAGCCGAATAGATCTTGATCTTCTTGTTGAGGCCCGCTTCGTCGACGGCGATCTTCACGCCCTTGGCGAACTCGTCATAGGGCGCGAACATCACGTTGATGTCGGGGTGCGCCGACAGCACCGAGCGCGCCTGGTTGGCGACGGAGTTGGCGATCGGATTGTCGAGCGTGCCGAACATGGCGGCTTCCTTTATGCCGGCATATTTTTTCTTGACGTCGACCCAGGTCTCGTTGCGGCGGTCGAGCGGAGCAATGCCGGCGACATAGACATAGCCGGCGTTCCAGCTTTCGCCATTGTCCTTGACTGCCTGTTCGAGCGCCAGCCGTGCCAGATCTTTGTCCGACTGTTCGATTTGCGGGATCTTGGGGTTTTCGACATTGACGTCGAATGCCACCACCTTGATGCCGGCGTCGACGGCGCGCTGAGCGGCGTCCTTCATCGATTCCGTCAGGCCGTGCTGGATGATGATGCCCTGCACGCCAAGCGCGATGGCCTGGTCGACCATGTCGGATTGAAGGGCGGCGTCCTGGCGGCTGTCGAGCACGCGCAGGTCGATACCGAGCGCCTTCGACTGCGCCTCGACGCCCGACAGATAGGCCTGGAAGAAGTCGCCGGTCGAGAGATAGCGAACCAGTGCGATCTTGACGCCGGGTTTGTCGAACGGCGCCGGCTTGTCGGCGGCAAATGCCCCCTGCATCAGCATGGTTGCGCCGGCGAGCCCGAGCGCCACTTTCCCCAGAAGTCTTCTAGTGATGTTCACCTTGTTTTCCTCCACTTTTGTTGAACCCAAATCCTATCTGGCCGAATGCTAGTTCCTGCCCCTGCCCGAAAGGGCAAAGGTGAAGACAAGGGCGACGACCAGAACCACGCCCTTGACGAAATCCTGCGTGTAGTAAGGCGCGTTCATCATTGTCAGGCCTTGCAGCAAGATGCCGACGAACAGCGCGCCGATGGCGGTGCCAAAGGCGTTCGGCTTGGCGGCGCCGAGCACCGCGTAGCCGATCAGCGCCGCGGCAACCGCATCGAGCAGCAGATTATTACCCGAGGCGATGTCCCCGCGTCCAAGCCGGGCGGCGAGCAAAATGCCGCCGATCGAGGCAAAAACGCCTGAAATAACGTAGGCCCAGATCTTGTATGCCTTGACAGGCGCGCCAGCGAGTTCGGCGGCGCGCTCATTGCTGCCGACCGCATACATCATGCGGCCGAAGCGGGTGTATTCGAGGAAGAACCAGATCAGCACGGCCAGCGCCAGAAGCACGACGACCGAGACCGGGATGAGGTTTGGGACGAAGAAGTCGAAGCGGTGGCGGCCGAGCGCCAGGAAGGCATCGGAGAACTTGCCGCTGGCGACCGAGCCATCGGGCATGGTCATGCCGGTGGCGATCGAGCGGCCTTCCGTGGGGATGCGTTGCAGGCCGACCAGCAGGAACATCATCCCGAGCGTCGCCAGCAGATCGGGTACACGCATGTAGACGATCAGCCAGCCATTGATCAGGCCGACAATGGCGCCAATCAACAGGCAGACGATGACCGCCACGAACGCGTTTTGCTCCAGCACCACCATCACATAGGCCGCAGCCATCATGGCAGAGGTTGCGACCGAACCGATCGACAGGTCGAAGCCGCCGACGACAAGCGTGGCGGTAACGCCGAGCGCCAGCACACCGGTGATGGCGACAGACTGGAAGATGAAGACGGCACTTTGCGGCGAAACGAACCCGTCGGCGGCGATCGCGAAATAGGCGACCAATCCGAACAGCAGCACGATGAACCCATAGCGGATGGCGTAGTCGCGCAGCGTCATTCGGCGCACCCCGGCGCCGCTGCCCCATTTACCCAACTCGCAGCCATGGTCTCTCCATTCTAATTCCATCGGCCGCCACGCTCAGGCAGCGCTGTGCAGCGGTCCACCGGCAACCTCGGCCAGCAGGCGGTCGAGGTCGACATCGGCATTGCGGTGTTCGCCGACGATCGTGTGCTCCGACATCACCAGGATGCGGTCGGCCGTCTCCAGCGCTTCATCGAGTTCGGTGACGAACAGAAGCGTGGCGCGGCCATTGGCGCTGGCCCTCAGCTTGGCGGCAATATCGCGCCGGGCGGAAATGTCGACGCCCTGGAACGGCTCGTCGAGGATGAACAGCGCGGCATTCTGCGCCATCCAGCGGGCGACCATCACCTTCTGCTGGTTGCCGCCCGACAGCGCCGACATCTCGTCCTTCTCGGAGCGGCAGACGATGCCCAGTTGCTCGATCTGCCTGCGCGCGGTGGCGCGTTCGAGGCGGCGCCTGAGCACGCTCAGACTGGACATGCGCTTCAGAAACGGCAGACTGACATTGCGCTCGATGTTGAAGCCGTCGACGATGCCGCTGGTCGCACGATCCTTGGCGACGAGGAACACGCCGGCGGCGATCGCGTCGCCCGCCGAGCGCGGCGCATAAGGCTTGCCGTTCATCGTCATGGTGCCGTCGAGCGGCCGGCGCACACCGAACAGCGTCTCGGCAAGCGCGGTCTTGCCGACGCCGACGAGGCCGGTGATGGCGACGACCTCGCCATCGCCGAGTGTCAGCGACATCGGCTTGGCGCCCTGCGCGATGCGCAGGCCTTCGACGCTCAGGACCGCCCTGGCGGAACTCCTGGCCACGATCCGGTCGAGATGGATCTTGCGGCCGAGCATGGCGTTGACCGCACCTTCATAATCGAGCGGCTTGGCATCGAAGGCGCCCGATACGACACCGTCGCGCATCGAGACGATGCGGTCGGCGAGCCGCCTGATGTCCGACATGCGATGCGAGATATAGAGGATCGCCACGCCCTGCTCGCGCAGACGGTCGACCAGCGCGAACAGCCTGTCGGCCTCGGCACTGGAGAGCGACGAGGTCGGCTCATCGAGGATCAGCACTTTCGGCTGGTGCGCCAGCGCCCGGGCAATCGCCACCATCTGGCGGTCGGCCAGCGAAAGATCGCTGACGCGCGCCTTCAAATCGATGGCCAGCCCCATGCGGTCGGCGACCGCTTTGGCCTCACGGCGCACGCGAGCGGGATTGAACAGGGTCGGCACGCCCCGGCCGCTCAGCCGGTCGAGCGTAAGATTGGTGGCGACATCGAGATCGGCGACCACGCCGTCATTGATGTTCTGGTGCACGGTGACGACACCCGCGCGGATCGCTTCCGCCGGCGTGTTCGGCGCGAACTCCGCACCGGCGAGGGTCATAGAGCCGCCGCCACGCTCGTAGACGCCGCTGATGATCTTGACGAGGGTGGATTTGCCGGCGCCGTTGGCGCCCATCAGCACGGTCACTTCGCCGGCATGGAGGTCCAGCGCGATGCCGCCAAGCACCTCGTTGCGGCCAAAGGATTTCCTCAGTCCCTCTACGCGGAACACGGCATTGCCGACCATGCGTTCCTCCCTGGTCATGACGCTATGGTCAATGTAGGCAATTGTCAACACGATTGACAATTGCCAGACAGCTTCCTAGCTTGGCCACGCCGCTTGGGCTCCTTATGATCGGAGCACATAGGCGGGAGGAACAAGGATGACTGGGAACTTGCCGTTCGAAGCATTGTCGGTGGAGACGCTCGCAACCCGTCTCGGCACGAACGAAGCGCTGTGCGCGAAGATCGGCAAGGATGCGAGCGCCTGGAAAGTTCGCGAGGTTGGCGACGGCAATCTGAACCTGGTGTTCATCGTCGAAGGCGCCAGTGGCGGCGCCATCGTCAAGCAGGCCCTGCCCTATGTCCGCCTGGTCGGCGACAGCTGGCCGCTGCCGCTAAAACGTTCCTTCTTCGAATACCACGCACTGACCCGGCAAGAGGCACGCGCGCCGGGCTCGGTGCCGGAGATCTACTACTTCGACGAGGTCCAGGCGCTGATCATCATGGAGTATCTGGCGCCGCCACACATCATTCTCAGGCGCGCCCTGATCGACGGGCGCCGACTGCCGAACATTGCCAGGGATATCGGCCTGTTCATGGCCCGCACGCTGTTTCGCGGTTCCGACCTGTCGATGGTGACCAAGGAGCGCAAGGCGGATTTGGCGCTGTTCGCCGACAATGTCGAGCTTTGCGACATCACCGAGAACCTGGTGTTTTCCGACCCCTATTTCGACGCCAAGATGAACCGCCACACCAGTCCGCAGCTCGATAGGCTGGTGGCGGAACTGCGGGCCGACCGCGACCTCAAGGTGGAGGCGCAGCGGCTGAAGCATATGTTCGCCGCCAATGCCGAGACGCTTTTGCATGGCGACCTGCATTCCGGCTCGATCATGGTCACCGATCAGGAAACGCGGATGATCGATCCGGAGTTCGCCTTCTACGGCCCGATGGCCTTCGACGTCGGCATGCTGCTCGCCAATTTCTGGATGTCCTTCTTCTCGCAGCGCGGGCATGAGCAGAACGGCAGGCGCGACGCCATGCGTGCCTATCTGCTCGGCGTCACGGCCGAGACCTGGGCCGTGTTCCGCGCCGAGTTCTCGCTGTTATGGCGCACCGAGCGCACCGGCATGCTCTATCAAAAAAGCCTGTTCGAGGATCAGGGCGACCGGCTGGGCGCCGAGCAGGCACTCGATAATGTCCTGCATCAGATCTGGGACGATCTGCTCGGCTTTGCCGGCATCGAGGTTCACAGGCGCATCCTTGGCCTCGCCCACAATGCCGACTTCGAGACCATTGCCGATGAAGATCTGCGCGCCAGTTGTGAGGCGAAGGCACTGAAATTCGCCCGCCACATCGCCGTCAACCGGCGCCAGATCCACAGCATCGACGAGGTCAACAATCTGGCCGCGCTGATCGAACAGGAGAACAGCATTTGAACGTCGGTGACCGCCACTTTCGGACCATCTGGCTGAGCGACGACGGCCGCTCGGTGGAGATCATCGACCAGCGCTGGCTGCCGCATGAGTTCCGTATCGAGAAGCTCGTCACGGTCGCCGGCATCGCCACCGCGATCCGCGACATGTGGGTGCGTGGCGCACCGTTGATCGGGGTCACCGCGGCCTATGGCGTCGCCATGCAGATGACGGATGATGCATCCGACGAAGCGCTCGACACTGTGTGGGAGATACTGCACGATACCAGGCCGACGGCAATCAACCTGCGCTGGGCGCTCGACGAGATGCGGCGCTTTCTGCGGCCGTTGCCGACAGAACAACGCGCCGCGGCCGCCTACCGGCGTGCCAATGAGATCGCCGACGAGGATGTCGGGCTCAACCGCGCCATCGGCGAGAACGGTCTCGCCATCATCAAGGATATTGCGGCGCGCAAGCAGCCGGGCGAGGCGGTCAATATCCTCACCCACTGCAATGCCGGCTGGCTGGCGACGGTCGACTACGGGACAGCCACTTCACCGATCTACCTCGCTGTCGAAGCCGGCATTCCGGTCCATGTCTATGTCGATGAAACACGCCCACGCAACCAGGGCGCCCAGCTCACCGCCTGGGAGATGGCTGGCCACGGCGTGCCGCATACGCTGATCGTCGACAATGCCGGCGGCCATCTGATGCAGCGCGGCGCAATCGACATGGTCATCGTCGGCACCGACCGCACCACCGCCGACGGCGACGTCTGCAACAAGATCGGCACCTATCTGAAGGCACTCGCCGCCGCGGACAACGACGTGCCGTTCTACGTCGCGCTGCCTTCGCCGACCATCGACTGGACGGTGGGCGACGGACTTGCCGAAATCCCGATCGAGGAACGCTCCGGCGACGAGGTTTCGCTGGTGTGGGGCAAGACCGCGAGCGGCGAGATCGCCCAGGTACGCGTCTCGCCGGAAGCGACGCCCGCGGCAAACCCCGCCTTCGACGTGACGCCGGCGCGGCTGGTCACCGGACTGATCACCGAACGCGGCGTCGCGAAGGCTTCGCGCGAAGGGCTGAAGGCGATGTTCCCCGAGCGGGGGTAGGCGGGCCGCGCTCAGAACTCGGCGTTGTCCAGCGCGTTCACGAATTCCAGCGAGCGCCGCAAGGCGCCGCGAATGGTGGCAATGTCGACAGGCGTGTTGCGCCGCTGGGGATCACGGCGCCGCCGGCGCTGCAGCCGCAACGGCAGTTCGATGCTGACTGGCAGCGTGGCGGGCAGCACGGCCCAGTAGGATGCATAGTCGACAGAGCCGTCGCCGATGGCGCAGAAGGCCCATCCCTCGCCGGTGCTGACGACATCCTTCAGATGAGCATGTCCAACCGTATCGATGGCATCGGCGATATCTTGCGCCGGCTGCATCGTCTCGCCGCTGTAAGTGAAGATGTTGCCGGCATCGTGGTTCAGGCAGACGTACGGCGATCCGATGTCGCGGACGAAGCTTGCCCCCGATCGCGCGCTGCCGAGCAGATCGCCACTGCCATGTCCGGGGTTTTCGAGCGCCAGAACCATGCCGGCCTCCTCCAGCCTCGGCAGGAGAGCGTCGATCGTCGCGCGGATCGCCGCGCTGTTTCTCGCCGGGCCGGCATTGGTGATCAGGAACGACGCGCCGAGACCGGCGGCAAAGCCGATGCGCCGGGACAAGGCGTCGGCGGCATCGGCCCCCGACAGGTCGAGATGAGCCGATACGGCGTTGATGCCAAGCCCGGCATTTTGCGCCGTCCGGCACAGCTTCAGTGCCTGCGCCTCGGCAAACAGACCCTCGTCGAAATCGACATAGCCGCTGATGAAGGCCGGCTCGACATGGGCGGCACCCACAGCGGCAATCTCCTCGACGGCCAATTCCATGGAATAGCCGTCGAAGAGAGCGGTCGATACCGACATGATCCGCGAAGGCAGGGCTCAGGCTCCCTTGCCGTAGACGATCAATTCCGAGGCTTCCTTCACCTTGGCCGGCGACAGTGCCTCGCGCCAGTCGTCACGGACCACGACGCCCTTGGCGAAGCGCATCAGGCGCAGTGCGGCGTCGGACGGCACTTTCGGCGAGAAACCGAACCACATGGCGATCTCGACATTCAGATGACCGATCAGGAAGTCGAGCGCGGCTTGCCTTGGAATGCCATATTTGCGCTCGCACTCCTCGACGGCCTCGACCATCGTGTCGACGAAGGGCATGGCGACCATTTCGGACAGGCCGGGCTCCAGGATCGCCAGCTGTTCGACCGTCACCCGGTGGCTGTCGATGATCGGCGACCACATCGCCTTGCACACCTCCTCGCCAAGCGCGTAGTCCTCTTCAGGTCCCTGCATCAGGGCGCAGACGATCGACTGCCTGGCGATGCCGCCATGATAGTCGCGACGCGCGGCCCACTCCGTCTCGTCGCCGAACAGCGGCGGATGGCACGGATGGCCGACGAAATAGGTGAGATCTGGCCTGTCCTTCGGCAGGTCGCCGGCATAGGGTGCGGCCGCATCCAGAACGAGGATCATGGTGCCCTTGGCAAGCATCGGCGAGACCTGCCGCGTCACCTGGCCGATGATGTTGTCCGGCAGAGCCATCACCACGACCTTGGCGCCGGGAATGCCTTCCTCCATGGCGACGGCGGCGATATCGGCTTCTCCCAACCGCTTGCGGCCGGCCTCGCCGATCTCCACGGCGCGGACATCGTAACCTGCTTCGATCAGCTTGCGTGTCACGCGGAAGCCCATCTTCCCTCCGGCTCCAAGCACCGCCACGGATGTCGTCATTTGCTTCTCTCCCATTTCCTCTTGATGGCGCGCCGATGGCGCAGATTCAGCCGAACGCTTGCAGCGCGGCCTCGAGCTCCGGATGCGTGGCGGCGTAGTCGCGCGCGGGAATGCCTGCCGCGGCGGCTTCGAAAGCATCGTGCAGACTTTGAACGCCGGCGGCCGGACCGCCGGGATGCGCCATGATCCCGCCGCCGCAGCAATAGATGAAATCGTTCGTGCCGAGCCTTCCATAGGTCTCGCCCGCCTGCACCGCGGTCTGTCCGGACGAAAACACCGGCATCACCGTATCGGGCCGGTCGGCGCGGCCGAACATCGGAGTGAGGCAGGCGTGGGCGGATGCCATCACCGAATCGTCGGGCTCGCAGAACTTGTTGGACAGCCCGTTGACGTGCATGTGGTCGATGCCGGCCAGGCGCCAGAATTTCTGGTAGGCGAGATAGCTCATGCCGACGTCAGGAGAACGGCTGAAGAGACCCCAGCCCGCCCGATGGCCGTGCAGCGCGACGGCGGAATGCCGGCGCATCTTGACGACACCCGACAGGCCGACGGAATTGAGGACAAGCATGGCGCAGGTGCCGCCACGGCGCTCGATCAGGTCAAGCTGGCGGTGCATGGCGTCGATGTCGCCGGAAATGTTGGCCGCGTACATGACCTTGCGCCCGGTCCTGTCGGCGTGCCGGTCGATGACAGCCATGACCGCCTCGAACCGCTGTTCGAACGGCGAATGCGGGGGATCTCCCATCAGTTCGTCGTCCTTGATGAAGTCGAGGCCGGCTGAGATCAGCGTATCGGCCAGGGTCGCGGTCTCCCGCGGCGTAAGGCCGACGCTCGGTTTGACGATGGTGCCGATCAGCGGCCGTCCCGTGACGCCGGTCAGACGACGCGTGCCTTCGACAGCGAAAGCCGGCCCCGGATAGGCATCAGCGAAGACATCGGGAAAGCTGACGTCGAGCAGACGCATGGCCGAGAAATGATGCAGCTCGAACAGATTGCCGAGCACCGTCGACCAGACCGAAGCCAGCACGGTGCCCATGTTCTCGATGTTCCAGGAAAGACCCACTTTGGCCCGGCGCGGCCTGACGGCCGCCGCATCTCCGGGCGCGCGCGAAAACGGCAACGCCTCGCCATCGACCTCGCCAAGATCCTCCATGAATTCGACGCGCGCGCCAAATCTGAGCAGCAGTTCCGGCGTCTCCCCAGGGATCGGACGGAATGTCCCGCTCGATTGCTCACCCGCCATCGCGGCCGCGGCGACCTCCATGGGATAGCGGGTTTCGATCAGGTAGGTGGCGTTAAGACGACCGGTCAATGCAGGCTTCCCGGCTGGAATGAACTTCATAACGGGAGCGATAGCATCAAAAAGACATCATGTCATCACATGAGTTTTCCCGGTCAAAAAATTTGCGACTGTCAGTCCCCGCCGTCGTTGCCCGCCAGTTTCGAATAGAGTTCGTTGGCGCGGCCTATATGGTCCGCCATGGCGGCGCTGGCGCCTTCGGCGTCGCCGCTGGCGATCGCCTTGTAGATGCGTTCGTGTTCCTCGACCGTCAGACGCTCGGCGCCTTTCACGGCCACGAGATCGCGCTTGAAGCGCGACAGCCATTCGAGCATGCCCTTGGCCACGGCCGCGATCATCGAATTGCCGCTCATTTCCGCTATGACGGCGTGGAATTCCATGTCGGCGGTTACGAACCGAGCCTGGTCGCCCTTCGCCTCGCGTAGGTGGCGCAAGGTCCCGGCAAGCCGTTCCAGGCTCTTGGCCGTGGCGCGTCGCGTGGCGATCCGAACCAGGCCCGTTTCCAGCAAGAGCCTGACTTCTTTGAGTTCTTCGAGGCCGCGCGAATTCGTCGCCAGCATCATGACCATTGCCGCGGAGACCTGATCGACGATCACCTCCGGCGTCGGGTTGATGACGCGCGCCCGTTCGCCGTGCGATATCCGGATGAGCCCCATCTGCTGCAGCGTCAGCATCGCTTCCCGGATCGACGGCCGCCCGACGCCGATCATCGTCATCAGTTCCTTTTCCGACGGCAATTGGGAACCGGGCGGAAATTCGGATGTCGAGATCGCCGCCATCAGCCGATCGAGCACCTCGACATACAACTTCTTCTTCTGGACCGGTTCCATCCGCATCTCTCCTGATCGTTTCCCGGGGGCAATCGATCCCGAGTCGCACCGACAGGCAAGGTCCCCGCTAATAATTGACATTACATATATGATGACCTAGCGTCCAGTGTGGCCAGTCTCGACGCGGCCGTGACGGCAAACATAGTGTCGGCACGGCCCGACTGGCCAGGGATGAGACGGAGAACCCGGCGGGCGCGTTGCTCCCGTCGACTCAGTCAAATGAGGTTCCGAGTGGCTTGCCTATTTGGTATGCTGGTATAACATGTAGCTGGTATGGTGTCCTTCGGAAGAGACACCTTTACGGAGTGACAGACGAGCCGATCAGGTCGGCCGGTTTTTGGGAGGAGAGATCATGAAGTTTTCAATTGTGGCGGCGCTTGCCGGCGCCGCGCTGGCCAGTGCTTCTGTTTTGCCGGCGATCGCATCGTCGGACAAACCGGTGATCGCGCTCGCCAACGCCTATTACGGCAACACCTGGCGCCACCAGATGGTGGAGGCGTTCGAGGCCTCGGCCAAGGAAGCCAAGGCAGGTGGCCAGATCGCCGATTACATCATCATGAACGGTGACGGCTCGGTGGCGCAGCAGAACAGCCAGATCGCCGAGCTGATCCTCAAGAAGGTCGATGTGCTCGCCGTCGACGCCGCCTCGGAGACCGCGGTCAACGGCATCATCGAAAAGGCCTGCAAGGCCGGCATCATCGTCGTTTCCTTCGATTCGGTTGCTTCGGCGCCCTGCAACTACCAGCTCAACTTCGACTTCAAGGGCTACAAGGCGGCCCAGGCCGAAGCCGTCTTCAAGATGATCGGCGGCAAGGGCAACGTCATCCAGGTGCGCGGCGTGAAGGGCTCTGCGCCCGACAACGACATGTTCAACGCGCAGCAGTCGGTGCTGGCGAAATATCCCGACATCAAGGTTGTCGCCACCGTCTACGGCCAGGCGACCGCCTCGGTCGCGCAGGCGGCGATCGCCAACGTCCTGCCCTCGCTGCCACATGTCGACGCCGTGCTCGGCCAGGGCGGCAGCGACGATGTCGGCATCGCCCAGGCCTTCGTCCAGTATGGCGGCGATTATGCCGGCAAGATGCCGATCATCGAAGGCGGCGGCGGCACCGACTTCGTCAAATGGTGGGCCGAAGAGAATGCCAAGAACGGCTACCAGACCGTCTCGATGAACACCACGCCGGGCATTGGCGGCGCCGCGTTCTGGCTCGGCCTTTCGTTGCTCAAGGGCGGCAAGGCACCGAAGCTGATGATCATGCCGGTGGCGACGGTCGATGCCAGCAATCTCAAGGAGTATGCGAAGCTGCCGGGCGGCCAGATCATCAGCCCTACCTATTCGCTCGACTGGGTCAAGCAGAACCTGCTCAGCAAGTAAGGCTGCCATTGCCAGGGACCGGGCGCGCCAAACGGCCGCGCCCGGTCCCTGCCCGTAAGAAACGGAGGACGAATGTCCCATCTCGCCGTAACCGATCCGGAGGGTGCAGCCGCTACGGTGCCCGACACCAGGCCAAACGTCGTCTCGCTGTCGCGGATCACCAAGAGCTTCGGGCCGACGCTGGCGAATGCGCAGATCGACCTCGCCGTCTCGGCCGGCGAAATCATCGGCCTGGTCGGTGGCAACGGCGCCGGCAAATCGACACTGATGCGCATCCTGTGCGGGGCGACGTCACCGACCCTCGGCTCGATTTCGTTCACCGGCCAGGATGTGGGCTTCGCCGACTACGACACGGCGGAGGCGCAAAGGCGCGGCATCCGCATGGTGCATCAGGAACTGTCGCTGTGCGCCAACCTTTCCGTGGCCGAGAACTTCTTCCTGGAGACGCCAGGCGACGCAGGCAACCGGCCGGGCTGGCGCGCGCTCTATCGAGCCCGCGCCCGGGCGGCGCTGGACGCCGTCTTTCCCGCCAACGGCATCGATGTGAACGCCGAAGTCGGCCATCTCTCCATCGCCGAGCGGCAGATGGTCGAGATCGCGCGCGCCGCCGCCACGCCGGGTGTCAAGCTGATCGTGCTCGACGAGCCGACCTCCTCGCTCGACCTCGACCGCTCGAGGCAGTTGCGGGCCTTCATCCGCGAACGAGCCAAATCCGGCCTTGCCTTCATCTTCATCAGCCACAAGCTGCAGGAAATCATCGACATCGCCACGCAGGTGATGGTGCTGCGCAACGGGCGCACCGCCTGGCGCGGCGATGTCGCCGGCACTTCGATTGGCCAACTTGTGCAGCTCATGGGCGGCGACGCCAATTCGATCCACCAGCACAGCGCGACTGCCGCCAGCAGCGGCGAGGCGCTGGTCAAACTGTCCGGCTTCCTGACTGCCGGGCTCGGCCGCGACATCGAGATCGGCCGCGGCGAGATCATCGGACTGGCAGGGCTCGAGGGCAGCGGACAGAAGGAGTTGCTGCACGCCATTTTCGAGCCGGATTCCGCCAGAGGGGCCGCGGTGACCCGGAGCGGCGATGCCGGTTTCATTGCCGGCGACCGCCAGAAGGAAGGCGTGTTCCCGCTGTGGAGCGTGCTTGGAAACATCAGCATTGGCAGCCTTGCCCGCCGTCCGGCACTGGGGCTGGTTTCGCAGCGTGCCAACCGCGAGGCGGCGGCCGAAGCGGCCGGCCGGCTGCGGCTCGACGACAAGCGCTTCGGCTCCAACATCCTCGAACTCAGCGGCGGCAACCAGCAGAAGGCGCTGGTTGCCCGGGCGCTCGTCGCCGACACGCCGATCCTGCTGCTCGACGATCCGACGCGCGGCGTCGATATCGCCACCAAGCAGGACTTCTACAGGCTCTGCAACGAGATCGCGCGCAGCGGGCGCACGCTGGTCTGGCATACGACCGAAGATGCCGAGCTTTTGGCCTGCGACCGCGTGCTGGTGTTTTCGGGCGGGCGCATCGTCAAGGAATTGAGCGGAGCGGCGATCACGGAATCGGCCGTCGTCGGCGCATCCTTCGCCCAGCAGGCGGGCACGCGCGCCGGCCCGCGACACAGCACCGCCGGCGCCGGGCTTGCCCGCCGGCTGGTGAACGCGGCTCCCTTCATCGGCCTCGCCGCCGTGCTGGCGGTGATGATCTCGGCCAATCCGGCGGTCGCTTCGATCTTCGGGCTCGACTTGCTCCTGATGCCGGCGCTGTCGCTGGTGCTGGTGACGGCGGCGCAGATGTTCATCGTCGGCGGCAGCGAGATCGATCTCGGCGTCGGCGCCTTTGCCGGCCTGGTCAGCGTGCTCTCCGCCACGCTGCTCTACGATCAGCCATGGCTCGGCGCGCTGGCGCTGGCGGCGGCGGTCGCCGCCTATGCCGGGCTTGGCGGCCTGATCCAGGCACGCAAGATCCCAGCCATCGTCGTCACGCTTGGCGCCTCTTTCATCTGGATGGGACTGGGCTACGCGCTGCAGCCGACGCCGGGCGGCGCCAGCCCCGAATGGCTGTCGGCGATGTTCAGCTGGTCACTGGGTTTCCTGCCCACCTCCATCATCTTAATCGCCGCGGTCGCGCTGGTGGTGCTGGTGATCGACCGGCTGCCGCTCGGCGTGGTGCTGCGCGGCTTCGGCAACAATCCGACCGCCATGATCCGCTCCGGCTGGTCGCCGACGCGCTATGCGCTGGTGCGCTACCTCGTCGCAGGACTGTTCGCGGCTGCCGCCGGCCTGTCGCTGACCGCGATCAACACGGCAAGCGATATCAATTCCGGCAATTCGTTCACGCTGCTCAGCGTCGCCGCCGTGGTGATGGGCGGCTGCTCGCTGCTGGGCGGCGTCATCTCGCCGGTCGGCGCCGTCGCCGGGGCGGTCACGCTGGCCTTGATCGGCGCCTTACTCGGCACGCTGAACGTGAGCAGCGACTTCAACGCGGCAACGCAAGGGCTGATCCTCATCGCCCTGCTGACGCTGCGCAGCCTGACCGCCGACCGCAGGAGCGAACAATGAACGGCCTCGCCGCCTTCAGCCTCTGGGCGCAGAAGAACCGCTGGGTCTGGTCGGCGATCGGCGTGCTCGTTCTTTGGCTGGTGCTGTCCATCGTCACCAACCGGTTCAGCCTCTCCAGCCTGTCGGGCATCATTCTATCGGCGTCGTTCCTGACCGTTGTCGGCATCGGCCAGATGTTCGTCGTCACCACCGGGCGCGGCAATATCGACCTTTCGGTGGCGTCGGTGATCACGCTCAGCGCCTTCGTGGCGCTGCTCACCATCAAGGGCCAGGATGCCAACCTCGCCATCGGCGTGGGTGCGGCGATCCTGCTCGGCCTTGCGGTCGGCGGCTTGAACTCGCTGCTCGTCGTCGGGCTGAACATACCAGCCATCATCGCCACGCTGGCGACGGGTTATGTGCTGGCGACGGCAACGCTGCTGTCGAACCGCGCCATATCGGGTTTCGCCGTCAGCCCGCTCTTGAAGACGCTGGCGACGGGCCGCGTCTCCGGCGTGCCGATCATGGCCGTCATCGCCATTGTCGGCGTGGCCGCGACCGCGTTCGTGCTGCGCTACACGGTGTTCGGACAGTTGCTGTCGGCGGTCGGCCAGAATCGCACCGCCGCGCGACTGGCGGCGATCCGCAACAACCGGATCATCGCGTCGGCGTTCATCATCTCGGCGGTGCTGGCTTCGCTCAACGGGCTGCTGCTCGGCGCTTATATAGGCGGCGCCTTCCTCGAAATGGGCCAGCCCTATCTCCTGCAGTCGATCGCTGCGGTGGTTCTGGGCGGGACGCTGATCTTCGGCGGCTCGGCCAGCGCCGTCGGCACGCTGTTCGCCAGCATCCTTTTGATCCTCATCGTCACCACCATGCAGATCGTCGGCCTGCCGCCAGGTGCGCAGGACATCGTGCAAGGCATCGTCGTCATCTTCGTTCTGGCGCTGGCCGGCCGCCAGGTGCTGTCGAGGCGAGCCGCCGTCGACCGCGCAGGCGACGACGGCACGCTGAAATCCGAGTGATGATTTCTCTTGCCAAGCTTTGGTAGAGTGATCATACCAGTAGATAAGGTGACGATCGGCAATGCCGGCGTCCGCGACCAAGGAGCAAGGGCTAGATGACGACGATTGCGCTGTTCGGTGCCGGTGGCAAAATGGGCTACCGCCTTTCGACCAATTTCCGCGGTTCGCCCTATACGATCCGCCATGTCGAGGTCAGCGAGGCCGGGCGCGAGCGGCTGAAGACCGGACTGGGCTTCGACACGGTCAGCGCCGACGAGGCGCTGGAAGGCGCCGACGTGGTGATCCTGGCCGTGCCGGACACCCATATCGGCAAGGTCGCGGCCGGCATCGAGAGCAAGCTTGCGCCGGGCACGATGGTCATCGTGCTCGATGCCGCCGCACCGTTTGCCGGCCATCTGCCTAATCGTCCCGACCTGACCTACTTCGTCACCCATCCCTGTCATCCGCCGATCTTCAACGACGAGACCGACATGGCGGCCAAGAAGGATTATTTCGGCGGCGTCAAGGCCAAGCAGCACATGGTCAGCGCACTGATGCAGGGACCGGAGGCCGACTACGCCAAGGGGGAGGCCATCGCCAAGATCATCTGGGCGCCGGTAATGCGCTCGCACCGCGTTTCCGTCGAACAGATGGCGCTGCTCGAGCCGGGCCTTTCGGAAACCGTGTGCGCCTCGCTGCTGGTCGTCATGAAGGAAGCGGTCGACGAGGTGGTGGCGCGCGGCGTCGACCAGCAGGCGGCACTCGACTTCCTGCTTGGCCACATGAACGTGCTCGGCGCCGTCATCTTCGGCGAAACCAAGGGGGTGTTCTCGGATGCCTGCAACAAGGCGATCGAGTTTGGCAAGCCGGTGCTGATGCGCGACGACTGGAAGCGCGTCTTCGAGCCCGAAGAGATCGCGGCCAGCATCCAGCGGATCACTTGAGCGTCTTAGGTACAGATCTGCCTTAGGTACAGATCACCTGAATTTGTGGTTGACTCATCATACCAGTTAGCTAAGCTAATGCTCGCTCGGATCACGCTTCGCCGGGAGTTCGATGCTGAGACGGGTGGAGGATGGGGAATAGGAACTTGCCTTGGCGGAGCTGGTGGCTTGAGCCCGGGCGTTCCGCAACCTTCACACGCTGACGAATTCAAACACAGACAAGTGGCTCGAACGATCGAGACACAGGCTTTTCAAACGGGAGGACTTCATGAAACTGACACGCAGAATGACGCTTGCCGCCTTCGCCGGCGTGCTGGCGCTCGGCACGGCGATGCCCGCCTACGCGGCGGACCTCATCGCCATCATCACCCCATCGCACGACAATCCGTTCTTCAAGGCGGAAGCCGTCGGCGCCGAGGCCAAGGCCAAGGAACTCGGCTACGAGGCGCTGGTGCTGGTGCATGACGACGACGCCAACAAGCAGTCCGAGCTGATCGATACCGCGATCGGCCGCGGCGCCAAGGCGATCATCCTCGACAATGCCGGCGCCGACGCGACCGTCGCCGCCGTGCAGAAGGCCAAGGACGCCGGTATTCCCTCCTTCCTGATCGATCGCGAGATCAACGCCACAGGCGTTGCCGTGGCGCAGATCGTCTCCAACAACTACCAGGGCGCCCAGCTCGGCGCGCAGGAGTTCGTCAAGCTGATGGGCGAAAAGGGTAATTTCGTCGAGCTGGTCGGCAAGGAATCCGACACCAATGCCGGCATCCGCTCCAAGGGCTACCATGACGTCATCGACGATTATCCGGACCTGAAAATGGTCGCGCAGCAATCGGCCAACTGGAGCCAGACCGAGGCCTATTCCAAGATGGAATCGATCCTGCAGGCCAACCCCGACATCAAGGGCGTCATCTCCGGCAACGACACGATGGCGATGGGCGCCTATGCGGCGCTCGCGGCGGCGAACCGCAAGGATGTCATCGTCGTCGGCTTCGACGGTTCGAACGACGTGCGTGATTCCATCACCTCGGGCGGCATCAAGGCGACGGTGCTGCAGCCGGCCTACGCCCAGGCGCAGATGGCGGTCGAACAGGCCAACGACTTCATCAAGAACAAGAAGTCGCCCGAGAAGGAAAAGCAGCTGATGGACTGCGTGCTCATCAATGGCGACAATGCCGCCAAGCTGGAAACCTTCGCGCTGAAGAACTGAGCCGGCACGATATAATTGCGAGGGGCGGACACGCGTTCGCCCCTCAGTGCTTTATTTTGATGCAATTCCGGACGGGAAACCGTTTCACAGTTTTCCTGGAATTGCTCTAATTTCACGTTCCGGGTGCTTTTGACCGCCATGCCGAAGACATTGACCTGGCTAACCCCTTTTAGTTGGCTGACGCTTGTCGCGCTCGCGGGCCTTGGCCTCGGCGGTTGCAAAATCCTGCCGACGCCGGTGGCGCAGAGTGAAAACAGCGCGTCTGCCTTTAACCCGGACAAGATGGTCGAGGACATCTGGGCCCCGAAGGTCATCCCCTACCTCAGGCAGAAGGCTGGGCCGTTCGCCGAGGTCCATGCCTTGGCGAAAACCGATCCGGCGGCGGCCGGCGCCAAATACGGCAATCCAAGGAAGCAGGCGAATTCGCCATGGACCTTCGCGGTCCGCGTCGAGGGCAAGATCGTCGCCGCCAACACGCAGTCGCGCGCGGCAACGATGGATGTCGACGTGGACGGCGACGACAAGGCCGATGCGCGCGTCCAGATCGGGCCGGCGATACGCGGCACTGCACTTAGAGACAGCCTCGATTTCGTCCAGTTCAACGACTTCACCAATCAGATCGACTTCGCCCAGTTCGGCAAGGCCTTCAACGCCTATGCCGGTAAGACCGTGCTGTCCAAACTGCCTCGCGAGGCGCTTGAGGGCCGCACCGCCAAGGTGATCGGCGCCTATACGATCGAAGGCGGCCAGGACCTGCCGCTGGTGACCCCGGCGGAGGCCGAGATCGGGCCGAAGCCATGAGCCCCGCTCACGAGGTTATCCTCAAGCTGGAGGACGTCTCGAAGGTTTATGCCGGCACGGTCGCGGTCAAGCAGGCGAACTTCGAGGTGCACAAGGGGGCCGTCAACGTGCTGGTCGGCGAAAACGGCGCCGGCAAGTCGACGCTGATGAAGATCATCGCCGGCGTCGAGCAGCCGACCCTCGGCCGTATCCTGCTCGAAGGCGAAGAGGTTTCCTTCTCCTCGTCGGGAGACGCGGTCGCGCGCGGCATCGGCATGGTGTTCCAGGAGCTGAACCTGTTCGGCAGTATGACCGTGGCCGAGAACATCTTCGCCACACGCGAGATCACCAACCGGCTGGGCAAGATCGATCGCAAGACACAGGAAAAGCGGGCGGGCGAATTCCTCGACCGGCTCGAGGCCGGCATCCGGCCAGACATGCTGGTCGAGGACTTGCGCATCGGCCAGCAGCAGCTGGTCGAGATCGCCAAAGCGGTATCGCTCGACGCCAAGATCCTGATCATGGACGAGCCGACCTCGGCGCTGAGTGCCACGGAAGTCGAAATCCTGTTCAAGGTGATCGCCGACCTCAAGGCGCGCGGCGTCGCTATCGTCTACATCTCGCACCGGCTGGAAGAACTGATCCGCATCGGCGATACGGTCACCGTGCTGCGCGACGGGCGCATCACCGGCCAGGAGGAAATGAAGAACGTCGACACGCAGTGGATCGTGCGGCAGATGATCGGCTCGGACGCCAAGGATTTCGCCAAGGCCGACGGCCACCAGCCAGGCGAGGAAATCTTCCGCGCCGAGGAGATCTGCCTGCCGCGCGTCACCGGCGGACTGGCGGTCGACCATGTCTCGCTGTCGCTGCGCGCCGGCGAAATCCTCGGCATATACGGGCTGATGGGCGCCGGGCGCAGCGAATTGTTCGACTGCATCATGGGCCGCCACGGCCATGCCAGCGGCAAGATCTTCATCGCCGGCAGGCAAGTGAAGGAGCGCGACACGACGCGCCGCATCCAGCGCGGGCTTGCCCTGATCCCCGAGGACCGCCAGCGCGAAGGTTTGGTGTCGATCCTCTCGGTGGCCAGCAACCTGACGCTGGCGAGCCTGTCGCGCTTCGTGCGCCTGTTCCATATCCGAGGCGGCGCCGAGCGGCAGGCCGTGATGCAGATGGTGCGGGAACTCGCAATCAAGGTCGCCGACCCGGCGCAGGAAGTCTCGTCGCTGTCGGGCGGCAACCAGCAGAAGGTGGTGATCGGCAAGGCGCTGCTCACCGGACCGAAAGTGCTTCTGATGGACGAGCCCAGCCGTGGCATCGATGTCGGCGCCAAGGCCGATGTCTTCCGCACCATGCGCAAGCTTTCGCGCGACGGGCTGGGCATCCTGTTCGCCACCTCCGACCTCGACGAAGTGATGGCACTGTCCGACCGCATCGCGGTGATGAGCAATGGCAGATTGACCGGCATGTTCGACCGCACCGAAGCGACGGAGGCGGCGATCGTCGCCGCGTCGGCGCTGGGCCACGGACCGGCCGCACATGGGGAGCAACGCTGATGACTGACATTCCGGCCAAGGCGACCGCTCCTTCCGCCTCCGGCGGCTCCGCGTTGCTGACACTGATGAAGCTCAGGACCTTTATCGCGCTGATCGCGGTCCTGGTGTTCTTCTCGATCGCCGCGCCGAACTTCCTGTCTGCGGCGAACCTGATCCTGATGGCCAAGCACGTGGCGCTCAACGCCTTCCTGGCCATGGGCATGACCTTCGTCATCATCACCGGCGGCATTGATCTTTCGGTCGGCTCGATCGTCGGCCTGTGCGGCATGGTGGCCGGCTATCTCGTGCTCAACGGCATCGACCTGCAGATCGGCTACACCATCTATTTCAACGTCGTCGAGATCGCCCTGATCACGCTTCTGGTCGGCATAGCGATCGGCGCCGTCAACGGGCTGCTGATCACCAGGCTCAACGTCGCACCCTTCATCGCCACGCTCGGCGTGCTCTATGTCGCGCGCGGTTTCGCGCTGCTGTCCTCCGACGGCCGCACCTTCCCCAACCTGGTCGGCAAGCCGGAACTCGGCACCACCGGCTTCGGCTTCCTCGGCGCCGGCCGGCTGCTCGGCCTGCCGGTGTCGATCTGGATTCTGATCGTGGTGGCGCTGGGGGCTGCCTATCTCGCGCGCTACACCCCGCTCGGCCGGCACATCTTCGCCGTCGGCGGCAATGAGCGGGCGGCGCGGATCTCGGGCGTGCGCGTCAACATGGTCAAGATGTTCGTCTACATGTTCTCCGGCTTCTGCGCCGCGATCGTCGGCCTGATCATCTCCTCGGAGCTGATGGCCTCGCATCCGGCGACGGGCGAGAGCTTCGAATTGAACGCCATCGCCGCGGCGGTGCTCGGCGGCACCTCGATGTCGGGCGGGCGCGGCACGATCGGCGGCACCATAGTCGGCGCCTTCGTCATCGGCATCCTGTCGGACGGGCTGGTGATGATGGGCGTGAGTTCTTTCTGGCAGATGGTGATCAAGGGGCTGGTCATCATCGTCGCCGTGGTCGTCGACCAGGCGCAGCGCCGGCTGCAGCAGCGCGTCACCCTGATGCAGATGGCCAAGGCGGGTTGAGCATGGCGAGCTTAAGTGGAGCGCTGATCGGCTGCGGCTTCTTCGCCGTCAACCAGATGCATGCCTGGCACGACATCGAAGGCGCCGCGATC
This sequence comes from Mesorhizobium sp. BR1-1-4, assembly GCF_020165375.1. Taxonomy (NCBI): domain Bacteria; kingdom Pseudomonadati; phylum Pseudomonadota; class Alphaproteobacteria; order Hyphomicrobiales; family Phyllobacteriaceae; genus Mesorhizobium; species Mesorhizobium sp. BR1-1-4. Next base: position 267,706 of record NZ_JAIUIB010000006.1, on the reverse strand, counting down.
ATCGCCGTCTGCGACCGCGATCCCGAGCGGCTCAAGATAGTCGGCGACCAGTTCGGCGTGACGCGGCGCTACACCGACGCGGCGGAACTTTTCGCCGCCGAGACGCTCGATTTCGTCGACATTGCCACCACGGTCGGCAGCCATCGGCCGCTGGTCGAGATGGCGGCCGCGCATGGCGTTCCCGTGATCTGCCAGAAACCGTTCGCGCCAACGCTGGCCGACGCCAAGGCGATGGTGAAAGCCTGCGCGGATGCCGGCGTGCCGCTGATGGTGCATGAGAATTTTCGCTGGCAATCGCCGATCCAGGCGGTGCGCGCGGTGCTCGACAGCGGCGAGATCGGCACACCCTTCTTCGGCCGCATCTCCTTCCGCTCCGGCTATGACGTGTTCTCCGGCCAGCCCTATCTCGCGACGGGCAAGCGCTTCATCATCGAGGACCTCGGCATCCACATCCTCGATATCGCCCGCTTCCTGCTCGGCGATGTGTCGAGCCTGACCGCGCGAACCAAACGCATCAACCCGGCCATCGCCGGCGAGGATGTCGCCACGATCCTCATGGACCACGCTGGCGGCGCCACCTCGGTGGTCGATTGCAGTTATGCGACCAAGCTTGCCGCGGAGCCGTTCCCGGAGACGCTCATCGAACTCGATGGCAGCGACGGCACGATCCGGCTGGCGCAAGGCTACCGGCTGACCGTCACCGGCAAGAGCGGAACCAGGGTGAGCGACGTCTCGCCGCCGCTGCTGCCCTGGGCCTCGCGACCGTGGCACAACATCCAGGAAAGCGTTGCCGCCATCCAGCGGCACTGGGTCGACTGCCTTGCATCAGGCCAGGAACCGGCGACTTCAGGCGCGGACAATCTTAGGACATTCGCCCTGGTCGAGGCTGCCTATGCGGGTGCCGCCAGCCGAGAACCGGTGCAGATCGACGCGCTGCTCAGATGACGGCGGACGCTTTCCAGCTCTACGGCACGAGCGCGGCCGAGCCCAAGCCGGTCACGCTGCGCGCGGGCGCATTGAGCGCGGAACTGGACAACGGCAATCTGCGCACCATTCGTCACGGCGGCATCGAAGTGCTGCGTGCCATAGCTTACATCGTGCGAGACCGCGACTGGGGCACCCATGAGCCTGACCTCACGGACCTGACCATCGACCAGAAGGACGACCGTTTCTCCGTCGGCTACGCGGCAAGCTGCCTCAGTCCGGACGGCAGCCGGCTCGGCTTCCACGCGACGATCGAAGGGTCCGCCGACGGCAGGCTGGTCTTCGATGTGACCGCGCTCCCCGAGAGCGATTTCGAAACCAACCGCTGCGGCTTCTGCATCCTGCACCCGATCGCCGGCCTCGCCGGCAGCCCGGTGACCGTCGAGCACACCGACGGCAGCGTGGTCGAGACGGAACTCCCCGATCTGATCGACCCCTGGCAGCCGTTCAAGGATTTGCGCGCCATCACGCATCAGGTGCGGCCCGGCGTTGTCGCGCAATGCCGGATGGCAGGCGACGCATTCGAGATGGAGGACCAGCGCAACTGGTCCGACGCCTCGTACAAAACCTATGTGCGGCCGCTGGCGCTGCCATGGCCGTATGTGCTGCCGGCCGGGCAGGCGCTGCGCCAGACGATCAGCCTGCGCATCACCGGCGATGCCAATGTGCCTGCCTCGGCGGCGCCGGCCGAACCGGTCCGCGTCGAGCTCGGGCAAGCCGGCGCGAAGCTGCCCGATATCGGCATCGTGGTCTATCCCGAGGAGATCGAGGCGGCACTTGCCGACCTGCCGTTGCTGCGAGGGCTCGGTCCCCGGCAACTGCTTTTCCACTTCGACCCGACGCGTGGTCACGGCCTCGAGGCGCTGCGCGCCCATGCCCGGCTGGCGGCCGCCTATCCTGTTTCGACGACGCTGGAGTGCGTGGTCGCTTGTGCCGGCGATCTGGACGCCGAACTTTCCGAGATCGCCGACATGGTGCGCCGGGCAGGCCTGCGGCTCGACGCCATCGCGGTGTCGCCTGCGGTCGACCGGCAATCGACGCCGCCGGGCAGTGCCTGGCCGGCATGCCCACCGCTCGAGGACGTCTACGCGGCCGCCCGCCGGGGCTTTCCCGGCCTCCGCCTCGGCGGCGGCATGTTCAGCTATTTCACCGAACTCAACCGCAAGCGCGTTCCAGCCGGCCAGCTCGGTTTCATCACCCACTGCACCAATCCGATCGTGCACGCCGCCGACGATCTCAGCGTGATGCAATCGCTGGAGGCGCTGCCCTTCATCACCCGGTCCACGCGGGCGATCTTCGGGACAAAGCCGTACCGGATCGGACCATCGACGATCGCCATGCGCCAGAACCCGTATGGTGGTGCGACCAAGGACAATCCTCAGGGACAGCGCATCGCCATGGCGAACCGCGATCCACGCCACGCCGCGCAGTTCGCCGCCGCATGGACGATCGGCTATGCCGCGCGCGTCGCACCGGCGGGACTGGAGATGCTGACACTGTCCAGTTTCGCCGGACCGTTCGGCGTGGTCGCGGGATCGGGCGAACCCGCCGCAGAGGGATCGCCGCGGCCGATTTTCCAGGCCGTCAAAGGGCTTTGTGAGTTGGCCGGGCTGACGCATGTTTCCGCCATGACGAGCGACGAGACGCGGGTCCTGGCGCTGGCCGGCCGCTCCGCGTCGGGCGAGACCATCGTCTGGCTGGCGAACCTGACACCGAACGACATGCGGGTCGACGCTTCCGCGCTTGGCCGGGGCGATCTCGTGATGTCTCCCTATGCGATTACCAGGATCGGTTACTTCTCGGAATTCATCACATAGAGCGCGCGCGAGCGCTCGAGGTGCTTGATCATCGCCTTCTCGGCGCCGTCGGCATCCCCGTGCTCGATGCGGTCGATGATCTCTTCGTGCTCGGTCAGCGTGTATTTTTCCTTGCCGGTCCAGATCAGCATTTCGGTGTGGTATTCCTTCAGCCAGCCCAGCGTGGCTTCGCTGACGGCGACATAGATCGGATTGCCTGAAATGGACGCGATCTGGGTATGGAATTTCATGTCGGCGGAGATAAAGGCTTCGGAATCGCCACGCGCGGCGCGCTGCTCGGCCACGGTCGCCTTCAGCAATTGCACATCCTCTGATTTGGCCCTTTCCGCGGCTTCCCTGACCATGCCGCGCTCGAAGAAGATGCGCGCGGTCTTCAGGTGCTCCAGCGTGTCCCGGGACGAGGACAGGATGATCTTGGCCGCACCGTCGACCTGCTTGATGATCGACTTGGCGGTCAGTTGCAGCACCTTGGCGCGCTCGCCATGCGAGATGGCGACCAACCCCATATTGCTCAGCGCCTGCATGGCCTCGCGGATCGCCGGCCGGCCGACCTCGAAGCGCTCCATCAACTCGCGCTCGGACGGCATGTCGTCGCCCGGCTGCAGTTCGCCGCTGGTGATCAGCCGCTTCAGTCTTGCAAAGACTTCGTCGGAAAGTTTGCGCCGGACGATCGGCTCCGAACGGTTCATCGTGACGAATCACTCCCTGGCCCGGTTCCTGTTTAGCATTCCCGGCAGGATTACCGGAATGCCCGCGCCTGGAGCGGGTTCGCTCCAGCTTTGCCGCAGCACACCCGCTCTTGCCGAGGCGCGGATATTTCTTGCAATACTTATGTACTCATTATACCAGATTTCCTGCGCGACGAAACTTTTTTCGAACCCTTTTCGAGCGGCCGACCGACCATGATCACGCTTACCTATCGCATCGAAACCCCTGGCAGCATCGAGGCGCTGGCCGCCAAGATCGCCAGCGACCAGTCGACCGGCACCTTCGTCGCGCTGCCGGGCGAGACCGAGGAGCTGAAGGCGCGCGTGGCGGCGCGCGTGCTGGCGATCCGGCACCTGCCGGATGCCGTGCAACCCTCTCTCCCGGGATCCGGCAGCGGGCCCTTCCGGCGCGCCGATGTCGACATCGCCTTCCCCTTCGACGCCATCGGCACCGACCTGTCGGCACTGATGACCATTGCCATTGGTGGCACCTATTCGATCAGGGGCCTGTCCGGCATCCGCGTCATCGACATGAAGCTGCCGGAACAATACCGGGGTGCCCATCCGGGTCCACAGTTCGGCGTTGCGGGCAGCCGCAGGCTGACCGGTGTCGAGGGCCGCCCGATCATCGGTACCATCGTCAAGCCGGCGCTTGGTCTCAGGCCGCACGAGACGGCCGCGATGGTGGGCGAACTGATCGAGGCCGGCGTCGATTTCATCAAGGACGACGAGAAGCTGATGAGCCCTGCCTATTCGCCGCTGGCGGAGCGGGTGAAGGCGATCATGCCAGGGATTCTCGACCATGAGCAGAAGACCGGCAAGAAGGTGATGTATGCCTTCGGCATCTCGCATGCCGATCCCGACGAGATGATGCGCAACCACGATCTTGTGCTCCAAGCCGGCGGCAATTGCGCGGTCGTCAACATCAACTCGATCGGCTTCGGTGGCATGGCTTTTCTGCGGAAGCGTTCCGGCTTGGTGCTGCATGCCCATCGCAATGGCTGGGACATTCTCACACGCCACCCCGGCCTCGGCATGGACTTCAAGGTCTGGCAGCAATTCTGGCGGCTGCTCGGCGTCGACCAGTTCCAGATCAACGGCATCGGCTCGAAATATTGGGAGCCGGACGATTCCTTCATCCGCTCCTTCGAGGCAGTGACGACGCCGCTGTTTTCATCAGACGATTGCGCGCTGCCCGTGGCCTGCTCGGGCCAATGGGGCGGCCAGGCACCCGAAACCTATGAGCGCACCGGCCGCACGGTCGACCTCCTCTACCTCTGCGGCGGCGGCATCGTCAGCCATCCGGACGGACCCGGTGCCGGCGTGCGGGCCGTGCTGCAGGCCTGGCAGGCGGCGGTCGAGGGCATTGCGCTGGCGGACTATGCCCGCGATCACATCGAACTGGCCCGATCGATCGAAAAGTTCGGCGACGGCAAGGCAGCATGAGCATGGCCGCGCAAAACCTGCTCCTCAGTTATTATGGCGACGACCTCACCGGCTCGACGGACGTCATGGAGGCGCTTGAGCTCGGCGGCGTGCCAACGGTGCTGTTCATGCACCAGCCCGATCCTTCCTTGCTGGCGCGATTTTCGCATTGCCGCGCGGTTGGATTGGCGGGCACCAGCCGAAGCGAAACGCCGCAATGGATGGAGGAAAACCTGACGCCGGCCTTCGAATGGCTGAAAGGCCTCGGGGCGGCGATCTGCCACTACAAGATCTGCTCTACCTTCGATTCCAGCCCGGCGGTCGGCAGCATTGGCCGCGCCACCGAAATCGGCAGGCGTATTTTCGGCGGGGCGAGCGTGCCGATGGTGGTCGGGGCGCCGCAGCTCAAGCGCTACACCGCCTTCGGCAATCTTTTCGCGGCGTTCCGTGGCGAGTATTTCCGCATCGACAGGCATCCTGTGATGAGCAGGCATCCGGTGACGCCGATGAACGAAGCAGACCTGCTCGCGCATCTCTCGCATCAGACCAGTCTCAGCGCCGGCCTTGTCGACCTGGCGGCATTGCAGGCCGACGATGTTGCGCAAACGGTCGACCAGGCGATGAAAAACAGGGCGATCGTCCTGTTCGATGTTGAAAGCCGCCAGACACAGAGACGCGTCGGCGAGCAGATCTGGCGCATCCACGATCAAGGCCATGGCTTCGTTGTCGGATCCTCGGGCGTCGAATATGCCTTGCTTGCCGAATGGGCCGGCAAAGGCATCGTCTCCGGGCACGCGTCGTTCGCGCCGCCCGGCCCGGTGGACCGCCTCGCGGTCGTCTCGGGCAGCGTTTCGCCTACCACCGAGAAACAAATCCGCTTTGCGCTCGCCCACGGTTTTGACGGCGTCGAAATGGATGCGATGCGACTGGTCTCGGAGGGCGCCGGCGACGCGATCGAGCAGGCGGTCGCCACCGGGCTGGCAAGTCTGGCCAAGGGCCGCAGCGTCATCCTCTACACCGCGCTTGGCCCGCAGGCCGACCGGGGCGCCGAGATCGACAGGATCGAAGGCGCGCGAAACACGCTCGGGCGAGCGCTGGGGACCATCCTGCGCCGGCTGATCGTGGAACAGAAACTCAAGCGCGCGGTGATCGCCGGTGGCGATACGTCCAGCCACGCGCTCGGACAATTGGCCATCGACGCGCTGACCGTGCGCATGCCTTTGCCGCAATCGCCGGGATCTCCGCTCTGCGTCGCCCATGGCGGCGGTGAGATCGATGGCCTCGAAATAGCGCTGAAAGGCGGCCAGGTCGGCACCGACGCCTATTTCGAGACGATCCGGCTGGGAAGCTAAGCGACGAGCCAGGTCGTTCAATACAACGGCTTGCCCATGTGCTTCGGCGTCGGCCACTGCGCCGTGATGCCGGGTTGCACCGGCCGTTCGAGATAGGTCGCCAGAACCACGTAGCTGCGCGTCGAGGTGACGCCTGGTGTCTCGTAGAGACGCAACAGCAGGCCTTCGAGCGCCTTGGTGTCCTCGGTGCGCACCTTGAGTAGTACGCATGTATCGCCGGCGACGGTGTGGATCTCCTCGACCTCGGGATATTCCGAGATCGCCATCAGTTCAGGGGTCTTGCCCCAGCCGCTGGTGTCTATGTGAACGAAGGTGAGCAGCGGTTTTCTCACCGCGTTGGGATCGATGATGGCGGCCGTATTGCGAATGGCGCCGCTGCGCCGAAGCCGCTTGACGCGCTCGTGCGCTGCCGGCGGCGACAAGCCGACGCGATCGCCGAGTTCGGCATAGCTGACGGTCGCGTCTTCGACGAGAACGCCTAATATTTTTCGGTCGGTCGCGTCGACATCCCGGGCCGCCGGCCTGTTCCGCGGAATGCCATCTGTTTCTTCATCCATAGCGGTATTCCCGATTGTCACGGAATTTAATACGGCCATTATGATGATATGTCGAACAACGATCAAGCTACAGCCTTGGGCGCGGACACCAGGCTGCCCATCCCGGCCCTCGCCTATCTGCTGACCGGATGCATCGCCGTGATCGGCTCGAATTCGCTGGTGCTGGGCCCGATCGCTCCGGCAGTGGCCGTGTCGTTCTCGACCAGCGTCCCCATGGTGATGATGGCGGCGGCCGCGTTCGGCCTCGGCACATCGGCGAGCGCCCTGTTCCTGGCACGCCATATCGACCGGCTCGGCGCGCGCCGGATGTTGCGGGCGGCCTTGCTGCTGCTGGCATTGGCCTTGGTCGCCAGCGCGGCCGCGCCGACGGTGAGCGCGCTGGTTGCCGCGCAGCTTATCGCTGGGGTCGCGGCCGGCGTCGCCATGCCGGCAATCTATGCCAGTGCCGCGGCCATCGCCCCGCCCGGGCGGGAAAGCGGCACGATCGGCGTGGTGCTGACCGGGTGGACGCTCAGCATGGTGGCCGGCGTTTCGCTGTCGGCGGTGCTTGCCGATCTCGTGCACTGGCGCGCCGTCTTTGTCGCCGTGGCCGTGCTGGCGACGCTGGCGCTTGGCGGCCTCAGCGCATCGTCGCTCCCGGATGTCCGGAAGGCCGGACCGGCGCCCGCCCCGCTGGCGGCGTTGAACATCCCCGGCATTGTGCCCCTCCTGGTTGCCTGCAGTGCTTTCATGACCGCCTTCTACGGTGTCTATGGCTATCTTGGCGACCACCTCCACAGCGGGCTGGGGCAGCCGGTCAGCGCCAACGGGCTGGCGGCCCTCGCCTATGGCGCGGGATTTGGCACGGCGGCGCTCTTCGACGGCATCATCGATCGGCTGGGCGCCCGACGCGTCATGCCCTTTGCCTACCTTCTCGTCGCCATCGTCTACGTGGCGATCGCCGCGACCAGCGGCAGCTATGGCTTGACGCTCGCCATGGTGGCTGCCTGGGGACTTGCCAATCATTTCGGGCTGAACGTGCTGGTGATGCGCCTGTCGGCGCTCGATCCGTCGCGGCGGGGCACGATCATGGGGCTGAACAGCGCGGTGACCTACCTCGCGGTGTTCGTCGGCACCACCGGCTTCGGGCCGCTCTATTCCGGCTTCGGCTTCGCCACATGCGCGGCAGTTGCGGCCTTGCTGATGCTGATTGCCGCTGGCGCGGCGGCATGGCGCACACGCTAGAACGATCCGCCTGTTGCATTGCTCCAATCGGCAAAACGTGATTGGCCAAGGACACCTGCTGCGTTGACAGCGGCCCCACCATCCTCCCATACAAAGCGCGTTAATGTTCTCAGGGCGGGGTGAAAGTCCCCACCGGCGGTAACGGTTTCGGCCGCAGCCCGCGAGCGCTCTCCGGTATCGGAGAGGTCAGCAGATCCGGTGTGATTCCGGAGCCGACGGTTACAGTCCGGATGAAAGAGAACGAAACGGAAGACGGACCGCCCCGGCGGGCCGCATTTCGTATCGTGCGTCCTGATTCTGGTTCGAAACGGAAGGATGGACCCATGAATCAGCATTCCCACAAAGACTATGAAACAATCCGCATCGCCGTCATCAGGGCGCGCTGGCATGCCGACATTGTCGACCAGTGCGTGCAAGCCTTTGGGGCGGAACTGGCCGAGATTGGCGGCGGACGCTTTGCCGTCGATATCTTCGACGTGCCCGGCGCCTACGAGATTCCGCTCCATGCCAAGACGCTTGCCGGGACCGGCCGCTACGCCGCTATCCTCGGCACGGCATTCGTCGTCAATGGCGGCATCTACCGGCACGACTTCGTCGCCAACGCTGTTATCGACGGCATGATGAACGTGCAGTTGTCGACCGGCGTGCCCGTGCTTTCGGCGGTGCTCACGCCCCACAATTTCCACGACAGCGCCGAGCATCATCGCTTCTTCTTCGAGCATTTCACGGTCAAGGGGAAGGAAGCGGCAAACGCCTGTGTGCAGATACTCGCCGCGCGGGAAAAGATCGCGGCCTGAAGCGGCGCTGCCGGGGTGGAAATCCCGGTAACGGGCTGTAGTATCCCGGAAAATACTGAGTTCGGGAGGATGCCGGTGCAGACCAAGAAGATCATCAATGACGGCAACCGTGCCGTCGACGAAATGCTCGAAGGGATCCTGGCCGCGCATCCTCGCCATCTCGGGAGCGTGGACGGCAGTCCGCGCTCGGTCATCGCCCGCGATGGACCGAGGCCCGGCAAGGTCGGGCTGGTGATCGGCGGCGGCTCCGGCCACGAGCCGACCTTTCTCGGCTTTGTCGGCAAGGGGCTGGCGGACGCGGCGGCTGTCGGCAACGTCTTTGCCTCGCCGCCGCCCGATCCGATCCTCGAATGCACCAAGGCGATCAGCGGCGGCGCCGGCGTGCTGTTCATGTACGGCAACTATGCCGGCGACGTGATGAATTTCGACATGGCGGCCGAGATGGCCGCCATGGACGACATCGAGGTGCGCACGGTGCTGACCACCGACGACGTCGCCTCGGCGCCGCGTGACCAGCGGCGGAAGCGCCGTGGTGTCGCGGGTAATTTCTTCATCTTCAAGGCGGCCGGTGCCGCCTGCGACCTGATGCTCTCCCTCGACGAATGCGAGCGCGTCGCGCGCAAGGCCAACGACCGCACCTTCACGATGGGCGTGGCACTGTCGCCCTGCTCGCTGCCGCAGACCCGGCGGCCGAATTTCGAGATCGGCACGGACGAGATGGAAATCGGGATGGGCATCCATGGCGAACCCGGCATCGCCCGCGGCAAGCTCGGGACCGCCGACGAAATCACCGACGCGATGCTGGACAAGATTTTCGCCGAGATGGCGCCGAAGCGCGGCGACAAGGTCGCGGTGCTGGTCAATTCGCTGGGTTCGACGCCGCTGATGGAGCTCTACATCATGAACCGCCGGGTCAAGCAGAGGCTCGACGCCATCGGCGCTTCGGTCCACGCGACCTGGGTCGGCAACTACTGCACGTCGCTGGAAATGGCCGGCGCTTCGGTGACGCTTTTCCATCTCGACGAAGAATTGCAGGCGATGCTCGACCACCCCTGCGACTGCGCCATGTTCCGTGCCGGCTGAGGAGCGCTCCATGACCATCGCCGCGTTCGACCTGAAAAGAATGTTCGATGCGATCGCCGTGGCGATGGAAGCCGACAGGGACCGGCTTTGCCAGCTCGACGGCGTCATCGGCGACGCCGACCACGGCATTGCCATGGCGCTCGGGTTCAACGCCGCGCGCGATGCTCTGGCATCGCTCGACCTTACGGCGGCCGAGCCGACCGCGCTCCTCAACGCCGCGGCGAAATCGTTTCTCAATGCCGTCGGCGCGTCCTGCGGCCCGCTCTATGCCACCGCCTTCATGCGCGCCGCCGCCGCCGTCAAGGGCAAGGCGACGCTGGCGGATGCCGATGTCGTCGCGCTGCTGCAGGCCATGGCGCAAGGCATCAAGGATCGCGGCAAGGCCGAAACCGGCGAAAAGACAATGGTCGACGCCTGGCAACCGGCGGCGGAAGCGGCCGGCGCCAGCAATGCAGAAGGAAAAAACCTTGCCGAAAGCCTCCAGGCCGCTTTTGCCGCCGCCGAGCGCGGCGCGGAATCGACCAAGGACATGATCGCCGCCAAGGGCCGCTCGTCGCGGCTCGGCGAGCGCTCGCTCGGCCATATCGATCCCGGTGCGGCTTCGGCCGTCACCGTCATCGGTGCGATGCGCGACAGTCTCGCTTAGCCCTTCGCCGCGTCGAGCTTGTCGATCGCCTGGACGTTGCCGGCCGACGGTCCCTTCTCGTCGAACTCCGAGGCCAGCCAGGTATCGACAATGGCCTTGGCGAGTTCCGGGCCGATGACGCGGGCGCCCATGGTGATGATCTGGGCGTTATTGGATTTCGCCGCGCGTTCGGCCGAATAGGTGTCGTGGGTGAGTGCGGCGCGGATGCCCGGCACCTTGTTGGCCGAGATCGAGACGCCGATGCCGGTGCCGCAGAACAGGATGCCGCGATCGTTCTCGCCGTCGACGATCGTCTGGGCAAGTTTCCGCGACAGATCGGCATAGAAGCCGGCCTGGCTGAGGTCGCTGACGGTGAGCCCCGGCTTGGTCGCCAGATGCGCCGATATGACGTCGAGCAGCGGCTTGCCGGCGCTGTCGGCTCCAATGGCTATTTTCATTTTTTGTCCTTTCCAGTTCGATGATTCAGATGGCGGCCGACGCGCGGCGCAGGATGTCGATGTAGCCTTCGGCCTGCCAGGCAGAGCGGCCGATGAACAAGCCGTCGATGTTGGGCTGGGCGATCAGTTCCGCGGCATTGCCGGGATTGACGCTGCCGCCATAGAGCACCGGCGGCGCGGACGGCAGCAGACCACCGGCGACCTTCTTGATCAGCGCCTGCTGCTTGTCGGCATAGTCGGAGCTGGCCGGAATGCCCTTGTCGCCGATCGCCCAGACCGGCTCGTAGGCGAACAGGATTTTTGCTCCCCTCGCCTCGCCCTCGAGGAATTGCAGTGCACCCTCGACCTGGCTGGTCAGCACCGCATCGGCCTTGCCGCTTTCGCGCTCGGCCAGCGTCTCGCCGACGCAGATCAGCGGTATCAGTCCGTGCTTGACCGCCGCCGCCGTCTTCAGCCCGACCGTGCGGTCGGTCTCGCCGAAGTGCTCGCGCCTTTCGCTGTGGCCGAGTTCGACCAGGTCTAGGCCGCAATCGTTCAGCATCACCGGGGAGATCTCCCCGGTCCAGGCGCCGGCGTCGGCCCAATGCATGTTCTGCGCGCCGACCTTGACGCGCGTCGTCGACAGCGCCTGCCCGACCTCGCGCACCGCCGTGAAAGGCGGGACGACAAAAGGCTGGATGCGATCGTCGAAACCCGCCACGAAGCCGGCCAGTGCGCCTGCAAAGTCAAGCGCCTCGGCGAGCGTCTTGTTCATCTTCCAGCTTGTACCGACCCAGTAAACCACGCGTACACCCCTTGATCCTCAATCCCCGTTTGATCATCAATCCTTGTCGGCGACCACCGTCAGCGAGACGCCGGCCGCATCCAGCGTGTCCCGCATCCCGGGCTCCGGCTCCCGCCCGGTGAAGACGGCGTCGAATGCTTTGAGATCGGTCAGGAAATGCAGCGCGCTGCGGCCAAACTTGCCGTGATCCACCAGCAGATATTTGCGTGTCGCCGCGGCCATCATCAGTCGCTTGGCCTGCACCACTTCCTGGTCCTGATGGAAGGCGGAGGCGCCATGGATGGCGGACGACGACAGGAAGGCGACGTCGGCACGCAGCGACCGCAGCGAAGCCTCGGCGAGCAGGCCGAAGAAGCCGTGGAATTTCTTCGAGTACTGGCCGCCGAGCGCGATCAGGTTGATGCCCGCGACTCCGGCCAGGTCCTGGATGACGGCGAGATTGTTGGTGATCACCGTCAGTGGCCTGAGATCGGCGAGATACCGCGCGATACCGCCCGCGGTCGAGCCGTCGTCGATGATGACCGTCTGGCCGGGTTCGATCATGGTCACGGCCGCCGCCGCAAGGCGCTGTTTTTCCCCGATCGCCTGCTTCTGCCGGTAGCGGAAATCGCTTTCAAAAAGGCTGCTCGGCTGGATCGAGGCGCCGCCGCGCACCTTGCGCAGCAAACCGCTCTCCTCGAGCTCGTCGAGGTCGCGATGCACGGTCATCCTGGAGACGCCAAAGCGGGAGGCAAGATCGTCGACGCTCGCCGCGCCGGCGTCCACCAGGAAGTCCATAATGCCTTGGCGTCTGTTGTCGCTCTTCATTCTCGCCGACCCGCCAACGCAGAAGCTGGCTCCTTGATCGAGCGAAGATATAACAGATATGATCGCGTAAGTATCATAATTTTTGTGATAATGAGATATTTCCGTGGGATATTTCGCCGGCTCTTATCGCGCCGCTGTAACAAGAATTGCTGCCGGGACGGTCTGTCACGGTTGCGGTTGCGCGGGATTCCGGCCAGAAGCATCGGTGGGCTGAACGATGCGCGGGCGGCCCGCAACCACAGGTTCGAAACCAGATACGGGAGACTAATCGTTGGCTCGCATCACACTGAGACAATTGCTCGATCACGCCGCCGAATACGGCTATGGCGTGCCGGCCTTCAACATGAACAACATGGAACAGGGCCTCGCCATCATGGAGGCTGCCGAGGAGACCAAGTCCCCGGTCATCCTGCAGGCGAGCCGCGGCGCCCGTGCCTACGCCAATGACGTGGTGCTGGCCAAGCTGATCGACGCGCTGGTCGAAATCCATCCCGACATCCCTGTCTGCATGCACCTCGACCATGGCAACAACGAAGCCACCTGCGTCACCGCGATCCAGCACGGCTTCACCTCGGTGATGATGGACGGCTCACTCAAGGAAGACGGCAAGTCGCCGGCCGACTATGCCTATAATTCCGGCATCACCAAGCGCGTCGTTGACATGGCGCATTGGGGCGGCGTGTCGGTGGAAGGCGAGATCGGCGTGCTGGGCTCGCTCGAGAGCGGCGGCGGCGAGCAGGAAGACGGCCACGGCGTCGAAGGCGCGATCAGCCACGACCAGCTCCTGACCGATCCGGTGCAGGCCGAGCAGTTCGTGCGCGACACCCATGTCGATGCGCTGGCGGTGGCCATGGGCACCAGCCACGGCGCCTATAAATTCTCGCGCAAGCCCGACGGCGCGGTGCTGGCGATGAACGTGATCGAGGAGATCCACCGGCGCTTGCCGAACATGCATCTGGTCATGCACGGCTCGTCCTCGGTGCCGGAGGACCTGCAGGAGATCATCAACAAATATGGCGGCCAGATGAAGCCGACCTGGGGCGTCCCGGTGGAAGAGATCCAGCGCGGCATCAAGCATGGCGTGCGCAAGATCAACATCGACACCGACAACCGCATGGCGCTGACCGGCGCGATCCGCAAGGTGCTGACCGAAAATCCCAGCGAGTTCGATCCGCGCAAATATCTGACGCCGGCGATGGCGGCGATGAGGAAGCTCTGCAAGGAGCGCTTCGAGCAGTTCGGCACCGCCGGCAATGCGCCGAAGATCAAGCCGCTGCCGGTTTCGGAAATGGCCAAGCGCTACAAGTCGGGCAGCCTCGATCCGAAATTCGCCTGAGTTCGATCCGGTTGCATTTCATGGACAGGAGCCCATGGGCTCCTGTCCGATTTCTATCCGGCTTTCGGCGAAATCCCCGCCCTGCCGGCGTCGATGAACGGTGCCCAATAATCGACCGACTCGCGGATCATGGCGACCACCTGATGGTCGACCGGCTCGCGCTCGCGGAAGGATAGTTCGAGGCAGATTTCGTTGTCGGTGCCGCCGCCGCGCCGCACCGTCTCCAGCAGCTTCTCAGGCGTGATGCGGCCGTCCTTGTTGTGGGCCGCGGTGAATGGCCAATGGCCGCCCTTGTTCATCGACGATTGCTTGATGTGGATGATCGGCGACTTCAGGGGGAAAGCTTCGGCCCAGGCATAGGGATCGATGTCGGCCGGATTGGAGGAAGTGACGTCGCCATGGTCGATGTCGACCATCATCTCCAGCGGAATGGCCATGCCGGCCGCGTCGATCGCGTCCTGCAGCATCCGGCAATTCTCGATCGTGTGACCGAATTCGCGACCGACCGACATCGGCTCCCAGAACAGATAGGTCAGGCCTGCCGCCCGGGCGTGGTCGGCGACCTCGCGCCAGCAGTCCAGCGCGATGTCGAACAGCCTGGCGCGACGGGCGGGGTCGTCATAGTCCCGATGCGTGAAGATGGCGAACTGCGTGCCCATGCCGCCAGCGCCAAGCTCGGCCGAGATATCGGCGAAGGTCTTGAACCAGTCGACATAGTAGCGGCGCACATCGGCATCCGGATGGCCGAAATGGTTCAGCCGGCCATAGGGGCCGGTCATGCCGGAGGTGACGCGCACGCCGGTTCGAGCCAAGGCGTTGCGGAACAGGCGGACGAACTTGACGATCGTCGCCGCCGGCCAGCCTGGGTTGACGAATTCATGCGTGAGCTGAACGTCGCGAATGCCGATCTCATAGGCGACGGTATCGATCAGATCATCCGGCTCGGCGAAGCGGTTGACCAGCGGATTGGTGTTGAGGGAGAGCGTGAAAGCCAAGGTCGCGATCCCTTCAACGCCGGCGCAGAACAGGGGCGATGAGCGCCATCAGCCTGCCCTCGCCTGCCGGCTCGCGCACCAGTGCTCAAAGGCCGACTTCTCCTCGGCGGACAAATGCAGGCCATGCTTGGTGCGCCGTTCGAGAATGTCGGCCGCGTCTTCCGCCCATTCCTGTTCAAAGAGGTAGTTCGCCTCGCGCTCGAAGAAATCCTTGCCGAAGCACCGCCCCAGTGCGGCGAGCGATCGGGCGCCGCCGACCACGGACCGCGTCCTGGTGCCGTAGAGCCGACCGTAATGCTTGAGCAGCGATGCCGGCATCCATGGATACTCGCCTGCGAGGTTGCCAAGAAATTGTTCGAAGTCGGCATTGGCGATGTCGCCGCCGGGCAGATGCGCCCTCGCGGTCCAGGCTTTGCCCATGCTGGGAAAGAACGGTGCGATCCTGTCCAGCGCATGCTCGGCCAGTTTGCGGAAGGTGGTGATCTTGCCGCCGAAGACGGAGAGCAGCGGCGCCTGCGCGTCCGGCGCGTCGAGTTCGAAAATATAGTCGCGCGTCACCGCGCTCGGATTGTCGGCGTTGTCGTCATAGAGCGGCCGGACACCGGAGAACGAATGGACCACGTCGCCCCGCGCAAGGCCGCGCTTGAAATAGCGGTTGACCACCTTGATGAGGTAATCGATCTCGCTCTCATCCGCCCTCACATCCTCGGGCCGGCCCTCGTAGGGGATGTCGGTGGTTCCGATCAAGGCTAGATCGTTCTGGTAGGGATTGATGAAGATGACGCGCTTGTCGTTGTTCTGGACGAGATAAGCCTGCCTTCCCTCCCAGAATTTGGGCACGACGATATGGCTGCCCTTGACGAGGCGGACGTTGCGCCTGGAATTCTGGCCGGCAACGCGGTTGACGATGTCGTTGACCCAAGGGCCGGCGGCATTGATCAGCGCGCGGGCCCGTACGCTGGTCTTGATGCCGGTCCTGACGTCGCGCATCTCGACAACCCAGAGGCCGCCCTCGCGGCGGGCCGCGGTGCAGGCGGTACGGGTGAGGACCTTCGCTCCCCGTTCGGCGGCGTCGAGCGCATTGATGACGACGAGGCGGGCATCGTCGACCCAGCAGTCGGAATATTCGAAGCCGCGCTTGAAACTGTCCTTGATCGGCGCGCCCTCGGGCGCGGTGCGCAGGTCGAGCGTCCGCGTGGCGGGCAGCCGCTTGCGGCCGCCGAGGTGGTCGTAGAGGAAGAGGCCGAGCCGCACCAGCCATGCCGGCCGGTCGTCCGGGCTGTGCGGCAGCACGAAGCGCATCGGCCAGATGATGTGCGGCGCCGATTCCAGCAGCACCTCGCGCTCGATCAGCGCCTCGCGCACGAGGCGGAACTCGTAGTATTCGAGGTAGCGCAGACCGCCATGGACGAGCTTGCCCGAGCGTGAGCTGGTGCCTTCGGCGAGATCGTCCTTTTCGCACAGGATGACGGAAAGCCCGCGGCCGGCGGCGTCGCGCGCGATGCCGGCGCCGTTGACGCCGCCGCCAATGACGAAGAGGTCGACTATGTCAGGGCCGACGCTCATCTTGCCGTCGCCCCACTGCCTGATTTTCGCATCATGGCCATCGCTCTCAGCACGGATTGACCGGAGGCAGGCCGGCCAGGTAGCGGCGCACTTCCTCGGCGGCCTGCTCGGCGGCATAGGTCACGGTGCGCACCGAAGCGCCGGCGATATGCGGCGTCAGCGTCACATTGGGCAGCTGCAGCAAGGGCCAGTCCGACGGCACCGGTTCGACCGCGAAGGTTTCCAGCATGGCGCTGGCGATCTGCCCTGAAACCAGCGCCTCGTAGAGTGCGTCGTAGTCGACCAGCGGGCCACGCGCCGTATTGACGAAGATCACGCCCGGCTTCATCCGCGCGATGGTGTCCTTGGCGATCAGACCGCGTGTCTCCTGCGTCACCCGTGAATGCAGCGTGACCACATCGGAGCGCGACAGGAGGTCGTCGAGCCCAACCAGTTCGACGCCAGCGTTGCGATCCTCGGCGCTCAGTTGCACATAGGGATCGCTGACCAGGACGTGGCAGCCGAAGGCGCGCAGCAGGCGCACCACCTTCGTGCCGATATTGCCGTAGCCGACCACGCCGACGGTCATTTCGCCGAGTTCGCGGCCGGTGCGGTCGGCGCGGTAGAGATCGCCGCGCCATTCCCCCTTGCGCAAGGCCTCGTGGCCGACCCGGATCAGCCGCGTCTCGGCCAGGATGGCGCCGATGGTAAACTCAGCCACGGCAGTGGCGTTGCGGCCGGGCACATTGACCACGGTGATGCCGTGCACCCTGGCCGCTTCCATGTCGATGTTGATCGGGCCGCCGCGCGACACCGCGACCAGCTTGAGCCGCGGCAGGCGCCGCATCATGCCCTCCGACAGGGGCGCAAGCTGGGTGACGAGGATTTCGGCATCGCCGATGAAGTCGACGACCTCGTCGGGATCGCCGAAATATTCCTTGACCCTGTCGAGGCCGAGCGCGGCGTTGCCGAATTCCATCGGCTCGTCGGGCCAGGCCGTCTGCAATGTCCTGATATCGAGGTCGCCACTGGCGACCTTCTCGATTTTGGCGCGAAACACCTCCGGCAGCATGAAGTTGTCGCCAATGATCGCTATTTTCCTCAGCATACTCGACTTCTCAATTTTCCTGCGATGTCGCCATGGCACGCCAGACCGGCCGCAGGGCCTGGTGCGCCAGCATGTAGGACGGGGTCATCCTGTCGTAGATCGCGGCGAGATCCGGGTCGCTCGGCTCGGCCTCGCCGAGCAGCGGCGTCACCCATTCGCCGACGCATTCGTCCATGGAGGCGTATTGGCCGACGCAGACCGCCGCGATCATTGCGGCACCGGCCGCACCGGCCTCCTCGCGCGCGCTGGTGCGCGTGTCGGCACCAATGGCCGCACCCAGGATCTTGCGCAGCGCCGGGCTTCTGGCGGCGCCGCCGGTCAGGCGAATTTCGCGTGGCAGCGGGCCCATGGCGGCGTAGCAATCGCGCGCCGCGAAGGCCAAGCCTTCGAAGACGGCGCGCACCAGATCGGCGTAGCCGTGGCGCGACGAAATGCCGACGAAGCCTGCCCTGGCATTGGCATCGACGAACGGTCCGCGCTCGCCGGCTTCCGACACGTAGGGCTGGTAGAGGAGCGAAGCCGGCTGCGAGGCCGCGATCCAGGCATCGACCAGCGCGATCATCTCGCCATTGCTGCGGGTTATGCCTTGCGAGGCGAGGATGCCGGAAGCGAGGCCAAGCACCCAGTCGATGTTGAGCGTCGCCGCCATGTTGGACTGCATCTGCGCGAAGACGCCCGGCGCCGGCATCGCCATCGTATAGCCGGTCGCCGCTTCGTTGAGCTGCACATCATCAGGGGTCTCGGCCAGCCGCATGTGCATGCCGGTGGAACCGATGATCGAGCAGCCGGGCTTGCGCTCGCGGTCGAGGAGGCCGGCGCCGAGCGCGGTGCAGACGACGTCGACATAACCGAGCACGACGGGTGTGCCGGCAAGCATGCCGGTGACTTCGGCGGCGGCCGGCGACAGTCCGGCGCTGTGGCTCGTGCCGTCGACGATCGGCGGCAGCAGGTGCCTGAGATCGGCGACGCCGAGGACGTCGAGCACGTCCCCACTGTAGTCACGGGTGCGGAAGTCGCCGAAAGTGAAGGTCCCTTCGGACGGATCGGTGGCGCGTTCGCCGGTCAGCTTGAAATAGAGCCAATCCTTGCAGTGGAACGCGGTCGCCGCCTTGCCGAGCATTTCGGGCATGGTGCGCTTCATGAAGGCGAACTGCGAGCCTTGCTGGCAGGCGGCAAGACCGCTGCCGGTCTTCTCGAAGCGCAGCCGGTCATCGGGCCGCGCGCGGATTTCCTCGACGACGCCCGCGGCGCGCGCGTCGAGCCAGAGCCAACCCTTGGCCACCGGCTCGCCCTTGCCGTCGATCAGCCAGGTGCCGTCGCCCTGCCCGGTCACCGCTATGGCGACGGTCCGGCTGGCGAGATCGGGCACCTTGTCGGCAAGCTGGCGCAAGGTGGTGGCGGCATCGGCCCATGTGCGGGCCAGATCCTGTTCGGCGCCGCCGCCCGGCAGCGTCTCATAATGGTTCGGCGTTGCCGCGGCCGCGATCTGGCGGCCCTTCGTGTCAAAAGCGATGGACTTGATGACGGAAGTGCCGGCATCGATGCCTATTAATAGATCGCGCATCACGCGAGCTCCATGCCGTGCGAGATCGCAATGCCGCTCGCCTGGTCGAAGACGTGCAGGTTTTTGGGATCGATGCTGACATTGATGGGCGCGCCGAGGTCGAGCCGGGTGCGGTCATGCTCCACCAGGACCAGCGAGCCGCCGGCGAAGTCGGCGGCGATGTGGGTCTGGTCGCCGAGCCATTGGTTGGCCGAGACCCTGGCCGGAACTCCTTCCTTCGAACGCCGGACCGCGTAGGGCCTGATGCCGATGACCACCCGCTCGCGGCTGAGCAGCTGGTCGCGAACCGGAGCGCTGAAGGCGTCCTTGTCGTAGTCGAGCGACAGACCGTCGGGCAGCCTGAGACTGATGCGGCCGGCGGTCGTGCCGACAAAGGCCTCGAAGACGTTCATCGGCGGCTCGCCGACGAAGGTGCCGGTGAACAGGTTGGCCGGGCGCTCCTTGATCCGGTCCGGCGTGTCGAACTGCTGCAGCACGCCGCCCTCCATCACCGCGATGCGGTCGGCCAGCGCATTCGCCTCGGTCTGGTCGTGGGTGACCAGGATCGCGGTCAGGCCACGCTCCTTGATGAAGTGCTTGATACGGCCGCGCAACACGGCGCGAAGCTGCGGCTCGAGCTGGCCCATCGGCTCGTCCAGCAGATGCAGGTCGGCTTCCCGGATCAGCGCCCGGCCAAGGCTGGCGCGCTGCTGCTGGCCACCCGAAATGGAGCTAGGATAGCGCTCCAATATGTCCTCGATCTCCAGCAGCTTTGCGATGCTGGCGACCTTGGCGTCGACCTCGCTCCTGGGCAGCCTTGCGGCCTTGAGCGCAAAGGCCATGTTCTCGCGCACGGTGAGCGGCGGATAGAGCGAATAGCCCTCGAAGGCCATTGCCACATTGCGTTTGACCGGCGGCAAGGTGTGTACCTTGCGGCCGGCGACCGCGATCGCGCCACGCGACACCTCCTCGAACCCGGCAACCATGCGCAAGGTCGAAGTCTTGCCGCAGCCCGACGAGCCGAGCAGCGCCACGATCTCACCCTTGCCGATCTCCATCGTCAGGTTCTTGACGGCGTGAACGCCCCTGTCGATCGGGCCATAGAATTTGTCGACGCCTGATATGGTGAGCGCGCTCGGGCTCATGCCGCTTCTCCGTTGCGCAGTTTGACGACATTCCTGGCGCCGATGCGCTCGCCACTCGCCCGATCGAACAGCAGGGCGCTCTTGCCGTCGACGGCGATATGCGCCTTGCCTTCGCTGCGCCCCGGCGTTCCGGCCGGGCGCGAGACCAGGATTTCACGGCCGCGCACGGTGCGCACCAGGGTGACGATCTTTTCGTTGAGCGGCGTCTCCGCCTCGACCGTTACCGGAATGGCGCCGGGTTCGTTTTCGCCAACGAAATGCAGGGCCTCGGGTCTCAGCCCGATGATGCAGTCGCGGCCGATGGCGGCCTCCGGAGCATCGGCGAGATGGACCTGTACGTTGGACAGGCCGACATAGACCCCCCGGGCATCGCGCCCGGGCTTGACGTCGAGCAGGTTGATGGTCGGATCGCCGAACAGCCGCGCGATCTCGACGTTGGCCGGCTCACGATAGATCTGCTCGGGCGTGCCAAGCTGCCTGATGACGCCTTGCGACATCACCGCGATGCGGTCGCCGAGCGCCATGGCTTCCTTGTAGTCCTGGGTAACGTAAACGACGGTGGCGCCGCGATCGGCGAGCAGCCGCGGCAGTTCGAGCCGCATCTCGAAACGCAGCTTGGCGTCGACATTGCGCAAGGGATCGTCGAGCAGAAGCAGCGGCGGCGAACCGACCAAAGCGCGGGCAAGGGCCGTGCGCTGCTTCTGGCCGTTGGAGAGCGCGCGCGGCTTGTGGGAAAGCACATGGCCGATCTTCAACAATTTGGCGACGCTCTCGACACCGGCCTTGATCGCGCTCTGCGACGAGCGCTTGGCCGCCAGCGGCGTCGCGATATTGTCGAAAGCGCTCATATGCGGAAACAGCGCGAAATTCTGGAACGCCATGCCGACGCCGCGGAATTCCGCGTCGACATCGGTCATGTCCTCGCCGCCGATGAGGATCTTGCCTTCGTCCGGATCGATTACGCCGGCGACCAGCCGCAACAGCACAGTCTTGCCGGCGCCCGAGGGACCAAACAGCACCAGCGTTTCGCCATCGGCGACGGTCAGCGACAGATTGTCGAGGACGGTCTGGCTCTTGTAGCGCTTGACGACGTTTCTGAGTTCGAGGCTGGCCATTTCTATCCTTTCACCGCGCCGAGCGACAGGCCCTCGACCAGATAGCGCTGTGCGTAAAGGGCGAGCGCCAGCGTCGGCGTGATCGACAAGACTATGGCCGCCGAAATCTGGCCGTACTGGATGCCCGATGAAGTGATGAAGGCCAACGCGCCGACCGTCACCGGCTGCTTGTCGGCCGAAGCCAACACCAGCGCGAAAACGAAATTGTTCCAGGCGAAGATGAAGGCAAGCAGGCCGGCCGCCGCGATGCCAGGGCCGGCGAGCGGCAGCGCGATCTTGCGGAAGGTGGCGAACCAGGAATGGCCGCCGATGCGGTAGGCATATTCGATGTCGGCCGGAATATCCTCGAAATAGCCGCGCACGATCCACAGGATCAGCGGCAGGCAGATCAACTGGTAGACCCAGATCAGCCCGATATAGGTGTTGGCCAGGCCGAGCTTCTGGAAATAGAGGGTCAGCGGCAGCAGCACCAGAAGTGCCGGCGCGAACTTGAACGACAGCAGCGTGAAGGCGATGTCTTCCGAACCGCGAAATTTGTGGCGCGCGAAGGCGTAGGCCGCCGGCACGCCGAGCAGCAGTGAAACCGCCACCGAGGTCACCGACAGGAATACCGAGTTCCAGAGGTTGCGCATGAAGGCGATGTCGAGCGTGCCGGCGGCCGTCATCAGCTTGCCGGTGATCAACGCCGTGTAGTTGGCGAGCGTCGGTTCGAAGATGAGCTGCGGCGGGATGCGCAGAATGGTCTCGTTGGTCTGGAACGACATCATGAAGATCCACAGGATCGGGAACATGAAGAAGATCACGACCAGCGTCAGTGCCGCGCCGCGCAGGATGCGTTCGAAAAGCGAGGTATGTTCCATCGCCGCCTCCTATGCCTGGCCGCGGGCGCGTTCGCGCAGCCTGAGCCAGTTCTTGATGAAGATGTTGGAGAGGAAATAGGTGATCGCCCACAGGATGATCATCAGCGCCGCCGAGCGGCCGACATTGGTCGACTGGAAGAAGTTGAGATAGGCCTCGACCTGGAACACGGTCAGTGTGTCGCCCGGCCCGCCCTGTGTCATGGCGTAGATGATGTCGAACTGCTGGATGGAATCGAGCAGGCGAAACAAGGTCGCCGTCAGGATGTAGGGCGTCAGCATCGGCAAGGTGATGCGGAAGAAGACGAAGCTCCTCGGCACGCCGTCGAGCGCGGCGGCCTCGAAGGGCTGCGTCGGCAGGCTGCGCAGGCCGGCAAGCAGCAGGATCATGATGAAGGGCGTGTAGACCCAGATGTCGACCAGCACGACGGTGAACAGCGCCGTCGACGGTGACGACGCCCAGCGAAAATCCTGCAGCCCGATGAGGCTGGCGAGATAGCTCAGCACGCCGAAGCCCGGATTGGTCATCAGCTTCCACATCAGTGCTGCCAGCGCGGGCGCCGTCATCAGCGGCATCAACAGCATGATCGAGATGAAGTTGTTGAGCGTCGAGCGCTTCTGCAGCAGCAGCGCGATGGCGAGACCGAGAAGCAGTTCCAGCACGACCGTGGTGCCGGCATAGAGCAGCGACACTTTCAACGTATTCCAGAATTTCGGGTCGGTGAAGAAGGAGATGTAGTTGTCGCCCCAGTTGAACTGGCGCGCCCAAGGCTGGCTCAGACGATAGCGTTGGAACGAGTAAACGACCGACGTCAGGAACGGGATCAGGATGCCTATGCAGACCAGCAAGGCCGGCAGGCTGAGCACATAGGGCAGCACCCGCTTGCTGATCCTGAAGCCGGATGGCTTGAGCCTTTGCGATACCACCGCAGTCATCGAGCTGCTCCGTTGTTGCTGTCGCTTCGCCCTGCCGGCCGCCCAAGGGAGCAAGGCGGCCGGTGGGGCGAAATGGCGGTCACCTTTCGGCACCGCATCGCAAACATGAAAGATGTGGCGAGGGCCGAACCGCCAAGCAGGCCGGCCCTCGTTGCGACTTAACCGAGGCCGGCTTCCTTGAGCTGGCCGTTGATGCTCTCGGCGAGCTTGTCGAGGCCCTCGTCGATCGGCACTTCCTTGGACACCATCTTCTGCAGCGTCGCCGCCCATTCGGTGGTGAGATCGAAGAACAACGGCTGCGCCGTGAACTTGATCGAGGCGCCGGGTGCCGAGGCGTCGAACATCTCGACATAGCCCGGATAGCTCTTGTTCAGCTTCTCGCGGAAGACCTCATCTTTCCAGACCGACTGGCGGACTGGGTTGACAAAATCCATCTTGGTGGCGCCGAACAGCGCATGCTCAGGTCCGGAGGCCCATTGCATGAAGTACCATGTGGCGTCCTTGTCCTTGGAGAAGTTGGACATCGACAGCGACCAGATCCAGATGTTCGGCGTTGGTGCCTTGGCCTCCGGATTCGCCTTGAAGGCGGCGAAGGCAAGCTTGCCGGCCATCTTGTTGTCGCCACCATTCATGAAGTAGCCAAGGATATCGGCGTCGAAGATCATCGCCGAGGCGCCGGCGCCCAGATCGGTGCCGACCTGGTACCAGGTGTAGGTCGACCAGTCCTTCGGGCCGCTCTCCTGGATCATCTGCACCCACTGCTTGTGGAAAGCCTTGGACTGGGCGGTGTTCATGGCGGCCGACAATTTACCGTCGGCCGACACGTTCAGGTCCTTCTGATCGAAATTGGCGTAGGCCGACAGGAACCCCGGGTGTATGGTCGCCCAGGAGCGCGAGCCGCGCACACCAATGCCGTAGACGCCGCCGCCGACATCCTTGGTGAGCTTGGCGGCAGCGGCCACCATCTCGTCCATATTGCCGGGAACCTTGACGCCCGCCTTGTCGAACATCGCCTTGTTGTAGGTGATGTTGTTCTGCTCGAACCCCCACGGAATGCACCACTGCTTGGCGTCTTCCGATCCCAAAGCTCCGCCCGGCTTGCCGTTCCAGGCGCAGGAATTCTTGACGCCTGGCAGGAAGTCGTCCCAAGCATAGTTCGGGTTGGTCTTGGCCGGATCCTTGATCCATTCGTTGAGGTCGGTGATCCAGCCGGCTGGGCCATAGGTCCAGGTCATGTACGCGCCGGTCATGAAGGCATCATATTCGGGCGAGCTCGCCGACAATGCGGCCGTCACCTTGTCGAAATAGACGTCTTCGGGGAATACGTCGTAGACGACGTTCATGCCGGTCAGCTTCTTGAAGTTCTCAAGATTGGCGATCATGGCGTCGGCATAGGGATGCTTGTTGAGCAAGAGCTTGATGGTCTTGCCCTTATGCGCCTGCCAGTCGAAGTCCGCGGCAAGCGCGCGGGTCTGGCCGAGGTTCAGCAGCGTGCCGGCGGTGCCGGCGGCGAGACCCATGGCACCCAGGCCCTTGATCAGTCCACGACGGTCGACTTGTCCGCGCAGGAAGGCATCTATCAGGTCTTTCTCTTTCTCATGCATTTCGTCTTCTCCTCCACAGGGTAGTTTCAACTGGACTGTTGCCGGCTACCCGACCGGCGTCTCTTCCACGAGCGATCGCGCCGTGCGCTCGTCCGTTATCAGGCCCTTGAGATAGCGCCCCTCCAGCACCGACTTGATTGCGCGAACCTTAATCCTGCCGCCGGCGACGGCGACAATCCGGCGGCTGGCGATATCCTCGCGCGCCAGTGCCAGCGCCCGGTTGGAAACGGTCGTCGCCACTGCCTTGCCGGCCTCGTCAAAGAAATGGCCGAGCAATTCGCCGACACCGCCATTGCGACGGATCTCCTCCATCTCGCCCTTCTCGATCATGCCGGTGGCGACAAGCGAAGCCTCGCGTTCGGCGGTGCCGATGCCCGCAAACAACAGGTCGGCGGATCTGGCGAGATCGAAGACCTCGCTGATGCCCTTCTGGCCCAGCAGCACGATGCGGTCCTCCGCCGTGTTGGCGAACATCGGCACCGGCATCACATAGGCTTCGGCACCGGTGCGTTCGGCGAGACGGTGGATGACATCATGCGGGTTGGCCGAGAATTTCCGCGTCAGGCCACCAAGCAGCGAGACGAAACGGATGCGGTCGGTGGTGGTGCGTGGCAGATATTCCACGCAGGCCGCGAGCGTGCGGCCATGGCCGACGCCGATCAGCGCCTGCTCGCCGCGCTCGATCTCGCGCTTGAGGAACTGCGCGCCGGCGATGCCGAGCGCCTTGAGCGGCAGATCCTCGGAATCGAAATCCGGAACCACCTCGCAATAGTCGAGGCCGTAGCGGCGGGACAATTCGTCCTCGAGCTCGACGCATTCCGACACTTCGCCGTCGATATAGACCTTCACCAGGCCTTCCTGGTTGGCCTTGGTGATGAGGCGGTGCGCCTTGAGGCTGGTCAGCCCCAGCCGCTTGGCGACCTCGGACTGGGTCAGGCCGCCGGCGTAATGAAGCCACGCGGCCCGCGCCGCCATGCTGGCATCATCGTCCCGCAAAAGGCCGTTTCCAAAACCAACCACGTTTCCATCCCGGTGATATTTTTATCAGTTGCTGCAAAATTTTTCACACGGATCGGACGAAGTCAAGCGCCACCTTCAAATTGCATGGCGTTTGGTCGGCTGCCGCGCGACGGTTCGCCGGGAACCTCAGGAAGGCAAAAAGGTTCTTACATCGACAGCCCGAGGTCGCGACGTACCGGCCAGCCGCAAGCAACGTCGTCAGCGAGGGCGCCGAAATCCTGAGAAAAATGGAGGGCGGAGCACCAGCGCTGCCCTGACAGGGCGATGTTCGAGCCGCTTTGCTGCGATATGCCACTTCATCCGACATGGCCCGATCTTGTCGCCCGGTTGCTGCTTGCGCTGCTGGCTGGTTTCCTCATCGGCCTGAACAGGGAAGCGCGCGGCCACACCGCCGGGCTTCGCACGACCATCCTGGTCGCCCTGGCGGCCGCTGTGGCCATGATCCAGGCCAACATACTGCTTGATACCACGGGCAAGGGAATGGACTTCTTCGCCAGCATGGACGTGCTGCGTCTGCCGCTTGGCGTGCTGACCGGCGTCGGCTTCATCGGCGGCGGCGCCATCCTTCGGCGCGGCGATCTCGTGACTGGAATCACCACCGCGGCCACCATGTGGATCATGACGATGATCGGACTTGCCGTTGGCGGCGGCCAGTTTGGTCTTGCGGCAATTGCGACCGTGCTGACGCTACTGACACTTCAGGTGTTGAAATGGGTCGACCTCAAGTTGCCGCGCGATCACCATGCGATCCTGTCGGTTTCCTGGGCAAAAGAATCCCCACCTGACCTTCCGGAGATGGTGCGGCCGCTCGGCTACGGCGCGCGCCTTGCCAAGATCGAGCATGATCCCAGCCGCGACCGCTTCGTGTACTCGTTCAATCTCGAATGGAGACAGTCCGACGCCGCCGAACCCTCGACGGAAATCCTGGCGCTGGTCGCGCGCGAATGCGAGATCGAGCGATTCGAGTTCATCGGCGAGAAGGCGTCCTGAAGAGCAATTTTTCCGCCCCGGGGACGCGGCAGATACCGCGGGTCGCCTGCCCGGGAGGTCAATCGAAGAGAAAGGTTACTGCAAGGTCCGTGCGGCGGACGGCACGGAATGGCCATGTGCCATGCCGGCATCGGCATCACCCTCGCTGAGCGAACGATCGAGGCCCGTCGCCACCACCGAGACCCTGAAGCGGCCTTCCATGCTCTTGTCGAAGATGGCGCCGACGATGATGTCGGCGTCCTCATAGACCTCTTCACGGATGCGCGTAGCCGCCTCGTCGACCTCGAACAGGGTCATGTCCCGGCCGCCCGAAATCGACACCAGCACGCCCTTGGCGCCCTTCATCGACATTTCGTCGAGCAGCGGATTGGCGATCGCGGCTTCCGCCGCCTTCATCGCCCGGCCGTCGCCCGAAGCCTCGCCGGTTCCCATCATGGCGCGGCCCATGCCGCGCATCACCGATTTGACGTCGGCGAAGTCGAGATTGATCAGGCCTTCCTTGACGATGAGGTCGGTGATGCAGCTGACGCCGGAATAAAGCACCCTGTCGGCGATGACGAAGGCATCGGCAAAAGTGGTCTTGGCATCGGCGATCCGGAACAGGTTCTGGTTGGGGATCACGATGACGGTGTCGGCGGCCTCGCGCAGCCGCTCGATGCCTTCTTCGGCCATCTGCATGCGGCGCCTGCCCTCGAAGGTGAACGGCTTGGTGACGACGCCGACCGTCAGGATGCCGGCCTTGCGCGCCGCCTGTGCGATGATCGGGGCCGCACCGGTTCCGGTGCCGCCGCCCATGCCGGCAGTGACGAAACACATGTGGGTGCCGGCCAGATGATCCATGATCTCGTCGAGCGATTCTTCGGCCGCGGCACGGCCGATCTCGGGCAACGAGCCGGCGCCAAGGCCTTCCGTGACATGCGCGCCAAGCTGGATCAGCCGCGTCGCCTTCGACATGGTCAGCGCCTGGGCATCGGTGTTGGCGGCAATGAACTCGGTTCCCTGAAGCTGTTCCACGATCATGTTGTTGATCGCGTTGCCGCCACCGCCGCCGACGCCGATCACGGTGATCTTGGGTCTCATCTCGGAGATTTCCGGCTTCTTGAACTCGGCCATGCCTGCTTCTCCTTCGCCAATTGCGCGCGCTTCACGACCCACAAGCAGACTGCCCGCAAGACATTGCAATCGAGCGGCATGACGCGAATCAGTCCGTTCGGATGGGTACCCCAAAAAGCCAGAGAGCGGCCGGACGTGCAAGTGCGTGGAGGTCAAGTTTTGTGATGAAGAAGCCGACCTGCGAGAACGACTGTCCGGTTTCGGGCGATCGCTATAATGTCGTCGTGGATCAGGCACCAAGCGGATGCCTTTGCCGATGGCCATCGATGGCTGAGCGAGATTCTACGAACTTCATCGGCAAGCAAGGCCGAGGGGGATATACGCCCTCCAGGCCCAAAGGTATGAAAGAATTGTCCAGTTTGCCACCAATGAGAGTGCGACAGCCGGGGAGAGTGCGACAGCCGGGATCGCGACGCGGATTTTTGCGGCGATGAAACGCCCCGTCGACCACGGCGCCATGGCCGTCTCAGGCTATACCGTTCCCTGGCATACAGCGGCCGGAACACCAGTCGCCCTTCATGTCTCGTCATCGCGGCCGGTACGCGACGTGCACGTCGTGCGGCTCGACACGCAAGCGGCCGAGCCGATGGGCTGGCGCGTCGAGCCGACGGGAAATGCCGTGTCCCACCGCGATTTCGATCACGGATCCTTCCTCAGGGTTTCGGCGGCGGAACTTGCCAAGGCCACCGAGATCGAAGGCGTCGCCTTCGAAGTATACTTGACCCGCAACGATGGCGCCCGCGTGCTGTTCGAGAGCGGAAACCTGCGCCTCGGCTTGCGGGACGGGCGGCTGATATCAGGCGACGACGGCAACTCGCCCGATAGCGGCGTGGTCTTGCCGGCAAACACCTGGCTCAAGATCGAGATTTCGTCGAACGACGGCACGACCGTGCTGCGGATAGACGCGGACGATCTCCTGTCGCCGTTTCGCCTGGATCGTCGATTCGACCTGCCGTGGCGGCTCCTGCCCGGCGACATGGTCTTCGGCACCAGCACGGCAAACGATGTCAGGTCGCTTAACGCGAAATTCTCGGCGATCTCCCTGCAAACCGCGGCCGGCCGTATCGCCTGGACGTTTCCAACCCTACTGCCGAGCGGCCCGCTCGCCTCGACAGGCACCGATCGCGTCCTCTTCCTGGAGACGATCAACCAGCCCGCCTTCTGCATGACCTCGCGCCGCTGGGACGGGTCGAGTTTCGACCCCCGGCTGGTGCCGTCGCATTACGACGCCGTGCATTGCCATGACGACGACATGGGGGCGTTGCAGTGGCCGGCCTCATACCAATTGCAGGTTCCCGCCGAGGCGCCGGCCGGGGTCTATGCCTTCGAGGTCGGTCACGATGAAGGATCGGAGCGTATCGTCTTCTTCATCACTTCGTCGGAGCGCCGGGCGCCGTTGTTGTTCCTGGTGCCGACGGCCACCTATCTCGCTTACGCGGACGAATTCCTGCCGGCGCATCTCTACGAATGGATGTGCGAGGATCGCGGCCATCGCTTCGCGATCGATAACAATCTGAAGTCGCTCTACGACTATCACAGCGACCTCAGCGGCGTGTCGATCTGTTCCACCAGGAAGCCCAAGGCGACGCTGCGCGACGACTACAAGTATCCGCTCTGCGGCTGCCCGCACAATCTGCCGGTCGACCTGCATTTTCTACGCTTCTGCCACAACAATGATATCGCCTTCGATCTCATCACCGACCGCGACCTGCACGAACTGGGTCTTGCCGGCCTGCAGGAGTATCAGGCGGTCATCACCGGCAGCCATCCCGAATACATGTCGGTCGAGATGGAGCATGCGCTGCGCCAATTCGCGGCGGCGGGCGGCAGCATCGCCTATCTCGGCGGCAATGGCTTTGCCGGCAAGGTGGCGTTCCAGGACGATCTGATGGAATTGCGCCGCTCGCCGCTCGAGGCGGGCCGGACCTGGGACGGCCCCATCGCCGAACAGTCACTGTCGATTACCAACCAGCCGGGAGGCTACCTGCGCGCCAGCGGGGGCGGCGAGTTCTCGCTGACCGGCGTCGCCATCTCGCTGATGGGTTTCGATGGCGCGAGGCCTTTCACGCGTACGCCGGAAAGCCGTCGGCCCTCGGCCGCGTGGTTGTTCGACGGCGTCACCAGCGAGATCTTCGGCGACGAGGGCATCGTGCTTGGAGGCGCCGCCGGCTACGAGGTCGATGCCACCGACCCGCATCTGGGCACATCCGCCGACACCATGGTCATTGCCCGCGCGACCGGATTCCCGGACAGCTTCGTCCATGACGCGACGCGCTGGTACGAAGGAGGTGACAGAGAGCGCGACGGGCGCCGCTGCGCGGAGATGACGCTGCGCCATCTGCCCTCGGGCGGCCTGATCTTCTGCGCGAGTTCGGTCGCCTGGTGCGGCGCCTTGCCCGCGGGCGATGCCATGAACGACGTCGGCCGGATCACCAGGAATTTGCTGACGCATCTGGCGTTGGAAAAGAGCGGGCCGGCCCCGGATCGATAGCCGGAAAAGAAGGCAGCCCGCCGCACCGCGCCGGCTCCAGCGGTTGGCTTGCCGCGCAACGATCGAAGCGTCTATCATGCCCGATCAATCGGCGGCCAGGGTGTTCCCACCGTGCCGAGCCTAAGCTTGTCCGCGGCGCGCGTCGTCAGGTCATTTTCAGAACGGATGAAGGTGCGCCCCGCCAATGGCCGGCAGAACACATTTCGGTTTGACCGCCGTCGACACCGTGCCCTTGCACGAGAAGGTCTATCTGGAGCTTGTGCGAGCCCTGATGTCGGGCCAATTCCTGCCCGGCCAGAAGCTGACCTCGCGCAAGCTCGCTAGGGAACTCGGCACCAGCGACATGCCGGTGCGCAGTGCCTTCATGCGGCTGCAGGCATTGCGGGCACTGAGCCCGATGCCGAATGGCAGCGTCGAGGTGCCGGTGATCTCGGCCGAGCGGTTCTCGCAATTGACCGCCGTGCGCACACTGCTCGAAGGCCCGGCGACCGAGCTTGCGACGAAACTGATCAACGGCAACAATCTGCGGGCGATCCGACGCCATTGCACAGAACTGACCCTGACGGCCCGCAAAGGCGATATCGGCGACTATCTCAGGAAGAACCACGATTTTAAGTTCTCGATCTATCGCCATTGCGGCAACGAGCAGATGATCTTCCTGATCGAGACAGTGTGGATGCAGGTCGGCCCGTTTCTCAGAAACCTCGCCGTGGGGTTCGAGGACGACCTCTCCTCCATCCTGGATATCGACTATCACGAGGAAGTCGTTGCCGCGATCGAGGCGCATGACGGTGCGCGAGCGCGGGCGGCCATCGTTCGCGACATCGACGAAGGTGCTGCCCACATCCTGCGGCAGGTCAGGTTCCCGGAAGCGAGGAGCTAAACCGGTGTCTCCTGCACTCCAGATGCCACTTGGCTTTCCCTTGCCTTGTCGCTATGTTGCGATCGCAGATCGCGCAATTGGTTCCTGAAATGCCTCCCGACATACCGGCTAATAACTTGAAAAAATGAAGGAAACTTTTCCGACCGATGTCGGAGATGCCTTCAAGAACTCATCAGCTGCTTTGTCGTAAAATAGGGTGCTCGCCTCAGACGCGA
Organism: Mesorhizobium sp. BR1-1-4; assembly: GCF_020165375.1. Taxonomy (NCBI): domain Bacteria; kingdom Pseudomonadati; phylum Pseudomonadota; class Alphaproteobacteria; order Hyphomicrobiales; family Phyllobacteriaceae; genus Mesorhizobium; species Mesorhizobium sp. BR1-1-4. The sequence goes on along the minus strand of NZ_JAIUIB010000006.1, from coordinate 236,190 downwards.
CACCGCAGGGAACCAGAGGTTTGAAATTGAGCGATGCAATTGCGGACGTTTTGAACTGGCTTGAAAGCCGAAGCGACATCCAGAGCCTGAGGGCCGCGGTGTGCGACCTCAACGGCATCATGCGGGGAAAACGCATCCCCGTCGAGCAGGCCCGCAAGGCACTGGAGGGCAAGCTGCGCATGCCCTACTCGCTGATCGGGCTCGACGTCTGGGGCGAGGACATCGAAGGCAACAGCCTGGTCTTCTCGACCGGCGATGCCGATGGTCTGTGCCAATGGACGGGTCGCGGCATTCTGCCGGTGGAATGGACGGCGCATCCGACGGCGCTCGTCCCGCTCTGGCTCGCCGATGAGAGCGGAGCGCCCTATTTCGGCGACCCCCGGCGAGCACTGGCCCGCATCCTCGATCGCTACAAGGCGCTCGGCCTGACGCCGGTCGCGGCGACCGAACTCGAATTCTACCTGGTCGATCCGCAATCGCAGCGGCCGGTCGGGCCGGTCTCACCGGTCACTGGGCGGCGTCTCGATTCCGACGCGGCGCTGTCGATCGACGAGATCGACGATTTCGAAGCCTTCATCCACGACATCTATGAAGCCTGCCGCGCGCAAGGCATTCCCGTCGATACGGCAATCGCCGAAAACGGCGTCGGCCAGTTCGAGATCAACCTGAACCATGTCGCCGACGCCTTGCGGGCCGCCGACGATGCGGTGTTGTTCAAGCGCACGGTGAAGGGCATTGCCCGCAAGCACGGCTTTGCCGCCTGCTTCATGGCCAAGCCCTATGGCGACCGCGCCGGCAACGGCTTCCATGTCCATTTCAGCCTGGTCGATGCCGATGGGCGCAACGTGTTCGACGACGGCACCGACCAGGGTTCCGACACCATGCGGCACGCGGTCGGCGGGCTGCTGGCGGCGATGGCCGAAAGCACGCTGGTGTTCGCGCCGCACTTCAATTCCTACCGCAGGCTGCGCCCGAGATCCTACGCGCCGACCGCGGTCGCCTGGGGTTACGAGAACCGCATGGTCGCGATCCGCATCCCCGGCGGCCCGACCGGCGCGCGCCGCATCGAACATCGCGTCTCGGGAGCCGACGCCAACCCCTATCTCGTGCTTGCCGCCATACTGGGCGCCGCGCTGATCGGCATCGAGAAGCAGATGTCGCCAGGCGACCCGGCGGGGAATGACGGGCAAGGCGTTGCCCCGGCCAAATTGCCGCCGGACTGGGCGTCGGCGATCGCAACCTTTGAAGGCGGGACGCATGTGGCGGAGATCTTCCCGGCGATCCTGCGCGACTCCTTCGTCGCCTGCAAACGCCAGGAATTGAATACGTTTGCCCTCAACGTCAGCGATTTCGAGATCGAGACCTATCTCGAAAGCGTCTGAGGCCTTAAGACGAGCGCTCGGCCTTCAGCACCGTGACCGCCGCCTCGCTGTTGTGAACGTAGTCGTTGGCGTCGGGCTGCTTCTGTACCAGCAGGATGAACAGAAGGTCGGTCAGCGTCAGCTGCGCGTCGCGCGCGGTGATGGAGGAAGAGCGCGCGCGTTCCTCGTCGGCGAGGGTGTAGAGGCGGATGTCGGCGACGCGGCTCAGCGGATTGTCATGCAGGCCGGTGACGGCGATCACCGTCGTGCCACGCTTGCTGGCAAGCTCCGCGATACGCAAGGTTTCGATGCTGGCGCCGGAATAGGACAGCGCGAACAGCACATCGTCAGGCCCGAGCGTCGAGGCGTTGGCCATCTGGATGTGGCTGTCGCTGTCATGCAGCACATTGCGGCCGAGCTTCATCAGCTTGTATGAAAAATCGCGCGCCACCAGCGAGGAGGCGCCGACGCCGACCAGATGGATGCGCCGCGCGCCATCCAGCAGGTCGAGCGTCCTGGAAAGGATGCGCTCGCTGTTGGCGGCGACGGTCTGCTGCATCGACAGCAGCTTGCTGCCGATCAGCTTCTTCAGGATGACCGGAAAAGTATCACCCACCTCGATCGAGCCATGGATGACGCCGGCCGGCACCTGCCAATCCTGCGCCTTGGCCTCGCTGACGGCGAGCTTGAGCTCCTGATAGCTGGCATAGCCGAGCTTCTGGCTGAACTTGACGACGCCAGACTGGCTGCGGCCGATCTCGGCCGCAAGTGCCGCCGTCGACAGCCTCAGCATCTGGTCGGGATTGTCGATGATATAACGGCCGATCTCGCGATCGCCGGGCGCCATGCCGTCGAGCTCGGCACTGATCCTGCTTAAGACGGACACGGAAACCCCTCGCTCTTCACTGCAAGACGAGGAATAAATTATTCCAATTTTGATTGACAGCCAAGAACGCAGAATTAATTCTCGACCGACCCGAGGTCATCGCTCGGGATCCCGGGTAGGTCACCGGACGTGGCCGTCAAGGTTTCAGCCATGGACAGATTGCGGATCGTAGGCGGACAGAGACTGGAAGGCGCGGTCACCATATCGGGCGCCAAGAATGCCGCTTTGCCGCAGATCGCGGCCGCTCTTCTCAGCCCCTACCCGCTGGAACTGACCAACCTGCCCGATGTGACCGACGTCGAAAACATGCTCGGCGTGGTGCGACTTCACGGCGGCGAAATCACCCGGTCCGCCCATGCCGCCACAATCGACACAAGTACCGCCGTTTCGAAGGAGACCTCCTACGACACGGTACGAAAAATGCGGGCGACGGTGCTCGTCCTGGCGCCGTTGCTGGCGCGGTTCGGCCATGCCCGGGTTTCGCTGCCGGGCGGCTGCGCGATCGGCGCGCGGCCGGTCGACATGCATGTCGCCGCACTCGCCGCGCTTGGCGCCAGGATCGCCGTCGAGAACGGCCTGATCGTCGCCTCGGCCCCGAACGGGCTGACCGGCACGCGCATCGTGCTCCCCTCGCCATCGGTCGGGGCGACGGAAACCGCCATGATGGCGGCGACCGCGGCCAAGGGCGAAACCGAGATCCTGAACGCGGCGCGCGAGCCGGAAGTGGCCGATCTCGCCGCCTGCCTCGTTGCCATGGGCGCGCGCATCGAAGGCGCCGGCACGCACCGTATCCTGATCGCGGGCGACACCAGCTGGCACGCCGCCAGGCACGACATCATCCCCGACCGCATCGAGGCCGGCACTTATGCCATCGCGGCCGCCATCACCGGCGGCCAGCTCGAACTGACGCACGCCCGGCTCGAGCACATGGCCTCGGTGGTGCAATTGCTGGAGGCGACCGGCGTCAGCGTCTGGCCAGGCGATCGCGGTCTGATCGTCTCGCGCGACCGGCCGCTCAAGGCCGCGGATCTGACGACGGAACCCTATCCGGGCTTTCCGACCGACCTGCAGGCGCAGTTCATGGCGCTGATGTGCTGCGCCCAGGGTGCGTCGCTGCTGCGCGAAACCATTTTCGAGAACCGCTTCATGCATGTGCCCGAACTGATGCGGCTCGGCGCCAACATCAAGCTGCAAGGCACCATGGCGCTGGTGCGCGGCGGCGAGAAATTGCACGGCGCGCAAGTGATGGCCACCGATCTGCGGGCTTCGGTGTCGCTGGTGCTGGCGGCGCTGGTCTGTGAAGGCGAGACGACAATCAACCGCGTCTATCACCTCGACCGCGGCTACGAGCAACTGGACCGCAAGCTGCGCCTGTGCGGCGCCGGCATCGAGCGGCTGGGCGCATGAATACCGAAGCGGATTATTTTCTCGGCGTCGATGGCGGCGGCACCGGTTGCCGCGCCCGTCTCGAGGACGCGCAAGGCACGGTGCTGGGACAGGGCCTGTCGGGGCCGGCGACGACGCGGCTCGGCATCGAGGCAGCCTGGGCCTCCATCGCCAAAGCTTTCGGCGCGGCGATCGAGGAAGCAGGTTTCGCGCCAGCCGAAACCGCCAAGATCCATGCCGGCATCGGCCTTGCCGGCATCGGCCGCAAAGGCGCGCTTGAGGCGTTGCGGGCAATCGCGCATCCCTTTGCCAGCATCGACTTCGTCAGCGACGGCATCGGTGCCTGCCTTGGCGCGCATTCCGGTCGGGACGGCGCCATCGTCATCGCCGGGACCGGCTCGATCGGCCTCGGCTTCGTCGAGGGCCGCGACCTGCGCGCCGGCGGCTACGGGTTTCCGATCTCCGACGAGGGCAGCGGCGCCGACCTTGGATTGAAAGCCGTGCAACTGGCATTGCGCGCCCATGACGGCCGCCACGAGCGCACGGCGCTGCTGGCGGAGGTCATGCAGCGCTTCGCGGGCGACCCCATGGAGGCTGTCGCCTGGATGGACCGCGCCAGCGCCACGGACTATGCCGCGCTTGCACCCATGGTGATGCGCCATGCCGACCAGGGGGATCCCGTTGGGCGCCGCATCGTGCAAGGTGCCGCCGAACAGATCGACACGCTGGTGCGGGTATTGTTCGAAAAAGGCGCGCTGCGCGTGACGTTGCTGGGCGGCCTCGCCAGCCCGCTGGAGCCCTGGCTTTCTCCCGATGTGCGCCGCCGCCTGAAGCCCGCCGACGGCGACGCCGTATCCGGCGCGATCATTCTTGCCAAGCGTTCGGTTCGCAAGGGATAGCCAACGTGGACAGGAATAAAATATTCCAAATCTCTGTTGACGGTGTGAATATCAAATTCTAAAAAGTTAACAAAGAAAACTGCGATGACAGACCCAAGGTCCGTCCGCACTGGCTACCAGTCGAGTGATGCCGTGCGGCAGAATTTTTGAAAGCGCTGGGATGACCGAGCAAGGGTTGATGTCTGAGCTGGATCGCTTGGTTTCCGAGGGTCGGAACCCAAGGACCGTCGACATCGATCTGCTGCCGACCCTCGACGTGCTGCGCAGGATCAATGACGAGGACAAGATCGTCCCAGCGGCCGTCGAAAAGGTGCTGCCCGAGATTGCCACCGCGGTGGACCGGATCGTGCTTGCCTTCCAGAGGGGCGCACGCCTCATCTACATGGGCGCCGGCACCAGCGGCCGGCTTGGCGTGCTCGACGCTTCGGAATGCCCGCCGACATTCGGCGTGCCCGAAGGCATGGTGGTCGGCCTGATTGCCGGCGGGTCCGACGCGCTGGTGCGCTCGCTCGAAGGCGCCGAGGATGACCCGAAGATGGGCGCCAAGGCCTTGCAGGGGATCGGACTCACACCCGACGACGTGGTGGTCGGCATCGCGGTCAGCGGACGCACGCCCTATGTCATCGGCGGGCTGACCCATGCCAGGCAGATCGGCGCAACGACGGTCGCCCTCTCCTGCAATCCGGCATCGGCCATTGCCGGTATCGCTGACATCGCGATCTCGCCGGTCGTCGGCCCCGAAGTGCTCACCGGCTCGACGCGGCTGAAATCGGGAACCGCGCAGAAGCTGGTGCTCAACATGCTGACCACGGCCTCGATGATCCGGATCGGCAAGAGCTACCAGAATCTGATGGTCGACCTGAACCCATCGAACAGGAAGCTGGTGGCCCGGGCGATCAGGATGGTCATGCAGACGACCGGCTGTACCGCGCCGCAGGCGCGGCAGGCGCTCGACCGGACCGGCAAGGACGTCAAGTTGGCGATCCTGGTGACCATCACCGGCCTCGACGTGGACGCGGCGCGGGCCGCTTTGTCCAGGGCCGGAGGGTTCCTGCGAAAGGCGATCGGCGACGAAGCAACCTGAAGCCACTTTAGACAAGACGGCGTCAAGCCGCATAGACTGGGCCGACACTCCATAGCATGTGTGCCTTGGAAGCGGTCCTCGGAAACTGCAAGGCACCGAGTTCAATAATGGGAGACGAGAATGGTTCATCTTACAAGAAGGCTGCTTTCGGGCATCACCCTTGCCGCGATGCTCGGCATCGCGACGGTTTCGGCGCAGGCGGCGACGCTGCACATGGCCTGGTCCCAGGACGCCACCGGGCTTGATCCGCACAAGCAGACGGCCTTTTCCTCGCTGCGGCTTTTGGAGCTGATCTATGAGCCGCTGGTGCGCGTCGATGCCAGCCTGCGGATCATCCCCGCCATCGCCTCCTCCTGGGAGTTTTCGAAGGACGGCAAGGAGCTGACCTTCAAGCTCGATCCCAAGGCGAAATTCCAGGACGGTACCGCCGTGACCCCGGCCGACGTCAAGGCGTCGTTCGAGCGCATTCTCGACGAGAAGACTGGTGCCGCCGCCCGCGCCAACTTCCTGTCGATCGCCAGCATCGACACGCCGGATGCGGCGACCGTCGTGTTCCACCTGTCGCAGGCCGACGCACCTATCCTGACGGCGATGAGCGACGTCAACGCGGCCATCGTTCCGGCGACCGAGATCAAGGCCGGCTCGATCGGCACCAGGACGGTCGGTTCGGGCCCGTTCAAGCTCGACAAGTGGGATCCCAACGCCAAGGAAGTCTTGAGCGCCAACAAGAACTGGGCCGGCGGCGCGACCGGCGTCGACGGCATCGAGATCAGTGTGCTGCCCGACGAGGCGGCGATCCTCGCCGCCATGCGCACCAAGCAGATCGATTTCGCCTTGCTCAACGATCCGCTCGTCGCCACGCTGGTGCCGAAGGAAGCCAACTTGCAACTGAACCGCGTGCCGGTGCTGGCCTACAACGTGCTGCAGCTCAACCCGTCGCGGAAGCCGATGACCGAGCTCAAGGTGCGCCAGGCGATCTCCTGCGCCATCGACCGGCAGGAGGTGCTGGACACCGCCGCGCTGGGCGAAGGCAAGGTCACCGGACCGCTGACCATCCCGGCGCTGGCCACCGATCCCAGCCAGTTGTTCTGCTACAAGCGCGATGTCGAAAAGGCCAAGAAGCTGATGGCCGAGGCCGGCTTTGCCGACGGCTTTTCGGCGACCGTGATCGGCGCCACGGGCGAGCCGCCGACGGCAGCGGCCGAAGCCCAGGTCATCCAGTCGCAGCTCGCCGAAATCGGCGTCAAACTCGATATCAAGATGATGGAGCTCAACGTCTATGTCGACGCCTGGCTGAAGGGCGATTTCGACATGGCGATCGCGCTCAATGGCGGCCGGGCCGACCCCTATACCATATACAACCGCTACTGGACCAAATCAGGCAATCTGCAAAAGGTGGCGAACTACATCGACGACACGCTCGACAGCCTGATGCAGCAGGGCCGCGCAGAGACCGATCCGGCCAAACGCAAAGCGATCTTCGCCGAATTCGAGAAGCACCTCGCCGAAATGTCGCCGTGGATCTGGCTCTACACCTCCTATAGCTATACGGCGCAACAGAAGAACATATCCGGGTTCGTGCCGACGCCGACCGGCACGCTGTTCAGCCTGAGCAAGGTGACGATCCAGTAGCTTCGGCAATCGGACGAGAGGTCTTCCTGGCGTGAACTATCTCCTGCGACGGCTGGCGACGTTTCCTCTCGTGCTGCTTGGCGTGTCCATCCTGGTCTTCGTCGCGATCCGGATGGTGCCCGGCGATTCGATCACGGCGATGCTGGGCACCGAGGCCGGCCTGCTGACGCCGGCACAACGGGATTCGCTCGCCGCCTATTTCGGCATCGACCAGCCCTGGTTCGTCCAGTACTGGCGCTGGATCGGCGGCATCCTGCACGGCAATTTCGGCATATCCGTCACCTATGGCAGGCCGGTTCTCGACGTCATCCTCGAGCGCTTTCCGCTGACGCTGGAACTGGCCATGCTGTCAATGATCATTGCACTCGCCGTCGGCATGCCGGCGGGAATCTATGCCGCCACGCACAACGAGAAGCTGTCCGATCTCGGGGTGCGCGTCGTCGCCATGATCGGCCAGTCGACGCCGAGCTTCGTGCTTGGCCTGCTGATCATCTACACGCTGTCGGCGGGCTTCGGCGTACTGCCGGCGATGGGCGAATTCGTGCCGCTCTGGCAGGATCCCCTGCGCAATCTCAGCCAGTTGATCCTGCCCGCCATCACGCTGGGCTTTGCCTTCGCGGCGTCGGTCACCCGCATTGCGCGATCGGCAATGCTCGACGTGTTGAGCGACGATTATGTGCGCACCGCGCGCAGCAAGGGCGCTTCGGCGCGCAGCGTCATCTGGCGGCACGCTTTGCCCAATGCACTGATCCCGGTGGTGACGCTGAGCGGCATAGAATTCGGCTACCTCCTGGGCGGCGCCGTCATCGTCGAACAGATCTACGCCCTGCCCGGCCTAGGACGCATGGTGCTCGACGCGATCCTGCAGCGCGATTACGCGCTGGTGCAGGGCAGCGTGCTGTTCATCGCCTTCAACTTCATGATCGTCAATCTCCTGGTCGACCTCGCCTATGTCGCGCTCGATCCGCGCATCCGGCTGGGGGAACAGTGATGCGCATCCTGCGTGCCATCTTCGGCCATGGCAGCGGCCGCATCGGCGGCGTCATCGTGTGCGTCTATCTGCTGCTTGCCATCCTCGGCCTGCTCGGGCTGACGCCGCACAATCCGATCACGCAGTACCGTATCGACCGGCTGCATGCGCCCAGCGCCGCCTACTGGATGGGCACCGACCTGTTCGGCCGCGACGTCGCCAGCCGCCTGATGGCGGGCATCGGCCAGTCTTTTACCGTCGCCTTCTTCTCGGTGGCCTTCGCGGCGCTTGCCGGAACGATCCTGGGGTTGGCCGCCGCCTGGCTCGGGCGCCGCTGGGACGGCGTCGTGATGCGGATCATGGACGTGCTGCTGGCCTTCCCGGCGATCCTCCTGGCGCTGCTCATCGTCACCGTTGCCGGCCCCGGCACCTGGACCAGCGTCGTTGCCATCGGCATCGTCTACACGCCGATCTTCACCCGCGTGGTGCGCGGCCCCGCGCTGTCGCTCAAGACACGCGAATTCGTCGATGCCGCGCGAACCTTCGGCAGCAGTTCGAGCTATATCGTCACGCGCCACCTGCTGCTCAACCTCGTGGCGCCGTTGACCGTGCAGGTGACGCTGGCGCTCGCCTGGGCGCTGCTGACCGAAGCCGGCCTGAGTTTTCTCGGCCTCGGCACGCAGCCGCCCGCCGCCTCGCTCGGACTGATGCTGAGCGACAGCCGCAACCTGATGGAGACGGCACCCTGGCTGATGATCTTCCCAGGCCTGGCGATCATGATCAGCATTCTCGGCTTCAACCTTTTGGGCGACGCCTTGCGCGATATCCTTGACCCGAGGATGCGGAGCGCGTTCGCATGACCCCGCTCTTGTCAGTCTCGGACCTGCGCGTCGGCTTCGGCCGCGATCCCTTGGCCAACGAGGTGGTGCGCGGCGTCAGTTTCGATATCGCCGATGGCGAGACGCTTGCCATTGTCGGCGAAAGCGGCTCGGGCAAGTCGGTGACGGCGCTGTCGATCAACCGGCTCGTCGATTTCGGTGGCGGCCGCATCACTGGTGGCTCGATGAAGCTCAAGCGGGCCAATGGAACCATCTTCGAGTTGACGACCGCGACCGAACCGCAACTGACCGGCATTCGCGGCGCCGAGATCGGCATGATTTTTCAGGAACCGATGACCTCGCTCAACCCGGTGCTGACCATCGGCACGCAGATCGAGGAATCGTTCCGCCTGCATCGCGGCCTGACCGGCCAGCAGGCTACGGCGGCAGCCAGGGACGCGCTCGACCGCGTGCGCATTCCCGATGCCGCAAGGCGGCTGAAATACACGCCCAACCAGCTGTCCGGCGGCATGCTGCAGCGGGTGATGATCGCCATTGCACTCGCCTGCAACCCGCGCCTGCTGATCGCCGACGAGCCAACGACGGCGCTCGATGTTACCGTGCAGGCGCAGATCATGGCGCTGCTTGCCGAGCTGAAGCGCGAAAGCGGCATGTCCGTCATCTTCATCACCCACGATATCGGCCTGGTTGCCGGCATCGCCGACAAGGTGATGGTGATGCAGAACGGGCAGGCCGTCGAACAGGGTGAGCTCAACCGGATCCTCGACAGCCCCCAGCATCCCTACACCCAGCATCTGCTGCACGCCGTGCCGCATTTCGCCAGCGGTCGCGCGACGCGCTCGGATGGGCAACGCGACAACGGCGCGAGCGCCGAACCGGCCTTGAAGGTCGATGGCCTCGTGGTTCGGTTTCCCCTCAAGAGCAGTTTCTTCAGCCGCGCCACCGGCGCGGTGCATGCCGTCGACGGCGTCGATTTCGACCTGATGCACGGCGAGACGCTGGCCATTGTCGGCGAGAGCGGTTCGGGCAAATCCACTGCCGCCAAGGCGGTGCTAGGGCTTGTGCGATCGACGCGCGGCAGCTTCTCGGTCGGCGCCCAAGTGGCCTCGCCGAGGCGCAGCGCCAAGCCCATGCAGATGGTGTTCCAGAACCCTTATGCCTCTCTCAATCCAAGGCTGACGATCGAGAGCATTCTGGCGGAACCCGTGATCGCCACCGGCGGCCGGGTGGATGCCGAAACGCGGGCCAGAATGGCGCGCCTGCTGGAACGCGTCGGCCTGCCCAAGAACAGCCTCGAGCGCTATCCGCATGAATTCTCCGGTGGCCAGCGGCAAAGGCTGTGCATTGCGCGCGCGCTGATGCTCAACCCGTCCGTCGTGGTCCTCGATGAAGCAGTGTCGGCGCTCGATGTGTCGGTGCAGGCCAAGGTGCTGGAGTTGCTGGTCGACCTGCAGCGTGAGTTTGGGCTGGCCTATCTGTTCATCTCGCATGACATGGCGGTGGTCGAGCGGATCGCGCACCGCATCGCAGTCATCTATGCCGGCCAGATCGTCGAGATCGGCGACGCACAGTCCGTGCTGTCGAAGCCGAGACATTCCTATACGAAGAAGCTCATATCAGCCGTTCCGGCTATCGACCGTCGGCGCGAGCATTTCGAGATCGACACACGCCAGGTGCCTTCGCTGGTGCGCCCGAGAGGGTTTGAGCCGGCGCCAGCGAAGTGGGAGCGGTTTGGCGGGGATCACATGGCGAGGGTGGAGGTGTGATGGACGGTGCACTGGGATATGCACGGTCGGCGGGACAGCACCCCCCTCTGGCCTGCCGGCCATCTCCCCCGCAAGGGGGGAGATTAGCAGCTTCGGCATCCCGCCCCTTCCTGCGACGTCGGCGATTGGCGAGAGCCGCTATTACGGCCAATCTCCCCCCTTGCGGGGGAGATGTCCGGCAGGACAGAGGGGGGTGCGAAGGATCGCCGACTTTTCCGTTTGACGACATGCCCACGTGCGGTGGCCGGCATTGAGCCCCCTCGCCCAGCTCTTCGACCGCGCGTTCCAACCGCTCGCAGCGGCAGTGGCGGCCAAGCGCATTCCCGGCGGCGTGCTCGGCCTGGTCGGCAGAAATGGCGAGCGCATCACCAGAGCGATCGGCTCCGCGCAGCTTGTGCCTAAAGTCAGGCCGATGACTGTTGAGACCTGGTTCGACCTGGCGTCGCTGACCAAGGTGATCTTTACCACGCCGCGTATCCTGGCGCTGGCGCAGGACGGCATCATCGATCTCGACGCGCCGCTGATCTCCCTGCTTCCCGACCTTCGCCAGTATGACGCGAACGCATGGGAGCGGGAGGTGACGTTTCGCCAGTGCCTGGGCCACCAGACGCCCTTTCCGGCCGTCGAGCCGATCTACACCTATGGGCGCGACCCCGAACTGCTGCGCGCCTTCGTCCTGCAGCGCGAATGGCGGGCGCGCGACCCTGTCTATTCCGACATCAACTTCATCCTGCTCGGCTTTGCGATGGAGCGGCTGTCGGGCAAGAGCATCCGCGCCGTGGAACCCGGCCCGGGCTTTGCCTGGTTCGCGGAACCCGATGCCGCCGCGGCGACCGAGGACTGCACCTGGCGCCATCGCGTGCTGTCCGGCGAGGTCCACGACGACAATTGCTCGGCGCTGCAGGGCGCCGGCCATGCCGGTCTGTTCGGCACGGCCGCTTCGGTGCTCGATTTCGCCTGGGGATTGCTGGACGGAACCGGCGCATCCGAACAATCGATCGCGCTGATGCGCGAGCCCCTGTCGGCCACCCGCACCCATGGCTGGGAGCGCCCTTACGAAGGCTGGTCCGGCGGTGCGCTGTGCGGTCCGGGAACGATCGGCCACACCGGCTTCACCGGCACAGGATTGTGGATCGACTTCGACAAGGGCAAGGCGTGGACCTTGCTTACCAACCGAATCCATCCGACACGTCATTTCGACAGCGGCATCGTTCAGCTTCGGCAAGCGGTCGGCGACCTCATCAATGGAGCTCAATGATGGAACCAATCTGGGCCGTCGGCCTGATGACCGGCACGGTGCTTGACGGCAACATCGATGTCGCCCTGATCAAGACCGATGGCGAGCGGATAGACGATTTCGGCACTTACCGGCTGATGCCCTATCCCGCGTCGATCCGGTCGCTGCTGGAAGAGACGCTGGCGGCGGCGCGGGCCTGGAATTTCACCGGGCCGGAACCTGCGATTTTCCGCAAGGCCGAAGAGGCGCTGACGCGCGCGCAGTCGGCGGCGGTGAAGGAACTCGTGGAAGGTTACGGCATGACGATGGCCGAGATCGGAGTCGTCGGCTTTCACGGCCAGACCGTGCTGCATCGCGCGCCGCAGGTCGGGCGGCTCGGCCAGACCCGGCAGCTCGGCGACGGCGAGCTCATGCATTCCATTCTCGGCACCAAGGTCGCCTATGATTTTCGCTCGGCCGACATGCGCGCCGGCGGACAGGGCGCGCCTTTGGCCGCCGCCTATCACACCGCGCTGATGCGCGGCGCCGGCGCCAGCGGCGAGGTGGCCGTGCTCAATCTCGGCGGCGTCGCCAACATCACCTGGTGGGACGGCGCCGACAATGTCATCGCCTTCGACACCGGCCCCGCCAATGCGCCGCTCAACGATTTCATCAAGTCGAAAGGGCTCGGCGAAATGGACCGCGACGGCGCGCTTGGCCGGGCGGGAAAGGTGGACGAAGCCCGGCTCGCCAAGCTGCTGCAGCATCCCTATCTGACCAAGCCGTACCCAAAGTCACTCGACCGTTTCGACTTCGGCGCGGCCATGGCCGATGGCCTGAGCGCCGAGGATGGCGCGGCCCTGCTCACCGCCTTCACCGCGTCGGCTGTCGGCAAGGCGCTCGACATTCTGCCCAGCCGGCCGAAGAAGCTGGTGGTCAGCGGTGGAGGTCGCCACAACCCGACAATGATGGCGATGCTCGCCAGCCGCGCCGAGGTCGAGGTCGTACTGGCCGAAAGCCTCGGCTGGAGCGGCGACGCGGTGGAGGCGGAGTGTTTTGCCTTCCTCGCGGTTCGCGTGCTGCGCGGCCTGCCAATCAGTTTCCCGAGCACGACGGGCGCGCCGCGGCCGATGCGTGGCGGAAGGCTGGCTGGCTGATCAGTCGACCAGTTTCTTCCGCAGGAAGACGCGGCTGCGGCCGACCGGGAAATCGGCCAGCGTCCCGAAAGGCTGGTAGCCTTGCCTCTGATAGACCTTGGCGGCGTTGGGATTGAATGTGTCGATCCAGGCGTTTTGGCAGCCGCGCGCCACGGCTTCGCGTTCGGCCGCGTCGAGCATCCGGCCTGCCATGTGCTGGCCGCGCAGCCTTTCGTCGACCCACAGCCACTGCACGTAGAGCCAGCCCCAGGCGGTGTAGCCTGAAATGCCGGCGACGATCGCCCCGATCTCGTCGCGCACGAACACCGCCAGCGCCTTCCTTTCGGACGCGCCGACATCGCCGTCGTTGAACGCCGTCAGCCGTTCGCTGAGAAAGGCGAGTTCTTCCGGAAGGGGAGCGGCGGTCGTTTCAAGTATCGTGTTCATGGCTTTTCGGGATACTCGCTTGGAAACGTCAAGAGGGACGGAAATCAGATGCGGCGATGCCATAGCGCTTGAGCTTATCGTAGAACGTCTTGCGCGGCACGCCGAGCGCGTCGATGGCGCCGCGCACGTCGCCGCCATGGTCGCGCAGCGCGTCGCGGATGAGCTGCGCCTCGTAATGCCCGACCCGCTCCGGCAGTGCGGCGGCAGGCGCTGGCAGTCGTGCGGGCGAGGACCTGGTTTCGTCATCGGGACCAAGACCGAGCGCGACGCGATCGGCGAAATGGGCGAGTTCGCGCACATTGCCCGGCCAGTCGTGCGACTGGAGATGATGGCTCACGGCGGCGTTCACCTTGGCGACAGGCCGGCCAAACCGTTTCGCCGCCTTGCCAAGGAAGTGGCCGAACAGCATCTCGATATCGCCGCGCCGCTCGCGCAGCGGCGGAATGCGCAGCGTCACCACGTTAAGGCGAAAATAGAGATCCTCGCGAAAATCGCCGCGCTGGTCCTGCCGGCTGAGATCGACCTTGGTCGCCGCGACGACCCGGAGATCGAGGCGCCTTGTTTCGTTCGAGCCGAGCGGGGTGAGGCTGCGCGTCTCCAGCACCCGCAACAGCTTGACCTGCAGGGCCGGCGGCATGGATTCGATCTCGTCGAGGAACAGCGTGCCGCCGCTGGAATGCTCTATGCTGCCGATCCGCCGTCGCTGCGCCCCGGTAAACGCGCCGGCCTCGTGCCCGAACAGCTCGCTTTCGATGACGGTCTCGGGCAGAGCGCCGCAGTTCAGTGCCACGAACGGCTTTGCACGCCGCCGGCCCCACCGGTGCAGGAGGTCGGCCACCACTTCCTTGCCGGTTCCGGTCTCGCCCTCCACCAGCACGTCGACGTCCATGTCGGCGATCTGGCGCAAGGTCTCGCGCAGCCGCCTTATGGCCGGCGCTTCGCCGATCAACGGCATGCCGTCCGCGGCAAGTGCGGCGGCTTCGCGGAGCCGCCGGTTTTCCATCACCAGCCGCCGCTTCTCCGATGCACGCTTCAGCGCCTCGACCAGACGCTCCCCCGCATAGGGTTTCGGAATGAAATCATAGACCCCATCCTTGAGCGCGGCGACCGCAAGATCGACATCGCCATGCCCGGTGACCAGGATCACCGGCAAGTCGGGATCAACAGCCTTGACGCGGTCGAAGAGTTGCAGCCCATTCATGCCGGGCATGCGGATGTCGCTGACGACCACACCCTCGAAGTCCCTGTCGACGACACCAAGCGCTGCCTCGGCGGCGTCGAGCCCGATCACCGTGAAGCCGGCAAGTTCGAGCAGTTGCGTGGTGGCATGCAGCAGATCCGCATCGTCGTCGACAAGCGCGACCAGCCCCGATCCCTGCGTCATTCGATCCGCCTCAAGTCGATGGTGAAGGATGCGCCGCTGGCGGTGTCGGGGTCGAGCCGCAGCGTGCCGCCCAATTCCTGGGCGATCTCCTGCGAGATCACCAGGCCAAGGCCAAGCCCCTTCTCCTTGGTGGTCTGGAACGGCATGAACAGATTGCCGGCGGCTTCCGGGCCGAGGCCGGGACCATTGTCGCGCACCGAAATCAGCACGCGGTCGCCGCGTTCGGCGAGGTCGATCTCAATGCGGGGATCAGGCCGGTCCTTCATGGCGTCCAGCGCGTTCTGCAACAGGTTCACGAGGATCTGCTCCAGCCGGATGCGGCTTGCCATCACCAATGGCGATGCGGTGCCGCGCGGCTTGACGATGGTGACGCCGGAATCGCGGATGCGGCCGGACAGCAGCGACAGCGCGCCCTCGATCGCCTCGCGTACCGGCAAGGGCGAGGCAGCGGCGCCAGGCCGTCGCGCAAAGGTGCGCAGCGTGTTGGTGATCGCGCCGATGCGCTCGGTCATCGAGACGATCGAGGTCAGGTTGCCGCTTGCCGGTTCGGTCTTGCCGGCCGCGAGAAAGCGGCCGGCATTCTCGGCATAGGTGCGGATGGCGGCGACCGGCTGATTGATCTCATGCGCCACGCCGGCGGCGATCTGGCCGAGGATGGAGAGCCGGTTGGCCTGGGCAAGATCGTCGCGCAGCCGGCGGACCTTGGCCTCGGCGTTTTCGCGCTCGGCGATTTCGCCGGCAAGGGCCGTGTTCGATCGCGTCAGTTCGGCGGTCCGGGAACTGACCCGGCTTTCGAGTTCGGCATTCATGCGCGCCAGCGCCTCCTGCCGCAGCCGGCGTGTGCGCCGGCGCCGGGTGAACACATAGGCAAGCAGCCCCATCAGCAGCAGCCCGAGCAGTGTCGTCAGGCGCGCCGTGTTGGCGGCGGCGGTCAAGGCGGCATCGGCGGGCGTCAGCAGCCACAGGCGCCAGCCGGGGACGGCACCGGGCAAGTCCTGCACCACCTCGACGAACCGGCGCGATTTTCCGGCTTCTTCGATCGTCGCCAGGCCGTCACCGGCGCCACGCCGTATCGGCAGCGGCTCGAAGGCGGCGTCGACCAGTTGAAGCTGGTCATGCGCCGCGGCGGCATCCGCGGCGGAGAGCGGCGCCAGCGCATGGAACCGCCAGTCGGGCTGGCTGGTGGCCAGAACGACGCCGCGCTCGTCGGTGACGAAAACGAGAAAGCCGCTCGCCCGCCAATTGGCTTCGACACCGCCGAGTTCGACCTTCAGAACCGCGACGCCAAGCGGTTTGCCACCGTCGTCGACACGGCCGGCAAGGTAGAGTCCCGGCTTGCCGCTGATCGTGCCGAGGCCATACTGGCTGGCCGCGCCCTTGGCCATCGCATCGGTGAAATAGTGGCGAAAATTATAATCGATGCCGACAAAGCTGTCCGGCTGGCCGGCATTGCTGGCCGATATCGCCATGCCCGCCGTATCGATGACATAGATGGCCGAGGCCGACGCATCGCCGGCTATGGCCTTCAGCTTGGCGTCGAGCGCTGTTTCCTCGACTTTCCCGGCACGGCGCAGCGCATCACGCACCGCATCGTCGCGCGCCAGCACCAGCGGCACGAGACGTTGCTTTTCGATTTCGCCGGTCAGGGTTCCGGCCGCCAGCGGCAAGGCGGCCAATGCCCCGTCGCGCAGGTCATCGGCGGCCTGACCCTCGGCGATGCGCCCGGCGGTGGCAACCGCGCCGGCAAGCAGAGCGAGCGCTATTGCCGCAAACAGCCAACGGCCGCGCAGGCGCGCTACCGCTTCGCGCAGCAGGTCGCGGCCGGCAAACCCGGGGGATCCGCTATCGATGCGCTGTTGTGGCGTCGGCCCTCTCCCTTTGCTCCCCGGCTTTGCCCCCAGTCTAATGCGGAATTCCGCCCAGGCAAACAAGACCTGTGCGGAAATCCGCACAACTCTCCGTCAAAGGCAAGGCAGGAACGGCTGAACCCAGGGATTCCGGCCTGTCCGGCATCTGGCACAGCGTTTGCAAACATCCGTGCAGCGGCGGGCGACCGGAACGCCGCGATGGGAGAAGTCACGCAGGGCGGGTTCCGTCCATCCGGCCAGGGAGAGTTCGATGCATATCGCAGACCAATCCGCCGCGCCCGCCGCGCAGCGCAAGCCCCTCTATGCCCAGCTCTACGTCCAGGTGCTGGTGGCGATCACCGTCGGCATCCTGCTCGGCCATTACTATCCGGCGATCGGCGAGAGCATGAAGCCGCTCGGCGACGCCTTCATCAAGCTGGTGAAGATGATCATCGCCCCGGTCATCTTCCTGACGGTGGCAACCGGCATCGCCGGCATGAGCGACCTGCAGAAGGTCGGCCGCGTCGCCGGCAAGGCGATGCTCTACTTCCTCACCTTCTCCACGCTGGCACTGATCATCGGCCTTGTCGTGGCCAATGTCGTGCAGCCGGGCGCCGGCTTCAACATCGATCCGGCGACGCTCGACGCCTCGACGGTCAACACTTACGCCGCCAAGGCACATGACCAGTCGGTTACCGGCTTCCTGATGAACATCATCCCGACGACGATCGTCGGCGCCTTCGCAGACGGCGACATCCTGCAGGTGCTGTTCTTCTCGGTGCTGTTCGGCATCGCGCTGGCGCTGGTCGGCGACAAGGGCACGCCGGTGCTCAATTTCCTGCAAGCGCTGATGGCGCCGATGTTCAAGCTGGTCAGCGTGCTGATGAAGGCAGCCCCGATCGGCGCGTTCGGTGCGATGGCCTTCACCATCGGCAAATACGGCATCGGCTCGGTCATCAACCTCGCCATGCTGGTCGGAACCTTCTACGCGACCTCGTTCCTGTTCGTGTTCGTCGTGCTCGGTGCCGTCTGCCGCTACAACGGCTTCTCGATCCTGTCGCTGATCCGCTACATCAAGGAAGAGCTGCTGCTGGTGCTCGGCACCTCGTCGTCGGAAGCGGCCCTGCCCTCGCTGATGGAGAAGATGGAGAAGGCCGGCGCCAAGCGCTCGGTGGTCGGACTGGTCATCCCGACCGGCTATTCCTTCAATCTCGACGGCACCAACATCTACATGACGCTTGCCGCCCTGTTCATTGCCCAAGCGACGAACATCCATCTGTCGATATCAGACCAGATCCTGCTTTTGCTGGTGGCGATGCTGTCGTCCAAGGGTGCCGCCGGCATCACCGGGGCAGGCTTCATCACCCTGGCCGCCACGCTTTCGGTGGTTCCCTCGGTGCCGGTCGCCGGCATGGCGCTGATCCTCGGCGTCGACCGCTTCATGTCGGAATGCCGGGCGCTGACCAACTTCGTCGGCAATGCGGTGGCGACGCTGGTCGTGGCGCGCTGGGAAGGCGAACTCGACGAGGCCAAGCTGGCGAGAGCGCTGGCTGGGACCGCCGACGACAGCCTGCCGGCGGACATCGTTCCCGCCGAGTGATCCACGGTTTCATACGACGGACAATGGCCGCAAGCACGCCGCTTGCGGCCATGGTCATGTTTCATCGCTATCAGGCGGCTTTGCGCAGCGGTGGCACGGCCTTGCCATCTGCCACGAGGGGTCGCAGCGCGACGGATCGACTTGCAGCGAGACAGGACCGCGCCAGCTTGAGCTCAGCCCTTGAAGTCCCTCCGCGTGTCCGGATATGTACTTGGGCCGACGGGAATGGGAGCCGCCAACGTGCCCAAATCATCGAACAGGACGAGGCTGGCCGCGCCGACCAGCCCGGCATGGCGGCCGAGCCGGGCCTGGACGACCGGCACGTCGCGATAGGCGCGCATGGCGCGCTGGCGGATGGTCGCCCCGATGACGGGCGCCATCAGGTCGAGGCCATTGGCGATGCCGCCGCCAACGACCAGCACGTCGGGCGAATAGAGGTGCAAAAGGTTGGTGAAGCCGACGCCCAGCCAGCGCGCCTCCTCCTCGAGCAGAGCCAGAGCGAGGTCGTCCTGCAGCCCTGCGGCCTCGACCACGTGGCGACCCGTGACCTCGGCGTTGGCCGAGAGGCGGCGCAGCGTCGAACCGTCCAAAGGAGACGTTGCGGCATTGGCGCGGCGGCCGAGCGCGGTTCCCGAAGCGATCGCCTCGAAGCAGCCGACGACGCCGCACACGCAGCGTTCGCCTTCGTTGGTGATGGTCATGTGGCCGATCTCGGCAGCAAGACCGCGACGGCCGTGCAGGATGCGTCCGTCGACGACGACGCCACCGCCGATCCCGGTCGAGACGGTGACGAAGACCAGGGAGCGCGCACCGTGGCCGGCGCCGAAGCGCCATTCGCCGAGCGCTGCCGCATTGGCGTCGTTCTCCAGCCGCACCGGCAGGCCGAGCCGCCGCTCGAGGATGTCGGCCAGCGGCACGTCCTGCCAGCCGGCCAGCGTCGGCGGTCCGACGGCGATGCCGGCCAGCGGATCGAGGGGGCCCGGCGCGCCGACGCCGACGCCGAGGATCGACAGCCCCGGCGCTTCGGCATGGACGGTCACGGCTAGCGCCTCGATCTGGGCGATCACCACGTCGGGGCCGGCCTGCGCCTGCGTCGGCACAGCCGCGAAGGCCAGGATCTTGCCGTCACGGTCGACCAGGGCGGCACGAAGCTCGGTGCCGCCAAGATCGATCGCGAGGGCGACTTCAATGCTCATCAGGCCGCGACCTTCAGACCACGCAACCAGCCGATGCGGCCGGCGAGATCCTTGTCGCCGAAAGCGAGCGAACCGAGCACCACGGTCTCGGCGCCGGCGGCGCGCAGCAGCGGCACGGTTTCGTGGCGGATGCCGCCATCGGCGGCGAGCACCACGGCCGACTCACGACCAGCGTTCCTCAGGATGGCGCGGGCTTCGCCCAGCCTGTCACAGGCCTTCTCCGACAGGCCCTGGCCCTTGACGCCGATCGCGGTTCCAAGAAGCGTGACGAACGCCACTTCGGAGACGAAAGGCTTCATCGCCTCTACAGGGGTCTCCAGCCTCAGCACAACGCCGGCCTCGGCGCCGAGTTCATGCGCCAGCCGCACCGCGCGCAGACCCGCTTCGCCGTTCTCGGCATGGACGCTGATCATGTCGGCGCCGGCCTCGATGAACTGGCGCGTCTGTTCTTCGACGATTGCTTGGTCGACCATCAGATGGACGTGGACGGGCCTGGCCGTCAGTTTGGCGATACGGGCGACGAGATCGGGGAAGAACAGGAAGGACGGCGCGAAATGGCCGTCCGCGACGTCGATGTGGTGCACATCGACATAGGGTTCGATGCGCTGCAAGTCGCTCTCGAAATTGGCGAGATTGGCCGACCACGATGAGAATTCGGCGATCAGACGGTCGCGCGGCAGTGCGGCGATGGCGGCCGGGCCTGACAAAGGCTTCGAGATCATGATTGGTCCTGGTTGTTGAAATTTCTATCGAGAAAGCCGCCGATGGCGGCGCGGATTTCGGTGAAGTGGCGATCCTTGTCGAGGGCTTTCGGCGTCACCTCGGTGAAGGCGGCGCCGGGGATGGTCTCAGCCAGTTCGCGGGCGGTCGCGAGGGGATGGACGAGGTCTATGCCGCTGCCGACGACGAGCGTCGGGATTGCGAGGCCGGTCGCCATCGCCCGCGTCACGCCAGGCCCGTCATTGGCGATCGCCTGCATCACCTCGGCAAAAACGGTCGCGTTGTCACGCGCGAAGAAGCCGAGCAGCGAGGCGAGATTGTCCGGCGCCTCGCTGCGAAAGCGGGCCGCCGTTGCCGAAGCCGCGAAGATGTCGCGCGCCTCTTCCAGCGGGTGGTCGCGGATGAGTTCCGCCACTTCGACGTAAGGGCGCATGTTTTGCGGGGCCGCGTCGAAGGTCCAGGCCGGGCGCACCAGCACAAGACCGGTGACGCGAGCCGGGTGGCGGGCCGCCAGGTGCAGTGCAATGGCGGCGCCCATCGAGATGCCACCGGCAATGAAGCGCTCAATGCCAGCTGCATCGGCAGCGGCGAGCACATCGTCGGCGAACATCCCGATCGAAAACGGACGCTTGCCGCCGGCACCTGAGCCGCCCTGCGCGCGGCATTCCACTGTCAGCCGGCGGCGCGACGGACTGTCGGGAAAGTTCAGCGCCACCTGCGCGGCATCGCCGCCGAGGCCATGCTGGAAGACGATGGGAAGCCCCTGCCCCGTGTCGAAGACGTGGAGCGCAGCGTCGTCGCGCAGCATGATCGTCGGCGCGGCACCCATCAGAGCAGCCCCCGCAGGATGGTTGCGACGCCAGGAGCCTCGTCGGCGGACAAGCCGTGGGTGACGAGCGCGCCATCGAAACCCACCCCCTTCAGCCGCGCGACGAAATCCGGGAAGTCGACGACACCCTGGCCTGATGTGGCGAAGCGGCCGTCGGCAAAACGATCCTTGGCGTGCGCCATGGCGATGTGGCCAGCGGCCTCATCGATCGCGGCGGCGACGATGGCTCTCGCTTCATCGGGCTTTGCATGCTCGAACAGGTTGGCGGGGTCGAGCACGATCTTCAGATGCTTCGAACCCATCTCGGCGATCAGCCGGGTCGCATCCATGGCCGAGGTGACGATGTTGGTCTGCTCGGGCTCAATGCCGAGATCGACGCCGGCCTCCTCGGCCAGCGCCAGTGCCTTCGCCATTTCGACGGCCATGTCGAACCAGGCCGACGGATCGGCATTGTCGGGATGGTATGCCCATTGGTCGGCTGCGTTGCGCGAGCCGGTGCAGAGCGTCACCAGTGGGATGTCGAGCTTGGCTGCAGTGTCGATGACCACCGCCAGGCGCCTCAGCCCGTCGTCGCGCGCAGCCTTGTCGGGATGCGCCATGTTGTAGGTGCCCGACAACGCGGCCAGCGAAACGCCTGACGATCGCGCGGCGGCACCAATGGCGGCGACGGCATTCGCCGGCACGGCATCCGGCATCGACGGCAGGCCGGCGCAGGCGAGATTGAACTGCGTCGTCTCGTAGCCGGCCTGCTTCACGGCAGCCAGCACGGTGGCCGGGTCGGTGCCCGCAAATGTCTTGGCGAAGATGCCGAGGCGCATCAGACCGCACCCGAAACCGAGGCAAGCTCGATCCGCTCGCCAGTCTCGACAGAGCGCGCAATTGCCACCATGGCGCGGATCGACGCAATGCCGTCCCCGACATTGGCGCCGCGCATCGGCGCGCCGGTGAGCACGGTGTCGGCAAGGCCCTCGAGCTGGCGACGGAAGAAGTGGCCGTCGGCACCAAGCGGTTTTCGCGAGGTCGCGTCCTTCTCATGGAAGATGTCGACCTCGCTGGCGCGGAAATACCAAGGATTGAAGGTTTTGGCGATGACGGAACCGTTCTCGCCATAGAGCTGAAACCCTTCGTGCCAGTCCATGCGCACGGCGACGGTGAGGTCGAGATGGCCGAGCGCGCCGCTGGCGAATTCGGTTTCGACGAACCAGCAATAGGCGCCGAAGCGCTCGTTGAGGCGGGCGCGCACGGCAACGATGTCGCCACAGAGGAAGCGGGCGGTGTCAACCAAATGCGATCCGTGCGCCAGCATGAAATATCGCCTGAGATCAGCCTTGGGATTTCCGCCGGGCTTTTTTGCGAGCTTGCTGGTGACTGGCAGCGGCTGCACGGCGTCGGTGTTGGTGTAGCGGTGGGTGGAGTCGCAATACCAGGCCTTCAGTGCCAGCACCTCGCCCATCTCGTCGCGAACGAAGTCGCGGGCGGCCTCCAGCGCCGGATCGAAGCGCTTCATGTGGCCGACCTGCAGCACCTTGCCGGAGCGCTTGACCGCCTCTGCCAAGGCCTCGCCTTCCTCGACCGAGGTACCGATCGGCTTTTCGCAGAGAACATGCTTGCCGGCATCGAGCGCCTTGATCGACATTGGCACGTGATAGGCATCCGACGTGGCGACGATGACTGCTTCGAGCTCGGGATCTGCGAGCATGGCGTCATAGTCGGCATACATCTTCTTTGGTTCATAGGTGGCGCCCATGCGGGCGAGCAAATCGGGTGCCGCATCGCAGATGGCGTAGAGGTCGGCATTGCCGGCCTTGACGCAGGATTCCAGATGCGCGAACTGGGCGATCGGGCCGCAGCCGAGCACACCGACCCTGAGGCGTCTGTCCTGTTTCTTGATCATCGTGTCAGGCCCCGTAGCCGCGCATCGTCCGGCGGTTGGTCTTGACCGCGCCGGCCGGATCGGCGGCGGCGGTGTCGGATTCTTCTTCCAGCACCAGCCAGCCGTTGAAGTTCGGCGCGGTACCGGCGATCTCGATGACTTTAGGCGTGTCGCATACGCCTTGGCCCAGCATCGCCCAGGCGCCGTCGGCATCGACGTCCTTGAGGTGGATGTAGCGGATGCGGTCGCGGTAGGTGGTGAGCGTGTCGGCCATGTCCCTGTGGCCGCGCAGGATGTGACCGGTATCCGGCACCCAGCCGACCAGATCGGGGTCGAGCGAGGCAAAAATCGCGTCGTAATCGGCGCGGTCGAACAGCAGCGTGTTGTGGTGCGAACTCGGATGCACCGCCACCTGGACACCCGCCTTGCGGCCGAGTTCGCCGGCCTTGTTGTAAACCTCGGCCGCGACAGCGAATTTGTCGTGGCGTGGCCCGTCGGAGACGACGGTGGCCGAGCCCATCGACACCAGCGCATCGGGAAAGTTTGCCACGAAATCGATCCAGCGCCTGGCGGTTTCGAGATCGGTGCCGATCCCGTCCTTGAGCGTGAAGCCGCTCCTGGAGCCGAAGGCGAAGGAAACGAGCGCCAGACCGGACGACTTCAGCGCGGCGGCGAACTCGGTGGGTTTGCCGGCATAGTGGCCGATCATGGTGTCGGTGATCTCGATGCCGGCATAGCCACCATCGGCGATCGCCTTCAACAGATCGTCGGGGCCGCCGGTGAACCGGTCTCCCAGCATTTCCCAGGTGAAGGTCTGGCAGCCGACTTTGAGGTCTTTCACGTTCATCCTTTCATTCCTTGATCCCGCCCATTCCTTGATGCCGCCCTGCGTCAGCCCTTCGATGATGGAAGAACGGCACGAGTGCAATCAGCGGAACGGTGACGACGGCGGAGGCGCGGCGATATCGCCCGCCAGCAGACAGGGTCCAATCATCCATTGCAACACACGGACCCTGCTCCGTCAGTCTCCTTGGGAGGGACATCCTACTTGACCGAGCCCGCGGTCATAACACGGTGAGCACGCTGATTACCGACGCCGACACGGCTCTCGGCGGCTTGGTAGCGCATCAGGTCTTTGTCGGAGCGCATGCGATCGACTCGTCACTGGATGTGGTCGACGTGAACGAAGACATGGCGCGAACGAAGCGAATCCTCGTCCGCATGGCCCGGCGCGTTGTCCTCCTGGCGGATTCGAGCAAATGGGGCGTCAGCGGGACCTCCAGGGCCTTTTCGCTGTCGGGCGTCGATGTGGTGATCACCGACGATGGCCTGCCCGGTCCAATACGCAGCCAGCTTGATAGGATGGGGGCCATGGTGATCTATGCCTGAACCCGTCGCGGTCCCTGGCCGCCCTCGAAATATCCGACGCGCGGACGACCCACGGGCTTTGGCGCCCGCGATCGGCCGGTTTTCATGTCCGTCATTTTCTCCTCCCAGGGCCAGCAGCCTTCCGTCACCGCGCAGGCATTTCCGCATGTTCTATAAAAATTTTACGCGCGTCAATATTTAAAACGTTGTATAGCCATTTCGAGCCCGATCCGGCACCGTCGCGACGGATCGGGCAGACGTGATCGCATTGGGAGGTACGACAGAAATGCAGGCAAACTCACAAGCCAAACTCGGCATCGGCGTCATCGGATGCGGCAATATCTCGATGACCTACCTGCGCAATGCCGCGCTTTTCGGCGGCATCGAATTGCGCGCCTGCGCCGATATTTCAGCCGAGATGGCGGCGCTGCGAGCCAAGGAATACGGTATCATCCGGCCCCTTGGCGTCGATGCGCTGCTGGCCGATCCCGAGATCGACCTCGTCCTAAACCTGACCATTCCGGCGGCGCATTTCGATATTTCATTCTCCGCCCTTTCGGCGGGAAAGCATGTCTTCACCGAAAAACCGCTCGCAACCTCGGCCGGCGACGGCCGCCGCCTGGTGGCGGAGGCGGCCAAACGCGGCCTGCTGCTCGGCTCGGCTCCAGACACTTTCCTTGGCGCAGCCGGACGCAAAGCCCGCCGCCTGATGGATGAGGGCGCCATCGGCCGCCCTGTCACCGGCACCGCCTTCATGATGGGGCGCGGCATGGAACACTGGCATCCCAATCCGCAATTCTACTACGAGCCGGGCGGCGGCCCGGTGTTCGACATGGGTCCATACTACCTGACGATGTTGGTCAACCTGCTCGGCCCGGTCGCGCGCGTCATGGCGATGGCGACACGCGGCCAGGAGGAACGGCTGATATCGGCCGAAGGGCCATTCAAGAACACCAAATTCAAGGTCGGCACGCCGACCAATGTGCTGTCGCTGCTCGAATTCCGCTCCGGCGCGACCGTCACTTTTGGCGCTTCATGGGATGTCTTCAGGCATTCCAATCATCCGATCGAACTGCACGGCACGGAAGGCTCGCTGCGGCTGCCCGACCCGGATACGTTCGGCGGCACGGTGTCGCTGTCGGAACGCGGCGCCGACTGGAAGGATTTCGCCAGCGAAGGCGAACTCTACGGCGCCCGCAACTGGCCTTACGCGGCGCCCGACCGCGCCAACTACCGCATGCTCGGCGTCGCCGACCTGGTGCATTCGCTGCAGACAGGCGCGACGCCCCGCGCTTCCGGCAATCTGGCGCTGCATGTGCTGGAGATCATGGAAGCGATCCTGCATTCGGGCGAGACGGGGAGTTCGGTCGCCATAGCAGGTGACGTCGTCCAGCCGGCCCTGCTTGGCGAAGACGAAGCGCGCGGCCTGCTCGCCTAAGCGTTCTTTGTTTTCACGCAATTCCGGACGGAAAGCCGCTGCACACTTTTCCTGGAATTGCTTTGACGGAGATGACGATGACGCTCGACCCAGATGCGCTGCGTGCCCTGGAAATCGGCCGTGCCGCCGGCGGCGAACCCTTCGAGAATGGCAGCGTCGCGGCGGCGCGGGCCACGTACAACGCTTCGTTCCCGACACTGCAGGGCGAGCATGAGCCGGTCGCGGCAACCGAGCGGCAGCAGATCGACGGGCCGAACGGTCCGGTGACGATCCGCATCCATCGCGGTGTCGGCGCGCCGCGGACCGGGGCGCGCGCCGTGCTCTATCTGCATGGTGGCGGCTGGGTGATCGGCAATCTCGCCTCGCATGACGAGATCTGCCGCTGGCTGGCCAATCTCGGCAACGCCGTCGTCGTCTGTCCCGATTACCGGCTGGCGCCGGAGTACAAGTTTCCCGCCGGGCTAGAGGATTGCGCGGCAACGCTGCGCTTCATGGCTGCTGGAGAACTCGGCATCGACCCGACCCGCATTGCCGTCGCCGGCGACAGTGCGGGCGGCAACCTTGCCGCCGTGCTGGCATTGCTCGCCCGCGACAGGCTGGCGCCGCCGCTCGCCGCCCAGATCCTGATCTATCCCAACACCGATGCCCGCCAGACGGCGGACAGCTACCGGCGTTTCGGCGAAGGCTTCGGACTCACCGCCGCCACCATGGCCTGGTTCCGCGACCACTATGTGCGAACGCCCGATGATATCGCGGACTGGCGCGTATCGCCGCTGCTGGCCTCCAGCCTCGCCGGCGCACCGCCGGCCTTCGTCGTGATCGCGGGCCATGACATCCTTGCCGACGAAGGCACGGCCTATGCCGAGCGCCTGCGCGCCGACGGAGTGCCGCTGGCGTTGCGACACTGGCCGGGTCAGATCCACGGCTTCGTCTCGATGGGCCGCCACATCCTGGCCGCGCGGCAAACGGTAAGCGAGGCGGCGGCCTGGCTCCGCCTACAGACGCCGGAGCCGATCACTCAGGCCGACTGACGCATCACCAGGGTGGCGCCAAGCTTGACGTTGCGCGCCAGATCATGGCCGGACGGATCGGCCTCGTCCAGCAACGCCAGCAGGATCTCGACGCTGCGGCCGGCCATGGCGGCGAAGTCCTGTGCCATGGTGGTCAGCGCGGGACAGGTGTAGCGGCTCAACGGATGATCATCGTGGGCGGCGACGCGAAAATCGCAATCGGCGCGGCGGCCGATCTTCAGCCCGCGCGAAAAGGCGGCCGCCATCACACCGAAGGCGAGACGGTCATTGGCGCAGAGCAGCGTGCGGGCCGGCAGGCCGCCTTTCTCCAGCGTCCTGTCCATCCATTCGTGGCCGATGCGCTCGAAGTCCCAGCTATAGTCGCCCGCCGCCTTGAGAACGGTGGGCTCCAGGCCCGCGGCCTGCATCGCGTCGATATAGCTCTGCAGGCGTTCGCCCGAATTGTGGTTGACGTGCGGGATGTCGACATAGACAGGCGGTTCGCCGGACCGGCAGAGATAATCGACGATGGTCGAGGTGCTCTGGTGGTTGTCATTCCCGACGAATGGCGTGTCGCCTTCGATATAGGTGTCGAAATAGACGATCGGGATGTCCTCGCTCATCCGTTCGAAGACGCCGGGTTCGGAGACCAAGCCCAAGGGCGCGACGATAGCACCCGCGACCTTCAGCGACATCAGCGTCCTGACCGATTCCGCCTCCAGTTTCGGCGAACCGTGCGAGGAGATGACGATCGGCCAAAACCCTTCGTCGCGACAGCGCCGTTCGATGCGGCTGACCATCTCGGCGTAGAACGGATCGGTGATCGCCGGTACGACGATGCCGACATTGCGGGTGCGCTTGCGGTTGAGGTTGCGGGCAAAAACATTCGGCTGATAGTCGGACGAACTAAGCGCCGCCTCGATGCGCGCCCGGGTCGCCGGCTTCACGCTGGCCGGATCGTCGAAATACTTCGACAGGGTCGGCCGCGAAACGCCGGACGCCCTGGCGAAATCATCCATCGTCCGGTGGGTCTTTTCCGCCATCTATATTTCAGGCCCCTTATCCTCGATGCCAGCTTTAACGCTCTGGCGAGAATCAGTCTTGCGATCGTCGCGGTGAGGCAGCATTGCTTGAGCCAACTTATTCAGTCAAATTTCCACGGTTTCCAGTACAACGCAGAAGCATTGCGCACGTCAAATTATTTATTGACGCTCCGAAAACGACAACTTAGGTTTTGAACATGCACGGATAAAGGAATTTCTGGCCAAGCGGAGGCCGTCCGTCCGGCAGATGGTGAGGACATGAAGAAACTGGTTTGTGCCGGCGAGATCCTGGTCGAGATCATGGCCGAGCGGATCGGCCAGAGTTTTCGCGCTCCCGGCCCGCTGGTCGGTCCGTTTCCCTCGGGCGCTCCCGCCATCTTCGTCGATCAGGCGGCGCGGCTCGGCCAGCCGGCGGGGCTGATCGCGGCAGTGGGCGACGACGATTTCGGCCATTTGAACATCGAGCGCCTGCGTGCCGACGGCGCCGACATCTCGGCCATCACCGTCCATCAGGGTGCCGCGACCGGAACCGCCTTCGTCACCTATGAGAGCGATGGCAGCCGGCACTTCGTCTACAACATCAAGCAGAGTGCCGCCGGCCTGATCGAGATGGGCGCGGAAGCGCGCGCGCTGCTGGCCGGCGCCGACCATTTTCACGTCATGGGGACATCTCTGTTCTCGCCCGAGGTGATCGAAATTGCCCGCAACGGGATCGAAGCCGTCAAGACGCGCGGCGGCACGGTCTCTTTCGACCCCAACATCCGCAAGGAGATGCTCGATCTACCGGGCATGCGCGACGCCTTGCTCTTCGTGTTGTCAAAGACCGACGTGTTCCTGCCGAGCGGGCCGGAACTCTTCACCTTTGCCGAGGCAAACCACGAGGAAAGTGCGGTACGCGAAATGCTGGACCGCGGCATCTCCACTATCGTCGTCAAGAAGGGCGCGCAGGGCGCCGTCCACTACGACCAGTCGGGGCGCACAGCCTCACCCGGCTTCGTCGTCGAGGAAATCGATCCGACCGGCGCCGGAGACTGCTTTACCGCGGCCTTCGTCTCCTTCTGGCTGCGTGGAGAGGCACCGGAAAGGGCACTGCGAATAGCCAATGGCTGCGGCGCGCTGGCGGTGACGAAGAAGGGACCGATGGAGGGTATCGCCTCGCTCGCCACCGTTGAGGCGTTCATCGAGACCGCCCGGACCGGAGCACCGGCATGAGCCAGGCGACCGATCGACTGGCTGGCATCGCCACGCGCCGTGCGGCCGGCGAACGCTGTGGCATCACCTCGATCTGCTCGGCCCATCCGCTGGTCGTCGAAGCGGCGCTGCGCCACGGCAAGGCGCGCGGCGCCGATGTGCTGATCGAGGCCACCTGCAACCAGGTCAACCACGAGGGCGGCTATACCGGCATGACACCGCGCGATTTCCGCCGCTTCGTCGAGACGATCGCCGGCAAGGCCGGCTTTCCCCTGGACAGGCTGGTGCTCGGCGGCGACCATCTGGGCCCCAATCCTTGGAAGCACCTGCCGGCGCCCGAGGCGATGGAAAAAGCCGCACGCATGGTGGATGCCTATGCCGAGGCCGGCTTCACAAAGATCCACCTGGACGCCAGCATGGGCTGCGCCGGCGAAGGCGCGGCACCGCCCGACGCCACCATCGCCGCGCGCGCCGCCGAACTGGCCGAGGTGGCGGAGGCCGCGGTTGAACGAACAGGCGGCACCAGGCCTGTCTATGTCATCGGCACGGAAGTGCCGGTGCCGGGCGGCGCACAGGAGGCCATGGACCATCTGGCGGTGACGACACCGGAGGCTGCGGGTGAGACGGTTCGCATCCACCACGATGCCTTTAGCCGGCGCGGCCTCGACCAGGCTTTCTCGCGGGCGATCGGCGTCGTCGTGCAGCCGGGCGTCGAATTCGGCAATGCCGAGGTCATCACCTACCGGCCGGAACGCGCCCGGGCGCTTGCCGGCACGCTGCGAGACCTGCCGCAATTCGTCTTCGAGGCCCACTCGACCGACTACCAGCCCGCTGCGGCGTTGAGCGCGCTGGTCGACGACGGTTTTGCCATACTAAAGGTCGGGCCCTGGCTGACCTTCGCGCTGCGGGAAGCCCTCTACGGCCTGAGCCACATCGCCGACATTCTGGTTCCCGATCCATCGCGGGAAAGCCTGCCGGCGGCCATGGAGCGCGTCATGCTGGCGGCGCCCGGCAATTGGAAGAATTACTATCACGGCTCCGAGGCCGAGCAGCGGATCGAGCGGCATTTTTCCTACAGCGACCGTATCCGCTACTACTGGCCTGCGCCGGCGGCGCGGCAGTCCGTGAACGCGCTGATGCAGGCGCTGGGCGAGCGCGACATCCCCTCACCCCTGATCAGCCAGTATCTCGGCCGCCTCGACAGCGCGGTAGCGAGCGGATCCGTCGCGCCAAAGGCCAGGGAACTCCTCATCGCAGGCGTGACGGACGTTCTCGACATCTATGCCAGCGCAACCGGCTGATCCCGACTTTCATGGCTGTGGCACCAGGGCGCGCGTGGTGCGGCGCAACGCCAGATCGCGATGCGCGTCAGCGGCGGCGTCAAGGGCTCCGGCTATGGTTGCTTCGGCGGCAAGGCCTCGATCGCCGAATTCACCGATTTGCGCCGCGTGACGATCGAGGACCCGGGCCAGCACTATCCGTTCTGCAATGGCCTCGCTTCGGGCAAGTCGCGGCGAAGATCAAACAGCCAGCGACGGTATAAAGCGGACGCTTGCGGATTGTTTCTGGCCAGGGGCCAGCACAATGCAACCGGTGTCGATCTCCTTGTCGCCCCTCCGGTTGAAAGCATCGGTAATGTTGCTGACCGGCTCGGCGCAAAAGAACGGTTCGCCCGGCGGCGTGTAGAGGGCGAGGAAGTCGAGCGGCGCCTCTGCCTCAATGTCCAGCTGCCGCCCGTGTTCGGGCCAGGTAATCCGGGCGCGGCGCGCCCATCCGGTGAAGACCGTGTCGAACTCCACTTCCGATACGTCAAAGCCGATCGACGGGTCGGCCCCCACGGGCGGCGGGACATGCCGGATGGGCAGCACCTCCGCATCGGTTTCCCACATGCCTGATACCCGTGCCTGGACATGCGTCCACGGTGTCGACGGGAAGTAAGGATGGAGACCGAGGCCAACCGGCATCGGCGCGTCCGACAGGTTGCGCATGGTAATGGTCATGCAAAGCCTGCCTTCGGCCAGCGAGATCACTTGCTCGGCTTCGTAGCTCCATGGCCAGGAATCGGCGACGTGGCGATAGCGCAGGACGATCATGCTCGCTTCATGGCTCACGACGGCCCACGGGTGACGCCAGCCATGGCCGTGCTCATGATGTGGATCGTCCGGGGCCGTCGGCAATTGAATGGGGCGCCCCGCGAATTCAAAGCGGCCATTCCTGATGCGGTTGGAATAGGGCACGAGCGGAAAGCAGGCCATGGCGCCGGCATCGCCACGGCCGATCGCCGCTGGGTGAGCCGCACGCAGCCAATCCACGGCCGAACCATCCCGCCACCATCGATACGACGCCAGCGCTCCACCAGCGGCGGGAGCAATTTCGACCGTCGCGATGCCGTCGCTGATCGAGACCAGTTCCGTGTACTGCGCGACGGCCACAGCGAAATTCTTTGTCATCGGCACTCCCCCAATCCCTTGACTCCAATCCCCACGCCTATAAGACATATCATATGAATAGTATGAAGAATAGAAAATCATTCAGCACAGCCCGCACGTCACGAGTCGCGGTCGCGGTTTCCAGCGGTTCCACCGCGCTGCACGCCACGGTCGTCGAGCAGATCGGGCTGCGCATCGTGCAGGGCGACTTCCTGCCCGGCGAGGCGCTGCCTAATGCCGACGATTCCAGCGAGATGCTGGGGGTCAGTCGCACCGTGCTGCGCGAGGCGATCAAGGTGCTGGCGGGCAAGGGGCTGGTCGAATCCAGGCCGAAGACCGGCACGCGGGTGCGTCCTCGCGCCGACTGGAATTTCCTCGACCCCGACGTCCTGTCCTGGCGCTATACCGGCGGTGTCAGTGCCGAGGATGTGCGGGCGCTGTTTGAACTGCGCCGCGCCATCGAGCCGATGTCGGCGGCCCTTGCCGCGCAGCGTGCGACGCCGGCTCAGATCGCCGAGATCCATGCAGCGCTGGCTGAAATGGAAGCACTGAGCGATGACGGAGACCGCTTCGCCAAGCCCGATCTGGTGTTCCACCAGACCATATTGCGCATGACCGGCAACGAGCTGATCGGCTCGCTGGCCGCACTGGTCGAGACCGCGTTGGTAATGAGCTTTCGCCTCTCCAACGACAATCCGGAAGGGCAGCGCCATTCCTTGCCGCTGCACCGGGAAGTCGCCGAGAAGATTGCCGACGGCGACGCCGCCGGCGCGCAAAAGGCATTGCTGGTGCTTATCGACAATGCCGAGGATGACGTGCGCCGCAGCGTCGAGAACCGCAACAAACGCCGCAACGAGCGGGGCCTGCAATCGTGACCGAGACCAAACGCAAATTGCGGTCGGAAGCCTGGTTCGGCGGTGAAGGCAAGAACGCTTTCATGCACCGCAGCTGGATGAAGAACCAGGGCATTCCCGCTGACGCTTTCGACGGCCGCCCGGTGATCGGCATCTGCAACACGTGGTCGGAACTGACCCCCTGCAATGCGCATCTGCGGGCGCTCGCCGATCACGTCAAGCGCGGCGTCTATGAGGCCGGCGGCCTGCCGTTCGAATTTCCCGTGATGTCGCTGGGCGAGAGCAACATGCGCCCCACCGCCATGCTGTTTCGCAACCTGGCGAGCATGGATGTCGAGGAATCCATCCGCGGCAATCCGATCGACGGCGTCATCCTGCTTGTCGGTTGCGACAAGACCACGCCGGCGCTCTTGATGGGGG
Source organism: Mesorhizobium sp. BR1-1-4 (assembly GCF_020165375.1). NCBI lineage: Bacteria > Pseudomonadati > Pseudomonadota > Alphaproteobacteria > Hyphomicrobiales > Phyllobacteriaceae > Mesorhizobium > Mesorhizobium sp. BR1-1-4. The sequence goes on along the minus strand of NZ_JAIUIB010000006.1, from coordinate 203,366 downwards.
CTGCCTCGTGCAACCTGCCAACCATCGCCGTCTCCGGTGGGCCGATGCTGAACGGCAAGTTCCGCGGACAGGATATCGGCTCGGGCACGCATGTCTGGAAATTCGCCGAGGAGGTCAAGGCCGGCCGCATGCCGGTCGCCGACTTCCTTGCCGCCGAGCAGGGCCAGAGCCGGTCGGCCGGCAGCTGCATGACGATGGGCACCGCCTCGACCATGGCCAGCATGGTGGAGGCGCTCGGCATCGGCATGCCCGACAACGCCGCGATCCCGGCGGTGGATTCGCGCCGAAGCGTGCTTGCCCAGTTGGCCGGACGGCAGATCGTCGATCTTGTCCACCGCGACGTGACGATTGCAAAGATCCTTACCAGGCAAGCCTTCGAGAATGCCATTCGCGTCAATGGCGCGATCGGCGGCTCGACCAATGCGGTGCTGCATCTGATCGCCATCGCCAACCGGGTCGGTGTCGATCTCGGCCTCGATGACTGGGACCGCCTTGGCCGCAGCGTGCCAACCATTGTCGACCTGATGCCGTCGGGCCGGTTCCTGATGGAAGATTTCTACTATGCCGGGGGGCTAGCTGCGGTCATGGCGTCGCTTGATGAAGTGGGGCTTCTTCATCGCGACGCCATGACCGTCAGCGCCAAGACCATCGGTGAACTGATCGACGGCGCGCCCAACTATAACCGTGAGGTCATACGGCCGCTGCGCGAGCCGCTGACCAAGGAGGGCGGCATCTCGATCCTGCGTGGCAATCTGGCGCCCAACGGAGCGGTCATCAAGCCGTCCGCGGCAACGCCCGAACTGATGCAGCATCGCGGCAAGGCGGTCGTTTTCGAGAACATCGAGCATTACCATGCCCGCATCGACGATCCGGAGCTGGATATCGACGCCTCCTCGGTGATGGTGTTGAAGAATTGCGGACCACGCGGTTATCCCGGGATGGCCGAGGTCGGCAACATGCCGCTGCCAGCCAAGCTGCTCAGAGAAGGCGTTTCCGACATGGTGCGCATTTCGGACGCGCGCATGAGCGGTACCGCCTACGGCACGGTGGTGCTGCATGTGGCGCCGGAGGCCGCGGCCGGTGGTGTGCTGGCCCTGGTGCGCGACGGCGATCTCATCGAGCTGGACGTCGCCGGCCGCCGTCTCGAGCTTTTGGTTTCGGACGAGGAACTGGCGATCCGCCGCCGTGACTGGAAGCCGCCGGAGCCGCCGCAAGGTGGCTACCAGAGCCTCTATGTCGAGCGCGTGCTGCAGGCCGACAAGGGCTGCGACTTCGACTTTCTCGTCGGTCGGCGCGATGCCGGCATCCCCCGGCATTCCCATTAGAGAGGCGCGCGATGACGAATCAGATCGGCAGCTACGCGACCTACCCCAGCCTGAAGGGCCGCAGCGTGTTCATAACCGGCGGCGGCAGCGGCATCGGCGAAAGCCTGGTGCGCCATTTCTGCGCGCAAGGCAGCCGCGTCGCCTTCGTCGATCTGGCCGAGGAGCCTTCACGGCGCCTGGTCGATGCGATCGCGGCCGAAGGGCATGCCGCGCCGCTGTTCATTCCCTGCGACCTGCGCAATGTCGAGCAGCTGCAGGCGGCGACCGTCGAGGCGATGCGGCACAACGGCCCGATCCAGGTGCTGTGCAACAATGCCGGCAATGACGACCGCCACCAGACCAAGGACGTCACGGTGGCCTATTGGGACGACCGCATGGCGGTCAATCTGCGCCACCAGTTCTTCGCCGCCCAGGCGGTGCGTCCGCAGATGGGCTCGCTGGGCGGCGGCTCGATCATCAATTTCGGTTCCATTACCTGGATGGTCGGCGATCCCGACTGCCCTGCCTATGTCACCGCGAAAGCCGCTGTCTACGGCATGACGCGGGCGCTGGCCCGCGAACTCGGCCCCGAGCGCATCCGCGTCAACTGCATGGTGCCTGGCTGGGTGATGACAGAGCGCCAGATGCGGCTATGGCTGAACCCCGCCGGCGAACGCCAGATCGCGGAGCGGCAGTGCCTGCCCGACCGGCTGCAGCCATCCGACATTGCGCGCATGGCGCTGTTCCTCGCCGCCGACGACAGCCTGATGTGCACGAGCCAACAGTTCATCGTCGACGCGGGCTGGGTGTGACCCCGTACGGCCTCTAGGGAAGAAGGGTATTTCATGCGTCTTGTTCAGTACACAACGATCGACGGCGGCAGGCGGGTCGGCCGCGTTTCCGATGACGGCAATCGCCTGCATCCACTCGACAAGACAAGCACCGTGCTGGAGCTCGCCGAAGCGGCGGTCGCCCAGGGTGCATCGATCGCGGCGCTGGTCGAGAAGCGGACGGGTGCGGCCACGATCGACTATGGCGAACTGCTGCGCGGTGGCCGCGTGCTCGCTCCCGTCGACCATCCGGAACCGGCGCGCTTCCTGGTCACCGGCACCGGCCTCACCCACACCGGAAGTGCCGCCGCGCGCGACAAGATGCATGTGCTGACCCATGGCGAGGACGCCGAGGAATCGGATTCGCTGAAGATCTTCCGCATGGGCCTGGAAGGCGGCAAGCCCGGCGCCGGCAAGATCGGCATCCAGCCCGAGTGGTTCTTCAAGGGCGTCGGCACCTGTGTCGTGCCGCCTGGCGCCGATCTGCCGATGCCTGCATTCGCGAAAGCCGGCGCCGAAGAGGCCGAGATCGTCGGCCTTTACCTCAATGGGCCGGATGGCCGCCCCTATCGCATAGGCTATGCGCTGGGCAACGAATATTCCGACCATGTGACGGAGGCCGAGAACTACCTCTATCTCGCCCACTCGAAACTCCGCTCCTGCTCGATCGGACCGGAGCTTTTGATCGGCGACCTGCCCGAAGAAGTGCGTGGCCATTCCCGCATTCTGCGCGACGGCACTGTTATCTGGGAACAGGAATTCCTGTCGGGCGAAGCGCACATGTCGCATTCGATCGCCAATCTCGAACACTTCCATTTCCGCTACCCGATGCACCGCAGGGCGGGCGACCTGCACGCCTATTTCTTCGGAGCGGCGGTGATGAGCTACGCCTCCGGCGTCAAGACGGCTTCCGGCGACGAGTATGAAATCCAGGCACAGACATTCGGCAAGCCGTTGCGCAACCGGATGGTGTCGGTGCCGGACGAGGGACTGGTCGCCGTCACCCAGCTATGACGGCGATAGCCCCGGAAATTACGGTCCACCAGAACGACAATGGGAGATTAAAAATGGGACTGAAGAAAGCGTTTCTGAGACTAGCGACCATCGGGCTCGGCATCGGCCTGATGACGTCGGCGGCGCTGGCCGCGAACCTTCGCGTGCTGGCCTGGGACGGTTATGCCGACCCGGACTGGGTGAAGGACTTCACCGCCGCCACCGGCATCGGCGTCGATGTCGTCTTCATCGGCAGCGATGACGAAATCTGGGCCAAGATCAAGGGCAGCGAAGGGCAGGACTTCGACGTCTTCGCCGTCAACACCGCCCAGTTGCAGCGCTACATCAAGGCCGATCTGGTGTCGCCGATCGACATCACCAAGCTGCCGAACCAGAGGGACGTGCTGCCGCGCTTCCGTGATCTGTCTCAGGTCAGCGGCGACACCAAGGACGGCAAGGTCTACGGTATTCCGTTCTGCTTCGATTCCATCGGGCTGATCTACGACACCGACAAGGTCAAGCCGGCGCCGACCTCGATGTCCGTCCTGTGGGATCCGGCCTACAAGGGCAAGATCCTCGCCTACGACAATGGCGAGCACAATTTCTCGTTCACCGCGCTGACGCTCGGCTACAAGGATCCGTTCAACCTCGACGAAAAACAAATGGCGGCGGTCAAGGCCAAGCTGGTCGAGCTCAAGCGCAATGTGCTGAGCTTCTACACCACCGCCGACGAGGCGCAGCAGATCTACCAGAACAATGATGTTGCGCTGATCTGGGCCAATTATGGCCAGCAGCAGGTGAAGGCACTGCAGAAGATCGGCGCCCATGTCGCCTACGTCAATCCGAGCGAAGGCGCGCTTGCCTGGCTCGACAACTGGGTAATCTCCAAGGGTGTCCGCGACAATGCCGCGGCCGAGAAATGGATCGACTTCATGCTGACGAAGAAGGTCAGCGGCGCGCTTTCCGAGCGCACCGGATTCGGCAACACGGTGGTCGAGTCGAGCAGTGCGGGCGGCAACGACAAGCTGGTCTGGCTCAACAATGTCGAGGATCCGCTCAAGCGTTCGGACTTGTGGAACGAGGTCAAGGCGACGCCCTGATCCCTTCCGCGCCTGACTTCGAAGGACCCGGCGGTCCGGACGTTCCGGACCGCCGAAGCGTATGCGAGAATATCCCATGAGCCAGAACACCGACCTCTTGACGCTGCGGTCCGTCTCGAAATCCTACGGCACGGTTCCCGTGCTGCACGGCATCGACCTGTCGCTCCGGGACGGTGAGTTCCTCACCGTTCTTGGGCCGTCGGGTTCGGGCAAGACCACGGTCCTGCGGCTGATCGGCGGGCTGGAGCCGCTGACGTCAGGCGAGATCCGGCTGGACGGCCAGGACATCAGCCGCATGCCGATCAACAAGCGGCCGTTCAACACGGTGTTCCAGGACTATGCGCTGTTCCCCCATATGACCGTCTCCGGCAATGTCGGCTATGGGCTTTCGGTGCGCCATATCAAGCGCAAGGAGATCGCCAGCCGCGTGGCGCAAGCCCTCGATCTGGTGCAGCTCGGACGTTTCGCCGAGCGCTTTCCGGCACAGCTTTCCGGCGGCCAGCGCCAGCGTGTCGCGCTCGCCCGGGCGCTGATCTGCCAGCCGCGCCTGATCCTGCTCGACGAGCCGCTGGCGGCACTCGATCTCGAATTGCGCCGGCAGATGCAGGAGTTCCTGAAATCCATCCAGCGCGAGATCAAGACCACCTTCCTGTTCGTCACCCACGACCAGGAAGAAGCGATCGGCATGGCCGATCGGATCTGCGTCATGCAGGCCGGCCATATCCGCCAGCTCGGCACGCCGCATGAGCTCTACTACAAGCCGAATTGCGAATTCGTGGCGCGCTTCTTCGGCGAGAACAATCTGGTGGCCGGAAAACTCGGTCCGGTGCAAGGCGAGCAGCGACCGATCGAGACGGCACTTGGACGGCTGGTGTGCTCGATCAGCGACCAGCCGCATCTGAAGATTGCCCCGGATGGCGCCGCGGCTTTCGCGGCGTTCCGCCCCGAAGCCTTGCATCTCGCGGACGCCCGTGATGGCGCCAATCGCTTTTCCGGTGCCATTGCCGATCTCGCCTTTGCCGGCTCGTCGACGGTCGCCACGATCATGGCGGGTGCGGACGATGCCGCGCAGCGCCTGCGGCTGCGCATGCCGAGCCGGATCGACGGCAGCATCTTGAAATCCGGCGAGACGGTCTGGCTTTCGTTTGCGCCGCATGAAGGCCATCTGGTGCTGGCATGAGCGGAACCGGCTCGACACACGCCGCGCAACGGCGGCTGTCACGGCTGGTGACGGTGCTGGCATTCGCCTTGCCGGTTATCTTCGTCCTCGTGCCGCTGGCAATCTTCCTGGTCTACAGTTTCTTCAGCGTCGACCAGGGTACGATCGTCCATGCACCGACGCTCGGCAACTATGTCAGGTTTTTCACCGACCCGATCTTTCTGCCGGTGTTCTGGAACACAATCGTGCTGTGCGTATCGGTGGCCGTCATCTGTATCCTTCTCGCCTATCCCGCCGCCTATTTCCTGACGACGCTGAAGGGGCGGTGGCGCTACGCCCTGCTGATGCTGCTGCTGGTGCCGCTGCTGATGAGCTACGTCATCAAGATCTACGCGATCCGCAGCATCCTCGGCCTCAACGGCTTCCTCAACAAGGCGCTGGTGGCGCTCGGCATCCTGGATCAGCCGTCGACGCTTTTCGTCTTCAACATGAACGCCATCCTCTTGACGCTGAGCCTGCTTTTGATCCCGTTCGCCATCCTGCCGATCTTCCTGTCGCTGGAGCGGATTCCGCAGACCTTGCTGCGCGCCTCGGATGACCTGGGCGCCAGCAGCCTGCAGACATTCCTGCGCATCACCTTGCCGCTGAGCCTGCCCGGCGTCGCCTCGGCGGCGAGCTTCGTCTTCGTACTGGCGATCGGCGATTTCCTGACACCGCAGATGGTCGGCGGGATCAGCGGCTTCACCTTCGGCCGCATCCTCTACAGCCAGTTCGGCACGGCCTATAACTGGCCGTTCGGCGCCGCGCTGTCGGTGGCGCTTGCGATCGTGGTGATCGCCGCCATTCTCATTGGCGAACGGTTCGGGCGCAGCCGGGGGACGTCGGTATGAGCGCGCTGCCCCGGCCGTCCACCATCTTCCTGGCCGCGATTACGACGCTGGTCGCGGTGCTGCTCTACAGCCCACTGTTCGTGCCGATCGTGTCGTCGTTCTTCACCATTTCGCATGGCAATGTCGACTGGTCGTCGCCGACCTTTTCGACCTATGTGGCGCTGGCTGAAAACCATGACATCCTGACCGCGTTGCGCACCACGCTGATCGTCGGCGTCTGTACCGTGATCCTGTCGGTGGTCAGCGGGACGCTGCTGGCGCTCTACTATCACGGCCGCCGCTCGGGACGTTCGGTTCTGCAGTTCATCATCTTCCTGCCATTCCTGATGCCGCCTATCATCAGCGGCCTGGCGCTGCTGATCTTCTTCCGCGAGATCGGCCTCGAACGCTCGCTGCTGACGGTTGTCATCGGCCACACCGTGTTCGTGCTGGCGATCGTCTACCGCACTGTGCTGATGCGGCTGCAGTCGATGAGCCGCACGCTGGTCGAAGCATCCTACGATCTCGGCGCCAGCGGTTGGCAGACCTTCTGGCGCATCATCCTGCCGAACCTGTCGAGCGCCATGGTCGGCGGCGCCATCCTGGCCTTCGCGCTGTCGTTCGACGAGACGATGATCACCATCCTGGTCACCGGCACGCAAAGCACGCTGCCGGTCCGGCTGTGGGCGATGATGCGGTTAGGCTTCTCGCCCGACATCAACGCGCTGGTGGCGCTGATCCTGATGTTCACCGTGCTGCTGTGCGTGCTCGCCGCCCGTTTTCTCATTCCCAGGCAAATGGCGACGGAACGTACCTGAGTTTCAAACGGTTGGGTCAAGGTCGAAGACTCGTCCGGGATTGAGGATGTTCTTCGGATCGAGCGCCGTCTTCAGCCGCCGCATCGTGGCGATCTCGGCGTCACTGCGCACCAGATTCAGCCACTGCTTCTTGTCGAGGCCGATGCCATGCTCGGCCGACACGCCACCTCCGGCCGCCGCCACGCCGCGATAGATGATACCGTAGGCCGCCGCCGGGTCCGCCGTCAGCACCTGATAGTGCAGGTTGCCGTCCCCGAGATGGCCGAAGACGTAGATGTCGGCACCGGGATCGACCGCGCGGATGGCGGCATCCGCTTCTTGCAGGAACGCCCCCATTCGCGCCAACGGGATGCTGATGTCGACGCCGATCAGGCCTTTCATCGAAAACAGGACGCGGTTGGCGTCCTCCCGCACATCCCACAGCGCGCGGAATTCGCGCGGCGATTGGGAGACGACAACATCGTCGACGACGCCGTCCTCGACCGCCTGCATCAAGACCTCGGCGAAGCGCTCGCCGTCACGTTCTGGCTCGCTGCCCTGGATTTCAGCCAGCACGTAGACGGGTGATCCAGCCGGAAGCGGCGCCGGCATGGCCATGCTGGCAACCATCACGTCATAGAGCGGCGCGATATTGACCTCATAGGCGGACAAAAGCGGGCCGAGCTTTTGCCGCAGCAGCCCAAGCAGGGCGATCGCCGCATCGAGCGAAGGCAGCGCGCAGAAGGCGTTCACCTCGGATGCGGGCTTGGGATGCAGCCGGAGCGCGGCGCGGGTGACGACGCCAAGCGTCCCTTCCGCGCCGATGAAGAGTTGGCCGAGGTCGTAGCCGGAATTGTCCTTGGGCAGGCCTTTGAGCGACGTCAGCACGGTGCCATCGGCGAGTACCGCCTCCAGCCCCAGCACCTGTGCCCGGTACATGCCATAACGCAGCACGCGGATGCCGCCGGCATTGGTGGCGATGTTGCCCCGACCGTGGCGGAGCCGCGCGCGCCGATATCGACGCCGAACATCAGCCCGGCGCCGTCGGCCGCTTCCTGCACCGATTGCAGCGTCGCGCCAGCTTCGGCGACGATGGTGGCGGCTTGACGATCCGGGGCGGCTAGGCCGGTCATGCGTTCCAGCGATAGCACGACCTCGCCCGGCTGGACGCGCGCGCCACCGGCCAGCCCGGTGCGCCCGCCCTGGACGACGACCGGCTGGCCAAGAGCGTTGCACGCGGCGAGTGCCGCCGCGACACCCTCGGCATCGCGCGGGCGCAGCACGGCTTCGGGAAGCACGCCGAGCTTGCCGTCGGGATCGTCACGATAGCGCTGGTCCACGTCGGAGCCGGCGAGCATGCCGCCCGCGCCCAGCCTGTTGCCAAGCGCGGAGAGAAGCCGTTGTGTTTCAGGCGACATCCGGCTCAGGCGCCTGCGTGACAGGGCGCACCGTCAGCATCCAACAACCGGATCGCCCGATGAGTATCCTTGTCCAGCACGCTCGCCATCCCTTGAACTGCAGCCGGCCGATCCTATTCGCGCCCGCTTCTCGTGCAAGCGATATCGACCTGTCTCAGACTATGCCGGCATCGATCGCGATGGGCGAGATCGATGCCGGAAGTACAGCGTCGGCTTACTGAAGCTTGGCCTGCAGCGCGTTGACGTCGTCGGTGGTCATTTCACCATCAGTCGTCACCTTGCCGTCGGCGATCTTCCACAGCCGGAACGGGCCAGTGATGTCGCCAAACTTGTCGAAGGCGACGGGACCGATGACGCCTTCATAGCGGATCGGCTTGCCGTCCTTGATCAGGCCGAGCGCCTTGGCGAATTCTTCCTTGCCGGCATAAATCGGCGTGCCGGCGGGATCGACTGCCTTGTACATGGCGTCCTTGATCTTGGCCGGGTCCTCGGAGCCGGCAATCGCGATGGCGAGCCCGACAATGGCGCCGGCATCATAGGAGCGGTCTGCCGCGGGATTTGACGGTTCGATGCCGGAAAACGCCTTGTAGTTCTTGGTGAAATACTCCGTCGAGGCGGTCGGGCTGGTGCCGGAAGACGTGCCATAGGCGTCCTTCAGATAATCGGCGCCGACGGACTCGATAAAATCGGGGCTGTTCATGCCGTCATTGAGCAGGAATTTCTGCACGCCGCCCTGCGAAATCCAGGTGCGGGCGATGGTGGCGCCGTCGACGGGCGTGCTGACCAGGTACAGTCCATCCGGTTCGCCACCCATCGCCGCGGTGACTTCCGAGGCGTAGCTCGACTGCTTCTCGTTGTAGGGCGTGTCGGAGACGATGGTGCCGCCGAGCGCTTTGTAGGCACGCGAGAATTCGGCCACCATGTTGACGCCGAAGTCGTTGTTGACGTGGATGATCGCCAGCTTCTTGAAACCCTTGTCGACGGCATATTTGGCGGCGGCCACGCCCTGCAGCGCATCCGAGGTGATGGTGCGGAAAAAAATACCGTTGGTCTTGCCGTCGCGGCCGAGTGTCGTCAGCGTCGGCGAGGACGACGCCGGCGAGACCTGGACGATCTTGGCCGGCGCGGTCACCGAGGTCAGGATCGGGATCGACACCGAGGAGATGATGCCGCCGATGATCACAGGCACTTTCTTGACCTGAACCAGCTGGGTGGCGGCATCGACCGCGATGTTGCCCTGGCTCTGGCTGTCGCGCGTGTCGGTGACGAGATCGCAGCCGCGCACGCCGCCGGCTTGGTTGATGTCGCGGAAGGCCATTTCGACCGATTTGGCGCCGGCCTGTCCGTATTCACCGGCCGGACCGGTCAGTTCCATGACGAGACCGACGGTGATCTTGCAGTCGGCGGCCTGTGCGGCACCCGCCATCGTCACGAGAGCAAGTGCCGTGGTGAGCTGGAGTATCGTCTTTCTCATTGTTGTTCCCCTTGAGTTACACGAACTGATTTGACGTCTGGAAAGTCTCAGTGTTCCGGCACCTGCAGCCAGGTTTCATGCAGATGCCGCCATTGGACGCCGTTGGGCGCCGATGAACGGGTGGTAAAGACCGCGCTCGACTGGCGGCGGCTGTGCTTGCCCGCGCGCAGCTGCGCCTCGACATAGAGGACGACGATCGTATCGCCATCCTGCCAGCCGGGCCGGATGTCCTCGATCGAGATGGCAAAGCCGTCGTCGCAAGTGGCGCGGCTGGAGCGCACATGGTCGATCACGGCATCGCGGTCGAGGATCTGGCCGCCTGGTGCGATCATGGTCAGGCCTTCGCCCATGACGGCTTCGAAGCGGCCGAAATCCACCTTGTCGGCGCGCGAGGCGACGAACCAGTCGACGAAAAAGCGATGCAGATCGACGACTTCGGCACTGGCCTGCGAAAACAACCTGTCGTCCATGGTCTTCATATCCGGCCCGCGTTGAGATTGTAGTGCATGATCGAGCCGTGGCGGCCGTGGCGGTCGCGCTCCAGCGTGTAGACATCTCCCTCAAGGCCGTTGCCCCTCGCTATCACGGCTGCAATCCGCGCACGGTCATCGGCGTCGAGTACGACATCCATGATCTTGGCGTTGGCCAGCGCATGGGCCTGGTTGCGGGCACCGACGATGACCGCGGCCACTCGCGGCTGCTCCAGCACCCAGGCGCTGGCGATGGTGGCGATGTCGACGGCGTGGCGGTCGCCCACCGCCTTCAGTGCGCGAAGCAGTTGCTGGAACAGGTCCCAGCCGCCGAAATCGTCGATGATCAGCTTGTATTTGACCAGCGAGCGGTTTTCGAGCGGCATGCCGGGTTCGGCGACACCAAGCCATTTGTCGCTGAGAAAGCCGCCGGCCACAGAACCGTAGCAGAGGAAGCTGACGCCGTTTTTCTTCGCAAGCGCCGCGAGGCTGTTCGCCGGACGCTGGTCGAGCACCGAATATTGCAGCTGCTGGCTGACCAGCGGTATGCCGGCTGACAGGATTTCGGCAAGCCGGGGCGTATCGAAATTGGTGGTGCCGAGATTGCGCAGCTTGCCCTCGCGCCGAAGCTCGTCGAGCCAACCCATCGCCTCGACATAGCGCGGCTGCGCATAATCCCACCAGTGAAACTGCACGAGGTCGAGCCGCTCGGTCTTAAGCCTGCGCAGCGACTGGTCGACGATGGCCCTGATATAGTCGCGGCTGATCGTAGCGAGCCGTTCAAGGTCGGGCACGAGCTTGGTGTGCACCTTCATTTTGGCGGCTGCATCGAGACCACGCTCATTGGCCAGCCGCAAGCGCGCGGCGCCGATCAATTCCTCGACGCCGGTGTAGATATCGGCGCAGTCATAGGTCCAGATGCCGGCATCGAAGGTGGCGATCAGGTCGCTTACGGCCTGACTGCGATCGATGGCGCCATGGCCGCCGGCCAGTTGCCAGCCACCGCGTATGACGCGCGAAATCGCGTAGCCCGGGCTGAGCTCGAATGCCTTGGCGGTCATGTCAAGTCATTCCCCTTCGGCAGCGGCACGGCCGTGGTTTCGGCATGGCTGAACCGCCGCTTGGCCAGCCTGACGATCCGCAGCCTGCTGGCGCAGTTGGGATCGGGACAGGCGATCTCCGCGTCCGAGGTCATCCAGTCATTCGGGTGGGTCGGGCGCTGCTTCGCCGCCAGCAGCGGCAGCACCGCCGAGATCGAATAGATCGAAAAGCCCTGCCCCGCCGGCATCGACAGCATCTCGCCCTTGAGCTCGAAATAATCGCCGGCCCTGGCGCCGCAATAGATCGGCTTGCCCCGCGGAATGACCGCCTCGACGCGAAGATCGAAAAGCTCGAAACTGTCGTCAGCCATTTCAGGCCTCCACCAGGCTGAAGGTGATGTCGCAGGCGCCGTTGCGGCGGATGATGCCGCAGGCAGCCGCGAATTGATCGCGCTCCCCGGGTCTCACCTGCGCGACGACGCTGCCGGCCAGCCAGCCGATCGGGAACAGCAGACGCGCGCCCTGCCCGTAGAACAGGCCGATGTCGAAGATTGCGTTGGGGTTGCCGCCCCACATGCGCGGCGGCACGTAGGACAACACGATGTCACCTGGCTGCGGCGTCAGGGTCGCGTTCTCCGCCGGCAGCGGCTGGGCATAGGCCTGCCCCTCGAGATCGGCTGATGGAACCGGAGAGGAGATCTCAGGTCCCGTCCACATGGCGTGAATGGCGGGGACGACACGTGGCGTGGCGAGATAGGCTGTGAGAAAGGCCGCATTCTCCGGCGCCTTTTCCGGCAGCAGCAGCGCAGTGACGGAAAGCTTGGAGCGGGGCTCGCTGATCCTGATGGAGGTCATATCTGGCCTTTCGCGGCGGCGGATTGCAGTTTGCTGCGCAGGAAGGTGAAGGGCCGGCTGATGTCGGCGACCAGTGCTTCGCGCGCCGCCCAAGCATCCTGCGTGGCCAGCGCCTCGACGATGCGGCGGTGATACTGGGCGGTGTCGACCTCGCCGGCTTCCGAGAAAGCGTAGATGGCGACGCGGATGCATGGACCTGATTGCAGCCACAGGCTCTCGATCATCGGGATCAACACGGCCGAGCCGCAGGAGCGATAGATCTCGAAGTGAAAGCTCTGGTTGAGCGTCACTTCGCGGTCGACATCCTTCTTGTGTTTCAGCGCCCGCATCTCGTCCCACTCGCCGAGAATGGTTTCGATGGTGGCGATCTGGCGCGGTCCCATGCGGGCGGCAGCCAGCGCGATCGCCTCGCCCTCGATCAGGATGCGGGCGCGCAGGAGATCGTCGAGTCGTTCCAGCGTGATTGGCGGCACGCGCACCGAGCGGTTGGGCAGCGCCTCCAGCGCCTTTTCCGTGATCAGCCGGCCAAGCGCCTCCCGCACCGGCATTGTCGAAGTGACCAGCGCATCGGCCAGACCGCGGATGGTCAGCACCTGGCTTGGTTCGAACAGGCCACCGATCAAGGCGCGACGCAGTTCGGAATAGACGCGATCCTGCACCGTCTCGCGGCCGACCGGCGCGAGCTGGGCCGCGATCGCCTCGTTGTTTTTTTCGATGGCAGCCTTTTGCATGGAATTCCGTTCTCGGCGGGTTTTCGGCTTGCGGATGAAATTAAAGCCGAATAGCGTGATCAAAGCAAGTGTGATCACAAATCATAATCAGAAGACTTCGACGACCGTCTTCGGCCAGAGGGTTTGATGAGCGAGGCAGCGGAAAGGCAGGGGAAGGAGACCCGTGTCCCGGTTCTGACGGCAAGCAACGTCGTCAGGCGGTTCGGCGGCCTTGTCGCCGTCAACGATGTCTCGTTTCATGTCAAAGCCGGCGAAATCCTCGGCCTGATCGGACCCAACGGGGCCGGCAAGACGACCATGTTCGACCTGCTCGCAGGCAGTATCCTGCCGACCAGCGGCGACATCCTTCTCAACGGCACGCGCGTCTCCGGCGAAGCCGCTCATTTGCGCATCGGCAGAGGGCTCGGCCGCACCTTCCAGATCCCGCGCCCGCTACCCAATCTGACGCTGATCGAAAACATCATGCTCGCGGCACAGGGCCAGGCCGGCGAAAAGCTGCTGGCTAACTTCCTCACGCCGTGGCGGGTGGCGGCACAGGAAAAAGCCGCCCGGACGAAAGCCCTCGACCTGCTCGAACTCGTCACCCTCAGCCATCTCGCCCATGAGCCGGCGCGCGTGCTGTCCGGCGGCCAGCGCAAGCTGCTCGAACTTGCCCGGGTCATGATGGCCGACCCGGCGATCATCCTGCTTGACGAACCCGCCGCCGGCGTCAACGCGACGCTGCTCGAAGTCATCATCGACCGCATCCGCGACATCAACGCGGGCGGCATCACCTTCCTGCTGATCGAGCACAACATCGACATGGTGACGCGGCTCTGCCACCGCGTCCTTGTCATGGCGAGCGGCCAACTGCTGAGCGAAGGCACGGCAGAAGAGGTCGCGCGCGACCCGCGCGTCATCGAGGCCTATCTCGGAGGCACCGTATGAGCGAGACCGTCCTCGATGTCCGCGGCCTCGAAGCCGGTTATGAGCCCGGCGTGCCGATCGTGCGCGGCGCCTCGATCACCGTCGACAGAGGCGAGATCGTCGTCGTGCTCGGCCCCAACGGCGCCGGCAAGTCGAGCTTCATCAAGGCGATCGCCGGCCTCGTGCCGATCACCGGCGGCACGGTGCTGCTGGACGGCAGGGACATCACCGCCGCGCCCGCCCACACCATGGTGCGGCTTGGCCTCGCCTTCGTGCCGCAGACCGAGAATATCTTTCCGCTGATGTCGGTGGAGGACAATCTCAAGGTGTCCTGCGGCATCCTTGAGCGGCGCGACATCCCGGCTCGCATCGAGGAAATGTACGCCGCCTTCCCCGACCTTGTCCACCAGCGCCGCACCGCCGCCGGCAATCTGTCGGGAGGCCAGCGGCAGATGCTTGCCGTGGCGCGGGCGCTGATTGTCCATCCCAAGGTGCTGGTGCTGGACGAGCCGTCCGCCGGCCTGTCGCCGAAGTTCGTCGCGATGGTATTCGAGATGCTGGCCGGCATCCGCAAGTCCGGAGTCACCATCCTTTTGGTCGAGCAGAACGCCAAGGCAGCGCTTGCCATCGGCGACCGCGCCTATGTGCTGGCCGAAGGCAAGGACCGGCACGAGGGCGTCGCCTCCGAATTGTGGGACGACCCTGTCGTCGCCGAACTTTATCTTGGCCAGCGCCCTTCCCATGCAGGCAAGGGAGGCGCGGCATGAGCCTGCAATTCATCGTCGACGGATTGCTGACCGGCTCGATGATCGGCCTCGGCGCCATCGGCGTGACGCTCACCTATTCGATCCTGCGTTTCTCCAACTTCGCCCATGGCGACTTCATGGCCTGGGGCACCTATGCGACGCTGGCCGTGGTCAGTGCCATCGGTGCGATGTTCGGCAAGGTGGCACCGATCGGGCCGCTATCCTTCGGCTGGCCGCTTCTTGTTGCCCTGATCGTCGGCATGGCATTCACCGCCTTGCTCGCACTGCTGCTCGACAAGATCCTGTTTTCGCGGCTGCGCTCGCAGGGCCAGGCGATCATCGTGGTGATGGCGAGCTTCGGCGCCTCGATGGCGCTACGCAGCCTGCTCGAATTCACCTTCACCTCACGGCCGACCTATTTCAGCCGGGCGATCCAGATCGCCATGCCGGTCGGCTTCGGCATCCGCATCACGCCCGACCAGATCGCATTGCTCGTGTTGACCGCCATACTCGTGCTCGGCGTGCATCTGTTGATGACGCGCACGCAGACTGGCCGCGCCATGCAGGCCTTGAGCCAGAACGCGGCACTGGCCCGCGTCGTCGGGATCGACGTTGCCAGCGTGGTGCGGGTGACGTGGATCATCGGCGGCGCGCTCGCCTGCGTGGCTGGCGTGATGATCGGCATCCTGGTGCAGATCCGCCCGTTCATGGGCTTCGACATGCTGCTGCCGATGTTCGCCGCCGCCATCCTCGGCGGCATCGGCAGCATCCCGGGCGCGGTGCTCGGCGGCCTGATCATCGGTCTCGCCGAAGCCGGCGCGGTGCAGCTGATCGGCGCCGAATGGCGCGCCGCCGTTTCCTTCATCATCCTGATGGCCGTGCTGTTCGTGCGGCCGATCGGCCTTTTCGGAGTTCGGGAAAGATGATCGATCTGGTCGGATACGGCGCCTTCTTCCTGACCACGGCGCTGATCTTCTCACTGGTCACGCTGGGGCTCAACCTGCAATGGGGCCTGACCGGCCTGTTCAATGTCGGCCTGGCGGGCTTCGTCGCCATCGGCGCCTACACCTCGGCGCTGCTGACGACACCGGACGATCCCGCGCGGCTCGGCGGCTTTGGCCTGCCCATCCTCGCCGGCTGGGTGGGTGCCATGATCGTTGGCGGCATTGCGGCCGCGCTTACCGGCATGGCGACGTTGCGTCTTAGATCCGACTATCTGGCGATCACCACCTTCGGCGTGGCCGTCGTCGTGCAATTGGTCGCGCTCAACGCGCAGAAACTGACCGGCGGACCTTTCGGCATCGGCTTCATCCCGCGCCCCTTCGGCGGCCTGGCGGAGACGCCGCTGCTGTTCAACCTGTCGAACCTTGCCGTCGTCTGCGCTGTGACGCTGATTGCCTATCTCGCCTTGGAACACCTGTCGCGCAGCCCCTGGGGGCGTGTGCTGAAGGCGCTGCGGGAGGACGAGCGGGCCGCGATTTCGCTGGGCAAGAGCGCGCGCTTCTACCGCGTCCAGGCGTTTGCCGTCGGCGGCGCCATCATGGCGCTGGCCGGCGCGCTGCAGGCGCATTTCACCGGCTTCATCGCGCCGGACAATTACCTGCCGATCCTCACCTTTCAGGTCTGGGTGATGCTGATCGTCGGGGGCTCGGGCAGCAATCTCGGCGCGGTCATCGGCAGTGTCCTGGTCTGGGGGATTTGGGCCGGATCGGGCACGCTGACCAGCGTGTTCTTCCCGCCCGAGCAGCAGGCGCGCGCCGCTTCGCTGCAGATCGTCGCCATCGGCGTGATGCTCTGCGTGATCCTGCTGATGCGGCCGAACGGATTGTTCGGCGACAGGCCGCTGCGGACGCGCTTCGGCAAGCGCACGCGGATCGCCACGGACAAAAGCAGTTCCGGTTCATGAATTCCCTGGTCCGGCAGAGTGCGAACGGCACTTCGCTTTGGCATGCCATCAGCCGCGATCGCCGCAAGCGGCCTGCGCTGAGTGGCAACCTCGATGTCGACCTTGCCATTGTCGGCGGCGGATTTTCTGGCCTTTCAACCGCATTGCACGCCGCCGGAAAAGGACTTTCCATCGCCGTTCTCGAAGCCGAGATCATCGCCTGGGGCGCGACCGGCAGGAATGCCGGTTTCGTCGTGCCGAACTTCGCCAGGATGGATCCCGATGGCATCCTCGCGCATCTTGGCGCCGAGCGCGGCGAACGCCTCATCGATTTTGCCGCCGGCAGTGCCGACCTCGTCTTCGGCTTGATCCGGCGGCACGGCATCGACTGCGATGCGGTGCAGAACGGATGGATCCAGCCGGCGCACTCGCCGGCGGCCCTGGAGAAGGTCAAATCCCGCGCGGACCAATGGGCGCGGCGCGGCCGGCCTGTCGTCACCCTGGATCGGCAAGAGGTCGAAGCGCTGACCGGCGCGCGCGGCTATGTCGGTGGCTGGATGGATCGTTCAAGCGGCGTGCTCAATCCGGTCGCCTATGCGCTGGGGCTAGCCGATGCGGCGGAGAAGGCCGGCGCGAAGATTTTCGAGCACACGCCGGTCACCTCGATCGATCACGTCGCCGATGGTTGGGCACTTCAAACACGGTTGGGCCTGGTACGCGCGGCCAAGGTGCTGATCGCTACCAACGCCTATGGCGGGTCGCTCGATCCGTTGCTGCGGCGAACCTATATTCCGCTGAAGGTCTTCCAGATCGCGACCGCGCCCCTGCCGCAGGAAATCCGAACGCGTCTGCTGCCTGGCGGACAAGGCGTCGGCGACACCAGGCGCAACCTCTTCACCTTTCGCTTCGACGCCGACAACCGGCTGATCAGCGGCGGCATGCATATTCTTGGCGCCGGCGCCGATACGCGCGTGCCGCAAACAATCTGGCGACGGCTCGGCCGGCACCTCGACCTGCCTGATTTGCCCCCCCTTGCCTACAGCTGGTCGGGGATGGCGGCGGTCGAACCGGATTTCCTGCCGCATCTCCTGGACCTCGGACCGGGGCTGATCGCCGGTCGCGCCTGCAATGGACGCGGCATTGCCATGACCACGGCGATGGGCAAGGTGCTGGCCGACTGGGCCGCTGGAACCGAAGCGCGTGATTTGCCGGTGCCCTTCGCACCGCCGGCGCCAATTCCGCTCCATGCCCTGCTGCGGCACGCGCCCAACATGCTGCTTGGCTGGAGCATCCTGCGCGACCGGATGGACGAGGCGGCTTAGGCCGACCGAGCCTGCCCTGCGGTCAGTGCGCCATGTGAAGATTGTCGGAGAGGACCGCGGCCGCCACGGAGATATCCTCTTCAAGGGAAGCCCGAACGGCCGAGCCGTTGCGCTGTTCCAATGCGGCGACGATCCTGCGGTGTGCATCATTGGATTGCGGAATGTAGCGATCGGCCCGCATCAGGAGCTTGAGATAGGGTCCGACGCGCCCCCAGAGATCGCGGATCATGTTCAAGAGGATCGGCGCGCCGGCGTGCTCATAAATAGCAAAATGGAAGTCTTCGTTCAGGGCCAAATAGGCCGTGGCGTCCTGCGCCTCGATGGCCCGCTGCATGTCGCCGAGCGCGGCTTGGATGTCGGCCAGCCCGCTTTCAGTCATCCGTGACGTGGCCATCTCGCCTGCCAGTCCCTCGACGGCGATGCGGATGCGCGTCAGTTCCGAGAAGGCGGGCGCGGAGAGCAAGGGCACGATGATCGAGCGGTTGTTCTGCATTTCCAGAAGTCGCTCGGCGACCAGTCTTTGCAGCGCCTCGCGGATCGGCGTCGTCGAAATGCCAAAGCTCTCGGCAAGCTTGCGGATGACCAGTGTCTGGCCCGGGCTGAAGCCGCCCGAGATCAACTCCTGCTTGAGCGCGCCGTAGGCGCGGTCGTTGAGGGTTTGATGCTCGAGCTTCAGCATGCGTGCCCGCTCAGCTCACCAGTTCGACAGTGCGCGATCGAGCGCCTCGGCCAGCTGCTCGGCATTGTCCCTGGCAAAGGGCAGCGGCGGCCTGATCTTCAGCACATTGCCGCGGGGGCCACAGGACGAAATCAGCACGCC
This sequence comes from Mesorhizobium sp. BR1-1-4, assembly GCF_020165375.1. Taxonomy (NCBI): domain Bacteria; kingdom Pseudomonadati; phylum Pseudomonadota; class Alphaproteobacteria; order Hyphomicrobiales; family Phyllobacteriaceae; genus Mesorhizobium; species Mesorhizobium sp. BR1-1-4. The sequence continues at coordinate 184,647 of NZ_JAIUIB010000006.1, read as the reverse complement.
GTCCTCGCGCATGGCTTCAACGACGGATGAAGTCTTGGCAGCAGCAGTGGCCTCATCCTCCGCCATCAGCTCGACGCCGAAATAGAGGCCGTTGTGCCTGACATCGGCGACCATGCCGTGCCGGCTCTGCAAGGCGCGCAGCAATTCTCCTGTATAGGCGCCAACCGTCCGCGCGTTCTCGATCAGCCCCTCGCCCTCGATCACATCGAGCACGGCGATGCCGACCGCGGCGGCGACCGGATTGCCGCCGAAAGTGTTGAAGTAGCCGGTGTTCGAACCGAACGAGCTCACCAGGTGCGGCCGCACGATCACCGCGCCCATCGGATGCCCGTCACCGATCGGCTTGCCCATGGTGACGATATCAGGCGCGAGGCCATAGTTGGCGAAGCCCCACATGCCCTGGCCGAGCCGGCCGAAACCGGACTGGACCTCGTCGGCGATGACGATGCCGCCGGCCTTCCTGACATGATCGGCCGCCTCGCGCATGACGGAAGCGTCGGGGAAGAAGATGCCGTCGCTGGAAAAGGCGGAATCGAGCAGCAGCGCCGCCGGGCGGATGTTTTGCGCGCGCATATCCTCGATGGCGGCGGCGACATTTCTGGCGAAATCATGCGCGGCGCGGCCGCCGTCGCGGAACGTGTCCGGCGCCGGCACGGCCCGATGCCGGGCGGGCACGCCCGCTGCCCCGACCGCCGCCGGCGACAGCTGTGCTGTCGCGATGGTGGCGCCGTGATAGGCGAAGCCGGTGATGATCACGCCGGTGTTGCCCGTCGAGTGCTGGGCGATGCGGATGGCGAGATCATTGGCCTCGCTGCCGGTGCAGGTGAACATGGCATGGCCAAGATGGGAAGGAAGCGTGCCGAGCAGCCTTTCCGCATAGTCGAGGATGATCTCGCTGAGATAGCGCGTGTGCGTGTTGAGCGTGGCGGCCTGCCCAGACAGCGCCTCCACGACGCGCGGGTGGCAGTGTCCGACGGAGGCGACGTTGTTATAGGCGTCGAGGTATTTTCGGCCTTGGGCATCGTAGAGCCAGACACCGCTGCCACGCACCAGATGGATCGGGCTGCGGTAGAAGGCGCGATAGGTCGGCCCGAGCAATCTGGCGCGGCGTTCGAGCAGCGCTTGCTCGGATGCCGCCGAATCGACATTTGCAGGATGTGGCGAGGACAGGGACACGGGCATCTACTCCGGCTTGGAATGATCGAGAAAATAGCGGCGGGCGTCCGCGGACGACAGTCCGTCCAGCCGCTCAAGCGAGGCCCAGACCTCGGTGATGAGGCGCAGGACATAGTCGCGCTTGGCTGGAAAACGCTCGGCCTGCCAGCTGGCGATGTTGGCGATGAGTGCGAGGCGGGCACGAATGAGGTGAAAGAGGATGCCAAGTTCTTCGATCTCGAGCGGCTGCACGGACTGATAGCCGGCGACGAAGCGCGCGGCGGGCGCCAGCGGATGACCTTCGGCCGGCCAGCGATAGACGGCCCCGATGGCGAGATCGCAGATCAGCGGCGAATGGATCATGTCGCCGAAATCGAGGACGCCGTTGACCATTTCCGGTCGCGAAGCATCCATCACCACATTGTAGGAGTTCATGTCGTTGTGGACGATCTGGGCGCGCAGTCCGGGAATAACCGGCGCCGCGTGCTCCTCGTAGGCGTCGATGACACGCTCGACCATGGCGCGGTGGCCGGCATCGACGATATGCGCCAGCATGGGCCGCGTCTTGGCGACCTTGCGGATGTCCCACAAAAGGTCGCTGCCGGCGGCCGGATGGAAGAAGCCGCGCAGCGCCCGGCCAAGCCGGGCGAGGAAGATGCCGAGATTGCGATCCTGTGCCGATGAGGTGGGCGAGCGCGAAAGCAGCTGGCCCGGCAGATAGGTGACGAGCCGCACGATGCGCGGCACCGATCCGCCGAGGTCGACCATGAACTGCGCTTCGCCTTCAAGGCTCTTGCGCACCGAGGGAACCGGCAAAGCCGGGTCGACCGTCAGTATATGGTCGAGCGCCTTGTTCTGGAAATCGGTGAAATCGGCCTCTTCCGCCGGATGCGAGACCTTCAGGACAAATTCACCCTCGCCTTCTGTCTGGATGTGAAAATTGTGGTCGCGTTCGCCTGGCAGAGTGCGCGCGCTGCCAGTGAGCCCATAGTGGCGACGCAACAGGGCAAGCGCCTCGGCGATCGAGACATCGGGCGCATCGTCCGCGAGCGTCTCGCCGAAAGCATCCGATATGGCCGCGTTCATGGCCTGACCTCGGCATCGATGGGTTCGAGGCCGCACCAGTCGGCGATGAAGAGCGCAATGGTCTGGGTGACCTTGCGCACGGAATCGAGATCGACAGCCTCGTCATAGCCGTGCGGCATGCGGCAGATCGGGCCGTAGACGATTGCCGGCGTGTCGGCATAAAGGCCGAAGAAGCGCGCATCGGTGGTGGCCGAGGTGACATGTTCCGTCAACGGCTCACCCCACACGGCGGTATGGCTGCGGCGCAGCACGGCTTCCATCTCGTCGGCGCCTTCCAGCACATAGCCCTCGGCCATGAAGCCGTTGTAGGTCATCCTGGGCAGGCGATTGGCGAGGAACGGATCGGCGCGGGCGGCATCGGCGATGCAGGCCTCGAGTTCGGCCCTGGCGTCCTCGAGCTTCTGGCCGGGATAGGTCGCGACCCGCATCTCGAAGACGCAGCGCGCCGGAACGCTCGATGTCCATTCGCCGCCTTGGATCTTGCCGAGGTTGAATCGGATCGGGTGCGGGTGATTACAGAAATGCCTGTCGTCAATCTTTCTGGCATTCCAGACGATTTCGAGCTGCTTCAGCGCCTGGATAATGAGGAAGGCCTTCTCAATGGCATTGGCGCCGGCGGAAAAGGCGCCCGACGCGTGCTGCGGATCGCCGTCGACCTCGACCTTGAACCAGATCGGCCCAACCTGCGCCCGCATCAATCTTGGTTCCAGCGGTTCGGGAATGAAGGCGGCGTCGGCGCGATAACCGCGCTGCAGGCAAGCGAGCGCACCATTGCCGGTGCACTCCTCCTCGACCACCGACTGCAGGAACACTTTCGCCGCCGGTTGATAGCCGAGGCCGCGCAAGGCGGCCAACGCATAAAGACAGGCCGACAGGCCGGCCTTCATGTCGCCGGCGCCACGGCCATGCATCCAGCCATCCTCGATCGCCGGATCGTAGGGATCTCGCACCCAGCGGTCGAGCGGTCCGGTCGGTACCACATCGATATGGCCGTTGAGGATCAGCGAGCGACCGGTGACGTTTTTCGGCGTGTGGGTGGCGACGACGTTGAACGCGTCATCGTACGAAACCGCTACGGGCGAGAATCCGGGCAGGTCGCGGATCGCATCGACATCGACACGCCACATATCGACCGCATAGCCGTTGGCTTCATAAGCAGCCGCCATGAAGGATTGCGCGGCGTGTTCCTCACCACGCTGCGAGGGAAAGCGTACGAGGTCCGCCAAGAAGGCGAGCTGGCGGTCGAAGCCATCGTCGACCGCCCGCAAGATGGCCTCGTCCGCAATTCGTTCAGGCATGATATTCCGCTTCTCCATGGATGGTGTATCATATCTCATATGCCATTCTTCGAAAAGGCAAGGCGACAGGCGGGTCAAAATCATGGCCCACCTCTGGAGCCACTTGGCAGGCGGCCGCAGAGTTGGCATCAGCTTCTTGACATGCCGGCCAGGCTGCGCGGCGGAAGACCGAGGACAGATGCAAGTCACTGAAGGCTCATTGCCGGATGAAACCACCGATCTCGTCCCGGGCTACCGGCGCGTGCCGGCAGGCAAAATCATCAATGCGGTGACGTGGATGGAGGCGCGTGCCCCGGTGCCCGGTCTCGCGCATCCGCTGGCGATGACCCGCGTCACCAAGCCCGATCCCGCCGTCTACCGCGCAGTCTTCCTCGAGATCGGCGCTCCCTGGCTCTGGGACCGCGCCGCCGAAATGTCGGACGCCGACATCGCGGCGCATTTCGCCGACCGACGTCAGCATCTCTACTACGGCCATGATGAGAGTGGGCGGCATGTCGGCATGGTCGAATTCTCGGTCGCCGGCAGCAACGAGATCGAGATTACCTATTTCGGCCTGTTTCCCTCCTTGACTGGCCAAGGCTTCGGCAAACGGCTGATGGCAGGCGCGCTCGACCAGGCATGGCGCCTAGGCCCCATCCGCATCTGGCTGCACACCAGCAGCTTCGATCATCACAGCGTTATCGGTTTCTACCGGGCTTGCGGATTTGAACCCTATGCAACCGGTTTCGAAATCACCGATGATCCCAGGATCAAGGGCACCCTGCCGCGCGATTGCGCGCCGCAAATTCCGCTGATCGAAACGGAATGGGTGCCCGGCGCCAGATGAGACCGTCGTCGCAACCCGCCAGCCCGGCATCGCCTCACCATCGCCGGTGGGTACGGCGCGAGAGCATCTTGTCGAGGCTGGAGCGGCATGTCGACACGCGCATCGTGCTGTTCGCCGCGCCCGCCGGCTTCGGCAAATCGACGACGATGGCGCAATGGGCGGCCGAAGTCGCGCGCCACGGCCGGCTGACGGCCTGGCTGTCCTGCGAGGCGACGGACAATGACGAAGGCGCCTTCCTGTCGCATCTGGTGGGGGCGTTGCGCCATCTCGTCCAGAACCCGGCCGAGCTCGACCTCGCCTTCCAGTCGAGCCCCATCCCGCAGCTCGACGTGGTGCTTGCGGCACTCGTGTCGGGTTTGGCGGCACGCCACGCCGACATCACCCTGTTCTTCGACGACTATCACGCCATCGATGCACCGGCGGTGAAGCGGTTCATGGAACGGCTGACCCGGCAGGCACCAACCAACGTCGTCTTCGTCATCGGTTCGCGCAACCTGCCCGAGCTGCAGCTCGGCAAGCTCAGGGTGCTCGGCGATATCTTTGAAATCGGCCCGGACGATCTGCGTTTCGCCTCGTCGGAAGCCGAAGCCTTCTTCAACGACAAGCTTGGCCTCTCTGTCAGCAGCGGCACGGTGGAAACACTGTGCTCGCGCACCGAAGGCTGGGCCGCCGGCCTGCAGCTCGCCTCGCTGTCGCTCGGTGCGGCCCATGCGCCCGAAACAGTCATCGGCAATTTCACCGGCGCCAACCGCAACGTCGCCGACTTCCTGATGGGAGAAGTGTTCCTGGAACTGCCGCCGGCGCTGGCGAAGTTCCTGCTCTATTCCTCGATTTTCGAGCGCTTCAGCGCCGAGGCCTGCCGGGCGGTGATGCGGGCGGCGGACGCCGAGGTTGCCATCACCGAGATCGAGACCCGCAACCTGTTCCTGGTGCCGCTCGACGAGGAACGGCGCTGGTTCCGCTATCATCACCTTTTCCACGACTTCCTCAGCCGTGAAATGGAACGGCGCGAGCCGGAGATGATCGCACCGCTGCACCTGGCGGCTTCGGAATGGTTCGGTGAACGCAAGATGCTGACCGAGGCCATCGGCCATGCGCTCGCCGCCGGCGACGAAGCCCGCGCCGCGGTGTTCATCGAGAACAACGCGCTCGAACTCATCGCCCAATGCCAGCTTCTCTATGTGCGCCAGCTGCTGGCGCTGCTGCCAAGGAAACTGATCGACCAGCGCATCCGGCTGCAACTCGTCGTGCTGTGGCTTGCGGTGCACAGCAGCCAGCCCGAGATTGCCCAGCAGACCCTCGCCAATGCGCGCCAGCTCGTCGAAACCGGGCCGACCGATAGCAAGGACCCAGGCACGCTGGCCGGCACGACCATCGAGGCGGAACTCGAGGTCCTTGCAGCGGCCGTGCACAGCACGCTGGAACAGTTCGAGGACGCGCGCGACACCGCACTGGCGGCCCTGCGCGTCATCGCCCCCGATGCCTGGTTCATGGAAGGCGCGACCGCAAACGTCATCGGCTACAATCTCTACGCGCTGGGCGACCTTGAGGGGGCGCGCGCTGCTGTGGACGCGGCGCGCAAGGCCCATGAGCGAAGCGGCAGCCTGCTCGGCGTCACCATCGCCAACTGCTACATGGCCGTCATCGAGCGCTCGGCCGGCCGCCTGCCCGCGGCCGAACGGCTGCTGCGCAACGCGATCATCGAGGCCAGGACGCGGATCGGCGCCAACTCCTATGCCGAGGCCCTCGCCGGAACGCTGCTTGCCGAACTCGCCTATGAGACCAACGCATCCGGCGAAGCACTGGCGCTGGTCGAGAATCTCGGGCCGCTGATCGAGGGCGCAGCGGTCATTGTCTATCCCCTGGCCAGCGTGCCGACCTATGCCCGGGTGCTGCAGCTGACCGGTCGCGGCCAAGCCGCCCTCGACATGCTGGAGCGCGTCTACCAGCGCGTGCGCGGCTCCGTCTACCGCCGCCTCGCTTCGGTGCTGGTGCACGATCGCATCCGGCTGCTTCTTGACCAGAACCGCACCCCGGAAGCCCGCGCGCTGCTCGACGAGCATCGCCGCGAAAGCGCTGAAACCGCCTCTACCGTCGCCAACGAATTCGAGTTCTTCGCCGAAGGCCGGCTGCTTACGGCGGAAAAATCCTACGCGGCGGCGGCGGCGATTTTCGACGCGCTGCTGGAGCGAACGAAAAGCAGCGGGCGCATGCGCCGGCACATACTGGCGCTGATCCTGCGCGCCAAGAGCGCCGGCCATGACCAGCGGGAAGCAGACCGCCATCTGCACGAAGCATTGCGCCTTGCGCAACCCTCGGGCTTCATCCGCTCCTTCGTCGACGAAGGCAAGTCTGTCGTCGAGGGTTTGATGCGGCTGCGGGCGGCCCAGGCAAAGGCCGACCCGTCACTGTCGGCCTATGCGACGCGCATCATCGATGCCGCGCAGACGATGCCCGTGACGACGCGCAAAACAGCCGCCCCGACGGTCGAGAAAGAACAGCTCACCCAGCGCGAGTCCGAGCTGCTGCACTTTCTGTCGGAAGGCATGTCAAATCGCGATATCGCCGTTGCACTGTCGGTAAGCGAAACGACGGTGAAGTGGCATTTGAAAAACATCTTCGGCAAGCTCTCGGTATCGAACCGCGTCCAGGCAGTGCGCGCCGCGCAGGTCGCCGCAAACCTCCGCACCCCTCCGAAAGGAGGGGCATAGATGACTGACATGGCCCCTCTTTAGGGTCGGGCCGGGCGATTGTTAGCCTGCTAGCGTCTGGTTTTTAGAGGATGCCGCGGATGGCGACAGGCTACGTTTTTCACGAACAGCTGATGTGGCATGATACCGGCTCCAGCGCCGACATGATGCCTCCCGGCCGTTTCGTGGAACCCGGACGCCACCTGGAATCGCCTGGATCCAAACGACGGCTCAACAATCTCATCCAGGTCAGTGGCCTGGCACGCCATCTGGTTCCAATCATTGCCGAACCGGTAACGGGGGAAGACCTGCTGCGCGTCCACACGCAGCGCCACGTCGATGATATCAGGATGCTGAGCGAAGGCGGATCCGGTTTCGCCGGGCCTCAGGCACCGATCGGCCTCAACAGTTTCGACATCGCGCTGTTATCCGCCGGCACCACCTATGCCGCCATGCGAGCCGTGCTGACCGGCCGCGTCGACAACGCCTACGCGCTGGCGCGGCCGCCCGGGCACCACGCCGAACCCGACCAGGCCATGGGCAATTGCCTGTTCTCCAACATCGGCGTCGCCGTGCGGCGGCTGCAGCACGAGGGCCTGCTCGGCCGTGCCGCCGTGGTGGACTGGGACGTGCATCACGGCAATGGCACCGAGACGGTGTTTTATTCCGATCCGTCGGTGCTGACGATTTCGCTCCATCAGGACAATCTGTACCCGACCGGACGCGGCGCGCTCGTCGACAACGGCAAGGGACCCGGCGAAGGCTATAACATCAACGTCCCGTTGCCGGCCGGCAGCGGCACCGGCGCCTATGAAGCCACGTTCGACCGCGTCATCGGTCCTGCCTTGCGCGCGTTCAAGCCCGACCTCGTCATCGTCGCTTCCGGTTTCGACGCGTCCGGCTTCGATCCGCTCGGCCGCATGATGCTCAACAGCGAATGTTTTCGCCGCCTTGCCGCGCGCATGGTGGCGTTTGCGGCCGAAGTCTCGAACGGACGGCTGATGATGAGCCATGAAGGCGGCTATTCCGAGGGCTATGTGCCATTCTGCGGCCACGCCGTCATCGAGACGCTGGCCAATCACCGCACCGAGGTGGTCGACCCGCTGTCGGACCATATCGACGAGTGGGCGGGGCAGGACCTGCAGCCGCATCAGGCGGCGGTGATCGATGCCGCTGAAGGCCTGCTCGCGGGCTTGCGCCAACGCCTCGCCAGCGCGGCCTGAAGCGATGGATTTCGCCATCACGACATTGCTCAATGCGCTGACGCTGATCAGCATCCTGATGCTGGTCGGGCTCGGGCTCGCCATCAGCTTCGGCCTGATGAACGTGACCAATCTGGCGCATGGCGAGTTTGTGACCGTCGGCGCCTTCGCGGTATACTTCATCCAGAGTATGGGCGGCTCGTTCTGGCTGGGCCTGGCTGCGGCGCCGATCGCCGGCGCCGTGGTCGGCTGCATCCTGGAATTCGCCGTCATTCGCCACCTCTATTCGCGGCCGGTGTCGACGGTGCTTGCCACCTGGGGCGTCAGCCTCATCCTGCAGCAAGGGCTGGAATTGACCTTTGGCCTCGGCGCCAAGCCGGTGACGCCGCCGGTCGAGGGCACGCTCGACCTCTTCTTCACCGTCTATCCGGCCTACCGGCTGATCCTGATTGCCATCGCCATGCTGACCCTGCTCGGCGTCATCCTGCTGATCAGCCGGACGTCGTTCGGGCTCGACATCCGCACCGTCATCCAGAACCGCGAAATGGCGGAGGGCGTCGGTATCAACACGCGCCGCACTTACGCCATCGCCTTCACCTTCGGCGCGGCAATCGCGGGGCTGGCTGGGGGACTGGTCGCGCCCCTGGCGATCGTGCTGCCGCAGATGGGGGTGAACTATCTCGCCAACGCCTTCTTCGTCGTCATCGTCGGCGGGGTCGGCTCGATTGGCGGCCTCGTCGCCGGCAGCGTCTTCGTCGGCGGGCTGACCAGCATCCTCAACTACCAGATCTCGCCATCGCTGGCGCAGGCGGTCGTGCTGCTGGCGGCCATCGTCGCCGTGCGGGTGCGGCCCAACGGCCTGTTCAACGGGGCGTCGCGATGATCGCCCGCGACCGCAACTGGCTGCTGATCTTCGCCGTCTGCGTGGCGCTCGCGATCCTCTATCCCTTCCTCGCCGACGGCTACCAACTGACGGTGATCCGCGACGCGCTGATCTTCGGCCTGTTCGCGGCGAGCCTCGACTTCTTCTGGGGCCGCACCGGAATCCTGTGTTTCGGCCACGCCGCCTTCTTTGGCATCGGCGGCTACATCATGGCATTGGTCACGCTCAATGACGCGATTCCTTTCGGCAGCCTGCTCGGCATCGTGGGCGCCATTGCGGGGGCTGCCTTCGTCGCCGCCATCATCGGTTACTTCCTGTTCTTCGGCGGCATCCGCGGCAGCTACTTCACCATCGTCACGCTGGCCATGGGCGTCATCTGCCAGCAGGCGGCCATCTCCTGGAGTTCGGTCACCGGCGGCGACAGCGGCCTGATCGGGATCCCGCCGATCGAATTCGATCTTGGCGGCCGGCATGTCGATCTCAGCCAGGACCTGTCGAGCTATATCTTCGTCGCGGTCATCGTGGCGGTGGCCGTTCTGTCGCTGTGGTCGATCAGCCGTGGCCGCTGGGGCACGGTGCTGACCGCCATTCAGGATAATGAGGTCCGGGCGGCGGCACTCGGCCACAATGCGCCGTTACGGCTGCTCGTCACCTTCATCCTTTCGGCAGCCATCGCCGGGCTTGCCGGCGCGCTCTATGTCTGCATGGCCGGGCTGGTTGCCCCCGATCTGTCCGGACTGCTTCTGTCGACGGAGGTCATTGTCTGGGTGGCGGTCGGCGGGCGCGGCACGCTGCTTGGCCCAGTGCTGGGCGCAATCTTCATCCAGCGCGCACAGCAGACGATCAGCAGCTTCAATCCGAGCCTGTGGCCGCTGCTGCTGGGCTGCGTCTTCGTCATCATCGTCTTTGTCCTGCCGGACGGCATCCTGTCGATCTATGCGCGGCTGAAGAGCCTGTTCAAAGGCAGGAGCCAGGCCTGATGAGCGACGTCCTGCTCCAAGCCGAAAATGTCGGCATCCGCTTCGGAGGGTTGCAGGCCCTCGAAGGATTGAACCTGACGGTCCGCGACAAGGCGCTCTGCTGCATCATCGGCCCGAACGGCGCCGGCAAGAGTACCTTCCTGAACGTGCTGACCGGCACGTTGCGCCCGACCAGCGGCAGCGTCCATTTCCTCGGCCGCGACATTGCCGGCCTGCCGCTGCATCGCATCGCCCGGCTCGGCATTGCCCGCAAGTTCCAGATCCCGTCGGTCTTCCCGAGCCTCTCGGTTGAGGACAACCTCAAGGTCGCACGATGGGGTGCCCCCTCCCCGGCGCGGCCAATCGGTGAATTGATGGAACTGGTCGCGCTGACCAATCGTGCTGCCACATTGGCCGGCGAACTGGCGCACGGCCAGAAGCAATGGCTGGAGATCGGTATGGCGCTGGCCATCGAGCCACGGCTGCTTTTGCTCGACGAGCCAACCGCCGGCATGACGCCGCAGGAGACGCTGGCGACGGCCGAAATGCTGCTGCGGCTGAAGGGCGAGTTCTCGATCGTCGCCGTCGAGCACGACATACGCTTCGTGCGGGCGCTGAATTGCGAAACGCTGGTGCTGCACCAGGGTCGCCGGCTTCGCAGCGGTCCCTTCCACGACATCGAGGCCGACGAGATGGTCCGCGACGTCTATCTGGGGAGGCGCTGACCATGCTGCGGACACTTGCCGTGTCGGCCGGCTACGGCCTGCTCCCGGTGCTGAACGGCATCGACCTCGGCGTCGCGGCTGGCGAAGTGGTCGGCCTGCTCGGCCGCAACGGCGCCGGGAAGACAACGCTGCTGCGCGTCATCGCCGGGGGCCTGAAGGCGAGCGGCGGTGCGGTGGTTCTCGGCGACCAGGATCTCACCAACGCCCCGGCCTTCCGCCGCGCGCGGGCGGGCATCGCCCATGTGCCGCAGGGCCGCGGTATCTTCAACCAGCTGACGGTGCGGCAGAACCTGGAAGTCGGCACGCGCGCCGCCAAGGATCGTGGCGACGGCGACATTCCAGCCGACATCTTTGGCTATTTTCCCATCCTTCGCGAGCGCGAGGCGCAGACCGCCGGTACGCTCTCGGGGGGCCAGCAGCAGATGCTGGCGATAGGCCGCGCGCTGTGCGGCCTGCCGTCGGTGCTGCTGCTCGACGAGCCTTCGGAAGGCATCCAGCCGAACATCGTGCAGTCGATCGCCGAGCTGGTGCCGCGCATCGCGCGCGAGCGCGGCATCGCCATCGTCCTGGTCGAGCAGAATCTCGATCTCGTCCTCAAGGCGGCGGACCGCTGCCTGGTGATGGAGAAGGGCAGGATCGTGCATGAGGGCACGCCGGAAGCATTCGCCGACGAGACCCTGCTGAAGGACCTCTTGGCTTTGTAAGGCGTGCATGGGGCGCGCCTGGACTGGAAGGGAACACAACAATGATAAACAGAAGAACTGTTCTGAAATCCGGCGGCGCCGCGGCCGCCTTCGCAATGGTCGGCGCGCCGGGAATCCTGCGCGCCGCAGACACGGTCAAGGTCGGGCTGTCGATCCCGATCACCGGGCTGCAGGCGATCCTCGGCGAGACGCTGCTCAACTGCTACAAGCTCGCCGCCGCCGAACTCAACGCCGCCAACGGCATTGGCGGGCGCCAGGTGGAGCTCTTCATCGAGGACAACCAGACCACGACCAAGGGCTCCATCGACAAGGCCCGCAAGCTCCTCAACGAGGACAAGGTCGACGTGATCATGGGAACGATCATTTCGCCCGAGCGCAGCGCCACGCTTTCCGTCACCTCGAAGGCCAAGAAGCTGTTCTTCTACCCGACCAATTTCGAGGGCGGCGAATGCAATCGCTACTTCGTCGCCACCGGACCTATCCCGATGCAGCAGGTAGACCCGATGATGCCGTGGGTGGCCGAAAACCTCGGCAAGACCATCTACATCATGGCGTCCGACTATGCCTGGCCGCAGAAAATGACCGAGGCGATCACAGCCGCCTATGAAAAGGCCGGCGGCAAGATTGTCGGCGCCGACTATTATCCGTTCGGCACCACGGATTTCGGCCCGGCCTTCCAGAAGATCAAGTCGCTGAAGCCCGACGTCGTGTGGTCGATGGTGGTCGGCAACGACGCCGTCACGCAGCTCAAGCAGTATCGCAGCTTCGACATCAAGCAGCCTCTGATCGCACCGCTCGACGAGGTCTTCAACAAGGACGCGCTGCCGCCTGGCGTCGCCGCCGGCACCTACGCGCCGCAGCCCTACTGGATGGCGCTCGACAACCCGGTCAACAAGAAGTTCATCGCGAACTTCCGCGAAAAATTCGGCCAGGAGAAGATGGTCAATGGCATCGGCGAGGCCGGCTATAACGGCCTGCATCTCTACGCGCTGGCGGCGGAGAAGGCTGGCTCGCTGAAGGACGACGATGTGCTCAAGGCGCTGCCGACGATCGAGTTCGATGCGCCACAAGGCAAGATCCGGGTCGATGCCAGCAACAACCACACACTCTGCCATTCCTATGTCGGCAAGGCGGCGGCGGACGGCATCGGCTACGAGATCGTCAAGGATTTCGGCACGATCGCGCCGGTAACGCCTTACTGCAAGCTGTAGGCATCAACCGATCCTGACGGCGGCTTTGCCGCTGCCGTCAGGGTGCCTTTGGCGCCGGCAGTCGCTCTCGCAATTCGTCGACGAGCACCCTGGTGTTTTCGGAATAGTCGATGGGCACCACGACGAGATGCACGCCGCCGCCGGCGAAGGCCTGTTCCAACGCCGGTTGCAGGTCGGCTATCGCGCCAACCCTGGTGCCCCTGGCGCCATAGGCTTCGGCGTATTTGACGAAGTCGGGATTGCCGAAGGTCATGCCGAAATCCGGGAATTCGTCGACAGCCTGCTTCCAGCGTATCATGCCATAAGCGTGGTCTTCCAGCAGCAGGATGACGAGATTGAGCTTGAGCCGGACAGCAGTCTCCAGTTCCTGGCTGTTCATCATGAAACCGCCGTCGCCGCAAATGGCCATGACACGGCGTCGGGGATAGAGCAGTGCCGCCATCATCGCCGACGGCAGGCCGGCACCCATGGTGGCCAGCGCATTGTCGAGCAGCAGCGTGTTGGCCATGCGCGTGCGGTAGTTGCGCGCGAACCAGATCTTGTACATGCCGTTGTCCAGCGCGAGGATCCCGTCGGCCGGCATCACAGCGCGCACATCATGTACGATGCGCTGCGGCGTGAAACGGTCTTCGGTGGCGCGCGCGGCGATGCGGCTCAAAATGCCTTCGCGCAGCGGCAGCAGGGCCTGCGCGTTGGGAATCCTGCCCTCGATGCGGTCCGCCAGCAGCGCCAGCGACGGGCCGAGGTCGCCGACGATCTCGGCTTGCGGGAAATAGACCTGCTCGACATCAGCCGTCTGGTAGCCGACATGAATGACCTTCGGCCCTTTCGCGCCCATGATGAAGGGCGGCTTCTCGACCGTGTCGTGGCCGATGGTGATGATCAGATCAGCCTGCTCGATGGCCTCGTGCACGTAGTCGCGTTCCGAAAGAGCCGCCGTTCCCATGTAGAGCTCGGTGCCGCCGGGCACCGTGCCCTTGCCCATCTGCGTGGTGAAATAGGGAATCTGCGTTCGCAGCACGAACTGGGCGACATCGGGAGTCACGCGCGGGCGCGACGCCGCGGCGCCGAACATCAGCAGCGGACGCTTGGCCTCGATGATCATGCGGGCGGCGCGATCGAGCGCGCCAGCGCTGGCCAGGGGCAATTCGACCGGATGTGTCGGCACCAGCGCGATCGGCTCGCATTCCGCCGCCGCGATGTCTTCCGGCAGTTCGAGGTGCACGGGGCCGAGGCGCTCTTCCTGGGCGACGCGGAAGGCTTCGCGCACCAGCGACGGGATCATCCTGGGCGAGACGATCTGGCGCGACAGCTTGGTCAGCGGCTTCATCGCCGCGACGATATCGACGATCTGGAAGCGCGCCTGCCGGGACGACAGGATGCCCTTCTGGCCGGTGATCATGATCATCGGCATCGCGCCGAGCAGCGCATAGGCAGAGCCGGTGGTCAGATTGAGCGCGCCGGGGCCAAGCGTGGTGATGCACACACCCGGCTTGCCGGTGAGCCTGCCATAGGTGGCGGCCATGAAGGCGGCCGCCTGCTCGTGGCGCGTCAGGATCAGCTGAATCGACGAGCGGCGAATGGATTCGACGATGTCGAGATTTTCTTCGCCCGGAATGCCGAAAATTCGTTCGACCCCTTCATTTTCGAGGGCCGCCACGAACAGATCCGAACCCTTGGTCATGAACCGTCTCTCCTGCGATGCGCGCATTCCATAAGCCATCTTCATATGGCACCGGAACGCCACGCCTCAAAGAGCGCATGTCGTCTGTTGGCGATCACGCCATCATTTTCGGCAAGGCGGCCGCCAATGCGTCGACGGCCAGCCGGACCTTGAGCGACAGATGCGGCGTCCGCAGCCAGAGCGCATGACAATCGTAGGGATAGCGCGGCTGGTCCGGCAACAGGTCGACCAGCGTGCCGACCTGGATGCGCTCGCGAGCCAGCCAGTAAGGCAACCACGCCAGTCCCATGCCGTCGACGGCGGCATCGGCGATGGCATCCAGATCGTCGAGCCGCAGCCGGCCGTTTGGGGTGACCTCGAGCGCAGTCTGCCCCTCGCGCGGAAATAGCCACGGCTGAACGATCATGCCGAGCCGGCGGTAGACAATCGCCTGGTGATCGGCGAGGTCCTCGATCCGCCGTGGCTCGCCATGAATTTCAAGATAGGAAGGCGCGGCACAGACGACCATGTCCTGGCGTGCAAGGCGACGCGCGATCACGCCGGCCTTGTCGTCCAGACCGCCGGTCCGGATGGCGAGGTCAAAACCGTCCTCGGCGAGATCGGCGAAGCGGTCGCTGAGCGACAGCTCGAGTTCCAGCATTGGATACTGCCCTGCCAGCTTCAGCAGCACGGGGGCGACGCAATGGCGCCCGAAATGCGCCGGCATGGTGACACGCAGTTTTCCGCGCGGTTCCGAGAGCTGATCGGCGGCGAGCGCATCGGCGGCTTCGGCCTCGGCCAGCACCAGGCGGCACCGCTCATAATAGGCGCGGCCGAAATCGGTCAGGCTCTGGCGGCGCGTGGTCCGGTTGATGAGACGCACGCCAAGCCGCTCCTCGAGAAACCGGACATGCTTGCCAACCATCGGTCCGGATAGATCGAGCGTGGTCGCCGCCGCCGCGAACGAGCCGAGATCGACCGCCCTGACGAACACAGCCATGCTTTCGAGCCTATCCAAATTCGAAACTCCTGGTTTCCACTGAACAATCCGAACAGCCGTTTATCTCATAAGGCTTTCGCGTCATAGCTCATTCAGTGTCAGATAATTTGGAGTGAACCGAATGGCCCGTATCATTCGCTTCCACCAGCATGGTGGTCCCGAGGTCCTGCGCATCGAGGAGGTCGACCTTCCGCCACCGGGCCCGGGCGAGGTTCAAATCCGCGTCAAGGCGCTCGGCCTCAACCGCGCCGAGGCGCTGCTGCGCGCGGGCAGCTACATTGAGACACCCGTCCTGCCCTCCGGGCTTGGGCTGGAAGCGGCGGGGGTCATCGAGGCAATTGGCGAAGGCGTGATGGGGCTGGCACATGGTGACGCCGTGAGCGTCATCCCGCCGCAATCGATGGTTCGCTGGCCGGCTTACGGTGAGCTTGCCACCTTTCCCGCGGGGCTCATCGTCAAGCATCCGGCGTCCCTCGACTGGCAAACCGCGGCGGCGGTCTGGATGCCGTACCTCACCGCCTACGGCGCCCTGATCGACATCGCCAGGCTGCGCCGCGAAGAGGTCGTCGTCATCACGGCGGCTTCGAGCAGCGTCGGGCTTGCGGCGATCCAGATCGCCAACAGCGTTGGCGCGATAACGATCGCGGTGACGCGGACATCGGTGAAGAGGCAGGCTCTGCTCGACGCCGGCGCGGCGCATGTCGTGGTCCTTGAGGAAGAGGAACTTGCCGACAGACTGAGCCAGATCGCCGGGCCGCAAGGCGTGCGCGTGGTGCTGGATGCGATCGGCGGGCCGATCTTCGAGCCGCTGACTGCGGCGATGTCGCGAGGCGGCATTCTGATCGAATATGGCGGCCTCAGCAGCCAGCCGACGCCGTTCCCGTTGCCTGCGGTACTGGGCAAGACACTGACGTTGCGCGGCTATCTCGTGCATGAGATCACCGGCAACCCGGAGAAGTTGGAGCCGGCCAAGGCATTCATCCTCGAAGGCCTCGCGGACGGCGCGCTCAGGCCGATCATCGACAGGATCTTTCCCTTCGACCGGATCGTCGAGGCGCATCGCTATCTCGAATCGAACGGGCAGTTCGGCAAGATCGTGGTGACGGTTTGAGCAGCAAATCGCTCTCACCGGCAACATTGCCCCTTGAAGGCTTCGTCCCGCATTCCTAACTCCCGTGTGCGGGCCGGGCCCCTCTGACTGTCGCTTTGGCGACCGTGATGTCGGACCGCTTCAACGGGCCCGTTTCCATTCCTTTCGGTTAAGTGGGCTCATTACTTTCTGGTTAGGAGCCCCACATGACATCTTCCCTCCTCGGCATGGTTTGCCCCTCCTGCCGCGTCGCCCTCGTGATGAGCGAACGCCAGGGGATCGAGATCGACTACTGTCCGCAGTGCCGCGGCGTCTGGCTCGATCGTGGCGAACTCGACAAGATCATCGAACGGTCCACCAGGGACGCGTCTCCCGCGCCGCAGCCACAGCCGGCGCCATTTGCCCAGCCGCAACACAGCCGGGACCGCGATGGCGACTATTCCCGCTCGCATGGCCACCGCTATCCGAAGCGGAAGAAATCATTTTTCGAAGAGCTGTTCGATTGACCATGAGGCCGGTCTTTCCAAGGCCGGCCCTTTGCCGAAAACGCCCGAAACCACAGCGATAAAGGTCACCCCGATGATTTCCCGCACAAGCCGATTTGTCACCCTCTTTGCCGGCCTGTTCCTTGCATTCTCCATGGTCGCGATCGATCACGCCGAGGCGCGGCGCGGCGGCAGTTTCGGCAGCCGCGGCACACGCACGTTCCAATCGGCACCGCCGACCCGGACCGCGCCGGCGCCGACCGCTCCGGTCGAGCGTTCGATGACACCCAACGCCGGCGTCAACAATGCTGCCCGGCAACCACAGACCGGCCTGCAGAGGCCCGGCTTCATGAGCGGCTTCGGTGGAACGATGATGCGCGGCCTGCTGATCGGCGGCCTGATCGGACTGCTCCTTGGCCAAGGTTTCGGCGGCCTCGCCGGCATGTTCGGATTCCTGCTCCAGGCCCTGCTCATCGGTGGCGCGATCATGCTGGCCATCAGGTTCTTCCGGTCGCAATCCGCGCGTGGCCCCGCGCCCGCGCTCGCCGGCATGGGCGATGCCCAAGCTTCACGGTTCGAGAACCGCGCAACGGCACAGCAGAACACGAGCAGCGCTGGCTCCTTCACAATTCCCGGGTTTGGCGGCGGATCGGGCGGAGGCTACGAGACCACCCGATCCGAAGAGATCACGCTGGCCCAGGCCGACCTTGACGCGTTCCAGCAGCTGTTGACCGATGTCCAGGAAGCGTTCGGGCGCGAAGACCATGCGGCATTGCGCCGGTCGGTCACGCCCGAGATGGTATCCTATCTCTCGGAAGAGCTGGCCGACAATGCCCAGAAAGGTCTCAGGAACGAAGTGTCCGACGTCACCCTGCTGCAGGCCGACATCGCGGAAAGCTGGCGCGAGGATGACCGCGACTACGCCACGGCGGCGTTGCGCTACGAGTCTCGCGACGTGATGCGCGAACGGGCGAGCGGCAAGGTCGTCGAAGGCGACGAAGAGCATCCGACGGAGACGACCGAGTTGTGGACGTTCACGCGCCAGAATGGCTCGACCTGGAAGCTCTCGGCCATCCAAGAGGCTTGAGCCCGGCTAGTCTGCTGGCCGGCGGTCACGCGACGATCTTGACACACATCGGCGTGCCGATCTCGATGCTGCGCCCGGTATTGGTCAGCATGCCGTTGCCGGCGTCGCGGACGAAGATCGAAATGCGGTCGGCATTCTGGTTGGCGGAGAACAGATGGCCGCCCGAAGGCGTCAGCGCCAGGTTGCGTGGCGTGGCGCCTCCGCAAGGGACATAGCCGACAAGACTTAAGCTGCCGGTCTGCTGGTCGACCGCCATGATGACGACGCTGTCGTGGCCACGGTTGCCGCCATAGACGAAACGGCCGTCCGGCGAGATCTGGATATCGGCGCAGTGATTGCTGTCGCGGGCCTCGGCCGGCACCGCCGGCTTGGTGTCGATGATCGATAGCCTGCCGGTCGCATTGTCGAGCGCCAACGACACGACGGTCGAATCCAGCTCGTTCATGACAAAGACAAAGCGGCCGTTCGGATGCAAGGCAATGTGACGCGGGCCGGCACCCGGAGGGAGCGCGGACTCTGCGAGCTTCACCAGACTTCCGTTCTGTCCGATCCGATAGGACACCAGCCGGTCGATGCCGAGATCGGCGACGATTGCCGTTCCACCGGCAATGGTTTGGGTGACGCTGTGGGCATGCGAGCGTTCCTGCCGCGTCGCGTTGGGGCCGGTGCCTTTGTGCGAAACGCTGGCCAATGGCGCGGACAGTGCGCCCTCCCCGTCGAAACCATACACGGCCACCGCACGGTCCGGACCACCCTCGCCCATACCGTAATTGGCGACCAGGAGTTTGGTGCCGTCGCGCGTGACGGTATTGTGCGCCGTGATGCTGCCCAGCGAAGGCTGTTTGTTCAAATAGGCGAGCGTGCCCGAGCCGCGATCGAAGCTGTAGGCCGAGACCGTGCCCTCGCGCCAGGTGAAGACTTCCGAATTGGCGTAGATGCGCGAGCCATCCGGTGTCACCGACAGGAAGGTAGGGTTGTCGACATTATTCGTCTCGGCCAGCTTTCTTGTTTGCAGCGTTTCCTCGTCGAAGCTGTAGACACAAAGGCCGACGCCTCGCGCACTCTGAAAATAAGGCGCTTCGCGGTTCAGGCTGCCGACGAAGACCAGACAGGCTTTGCGCATGTTTTCCCTCCCTGCCCGCCGGTGCTCAGTACCGTGGGACCGCCAAAATTTCGCTTGTCCTCGCTTGCAACGTAACCTCATATGTGAAAATAGTATTTACAAAAGAAGATTGACGGGAGGAGACGTCGTGCACCCAGGCGCTTTGAAGCGTGCTCGAATGGCTGGATGGGCGCTCTCGCGAGCCCGGTGGACTACGCCATGAGCGATTTCGCGCCAACCGTTGGCGTTGTCTCGACGCATCCCAGGAATATGCCCGCCGATCATGCCGCCCTCCCGGTGTGGAACGCCGAGAACTGGTTCTATGAGGACTGGCCGGTCGGCCAGAAAATCCGCTCGCTGCGTCGCACCATGGCCGAGGGCGACAGTCACCTTTTCAACGCACTGGTGCTCGACATCCATCCTTACGTGCAGGACCAGATGTTTGCCGAGAGCGAGGGCATTTTCGGCAAGCGGCTGATTGCCGGCGCGTTCGTCTTCTCGGCGGGCCTCGGGCTGGTCGCCACCAACTGCGTCAACGCTTTTTCCTATGGCTATGACAAGCTACGATTCATAAAGCCTGTCTTCATCGGCGACACGATCTATTCGATCCGTTCCAACCTCGACAAACACCCCCGCTACAAGGAGATGGGGCTGATCCGCGCCAGCTACGAGGTGTTCAAGGGCGAAGGCGAGCTCGTTCTTTATTGCGAGCATCTGCAGACGGTGAAGTACCGCAACCCTGCCGATTTCGTCGGCAAGACGGAGAAGTAGAAATGCCGGCAGCAGCCGAATTGCCGCTTGCCGGTCTCGTCGTCGTCGACATGAGCCAGTTCCTGTCTGGACCCTACTGCTCGCTCAGGCTGCTCGATCTCGGCGCCCGCGTCATCAAGATAGAGCGTCCTGACGGCGGCGACCTGTCGCGCCGGCTCTATCTCAGCGACACCGAGATCGGCGGCGATTCCACCATCTTCCATGCCATCAACCGGGCCAAGGAAAGCCTCGCCATCGATCTGAAGAACGAGGCGGACCTCAATACATTGCGCGGGCTGCTGGCCAAGACCGATGTGCTGATCCAGAATTTCCGACCGGGCGTCATCGAGCGCCTTGGGCTCGACTACGAGACCGTCCGCCAGATCAATCCGCGCCTGGTCTATGCCTCGATCAGCGGCTATGGCGAGGATGGCCCGTGGGTGAAGCGCCCGGGCCAGGATCTGCTGGCGCAGTCGCGCTCCGGCGTGATGTGGCTGAACGGCGACGAAGACCAGGGACCGGTGCCGTTCGGCCTCGCCATCGGCGACATGCTGGCGGGTGCGGCCTGCGCGCAAGGCATCCTGGCCGCACTGGTGCGGCGCGGCATCACAGGCCAGGGCAGCCATATCGAGACCAGCCTTCTGGAAGCGCTGGTCGACTTCCAGTTCGAGGTGCTGACCACGCATCTCAATGACGGGCGCCGCCTGCCCAGGCGCTCGAGCTTCCGCAGCGCGCATGCCTATCTCTCGGCGCCTTACGGAGTCTATCCGGCCAAGGACGGCTATCTCGCCATCGCCATGACGCCGATCCCCAAGTTGGCCGACCTTTTGTCGCTCGATGAATTGGCTCCCTATCGCGACAAGCCGGCATCCTGGTTCACCGCGCGCGACGATATCAAGGCAATCATCGCCCAGAGGATCGCGACCAAGACCATCGACGATTGGCTGGCCATTCTCGAACCCGCCGACATCTGGTGCGCCAAGGTGCTGACCTGGCCGGAGATGCTGGCAAGCGAGGGTTTTCAGGCCCTCGACATGCTGCAGACGGTGACGCGCGAGGACGACGTCTCGATCCTCACCACCAGTTCGCCGCTGAGGGTCGACGGTATCAGGGCCAAGGTCGACCGCGCGGCACCCCGTATCGGCGAGCACAGCGCAAAAATCCGCGAGGAGTTCGACCTGTGAGCCTCAAGCTTAGGGGTATGACCTGGAGCCATCCGCGTGGCTATGATCCCATGGTTGCCTGCTCGGCGCTATGGCGCGAGCGGACGGGAGTTGCCATCGAATGGGACAAGCGTTCGCTGCAGGATTTCGAATCCTTCCCGGTCGAGGAGTTGGCGCGCGCCTACGACCTCATCGTCATCGACCATCCGCATGTCGGCCAGATCACCGCGGAGCGCTGCCTCGAGCCTCTCGACGTCGCCGGCCGCGAGGCGGAACGCGCCGCGCTTGCGTCGGGGAGCGTTGGCCAGTCCTATCCGAGTTACACATGGCAAGACCGGCAATGGGCGTTTCCGATCGATGCGGCCAGCCAAGTGCAGGCCTGGCGGCCGGACGCGCTCGATGCGCCGGCAGCGACGTGGAGCGAAGTGCTCGATCTCGCCCGGCAAGGCCGCGTGCTGCTGCCGCTGCGACCGCCGCATTGCCTGATGACCTTCTACACGCTGGCCGGTAATCTCGGGCATCCCTGCGCGACCGATCCGTCGGGCGATCTCATCGCTGTCGAGACGGGCTGCGAAGTCTTCGAGACGATGCGTGAGATCGCCGCGCTGGTCGACCCGACGTGCTTCGACATGGACCCGATCGCCGTTTCGGAACGCATGGCCGAGGCTGGTTCCCGCATTGTCTGCGCGCCGCTGATCTATGGCTACGTCTCTTATGCGGCGTCGGGTTTTCGCGCCAACAGGTTGGCTTTTGCCGACATCCCGGCGGTCGGTTCCAATGGTCCGATCGGCTCGGCGCTCGGCGGCACAGGCATAGCGGTATCAGCCTTCTCCAAGGCTAAAGAGGCAGCGATCGATTTTGCCTATTGGGTCGCCAGCGGCGATGTCCAGCGTGGCATCTATGCCGCCGCCGGCGGCCAGCCGGGCCATGCGGCTGCCTGGGAAGACCAGACTATCAATGAAGTGGCCGGCAACTTCTATCGAGGCACGCGCGCGACGCTGGAGGGCGCCTGGGTGCGGCCGCGCCATGACGGCTACATGGCGTTCCAGCAGGCGGCGTCAGACCGCATCAATTCCGGCCTGACCTCCGGCCATCCTGCCGGCCGGGTCGTCGCCGATCTCATCAGCCTGTTCCGGGCCAGTTCCCCCTCGCCTGGCGAGAGCTGAGCGAGGTCGTTATTTCAACCACCAAAGCCTGCGGGCATTGCCCGACAACAGCCTGTCACGCTCCGAAACGCTGCAACCCGAAAGCAGCGCGTGGGTCGCCGCCACCCAGGTCGAGAGACCGCCACCAAGCGTGCAGACCGGCCAGTCGCTGCCCCAGACGACGCGGTCCCAGCCGAATGAATTGATGGTGTGTTCGACGTAGGGCCGCAGCGTATCGACGGTCCAATTGGCGGCGTCGGCATAGGCGACCACGCCGGAAATCTTGGCCATCACGTTCGGGCGCCGTGCGATCTCGCTCATGTGTTCGCGCCAGGGATGCTCGGCTCCGCCCTTGATGTCGGGAACGCCGCAATGGTCGAGGACGAACTGGACGTCGGGCGCCAGTTCGGCGAGCGCGATCGCCTTGGGAATCTGATGCGGCAGCACGACGAGGTCGAAGGTCAGGCCGGTGCCGCCAAGCCGCTTGATGTTGTCACGGAACAGTGCGCCCTCCGAAAGATCGTCCGGGACGACGTGAAGGACGCGGCGGAAACCCTTGACGAAGGGGTTTGTCCGCTGGCGCTCGAGATAAGCGGCAAAGTCAGCGTCTTCGGGACGGCAGGATGCTATCGCCCCAGAGAGCATGCTGCCCGCTTGCCGCGAGAGGCCCTCGACACGGGCGGTTTCCGCCTCGATGTCGGCCGGGTCGACATCGACTTCCATGTGCAGCACGCGCCCGACACCGACCCGCCGCGCCTCCGCCGCGTACTCCTCGTAAGAGAAATCGCGGTTCAGTGCCGGTACGCCGGCAAGCCAGGGGTAGCGAAGCGCCGAGCGATCGATGAGATGCAAATGGGTGTCGATGATCATGGCGGGCTCCTCCCCTATATTTTTCACATCATCTCACGGAGGAATTCTTTATTCAAATAAGAATTATGTCGATGAGCCGACGGCCGACCCGGCCAAACGCGAAAGCTTCTCACACGTTGCCAGCAGCAGCTCGATGGTGCGCGTTATGTCCGGCGCGGACGGAGCGTTGACGACGGTGATGTAAGGAATTGAAAGCGCCGCGATGGCCTTGCCGTCGGAACTGCGCACCGGTGCCGACAGATTGTAGACGCCGGCGGTCTGCATCGAGGCCATCATCTCATATCCCCGTTCCCTGATCTGGTCGAGGCGGGCAAAGAACTCGGGCGGCTGCGCCGTATTGTCGGTGCTGCGGACATGTTCGGAGATCATCATCTGGCGCTCCTCCTGCGAACGGAAGGCGAGCAGCACATGTCCCGAACCGGTGTCGAACAGGCTGATATGGGAGCCGACCCGGATCGAAATCCCCCAGTAGTTTGGCGCTTCCTGCTGGCCTATCACCACAGCGGAACCACGATCAAAAACAACGAGTTGATTGGCCTGCTGCGAGGTCTCGGCCAGCTCCCGCATCAGCGGCGTCGCATAGGAAACCAGCCGCCGCACCGGCGCGTGCAATTGTGCCAGGCCAAACAGCTTGAGCGTCAGCGAATAGCGGTCGCCATCGAGCCGCGTGACGTAGCCGCGCCGCACCAGCCGGTCCAGCATGCGGTAGAATTCATTGGGGCTGCGGTCGAGCTTCTTGGCGATTTCCGCCTGGGTCAGGCCACCGTCCACGCCCGCTAGAAGCTCAAGGATGTCGAGCCCCTTGTCGAGCGCCGGCGCGCGATAACGTTCGTCTTCGCTGTCGTCCATGGCTCATCCCTCCAGTGAATTCAACTCTTCATATACGCAGGAACGCGGCCAGGCGGAAACAAATTTCGCCTTGACGTACGGATGAATGTTTTGTTTGTATATGAATGTAGCATTTCTTGTCACGTGACGAGTTGCGGGCGCCACCGAGGCGCACCCAGGGAGGATACCAATGAACAGACTGCTTTCCGGCGTATGCGCCGGCGCATTGATGCTTGCGTCAAGCGCAGGCACCGCCGTTGCCGGCGACCTGCCCGGCAAGTTCGACGGCGTGACCGTCGACGTGAAGCTGATCGGCGGCCAGCAATATGAAAAGCTCTACGAGCGCATTCCCGAATGGGAGAAGGCGACCGGCGCCAAGGTCAACATCCTGACCAAAAAAAACGGCTTCGACATCGACAAGGAATTGAAGTCCGACATCGCCTCGGGCAGCACCAACTGGTGCGTCGGCTGGAATCATTCCTCCTTCGCGCCGCAATACACCGGCCTCTACACCGACCTCAGCAAGCTCCTGCCGAAGTCGGAGATCGACGCCTTCGTGCCGTCGACGATCAAGGCGGCAACCATCGACGGCAAGCTGGAAATGCTGCCGCGTGCGCAGTTCGACGTCTCGGCGCTTTACTACCAGAAGAGCCTGTACGAGAACGCCGACAACAAGACCAAGTTCAAGGCCAAATACGGCTATGATCTGGTGCCGCCGGACACCTGGAAGGAAGTCACCGACCAGGCTGAGTTCTTCGCCAACCCGCCGAATTTCTACGGCACGCAGTTTGCCGGCAAGGAAGAGGCGATCAATGGCCGCTTCTACGAAATGGTCGTCGCCGAGGGCGGCGAATATCTCGACAAGGACGGCAAGCCGGTCTTCAATTCCGAAGCCGGCATCCGGGCGCTCGACTGGTTCGTCAACCTCTACAAGGCCAAGGCCGTGCCGGCCGGAACCACCAACTACCTCTGGGACGATCTCGGCCAGGGCTTTGCCTCGGGCACCGTCGCCATCAATCTGGACTGGCCGGGCTGGGCCGGCTTCTTCAACGATCCGAAATCGTCGAAAGTCGCGGGCAATGTCGGCGTCAAGGTCGCGCCGAAAGGCTCCGCCGGGGTGCGCACCGGCTGGTCGGGCTTCCATGGCTTCTCGGTGACCGAGAACTGCCCGAACAAGGAGGCAGCGGCATCGCTCGTATGGTGGCTGACCAACGAGGACAGCCAGAAGCTCGAGGCCACCGCCGGCCCGCTGCCAACGCGCACCGCGGTCTGGGATTGGGACCTGCAGCAAGCCGCCAACGACCCTTACAAGAAGGAGGTTCTGTCGGCTTTCCAGGAAGAAGCCAAGCACGCCTTCGCCGTGCCGCAGACGCCTGAGTGGATCGAGATCTCGAACGCCGTCTATCCCGAGTTGCAGGCCGCGATCCTCGGCGACAAGACCTCCAAGCAGGCACTGGACGAAGCCGCCGACAAGGCGACGCAGATCCTGCAAGACGCAGGCAAACTGTAAGCATTGCTCACAAGATTGCCTCCCTCATCCTCAATGGGGGAGGTAATCGCCTTTTGCCGGCGTTGTCCGTTTCATCATATCGGGCCTCGGGCCAAAATCTGAATGCCAGACACCAGAGGAGCCCGATGAAGGGCCTCAAGCCACCCGCGCCGTTCCTGTTGCTGCTTCCGGCCATCGTCGTTCTGGCGGCGGTCGTCGTGGTGCCGCTGCTTCTGTCGCTCTATTCAAGCTTCACGCCGTTCCGCCTGACCAAGCCCGAGACGTTCTTCGTCTTCATCGGCCTCAGGAATTACCTGTCGATCCTGGCCAACACCGATTTCTGGTGGGCATTCGGCCGTACCGTTCTGTTGCTGACGATCGCGCTCAATCTTGAAATGCTGCTTGGCCTTGGTCTCGCCATGCTGGTTGAGAAGGCGACGCGCGGCCAGCGCATCCTGCGCACGCTGATGATGTTTCCGATGATGTTCTCGCCGATCCTCGTCGGCTTCCAGTTCAAGTTCATGTTCAACGACAATATCGGCCTGGTGAACAATGCGCTGCAGTCGCTTGGCATCACCAGGGACGCCATCCCGTGGCTGATCGAGGGTCACCTCGCCTTCATCGCCATCTCGGTTGCCGAGATCTGGTCGTCGACGGCGATCTTCGCCATCCTGATCCTCGCCGGGCTGCTCGCCATGCCCAAAGAGCCGATCGAGGCGGCGCGCGTCGATGGCTGCACGCCGTGGCAGACCTTCCGTTATGTGACCTGGCCGTTCGTCATGCCCTTCGCCTACATCGCCATGACCATCCGCTCGCTCGACGTGGCGCGTGCCTATGACATCGTCAAGATCATGACCGATGGCGGTCCGGCCGGCCGCACGGAGCTTTTGTGGACTCTGGTCGCACGCACCGCCTACAGCGACGGGCGCATGGGCATGGCCAACGCCATGGCCTATTTCTCGATCCTGCTGTCGATCGCCTTCACCGTCTATTTCTTCAACAAGCTCGCCGCGGCGCGCACGCAAATCGGCGCGGAGTGGTGAAGATGGACGAGAATTCTTCCGCCCGCCTTAAGCGCAGGCTGCTTGATATCGTCTATCGCATCGGCCTGTTCCTGGCGATGCTGACCATCTGCCTGCCGGGCCTGTGGATCGTCCTGTCGTCGCTGCGGCCGACGGTCGAGATCATGGCCAAGCCGCCGGTGTGGATCCCGCAGGATATTTCGTTCGACGCCTATGTCGCGATGTTCTCAGGCATCGGCAAGGGCGGCATCCCTGTCATCGAATATTTCCGCAACTCGCTGATCATCTCGGTGACTTCGACGGTGATCGCGGTCGCCATCGGCATGGCGGGCGGCTATGCCTTCGCGCGCTATCGCTTTCGCGGTAAATCGAGCGCCTTCCTCGGCCTGATGCTGACACGCACGGTGCCCGGTATCGCGCTGTCGCTGCCGCTGTTCTTCCTCTATGTGCGGCTCGGTATCATCGACACGCATTTCGGGCTGATCCTTGCCTATGTCGCGCTCAACGTGCCTTTCACCATCTGGCTGATCGACGGCTTCTTTCGCCAGGTGCCGAAGGATCTCGCCGAGGCAGCACAAATCGACGGCTGCACGCGCTGGCAGGCCTTTTGGCAGGTCGAGTTCCCGCTCGCCGGACCAGGCATCGCATCGGCCGCGATCTTCGCCTTCCTGACCTGCTGGAACGAGTTCGCGCTGGCCTCCCAACTGACCCGCTCGGTCAGCGCCAAGACGCTGCCGGTCGGCCTGCTCGACTACACGGCCGAGTTCACCATCGACTGGCGAGGCATGTGCGCGCTCGCCGTGGTGATGATCATTCCGGCGCTCACCCTCACTTTCATCGTCCAGAAGCACCTTGTCGGCGGCCTGACCTCCGGCGCGGTGAAAGGCTGATCTCATGGCAACGGTTTCCCTCAAAAAGCTGACCAAGCGCTACGGCAATATCGAGATCGTGCATGGCATCGACCTCGACATCACCGACCGCGAATTCATCGCGCTGGTCGGTCCTTCCGGCTGCGGCAAGTCGACGACGCTGCGCATGATCGCCGGGCTGGAAGAGATCAGCGCCGGTTCGATCGAGATTGGCGGGCGCGTCGTCAACGATTTGCCGCCGCGTTCGCGCAACATCTCGATGGTGTTCCAGTCCTATGCGCTCTACCCGCACATGACGGTGCGCGAAAACCTCGGCTTCTCCTTGAAGATCGCCGGCGCCGCCAAGGACGACATGGATCGCCGCGTCGCCGAGGCCTCGGCTATCCTGGGGCTCGATGCTTTGCTCGACCGTCGACCGTCGCAACTGTCCGGCGGCCAGCGCCAGCGCGTCGCCATGGGTCGCGCCATCGTGCGTGACCCCGACGTCTTCCTGTTCGACGAGCCGCTTTCCAATCTCGATGCCATGCTCAGAACGCAGATGCGCACCGAGATCAAGAAGCTGCACGCCAAGGTGCAATCGACGGTGATCTACGTCACCCACGACCAGGTCGAGGCGATGACGCTTGCCGACCGCATCGTCATCATGCGCGACGGACATATCGAACAGGTTGGCACCCCAGATGAAGTGTTCCGCCGGCCGGCGACGCGCTTCGTTGCCGGCTTCATCGGCTCACCGCCGATGAATTTGCACGAGGCGACGGTCGACGAGGACCAGCTGGTTTTCGCCAGCGGCGCCAAGCTGCCCCTGCCCGGTCAGTTCAAGGCCAACGTCGCTGGCGGCGCCAAGGTCGTGTTCGGGTTGCGGCCAGACGACATCTATCCGACCGGCCATGGTATCAGCTCCGGCGGCGCGGCCGACGTGCATCAGATCGAACTGCCGATCACCGTCACCGAGCCGCTCGGCAACGAGACGTTGGTGTTCGTCGAGTTCAACGGCAGTGACTGGGTGTCTCGCATGCTGAACCCCAGGCCGCTGAAGCCAGGCGAGCGCGTCGCCATGAGCCTCGACCTGTCGCAGGCGCATCTGTTTGCCGCTGAGACCGGAAAGACATTGCGGAGCTGACCGACATGGCCAAGATCGAAAAGATAGAATTGCGCATGGTCGACCTTGTGCCCAAGGTCAAACGCACCGACGCGATCCAGAGCTTCGTCAGCCAAGAGACGCCAATCGTCACCATCACCGATTCCGACGGCGCGGTCGGAACCGGTTACAGCTACACGATCGGCACCGGCGGCTCGTCGGTGATGCGGCTTCTGTCCGACCACCTGGCGCCGCGCCTGATCGGCCGCGATCCTGATATGATCGAAGCGATCTGGCACGATCTCGAATTCGCCACTCACGCCACCACGATCGGCGCCATCACGGCAATCGCCATCGCGGCGATCGACACAGCGCTCTGGGACCTCAGGGCGAAGAAACAGGGCCTGCCGCTATGGAAGCTCGCTGGCGGCGCCAAGGACCGCTGCCCGCTTTACACGACAGAAGGCGGCTGGCTGCACATCGAGACGCAGGCGCTGGTCGACGATGCGGTGGCCGCCAAGGCCAAGGGGTTTCGCGGCTCGAAAGTGAAGATCGGCAGGCCGCATGGCTCCGAGGATCTCGCGCGGCTGTCGGCGGTGCGCAAGGCGGTGGGCGACGGCTACGAGATCATGACCGACGCCAATCAGGGTTTCTCCGTCGACGAGGCGATCCGGCGTGCGGCGAGGCTTCGAGAACTCGATCTCGCCTGG
Source organism: Mesorhizobium sp. BR1-1-4 (assembly GCF_020165375.1). NCBI lineage: Bacteria > Pseudomonadati > Pseudomonadota > Alphaproteobacteria > Hyphomicrobiales > Phyllobacteriaceae > Mesorhizobium > Mesorhizobium sp. BR1-1-4. The sequence goes on along the minus strand of NZ_JAIUIB010000006.1, from coordinate 155,554 downwards.
ATCGAGGAGCCGCTGCCGGCCGACGACATAGACGGGCATATCAGGCTGTCGAATTCGACGCCGACGCCGATCGCCATCGGCGAGTCGCTCTATTCCGTCAGGCACTTCCGCGAATACATGCAGAAAGGCGCCTGCTCGATCGTGCAGGTCGATGTCGGCCGCATTGGCGGCATCACGCCCTGGCTCAAGATCGCCCATGCGGCGGAGGCCTTCGACATTCCGGTCTGCCCGCATTTCCTGATGGAATTGCATGTCAGCCTGACCTGCGCTGTTCAGAACGGCAGGTATGTCGAGTACATTCCGCAACTCGACCAGTTGACCGGCAAGCACATGCGCATCGAGGATGGGCATGCGCTGGCGCCCGACGAGCCCGGTATCGGCATCGATTGGGACTGGGACGCGGTCAAGGCCATGAGCATCGCCGAATTCACCACGGCGATCACGAGATAAGGAGCTGATATGCAGCGGATGGGATTTGTGCTTGGGCTGAAGCCGGAGAAGATCGAGGACTATGTTCGCCTCCATGCCGCCGTCTGGCCGGACGTGCTGACCATGATTTCGGCATGCAACATCAAGAACTATTCCATTTACCTGAAGCGGCCGGAGAACCTGCTGTTCAGCACCTTCGAATACCACGGCATCGACTACGAGGCCGACATGGCCAAGATGGCGGCCGATCCGAGGACGCAGGAATGGTGGGCCGTCTGCATACCTTGCCAGGAGCCGCTTGCGACCCGCAAGGAGGGTGAATGGTGGGCTTCGATGGACGAGGTCTTCCACCATGACTGAGGCCGGTTTCGACCCTGCCTCACTCGTCCAGGCCTGGGCCAAACCCTCACAACCCCGACCGATCGTCACTTTCGGTGCAGGGTCGATTGTCGGCGACGCGCATTTCCCGGCCTACCGAAAAGCGGGGTTTCCGATCGCCGGTCTTTACGATCCGGACCAGGCCAAGGCGCAGGCCCTGGCCGATAAATGGGACGTGAAGGCGTTCGGATCGGTGCAAGAAGCCGCTGGAGTTAAGGACGCGATCTTCGATCTGGCAACGCCACCGGGGCGGCACGCCGATATCCTGAAGGCCCTGCCCGGCGGTGCGGTCGCCCTGATCCAGAAGCCGATGGGCAATTACCTCGGGGAGGCAAGCGAAATCCTCGAAATCTGCCGCGCCAAGAAGCTCAAGGCGGCTGTGAATTTCCAGCTCCGCTTCGCGCCGATGATGCTGGCGCTGAAGGACGCCATCGCCAAGGGCTGGCTCGGCGAGGTCGTCGATTTCGACGCCTGGCTGGCGCTGGCGACGCCGTGGCAGTTGTGGGAATTCCTGCTCAAGGCGCCGCGCGTCGAGATCGCCATGCACTCGATCCACTATCTCGACCTGATCCGGCAGTTGCTCGGTGACCCCAAGGGCGTGCATGCCAAGACGCTCGGCCATCCCAATCATTCCGTGGCGCAGACGCGCACCAGCGCCATTCTCGACTATGGCGACACCGTGCGCTGCGCGCTGTCGATCAACCACGACCACAAGTTCGGGCGCCGGCATCAGGCCTGCGAATTTCGCGTCTGCGGCACCGAGGGTGCCGCCTATCTCAAGCTCGGTCTCAATCTCGATTATCCCCGGGGCGAGCCGGACATTCTGGAAATCTATCCGAAGGGCGGATCGGACTGGATCGCGGTGCCCTTGGCCGGCGAGTGGTTTCCCGACGCCTTTGTCGGGCGCATGGCAAATGTTCAGCGCTTTGCATCCGGCGAAGACGCAGCACTGATCAGTTCGGTCGAGGATGCATGGAACACAATGGCGCTGGTGGAAGCCGCCTATCGTTCGAGCGCGGCGCCGGCGACGCCGGTCGCGGAAAGGCCCTGATGGAACAGACCCAGTATTTCGAGGATTACGAGATCGGCTCGACACGGCTGACCAGCGGCCGCACGATTACCGAGACCGACTTCATCGTCCATGCCGGTCACACCGGCGATTTCTTCCCGCACCACGTGGACGCCGAGTTCATGAAGACAACGCCGTTCGGCCAGCGCATCGCGCATGGCACGCTGGTGTTCTCGGTCGGCATCGGGCTGACGGCAACGGTCATCAATCCCGTCGCCTTTTCCTATGGCTACGACCGGCTGCGCTTCATCAAGCCCGTGTTCATCGGCGACACGATCCGCACACGCACCACCATCGCGGCCAAGGAGGACGACCCCAAGCGACCGGGTTCCGGACGCGTGATCGAGCGCTGCGAGGTGATCAACCAGCGCGGCGAGGTGGTGCTGGCGGCCGACCACATCTACATCGTCGAACGCCAGCCGGCCTGAGGCAATGTCCGCTATGCGCCGGTAGCGCGCTTGGTGATGCGCTCCAGACCGAGCAGCAGGACCAGCGTTGCCGCCACCAGGATCATGGTGAGCGCCGCCCCGGCAAAGATGTCGCCGCGATCGGTCAGTGAGAAAATCGACACCGGCAGCGTCACCCAACCCGGCGGATAGACCATCACGGTCGCGCCAAGCTCGCCCATGGACAGCGCGAAGCTCAGCCCGAAGGCCGCGACCAGATAGGGTGCGAGCAAGGGCAGCGTGACATGCCGGAGCCGATAGGCAGGGCGTGCGCCAAGGCTCGACGCGACCTGCTCGAAATCGGGCGACAGCCGCGCAAGCCCGGCCGAGACATTGCCGAAGGTGAAAGCCGAGATCAGCACGAAATGCGCGATCATGACGATTGCGATCGTGCCGTTGAGCAACAGCGGCGGATGGCTGAACGCAACCAGCAGGCCAAGGCCGACCGACACCGAAGGCACAGCGCTCGGGATGAAGACCAGCAGGCCGAGTGCCCTCGCCAGCGTGGCGCCCTGGATGCGCAGCGCAAGTGCTGCCCAGGTGCCGCTGACCAGCGCCAGCGCGCTGGCCAGGAAGCCGGTGACGAGGCTGGCCTTGACCGCGTTCCAGGCCGCGCCGCGCGCGACATCGGTGTAGTGCTCCGTGGTCAAGCCATTGGGCAGCACGCCGTTCCACTGGTCGGCCAAGCTGGACAGCAGGATCACCGCCAGCGGCGCCAGGAACAGCACGCCGAAGATCAGCGCGAAGATCACCCAGATGACGAAGCGACCGGAACGCGACCAGACCAGCATCGCTAGACTCCCCACCGGCCGGCAGCGAACCGGTAGAGACCGAACAGGCCGAGCGACAGGGCTATGTTGACCACGGCGATGATGCAGGCGACCTGGTAGGCCGATTCCTGGATCGCCTTGCCATAGATCAGCAGCGGCAGCGTGATGACGCCCTTGGCGCCGATGAACAGGACGATGCCGAATTCGTTGACGGTGAGGAGCAGGCAGAGGCTGCCGCCGGCGATGAGCGCGGGTACCGCCGCCGGCAGAATGACCTGGCGGACAATGCGGAACGGTCGCGCGCCAAGCACGCTTGCCGCTTCGATCTGGCCGCGATCGACCAGCGAAAAGGCGGCAAGCAGCGGCCGCAGGATGAAGGGCGTGTAGACCGTGACCTCGGCCAGAACGACGCCCCATGTCGAATAAAGGAAGTCGACCGGCGGCAGCGGCAGCGAGAAGGCTTCCATCAGCCCGGAGTTGAGCATGCCGGCGGAGCCGTAAAGGAAGGTGAAGGCCAGCGTCACCAGGAAGGTCGGCAGGGCGATGAAAGTGTCGATCAGCCTGGCGATGAAGCCGCTGCCTGGAAACGGCACGAAGGCAAGGATCAGCGCCAGCACCAGGCCGACGACCAGGCATCCGGCCGTCGCCGTGACCGAGATCGTCACCGTGTTGAACAGCGCGTTGAGGAAGAAGCGCGAATGCAGGACGCGGACGATCTCGGCGACATTGGCGACGCCGCTGTCGTCGAGGAAGGCCTGGCGTACAATCAACGCCAGCGGGTAGAAGAACAGCAGTGCCAGCAGGGCCGCCGGCGGCACGATCCACAGCCGGCCCGGCTCTCGCTTTCTGGCCGTCGGCATACCAATGGCGAGCGCTTCAGACACCGGCGTCTTCCGGAAGAAGCGACGTATCGGCCGGCGCAAAGAACAGCGGCACCTCTGTGCCGGGTTCCGGCAAGGCCATTGGCAGTTTCGTTGCCGAGACGCGCACCGGCGTGCCGTCAACATCGAGCACCAGATGCGTGAGTTCACCCTGCCAGTGCACTTCCCTGAGCGTGCCGACAATGCGGTTGGTGTGCTCGCTGTCGGCCGTCAGGCTCAGATGCTGCGGCCTGATGCAAAGCAGGCTCTTGTCGCCAACCTTCTCGCCGCGACCGGCACCGGCGAGCACGGCATCGCCATGCCTGGCCGTGGCAAAGCCTTTCGGGCCGGCAGCATCGGCAACCGTCACCGGCAGAAGGTTGGCACGACCGAGAAACTCGGCGGTGAAGCGGTTTGGCGGACGGCGATAGAGTTCGGTCGTCGGTCCATGCGAACAGACCCTGCCGTCGCGCATGATGGCGATCTTGTCGGCAAGCGTCAGCGCCTCGGTCTGGTCGTGGGTGACGTAGAGGATGGTCAGGCCCGGCAGGCTGCGGTGCAGACGGGCGATCTCCTCGACCATGTTGCGGCGGATCTGCGCGTCGAGCGCCGAAAGCGGTTCGTCAAGCAGCAGCACGCGCGGCCGCACGGCAAGCGCCCGCGCAATCGCGACGCGCTGCTGCTGGCCGCCCGAAAGCTCGCGCGGATAACGCCGGGCAAAGGTCGCCATGCCGACGGTGGCGAGCGCATCCTTCACCCGCTCGCCGATCAGCGCCTTGTCGGCGCCTTGTGCCCTGAGGCCAAAGGCGACGTTGTCCTCGACCCGCATATGCGGGAACAGCGCGTAGTTCTGCACCACCATGCCGAGCCCACGCTCATAGGGCGGCAGATCGGTGACGTCGGTGGCGCCGATGCGGATGCGGCCGCTTGCCGGTCGCACGAAGCCGGCAACGGCACGCAGAGCGGTCGTCTTACCGGAGCCGGACGGGCCTATCATCGCCAGGATTTCGCCAGGCGCGATGTCGAGGGTCAGCGGATGCAGGACGACATGGGCGCCATAGGCGACAACGACCTTGTCGAAGTGGACGTTCGAGCCGGCGCCGCGAACCTTCGCGGCGTCGATGTCCGTGACACTAGGGCCCGTGAAGGCGGCGGCCGACATGGCATTGTTCTCCGGATTGCTTCCCGTGCGGATCAACTTCCGGTCGCTTCGTTCCACTTCTTGACGTAGTCGGGAAGCTTGCTCAGCGCCTCGTCCCAGTTCGGCGACCAGATGGTCAGGCCTTTCATCGCCTCCTGCAGCTTGGCGAAATTGGCGTCGGACGGCGTCACGTCCTTGCGGGCCGGCATGCCGAGGGCAACGGAACTTACAGTCGACTGTGCCTCCTTGGACAGCAGGAAGTCGATCAACTTCTTGCCGTTGTCGCTATTTGGCGCACCGGTGACCAGGCCGATTTCATAGGGCAGCGCAAAGGTGGAGCGGGTGCCATCGGGGCCAGCGGGCCAGAACACCTTGATGTTGGGATTGTCTGCCATCTGCGACATATTCATCTGCAGGTCGCCATTGGCCACATGCAGCTCGCCCTTGTTGACCAGCGCGGTCAGCTTGCCGGTCGAGGCGGACGGGCCGACATTGTTGTCCTGCAGCTTCTTCATGAATTCGAAGCCGGCATCCTCGCCGCCAAAGGCATGGATGATCTGCAGCATGACGGCCGTCCCGTCTCCAGCCTGGCCGGGGGTCGAGTACTGGATCTTGCCCTTGAACTTCGGATCGAGCAGATCGTTATAGCTCTTCGGCGCTTCGGACAGCACGGCGCTGTTGTAGATGAAATTCATGTAGTTATTGACCAGCGGCCGATACTTGTCGGTGCCGCCGTCGATCTGGGATGCGGCTTCGGGTTTGTAATCCTGCAGCAGACCGTCCGCGGCGGCGCGCTGGATGAAGGGCGGCAAGGTCACCAGCACGTCGGCCTGCGGGTTCGACTTTTCCTTGGCGACGCGCTCGACGACGCCGCCCGAGCCCGCCTCGATATACTGAACGGTGATGCCGGTGGCCTTGGTGAAGGCTGCGAATTCGGTCTCGTACCAGCTGCCATTGCCATCATGCAGCCCATCGGCGGAGTAGACGGTGACGACGCCGTCGGCGAGTGCCGGCCCAATGAGAGCCGCCGATGCGAGCAATGCGGCGAAGGCCGCGACCATGGTTGCGTTCCTTGATTTCATAACCGGTTCCCCTTTGATTGAAGGCACATTCTGCGATGCACTAGAACCAACCGGCCTTTGGTCCCTGGCGGACGTTGAGCCGGTTGGATGTCTTCGTTGTGACAACTCTGGGGATTGGGCATCGATAAGTAAAATCTATTTATTTTATGAGACCCAAACTTTCTCTGATATTTGTCATGGAACTGTCGCATCGATGTCGTGGATACAAATATGCTGCGCCGATGGCGGCTATCGGTTTGAAAATATAGGTTATCGGCCGAACACAATGCCTGCGGTCTGCGCCCGCAATCGCGGATCATGCGAGCGGATGGTCACTGGCCGGCCTTCGAGAATTTCGAAACAGCGCGCGAGCGTGTCGTCTTCCAGCCGGCGCATCGCCTCGTAGGTGAAGAAGGTAAGATGCGGAAACAGGATCACATTGTCGCGACCGAACAATGCGCTCATCGGATGGCCTGACCTCGCCAGCGGCTCGACCGAATAGACGTCGAGCCCGGCACCACCGATGCGACCGGCAACGATCGCCTCGACGAGCGCCGCCTCATCGATCAGCGCACCGCGCGAGACATTGACGATGATGGCCGACGGTTTCAGGCAGGCGAGCTCATGCTTGCCGATCAGGCCGCGTGTCTGGTCATTCAGCACGCAATGCAACGAAACGAAATCACAGGCACGCAACATGGCGTGCAGGTCGTCGGCCTTCTCGATGCCCGCGGCGAGCATCGTCGCGGCATCGACACCGGGATCAAAACCAACGACGCGCGCGCGAAACCCCTGGCCGGCCATGCGCGCCATGCTGCGGCCGATCTTGCCGCAGCCGACGAGCCCTAGCGTGGCGCCTGATATATCGCGCCCCAGCCAGCGCTGCTCCGGCCAGACCCAGCCGTCGCGCGACACCGCCGCCGTGATCGCGGGCAGCCGCTTAGCGAGCGCAATCATCAGCGCGAAGGCGCCTTCGGCAACGGTTTCCTCGGCATAGTCGGGTACGTTGACCACGGGAATGCCGCGCCGCATCGCTGCGGGAATATCGATGGCATCGATGCCGACGCCGTATTTGACGATACCCTTCAGCCTGGGAGCGGCATCGATCACCCGCGCGGTGATCGGCGTGTAGCACATGAGCAGGAGATCCGCGTCGGCGACCGCGTTGGCGAGATCGGCTTCGGGAATGCCATCCGGCAGCGTCACCAGGTCGACGCCTCTCGCCCGTAGGCCGGCATCAATTTCAGGACATTCGAGTTCGCGGTCGGTGCGGACGGCCTTCATGATCAGGCGGCCATCACGGCGTCCTCGACAATGTCGAGCGCGCGGTCGAGATCGGTCTTGGAAATAACCAACGGCGGCGAGAGCGTCAGCACGTTGCCGTGGCTCACCTTGAAGCTCAGGCCTTGTTCCAGGCAAGCGTAGAAGACACGTTCGGCGAGGTCCCGCGCCGGCTGGCGTGAAGCACGGTCCTCGACGAGCTCGACGCCGACCATCAGCCCCCTGCCCCTGACCTCGCCGACATGGGGCGAGCGCGCCATCAGGTCCTGCATACGTGCAAGCATATGGCCGCCAAGCTCAGCCGAACGCTCGACCAGCCCCTCCTCCAGGATGATGTCGATGGTCGTCAGCGCCGCACGCGTCGTGACCGGGTTTTTCTCATGGGTATAGTGACCGATGGCAAAGCCGCCAGTGACGTCGAGGTCGCGGCGCGCGATGACGGCGGCGATCGGCAGGATGCCGCCGCCGAGTGATTTGCCGAGGACAACGATGTCGGGCGTTACGCCGTCATGCTCATGGGCGAAAAATTTTCCGGTCTTGCCGAGGCCGGTCGGGATCTCGTCGAAGATCAGCAGCGTGCCGTGCATGTCGCAGGCCTCGCGCACCCGCTTCCAGAAGCCGGCTGGCGGCGGATTGGGCGTCGCGCGCATCGGCTCGGCAACGACCGCCGCCACGTCCTGCTCGCGGCCGAGCACATAGGCGATCATGTTGGCGCAAGCGAGCCCCGATGCCTCCAGGGAATCGTGGCCATAAGGGCATCGATAGCCATCCCAGGGCGCGACATGCTCGGTGCCGGTCATCATCGGGCCCGCGATATGCGAGCGGAAGGTCGCCTCGCCGCCGACACTGGCAGCGCCAAAACCGGCGCCGTGAAACGCGTCCCAGAACGACACCGTCTTGAAGCGGCCGGTGGCCGCCCGCGCGATCTTCAGCGCGACCTCGATGGCATCGGAGCCTCCGGTGGTGAACAACACCTTGCCGAGATCGCCGGGAGCCAGCGCGGCCAGTTTTTCGGCCAGTTCGACGGCGGGATTGCAGGTGAAACGGCGCGGCGCGAAGCAGAGGTCGTCGAGTTGCTTCTTGATCGCCGCCACCAGTTTTGGATGGCCGTAGCCGAGGTGATGCACGCTGTTGCCGTGGAAATCCATGAAGCGGCGGCCGGCGGTGTCCTCGATCCAGATGCCTTCCGCCCTAGCGATCGTCGAAAGACAGGGGCTGGACAGGCTCTGGTGCATGAAGGCGGCCGCGTCGCGATCGAGCAGGCCGCGAATGCGGGGATCGTCCTGGCCCGCATCCCAGCGGCCGCGCGCCGCCGTCGTGTTGGAATCGCCTTCGGTATGCACAAGCTCTGATATCGCGGCCATCATTGTCTCCGAAATGCGAATGAGGGAGCGTGGGACGCTCCCTCTGTTTGTTCTGCCAGCTTATGTGACCCGGTCAGGACCAAGGCAGTGAAAATGTCTTCACATTGGTGTAGCTCTTCATCGCCTCGATGACGCCTTCCTTGTAGCCATTGCCGCTGTCCTTGATGCCGCCGAAGGGCGACATCTCGATGCGGTAGCCCGGCACTTCCCAGATGTTCACCGTGCCGACCTGCAGGCCGGCGATGTATTTCTGCATGCGGGGAAACGAGTTGGTGCAGACGCCCGACGACAGGCCGAAGGCGGTCGAGTTGGACAACGCGATCAATGCTTCATCGTTATCTGGCGCGCGCACGATCGGGATGATCGGCCCGAACGTTTCTTCCATCACCAGTTCGGATGTGTGCGGCACACGGTCGACGACGATTGGCGGCAGCAGCGCACCCTGACGACCCGGGTTGTAGAGGATCTCAGCCCCCTGCTCGGCCGCCATGTGGACGCGCGCTTCGAACAATGCCGCCGCCTTCTCATGCACGACGGTGCCGAGATCGGTCGAGCGGGCCATCGGGTCGCCGAAGCGGATCTTCTTCGCCCGCTCCAGCACCAGCGGCACGAAGCGGTCGGCGACGCTTTCCTGGACGAGGATGCGCTTGACCGCCGTGCAGCGCTGGCCGGAGTTTTTGGTCGCGCCCGCCACGGCGAGGTCGGCGGCCTTGGCCAGATCGTCATCGGAGAGATCGTTGAGGATGATCAGCGGATCGTTGCCGCCGAGTTCCAGCACCTGGCGCCTGTAACCGGCGGTGCGGGCGATCATCTTGCCGACGGGCACGCCACCGGTGAAGGTGATCAAGTCGATATTCTCGTTGGTGATCATCTCGTTGCCGATGTCGACCGGCCAGCCGGTTACCACCGAAAGCATTTCCGGCGGCAGGCCGGCCTCGTAGAGAATGTCGGCCAGCATCAACGCCGTCATCGGCGTCAGTTCGGTCGGCTTCACCACCACACAATTGTTGGTGGCGATGGCCGGCGCCACCTTGTGCGAGACCATGTTGAGCGGATGGTTGAATGGAGTGATCGCCGAGATAGCCTTCAGCGGCTCGCGCGTGGTGAAGATCTTGCGCGCCTTGCCGTGCGGGGTAAGGTCGCAGGAGAATATCTGGCCATCGTCCTGGATGCACATCTGCGCCGACAGCGTGAACACGTCATAGGCGCGGCCGACTTCGTAGAGCGAGTCGGCCTTGGAGATACCGAGCTCAAGCGTGATCAGATCGGATATCTCTTCCCGGCGCGACGCCAGAGCTTCCGCCGTGCGGAACAGGATCTGCTGGCGCTCGTAGCGGGTCAGCTTCGACCTATAGCCTGCAGCGATCTCGAACGCCTGGCGAGCGTGTTCGGCCCTACCGGCGGGGACGGTGCCGATGACGGTGTCGTTCCAGGGGTAACGCACCTCGACGACACCATCGGCATCGACCTTCCTGCCGGCAATGCGCATCGGCTCGTGGCGAACTTTGATGGCAGGGTCAAGCTTGGTCATGTCGGTATTCCTCGGTGCTCAGACAGCCAGGTTGATTTTTTCTAGGCAACGGCATCGCGTCTCAGCAATGGCTTCCCCCACTCCGCCGAGCTTCGCTCGCCACCTCTCCCCCCTCCGGAGGGAGAGGAAGGGAGCCAAGGCTGGCAAACTCGCGCCCTTCCTCTCCCCCGTCGATCGGGGGAGAGGTGCCGAGCGAAGCTCGACGGAGTGGGGGTCGACATCATCAAGCTCGGCCTATGCCAATGCAGCCGCCATGGTCGCGTAATAGAAGGCATCGAAATTGCGCAAGGTCGGCTCGTTGGGCAGATCCGGCAGCATGCGGTTGACGATGAACGGCACTTCCTGCTCGGTCAGCCCGCCATGCGAGCGCAGCGGCTCGTTCAGCGCCGCCAGATCATGGCGATGTTCCGATGTGCCGATCGTCTTGTTCTCGGTCGAGACCAGCACGATGTCGCCGATGCGGTCGGCCGGCAGTTCGAAGCGCTCGCAGGCCGTCCGGCTATCGACGACCAGCATGATGCCGTCAACCTTGGCCAGCCGCGCCATGATGCCCGCCTGGTCGGCGCCATCAGGCAAATAGGCGGTGGCGAAAGAGCCCAGCGCGCCATGGTGCACGACATAGGGGTCGGTGATCGGCAGGATGACGCGGGCGGCATCCTTGCCCAGCCATTCGTCAAGCAGGTCCTGGACGTAGACGACGTCGGGCGCACCGTCGGCCTTGTGCTTGGGCTTCATGCCATGGTCGGCAGTGACGACGATCGCGGCGCCCAGCGCATCGAGTTCGGTCAGGTACTTGTCGAACATCTCGTAGAAGGCGTTGGCCTGCGGCACGCCCGGTGCGTATTTGTGCTGCACATAGTCCGTCGTCGTCAGGTACATGATGTCGGGGCGGAATTCCCTGAGCAACTGGACGCCGGCGGCGAAGACGAATTCCGACAGTTCGGCCGAATAGACTTCCGGCACAGGCAGGCCGAAATGCTTCGAGGCATTGTCGATGCCGTGCTCGCCAACCGTGGTCGTATCGGACTTCTCCGCCGAAAAGCACAGCGCGCGCCCTTCGTCGAAAGACAGACCCTTGCCGAGCAGCGCACGCAGCTTGTCTTTGGCGGTCACCACGGCAACCTTGGCGCCCGCATCATAGAAGGCCTGAAAAATGGTCGGCACGCGCAGGAAGCGCGGGTCGTTCATCATCACTTCCTTGCCGGTCTCGCGCTCGTAGAGATAGTTGCCGCAAATGCCGTGCACCGAGGGCGGGCGACCGGTGGCGATCGACAAATTGTTGGGATTGGTGAAGCTCGGAATAACTGAGTGTGCGAAACGCACCGTGCCCTTCTCCTTGATCCTGACCAGGGCCGGCATCAGCCCGGCCTTGATCGCTTCATCGAGATAGGCCGGCTCGCAGCCGTCGAGGCAGATGGCGATTGCCGGCACGCGCGGCCAGGCGTAGGTGCGGCCGTTGACCGCGACGTTGATGGGAGACATCTGGTTCATCTGGTATCCTCGAAATCGGCCGCTCAGGCGGCGAGTTTGGCGCGCTCGGCGATTGCCGCGGCGGGTGGAGCGGCGGTGTCGACGCCCATTTCATCAAGCGACTGTGCCGCCGCCTCGACGACGCGGCGCATGACATGTTCGTCCATTTGGCCGATGCAGCCGACACGGAAGGAGTCCACGACCGTCAGCTTGCCGGGGTAGATGATAAAGCCCTTGTCCTTCATCAGTTCGTAGAAGCGATCGAAGGCGAAGTTGGCGTGGGCAGGGTTGAAGAAGGTGACGATGATTGGCGACAGCCAGCGGTCCTTGAGCAATGTTTCGAAGCCGAGTTCGCGCATGCCCGACACCATGACGTCCCGGTTCCTGGTGTAGCGGGCACCACGGCCGGCAACGCCGCCTTCGGCCTCATGCTGGCGCAGCGCCTCCAGGAAAGCGGCGACGACATGCGTCGGAGGCGTGTAGCGCCACTGGCCGGTCTTGTTCATATGCGCCCACTGCGCGTGGACGTCGAGCGACAGGGAATGGCTGCGCCCCTTGGCTGCCTCCAGTTCGCTCTTGCGGGCGATGATGAAGCCGAAGCCGGGCACGCCCTCGATGCATTTGTTGGCCGACGAGACCATCGCCTCATAGCGGATCTCGTTGACCTCGAGCGCGACGGCGCCGAACGCGCTCATGGAATCGACCAGCAGCTTGCGGCCCTTGGCATGGACGGCCTCGGCGATCTCGGCAACCGGGTTCAAAATGCCGGAGCTGGTCTCGCAATGAATGGCGATGACGTGGGTGATGGCGTGGTCGGCTTCGAGCGCTGCCGCCACCTCGTCGCCGCGCGGCGGCAGGTAATCGCCCTTGTCGATCAGCGTATAGGCCCGGCCGAGATACTGCATGGTCTGTGCGGCACGAAGGCCGTAGGCACCGTTGGCCAGCACCAGAACCTTGCCATCCCTGGGCACGAACGAGCCCAGCATCGCCTCGACACAGAACGAGCCTGAGCCCTGCATCGGCACGCAGTCGAACTCGCCATTGGTGTCACCGGTCAGCGCCAGCAGGCGGCGGCGCATGTCTGACGTCATGGCGCGGAAGTCGCCGTCCCATGATCCCCAGTCGCGCAGCATCGCCTGCTTGACCGAATAGGCCGTGGTAAGCGGCCCGGGGGTCAACAGATAGGGCTCGCCCAGCGCCGGCCTGGCCAGCGGCTCCGCGGCAAATTTCGTTTCGGCGAGCATGATGTCCTCCGACAGGTCGCTGCTTTTTTGATGTCGCGCCATTGTTGGCTGAGGTCACATATTTGTAAAATCGTTATTTTGTATCGAGATATCGATTTCACTTATGACCTGATGCATGGAGCACAAGCTGCATGGCGCTCGTGACAGCTTCGTGAAACCCGGCAGGCCAAAGCATAAAGCGAATCGTTTGTTTCCGGCTTTTGCATAGCAGGGCTTATGATAGGCTGCTGGCAACCAGAGAGGCGAGAGCGAAGAAGATGCGCTATGTTCAGTTACGGGCCTTTCATCAGGTGGCGATCTCCGGCGGCTTTTCGCGGGCGGCCGAAGCGCTGTTCCTGACCCAGCCGGCGATATCGGACCAGGTGCGCAAGCTCGAGGAAGAGTACGATGTCCTGCTGTTCAACCGTAACAAGAAGCAGGTCACGCTGACCCATTCCGGCCAGAAACTGCTCGAAATAACCCACCGCATGTTCGACACCGAGCAGCAAGCGCTTGAGCTTCTGACCGAGTCGCGCGCCCTGCGCTCCGGCACGCTGCGCATCGTCGCCGATGCCGCGCATCATCTGCTTCACATTCTCGGCAGCTTCCGCGCCCGCTATCCCGGAGTGCAGGTCTCGGTGCGTGCCGGAAACACCGAGACGGTGATCAGCAGCCTGTACAGCTACGATGCCGATATCGGCGTGCTGGGCGAGGTGCCCGCCGGACGCGACTTCGAAGTGCTGAAACTGAACTCGACGCCAATCATCGCCTTCACCTCGATCGACCATCCGCTGTCGGGGAAGAAATCGCTGACGCTCAAGCAGCTCGCACAGGAATCCCTGGTCATGCGCGAGCGCGGCTCGAAGACGCGCCAGAAGCTCGAAGACCTGGCAGCGGCTTCTAAGGTGGAGTTGAGGCCTGTGATCGAAGCCGAGGGCCGGGAAGCCGTGCGCGAGATCGTCGCCTCTGGCGCCGGCATCGGCTTTGTCTCGGCGGCCGAATTCGGCCAGGATTCGCGGCTCGTCCCAATCACCATCGACGCGCCCGAGACCTTGATGGACGAGGCGCTGATCTGCCTGCGCGAGCGCAGCGGCGGCAAACTGGTGCGCGCCTTTCTCGACATGGCGCGCTCTATGTCGACGGATTAAGCCGCGGCACGAACCTCCACCACATCGGCTTTCACCCGCTCCGATTTCGGATCGTAGGGGCTGCGCAGATGCGCGGTGGCCGCATGGCGTACGCCGGCTAGATCGATCTCGAAATGGCCGCCACTCAGGAAAACAGCATCCACGCCGGTTTCGTTTTCGATCAAGCCGAGCGCCACTGACCGGCCAAGCGTGTGGCCATAGGCGGCCGAGCGAACCTCGCCGACCGGCTTGCCGTCGCGCAGGACCAACTCGCCGCCCCACAGCATCGGCTCGGTGTCGTCGAGCGTAAGGAGCACGATACGCTTTGACGGTGCCGACGACGACTTTGCCTTAACAAGCGCGTCATGGCCGATGAACCCACCCGGTTTGTCCATGGCAACGGCAAAGCCAAGCCCGGCCTGCCAGGGATTGATATCAGGCGTCAGTTCCCGACTCCAGGCCCGAAAACCCTTTTCGATGCGCAAGGCGTCGAGCGCGTAGTAGCCGGCGTCGGCCAAACCGAATTCGCGGCCGGCCTCATGCAACGCCTCGTAGACGCCGACGGCGAATTCGGCCGGCACGATCAGTTCCCAGCCGAGTTCGCCGACATAGGTCATGCGGTTGGCATAAGCAGTGGCGTAGCCGATATCGATCTCGCGGATGGTGGCGAAGGGAAAGCCGGCGTTGGAAAGATCGGCCGACGACAGTTTGCCGAGGAGATCGCGCGAACGCGGCCCCATCAACGCCAGCACCGCATAGGCCGAGGTGACGTCGGTCAGGACGGCGTGGGCATCGGCCGGAATGTTCTTGACGATCCAGTCGGCATCGTGGACCGCCTGGGCGGAGCCGGTCACGATGAGGAATTTTTCCGCGCCAAGCCGCATCACGGTGAGATCGCTTTCGTAACCGCCGCGCGCATTGAGCACGCCGGTGTAGACCGACGTGCCGACCGGCACGTCGATGTCGCCGGCGCAGATGCGGTTCAACACGGCACAGGCATCGCGGCCCTGGACAAGAAGCTTGGCGAAGGAGGTCTGATCGAAGATGGCGACGGCTTCGCGCGTCGCCTTCATCTCGCGCCGCACTGCCTCGTGCCAGTTCTGGCGGCCGAAGGCGTAGTCGTTCCCGGCCTTCTCTCCCGGCGCCGCGAACCAGTTGGCACGCTCCCAGCCCATCTTGGAACCGAAGCAGGCGCCCTTGGCGGCGAGCCGATCATAGAGCGGCGAGCGGCGGAACGGCCGCGCGGTATCCAATTCTCGGTTCGGCCACGGCATGGCGTAGTGCAGACCGAGCGTCTCCTTGACGCGATCATGCAGCCAGCGCGGATTGTTGTTGAAAGACGCGAAGCGCCTGATGTCGACCGGCCACAAATCCATGGTCGGCGCGCCGTTGACGATCCATTCGGCCAGTGCCTTGCCGGCGCCACCGGCACTGGCAATGCCCATCGAATTGAAGCCGGCGCCGACATAGAAATTCTTCAACTCCGGCGCCTCGCCGAGGAGGAAATTGTTGTCCGGCGTGAAGCTTTCGGGTCCGTTGTAGAATTTCTTGACTTCGGCCCGCGCCAGCTGCGGGACGCGCACCAGCGCGTTTTCCATCAGGATCTCGAACTGGTCCCAGTCGTCGGGCAGCAGCGCGAATTCGAAATTTTCGGGAATGCCGTTCATGCCCCACGGCTTGGCATGCGGCTCGAAGCCGCCCATCACCAAGCCGCCGACCTCCTCCTTTAAGTAGATGAAGCCATCGGGGTCGCGCATCACGGGCAGGTCCGGATGCACACCCTCGATCCGGCCGGTGACGATGTACATGTGCTCGGCCGAATGCAGCGGCACCGAGACGCCGCACATCAGCCCGACCTTGCGTGCCCATTGGCCGGCGCAGTTGACGACGATCTCGGCGGCGATGTCGCCGCGGTCCGTCTCGACGCCGCAGGCGACGCCGTTTTTCACCGTGATGCCGGTGACCTGCACCCGCTCGAAGATTTTGGCGCCGCCATTGCGCGCGCCCTTGGCCAGCGATTGCGTGAGATCGGTGGGATTGGCCTTGCCGTCTCCGGGCAGCCAGACGGCGCCGACCAGATCGTCTGTCGCCATCACCGGCCAGAGCTCGGCTGCCTCGCGAGGCGAGATGACGTCGATCTCGACCCCTTGGGCACGCGCCGACGCGGCCGTGCGCTTCAACACCGCCATGCGGTCGGTGGTGCGCGCGACGGACAGCGAACCGCAGTTCTTCCAGCCGGTGGCGAGGCCGGTCTCGGCCTCCAGTTCGCTGTAGAGCTGCGTGGAGTACCGGATCAGGCTGGTCATGTTGGAATGGCTGCGCAGCTGACCGACAAGACCGGCCGCGTGCCAGGTGGTGCCGCCGCTGAGTTGTCCCTGCTCGAGCAGCACCACATCGCTCCAGCCCAGCTTGGTCAGATGATAGGCGACCGAGCAGCCGATGATGCCGCCGCCGACAATGACAATTCGAGCCTGGGTGGGAAATTCATGTGCCATGAGCGTTCCGCCATTTGAGGGATGGCCGAGACATTACCACGGGAAAACCAAATATCAACTCATAATATCACAAAATATCACATCAAGCTGCAACGATGAGTTCAGGCCCCCTTTGCGAAAGCGCCTCGGCAAGCGCGAATTCGGGGTCGGTGTCGACGATTACCCCAGCGGCACGTTCGAAATTCGGAATCCTGAGCGGCGTCAGCTTGCCGAATTTGCTGCTGTCGAGCACGAAATAGGCCTTGCCGGCGAGGCTAATCATCCGGCCCCGCTGTTCGGCCCCGGCGCGGGTGAAATCGGTCACCTCGCCGTCCGGAGACAGCGCTCCGCCACCCAGAAAGGCCATATCGACGCGAAAGCGCGCCATCGCATCGAGCGTGTCGATGCCGGAAGCCGCCTCCTCGCCCGGGTCGACTTCGCCGCCCAGCATGTGCACGCGCATGCCGGGAACATGGCATAGGTGCAGCGCTATCTTCAGGCTGGCCGTGCAGATCGTCAGATCGCGCAGTTCCGTCATTGCATGCGCGATGGCCAAAGTGGTGGTGCCGGAATCGAGAAAGACCACCATGCCATCCCTGACCAGCCCGGCGGCCGCCCTGCCGATCGCGGCCTTGCCTTGGGCATTTTCCTGGCTGCGCTGGCTCATCGCGGGTTCGCTCGGTTCGAAGCGGGCGGCCCCGCCATGCACGATGCCGAGCCTGCCCTGGTCGGAAAGCAGCTTCAAATCGCGGCGGATGGTTTCGCGCGAGACGTCGAAGAACCCAGCCAGTTCGGCGACGCTAACGGAACCCTGGGCGCCCAGCCGCCGCAGGATCTCGTCATGGCGGCGCGGGGCAAGGGCACGTGCCGGCAGGCGGCTGACGGGAGACATGGCATCCTCGTGTCAAGCATTGATGTTGCGATATGTGGCAGCGAACCGGCGCGATGGCAACCACGCGCCACGATTGCGGGCTGCCCCTTTCCCTCGGGCTTAGGATTTTCGCGCCAGCCCGCCGCCCTCCGTCGCGTTGACCAGCGTGTCGCTTCCCTCGCGAAGATGCTGTCTCAGAAAGCTCACCGCCTTCTTGCCGTCGCGCCGGCGGCAGGCGGCCAGCAGATCGCGGTGTTCGCTCTGCGAGCGGGTGCGATAATCCGGATTCGACAGCTCGAGCAGAAGAGTGGGTCCGCCCGGCATGGTCCGGGCGGAGAAATCAGTCAATCGACCTTTACGGCGACCACCGCGGCGCAGTCGCCGGCCTTGACCAGGCCAGGGAAATGCCGCGCCGCCAGCATGCCCGACATTTTGGCCCGGATTTCCTGCGGCGCGACGCCGGTGCGGCCGGTGGAATGGATGCGGGCCACCACCGCGCCCTCCTCGACAGGTTCGCCGAGATCGACCATGGTCTCGATCATGCCGTCATCCTCGGCGAAGCAGAAGCAATCGCCCGAGGGCATGTCCAGCCACTGCGTTATGCCCGTCTCGGCCGCCCCGGCGACGATACCCTCATGACGCAGCACGTTGAGGATGCCGCGCCGCGCGATCCGCACCGTCTCGGCTCGCGACGTACCGCCACCGCCGAGCTCGGTGGTGACGAAGACCTTGCCCATCTCTTCGGCCGCCGTGTCATACATGCCGATCGCATCGATCTCGGTCATGCGCATCGAGAATGGTGCCGAGAATGCCGCCACCGCGGCAAAGGCTTTCTGCTCCAGCGCCTTGTCGGGCAAAGTGTGGGCGGCACAGAACGGTACGAAATCCAGCGTCCTGCCGCCGGAATGGAAGTCGAAGACGATGTCGGCGCGGGGAAGCAGCTCGCGTTGGAAATAATCGGCGATCTTCTGCGTCACCGTGCCGTCGGGCCGGCCGGGGAAACTGCGGTTCATGTTGCCCTTGTCGATCGGCGAGGTGCGCGTGCCGGCCCGAAAAGCAGGATAGTTCATCGCCGGCACGATTATGACGGTGCCGCTGACCTGGCTGGGATCGAGCGTGCGGGCGAGTTCGTAGAGCGCCAGCGGCCCTTCATACTCGTCGCCATGATTGCCGCCGGTCAGCAGCGCCGCCGGCCCCTTGCCGTTGCGGATGACGCAGATCGGGATCATCACCGAGCCCCAGGCCGAGTCGTCGCGGCTATAGGGCAGGCGCAGGAAACCATGCTGGACGCCGTCACGATCGAAATCGACGGTCGGCGTGACCGGCGACGGGCGAAGACTGGACATCGGGCTCAATCCTTCACCACCAGCTTGCGCGGCACGTTGGCCAGGCACTCCACACCGGTTTCGGTGATCAGGATGGATTCAGTGATCTCCAGCCCCATCGTCTCCAGCCACAGGCCGGTCATGAAATGGAAGGTCATGCCGGGCTTGAGTTCGGTGCGATCTCCGGGGCGCAGGCTCATCGTGCGCTCGCCCCAGTCCGGTGGATAGGAAAGCCCGATCGAATAGCCGGTGCGGTTGTCCTTGACGATGCCGTATTTCTTCAACACGGCGAAGAAGGCATTGGCGATGTCCTCGCAGGCATTACCCGGCTTTGCGGCGGCAAGGCCAGCTTCCATGCCTTCCAGCGTTGCCTTCTCGGCATCGAGGAATTCCTGCGTCGGCTTGCCGAGGAAGACGGTGCGCGACAGCGGGCAATGGTACCTGTTGTAGCAGCCGGCGATCTCGAAGAAAGTGCCCTCGCCCGACTTCATCGGCTTATCGTCCCAGGTCAGGTGCGGCGCCGAGGCGTCGGCGCCCGAGGGCAGCAGCGGCACGATCGCGGGGTAGTCACCGCCAATGCCGCCGACGCCGCGCGTGCCGGCATCGTAGATCTCGGCGACGAGATCGTTCTTGCGCATGCCGACTTCGATCTTGTCGACGATGCGCTGGTGCATCGCCTCCACGATGCGAGCGGCCTTGCGCATATAGTCGATCTCGGTTGGGCTCTTCACCGCGCGCTGCCAGTTGACCAGCGCGGTGGCATCGACGAAGCGGGCGTTGGGCAGATGCTTCTGCAGCGAGGCGAAGGCGGCGGCGGAGAACCAGTAATTGTCCATCTCGACGCCGACGGTGTGCTTGCCCCAGCCGCGATCGGTCAGCACACCCGATAGGAAATCCATCGGGTGGCGCTCGGTCGACTGCACATAGTGGTCGGCATAGCCGACGATGTTGTCATGGGCGAGGTAGGCGGTACGCTTGGCGCCGTTGGCGTCCTGGCCACGGCCGTACCAGACCGGCTCGCCCGATGGTGGCACGATGACCGCCTGGTGGACGTAGAAGGACCAGCCGTCGTAGCCGGTCAGCCAGGCCATGTTGGAGGGATCGCTGACGATCAAGAGATCGACGCCTTTCGCCTCCATGGCTTTCCGCGTCTTGGCGAGGCGTTCCGCATATTCGCTTCGCGAGAATTTCAGGTTCGGCTGCATTTTGTTGGTCCTCGTTTGTTGGGGCTGGAGCCCGTTTCAACTCGTTGAATCTGGCTCCAGGGAATTTTTTGATTGAGCATGATCTGCGGGGGAAAACCGGTTGCCATTTTCCGGATCATGCTCCTGCGGCCGGCGTCAGCTTTCAAAGATCGTTCCGGCTTTCGCGGCCAGCGCACGGTCGCGGGCGAGCGTGGCGATCGCCGTATCCTGCACGCCCGTGCCGGTCAGATCGGCGATGGTTATGTCGCTGGCCGAGCGCCGGCCATGCCTCGCGCCGGCGATGATCTGGCCGAGCTCGGTCACCTCCGCGTCTCCAGCCATCACGCCCGCCGCGATGGCATGGTGCAATTCGCCCAGGCGCCGCGTCTGTTTCGCGCTATCGGCGACATAGAGATCGGCCATGCGCAGGATCGCCGGCGCTATCTCGTTCTTGTGCTCGGCGTCCGAACCCATGGCGGTGATGTGCTGGCCGGCCGAGACAAACCCTGCCTTGATCAGTGGTTCGGTCGACGGGGTGGTCGTGACGACGATGTCGGCACCGGCAACAGCGTTGGCTGCGTCAGTCTCGGCGCGCACGTCGATGCCGAGCCTTTCGCGTAAGGTGGCCGCGGTCACTTCGGCCTTGGCGGCATCGCGCGCCCAGATGCGGGCCTGCGTGATCGGCCGCACCAGCGTCAGCGCTTGCAGTTGCAGCCCAGCCTGCACGCCGGCGCCGAAGATCGAGGCGACCGACGAGTCCGGCCGCGACAGATGCTTGGCCGCGACGGCTCCCGCAGCAGCGGTGCGAACATCGGTGAGATAGCCGTTGTCGAGCAGCAAGGCCTCGACCAACCCTGTCTTCGACGACAGCAGCACCATCATGCCGTTGACGCTGGGCAGGCCAAGTTTGGGATTGTCGAAGAAGCCGGGGCTGATCTTGATGGCGAACCCATCGATACCAGGCACATAGGCGGTCTTGACGTCAACCTCGCCGCGATGCTGCGGGATATCGAGCCGCAGGATCGGCGGCATCGCCACCGGCAGCGTGGCGAGCGCGCGAAAAGCGTTCTCGACACAGGCGACGGCGTCGAGATCGAGCGTCACGATTGTGCGCAGTTCAGCTTCGGTGAGGATGGTCATCGTGCTCATGCGGCGCGCTCCGAAATCGATGGCGTTTCCCCGCAGACAATCTTCCTATGCAGTTGCATGTCGATGTTGCGGCCGGAAAGCAGAACCACAACCGGCCCCTCCGCCTTGACCTTGCCGGCGAGCAGCGCCGCGATGCCTACCGCACCGGCTCCCTCGACGATCTCGCGTTCCTGTTCATAGGCGTGGCGAATGCCGGCAGCGATTTCGTCCTCGCTGAGCAGGACGACATCGTCGAGCAGGTCGCGGCACATGGCGAAGGTCAGCCGGTTGTCGAGGCCGATGCCGCCGCCGAGCGAATCCGCCAGCGTCGTCAGTTCCTCGACCAGCACAGGGCGGCCCGCATCCAGGCTGGCCTTCATTGCCGCCCCGCGCGCCATCGAGATGCCGACGACTCTGGTTCCGGGACGGACGCCCTTGACGGCGGCCGCTACACCCGAGGCCAACCCACCTCCGGACAGTTGCACCAGCACCAGAGCGGCATCCGGGACCTGCTCCATCACCTCCAGCCCGAGCGTGCCTTGACCGGCAATGATGGCCGGATGGTCGAAGGGCGGCAGCATGACAAGCCCCTCCTCCGTCACCAGCCGCTCGACCTCGTGCTGGGCATCGTCCTGGCTGTTGCCGACGATACGGATTTCCGCGCCGAGGCGGCGAATTTCGTCCAGCTTATTCCTGGGTACCAGTCGAGACATGCAGATCACAGCACGCATGCCCTCGAGCTTTGCCGCATGCGCAAGCGCACGGCCATGATTGCCGGTCGATGCCGCGACGACGCCGCGCGCCTTCTCCCTTGCGCTGAGCGAAGCGACGGCGTTGGAAGCGCCCCGCAATTTAAAGCTGCCGGTGGTCTGGCGGTGCTCGAGCTTGAGTTGAACCGGGACGCCCAGCCTTTCGGAGAGACTTGCCGAAAGCACGATCGACGTGCGCTCGATCTTGCCGGCAATTCGCTCGCCCGCGGCACGGATATCGCCAAGGGTGACGGTCGCCATGGTCGTCAACCGCGCGGCAAGGGCAGCGTCATCAGACGGCCGAATTCGGGATGGGCTGTCTCATCACCGCAAAGGCGCAGACAGTTCCAGGCGGTCGCCTGATTGCTGGTCACCACCGGGCGGCCGATCGCCTGTTCCATGCCGGTGACCGCCAGCGCGCCGCGCAGTGCCGTGCAGGACACGAACAGCGCGTCGGCTTGCGGATGCGTCGCCCGGCGCGCGAGATCGATTAGGGCTGCCGGGGCAATGCGCGCCATCTCGCGGTCGTCCTCGAAGCCGAGACAGGTGAAGCTTAGGACTTCGAAGCCACGTTCGGCGAAATAGGTCGCCATCGGTCTGGAGGTTTCCACGGTATAGGGCGTGAGGATGCTGATCCGGCGCACCCCGAAGGCGTTCAGCCCGCGCACGCCAGCCATCGGAGGAGTGACAACGGGTATACCTGACTTGGCGGCCTGGATCGCCGTCTCGATCTCGGCATCGCCAATCACCACCGAGGCCGACGTGCAGGAGTAGCAGATGGCGTCGAGCGGCTCGTCGGGCAGGATCAAGGCAGCGCCCGCCGTCAGCGCCGGCTGCATCTTGCGCAGGTTCTCAGGCGTGGTCGGGTTGGCGTAGGGAATGCGCGCGACATAGACGCCGATCCGTTCGCTCGCCACCATGCGGCGAAAATCCGGCTCGGTCGTGTGGTCGGTGGCCAGGATGATCAGCCCGACACGCCGCTCCAGCGGACGCGCATCGAGCGCTGGCCGGTCGGGCACAAGCTTGATCTCGGACAAGGGCTTCATCTTTTATCTTTCGATCTTGCCGTAGCGGCGTTCCAGCCAGCGCAGCAGCACGACCGAAATCAGGCTGATGGCGAGGAAGAAGGCGCCGACCAGCGTGATCGGCTCAAGGTAGCGATAATAGGTGTTGGCGACGCTTTTCGCCTGGTTCATCAGCTCCAGCACTGTGATCGCCGAGAGCAGCGGCGTCTCCTTGAACATGGCGATGAAGTAGTTGGCCAGCGCCGGGATCATCGGCGGAATAGCCTGCGGGATGATGATGTGGGACCAGGTCTGCCGCGCGCTGAGATTGCACGCCTTGGCGGCCTCCCACTGACCACGCGGCACATTGTCGATGCCGGCGCGGTAGACCTCCGCCGTGTAGGTGCCGTAGTGCAAGCCAAGTCCGATGACGCCGGCGACCAGCGGCGGCAAGAGAATGCCGATGTCGGGCAAGACGTAGAAGATGAAATAGAGCTGCACCAGGAGCGGTGTGCCGCGGATGAATTCGGCCACCCAACCGACGGTGCGCGACAGCGCCTTGTTCGGCGAGCGGCGCGCCAGAGCGATGCCCAGACCGACGATCGCGGCCAGTACCGAGCCGAGCAGCGTCGCCAGGATGGTGATCTTCACCCCCTGGATCAGGGTCGGCAGGATCTGCCGGACAAAGTCCCAGTCCCAATCCATCAGTGGACCCAATTCATCAGGAATGCTCTGGCCATCAGACGCGCACTCCGTCGAGGCCGCGCGCCATGCGGTGTTCCAGCGAGCGCACACCCCACGAGATGAGCAGCGCCAGGATGAAATAGATGATGAGGATCGTGGTGAACGGCACCATGGTGTTGCCGGTCTGGGCACGCACCACCTGTGCCTGGAACGTCAGGTCGGCGAGCGAAATCAGCGAGACCACCGATGTCGCCTTGAGCAGCTCGATGGCATTGTTGCCGAAGGTCGGCAGCATCACCAGAAACGCCTGCGGCAGGATGACGTGGCGCATGCCTTGCCAACGGCCGAGATTGAGCGCGACGCAAGCCTCATGCTGTTCGCGGCCGATCGACTGCACGGCGCCGCGCACCACCTCGGCTGCATAGGCGCCCACGTTCAAGCCCAGCGCCAACACACCGGCCTGCAGCGGGGTCAGTTCGAAACCCACCAGCGGCAACACGAAATAGGCGAAGAACAGCTGCACGAAGATCGAGGTGCCGCGGAAGAACTCGATATAGGCCGTGGCCAGGGCCCGCAGCACGAAGAAGCGCGACAGGCGCCCCATGCCGGCGAAAAAGGCCATGATCAGGGCGAGCACCGACCCCATCAGCGTCAGCTCGATGGTGACAAGCGCTCCCTGCAATATCAGGCCGAAATAGCCGGACCACTGGGTCATAGAGTTGAAGTTTCCAACGTTGGTTTCAGCTTCCTTCTCCCCGTTTATGGGGAGAAGATGCCGGCAGGCAGATGAGGGGCAGCGCTAGCTTGTCCAAATATGGCGCCGCCCCTCATCCGTCACTTCGTGACACCTTCTCCCCGTGAACGGGGAGAAGGCAAGAAAGACGCCCTTATTTCGCCGCGCAGAGCTTGTCGCGCGTGGTCGACATAGCCGCCGCCGCCGAGAAGCCGTAGGGCTCGATAATCTTTGCGAACTCACCCGACTTCTTCATCTTGGCGAGTTCGACGTCGAAGGCATCGCGCAACGCCTCGTCGCCCTTCTTGAAGGCCGCGCCGTCGCAATAGACCGGCGCGCCCTGCACCGGGGCGATGACTTCGAGGTTCGGATCGGCGGCCTTCTTCATCAGGTCGTTGATCGAAAGGACAGGCAGCGAATAGGCGTCGATGCGGCCGTCCTGCACCATCTTCAGGCCACTCTGGCCGTCCGGCACGACGATGACGCGTTCGCGTGGCACGCCGGCGTTGAGCGCAAGCTTCTCCTCGGTGCCGCCGCCCGGCGCGCCGATGGTGGCTGACGTGTCCTTGGCGACATCCTCGTAGCTCTTGAAGCCTTTCGGATTGCCCTTCTTCACCAGCATCGCTTCGGCGTCGCACAGAACCGGCTCGGAATAGGCAACCGCGGCGCAACGCTCCGGCTTCATGAACAGGCCGGCGGTGACGACGTCGAAGCGGCCGGCCTGCAGGCCGGGAATCATGGCGCCATATTCCGAGATCGAGGCGGCGACATCGGCAACGCCCAGCCGCTTGAATATCTCGCGCGCGACGTCGGGCGCGGCACCCGAAACCTTGCCGTCGGCGGCGACAGCCGTATAGGGCGGCTCATTGGCGATGGCCAAGCGAGCGAAGCCTTGCGACTTCAGCTGTTCAAGCTTGCTGTCGTCGGCCGAACCCGTGATCGAGGCGGCCAGAACCGCCGAAAGCGCGAGACCGGCGACGCCGGCCAGAGTTCCAAGTTTCTTCATTGTTCCCAACTCCTTGTTCTTGTCTTGGTTTGCGTGATCTTAGGACGGCTCAACCGCCCATAGGGACGGCATCGCCGCCTTTGGCATGCGGTCAGACACGATGTCCGGCCGCGATGATCTTCTTCAGGAACCCTTGCGTGCGCTCCTGCTTGGGATTGCGGAAAATCTCGTCGGGCTTGCCTTCCTCGACTATCCTGCCGCGATCGAAGAACAGCACCCGGTCGGCGAAGTCGTGGGCGAAACCCATCTCGTGGGTGACCAGCAGCATGGTCATGTCGGTCTCGGCGCAGAGCCGCCACAAGACACTGAGCACCTCCTCGACCAGTTCCGGGTCGAGCGCCGACGTCACCTCATCGAACAGCATGATCTTCGGCTGCAAAGCAAGCGCACGGGCGATCGCCACGCGCTGCTTCTGACCGCCTGACAACTGCGCCGGCATCGCCTTCGCCTTGTCGGCCATGCCGACCATCTCGAGCAGTTCCATCGCCCGCTTCTGCGCCGCGGCGCGCGGCGTGCCCTTGGTCAGCATCGGCGCTAGGGTCACATTATCGATGACGCTCTTGTGCGGAAACAGGTTGAACAGCTGGAAGACCATGCCGGTTTTCTGGCGCATTCGCGCCAGGTGGCGCTCGTCGGCCGGCAGCAGCTGGCCGTTGCGCTCCATGTGGTAGAGTTGCTCGCCGTCGATCTGGATGTGACCGCCGTCGATGCGCTCCAGCGTCATCAGGATGCGCAAGATCGTCGTCTTGCCCGAGCCGGAGGGGCCGATCAGCGCCAGCTTCTCACGCGGCATGACCTGCATCGACAGGCCGTCCAGAACCTTGAAGCTGCCAAAGCTCTTCGAGATGCTGTCGATCTTGATGATGGGCGCGGTTGCGGACAAATGAATTTCCCCGTGCTGGAGAAGCCTGGTGCCCTAACGATGCGGAACGCGCCAAATCATGTCAATTGGGAAAATAATATCATGACAATTATTCTGATTGCGCACATTCTCCGGTCGATCCCAGCCGGCTTTTTGGGCATGCCTATGTCAGAACGCCCTAGTGCATTGGGTGGCATGCTCAGATTGCAAGCAGCAGATGCTCCGGATCGCCAAGCAAGAGCTTGGTGACAACGCCGAGACCCGCGCGCAGTTCCCCCTCGGTGGTCGAACCCAGCGAAATGCGCACCGCCGGATGCCAGGGGGTATCCGAAATACGGAAGGAGGTGCCCGGCGCAATGGCCACGCCTTGCAGCCGAGCCTGGGCGACAAAGCTTTCCTCGGAACGGTCGGCCGACAGTTGCAGCCAGATATGCAGCCCGTCGCGACGGGCACGGTAGTCGACGCCGGCCAGCACCTCGCCCGCGATGTCCTGTCGCCGCCGCAACGCCGCGCGCTGCCAGCGCACCAGCTCCATCGCGGTGCCGTCGGTCACCCATTTGGTGGCGATCTCGGCCACCAGCGGTGTCGCCATCCAGTTCGAGACGAGATGCCGGTTGGCGACAGCGGCAACGTAGCGATCGGGCGCGGCGAGATAGCCGATGCGCAGGCCGGGCACGGTGATCTTGGTGAAGGAGGTGACGTAGAGCGTCCGTTCCGGCGCGAAAGCGGCGACCGGCGGCGGTCGATCCTCGACCAAGGGACCCAGCACGTCGTTCTCGATGATGGCGATGTCGTGCTTGCGCGCCACCGCCGCGATCTGCTCGCGACGCTCCGCATCCATGAGCGTTGCCGTGGGATTGATTACCGAAGGCTGCACGAAGACGGCGCGGATGTCGGACAGCCGGCAGGCTTCGTCCAGCGCTTCCGGAATCAGGCCATTGCCATCGATCGGCAGGCCTTGAAGATTGAAGCCGAGATAGCGCGCCAGCGGCACCAGCGTGTGATGACCGATCGCCTCGGTGGCAACCGTGGAGCCGGGCGGCGCCACGCTCATCAGCGCCACCGTCATGCCGGCGGTGGCGCCATTGGTGAGGCTGATATTCTGCGCGGAGGCGTCCAGTCCGCACAGCTTCAGCCATTCGACCGCCACGGCACGGTGGCGCGGGAACACCATATTTGGCCGGAACGACAGTGCCGAACTCGACGGCAGGTTTTCGGCGAGCCAGCCCAGCGCCTGCTTCATCCGCTCCAGGTGCATCGGCTCGCAGACCGGCTTCAGGATCGACAGGTCGATGACTTCGCCCAGGCGCTCCGGCAGATAAGGCGGCTCCGGTTCGCGGCGCTGCGTCTGCACAAAGCTGCCGCGGCCGATCTCGCCCGAAATCAGGCCGCGCCGGATCAGTTCCTCATAGGCACGGCTGACCGTCTGCACTGAAAGCTTGAGGTCGTCGGCCAGGCGGCGATGGGTCGGCAACCGCGTGCCGTTGGCGAGGCGGCCGTCGTGGATGGCGCGCGCGAACTGGTCGGCCAACGATTGATAGGCCGGCCGCCGGATGAGCGCGGGATCAGGGTGCCACAATGTCATGACTTATTAGAGATCGAAATCAGTGCAATTGACAATCGAAATAATGCGCCGTCATGGTACGACCGACGAAAAAGTAGGCGCTGATGACTGCTGCGAAACTCGACGCGATCGACCTCAAAATCCTCGACGCCATCCAGCGTGATGGACGCATCACCAAGCTGGCGTTGGCCGAGCAGGTCGGGCTGTCGCCGACGCCGTGCTGGATGCGGCTGCGCAAGCTGGAAAAGGCCGGCATCGTCTCGGGTTATCATGCCCGGATCGCCATGCGCGTTGTGGCGCCAGTCGCCACCGTACTGATGGAGGTGACGCTGGCCAGCCATCGCCAGGCCGATTTCGACCGCTTCGAGCGCGTCGTCCGCGACATTCCCGAGATCGTCGCCTGCTGGTCGGTGGGCGGCGGCGTCGACTATGTGCTGAAGGTGATGGCGCGCGACATCGACGCCTATCAGCGGCTGGTCGACGGCTTGCTCGATCGCGAGATCGGCATCGACCGCTACTTCACCTACATCGTCATCAAGACGGTGAAGGATGACATCGCGCTGCCGATAGCGGACCTGCTGCCGGCGTCGACCTAGACCGGAGAGATCGACTGCCCCCTCGCCGCAATAGAGAGACTCTCTCTACGGCCAGGCGTCCAAACAGCCTCTCTGTCTGCCGGTGAGGGGTAGTCTCCCCGCATCAAACCGAACCGGGAGGCTTCGACCATGTCCGCGCATTTCGCCCGCTCGCATCGCCACGAAGCGCTCGACCGGCTCGCCGACCGCCGGCTGCTGCGCGAACTCGCCTATATCGACGGCCACTGGACGGCAAGCGAGGCGGCCGAGAGCTTCGAGGTCACCGATCCCGCGACCGGCACCACCGTGGCCTTCGTCGCAGCGCTCGATGCCGGCCAGACGACAAAAGCCATCGACGCCGCCGCGCGCGCCTTTCCGGGCTGGCGGGCGCTGCTGCCGCAGGAGCGCTCCAAAATCCTGCGAAAATGGTTCGAGCTGATCATCGCAGCGAAAGACGACCTCGCTCTGCTGATGACGCTTGAGCAGGGCAAACCGCTCAAGGAGTCGCTTGGCGAAATCGACTACGCCGCCTCTTTCATCGAGTGGTATGCCGAGGAAGCAAAACGCCTCAACGCCGAGAGCGTCACCAGCCATCTGCCGAACGCGGAAATGATGGTGCGGCGCGAACCACTCGGCGTCGTCGGCGTGGTCACGCCGTGGAATTTTCCTTCGGCGATGCTGACCCGCAAGGCAGCCGCCGCTCTTGCCGCCGGCTGCACCATCGTTGCCCATCCGTCTTCTGAGACGCCACTTTCGGCGCTGGCGCTGGCCGAACTCAGCGAACGCGCCGGACTGCCGGCCGGCGTTTTCAACATCGTCACCGGCAAGGCCGCGACGATCGTTGGACGCATGTGCGAAGATTCGCGCGTGCGCGCCATGAGTTTTACCGGCTCGACCGAGATCGGCCGGCTGATCGCGGCACAGAGCGCGCCGACGATGAAGCGGCTGGTGATGGAGCTTGGTGGTCACGCGCCGCTGATCGTCTTTGCCGATGCCGATCTCGACAAAGCGGTCACCATTGCCATCGACGCCAAATTCGCCACATCAGGCCAGGACTGCCTTGCGGCCAACCGCATCTATGTCCAGCGTCCGCTCTATGACCGCTTCTGCGCCGCTTTCGCCAAGCGCGTCGAGGCGCTGCGGGCCGGCAATGGCTTGGCCGATGACATCGACATCGGGCCGCTGATGCATGAGCGCGCCGTCAAGAAGGTCGAGGAACAGGTCGCCGACGCCGTGGTCCTCGGCGCGCGTTGCCTCGCCGGCGGCAAGCGCCATCAGGCCGGACCGCTCTTCTACCAGCCGACGCTGCTGGCCGATGTCGCCGACGACGCGCTGATCATGCGCGAAGAGACCTTTGGTCCGGTCGCCGCCGTCACGCCTTTCGACAGCGAGGACGAAGTCATCGCACGCGCCAATGCGACCGAATATGGCCTGGTCGCCTATGTGGTGACCGAGAACGGCGCGCTCCAGCAGCGCATGGGCCGCGCGCTCGACTACGGCATGGTCGCCATCAACCGTGTGAAGATCACCGGCGCGCCGATCCCGTTCGGTGGCGTCAAGCAGTCCGGCATCGGCCGCGAAGGTTCGCGCCACGGGCTAGAAGCTTTCACCGACCTCAAATACCTTTGCCTGGATGTGGCGTAGGCTCGCACCCGGATCTCTTTCAAGGAGTTAAAAATGCTCGACCAATCCAACGAACTCGCCGCATGGGATCGCGACCATTTCTTCCATCCCTCAACGCATATGGGCACCCACGCACGCGGTGAATCGCCGACGCGGATCATGGCCGGCGGTGAAGGCGTCACCGTCTGGGACAACAATGGCAGGAAGAGCATCGATGCCTTCGCCGGCCTCTATTGCGTCAATGTCGGCTATGGCCGCCAGAAGATATCAGATGCCATCGCGACCCAGGCGAAGAACCTCGCCTATTACCACGCCTATGTCGGGCACGGCACCGAGGCGTCGATCACATTGGCGAAGATGATCATCGACCGCGCGCCGAAGGGCATGTCGAGGGTCTATTTCGGCCTCTCCGGTTCCGACGCCAACGAAACCAACATCAAGCTGATCTGGTATTACAACAACGTGCTCGGCCGGCCGGAGAAGAAGAAGATCATCTCGCGCTGGCGCGGCTATCACGGCTCGGGTGTCATGACGGGCTCGCTGACCGGGCTGGACCTCTTCCACAATGCCTTCGACCTGCCGCGCGCGCCGATCCTGCATACCGAGGCGCCGTACTATTTCCGCCGCGCCGACCGTTCGATGAGCGAGGAGCAGTTCTCGCAGCATTGCGCCGACAAGCTCGAGGAGATGATCCTCGCCGAAGGACCTGAAACCGTCGCCGCCTTCATCGGCGAACCGATCCTCGGCACCGGCGGCATCGTGCCGCCGCCCGCCGGCTATTGGGAAAAGATCCAGGCGGTGCTGAAGAAGTATGATGTGCTCCTGGTCGCCGACGAGGTGGTGACGGGCTTCGGCCGGCTGGGCACCATGTTCGGCTCCGACCATTACGGCATGAAGCCCGACCTTATCACCATCGCCAAGGGCCTGACCTCGGCCTATGCGCCGCTGTCGGGCGTCATCGTGGCCGATAAGATGTGGCAGGTGCTGGTGCAAGGCTCCGACAAGCTCGGCTCGCTCGGCCATGGCTGGACTTATTCGGCGCATCCGATCTGCGTTGCAGCCGGCGTCGCCAATCTTGAACTGATCGACGAGATGGACCTGGTGCGGAATGCCGGCGAGACCGGCGCTTATTTCCGTGCCGAACTGGCCAAGGCCGTCGGGGGTCACAAACACGTCGGTGAGGTGCGCGGCGACGGCATGCTGGCGGCGGTGGAATTCGTCAAAGACCGTGACGACCGTGTCTTCTTCGATGCTTCGCAGAAGATCGGGCCGCAGGTCGCCACGGCCCTTGCCGCAAGCGGCGTCATCGGCCGCGCTATGCCGCAGGGCGACATTCTTGGCTTCGCGCCGCCGCTGTGCCTGACCCGCGAGGAAGCCGACATCGTGGTGGCCAAGACCGCCGATGCCGTGAACAGCGTATTTGCCAATCTCTGAGACGACCGATGAATGTCATGACCAAAACCCTCCCCGCCACCATGGCCGCCGTGCTGCTCACCGGGCACGGCGGACCGGAAAAGCTCGTCTACCGAACCGATGTGAAAGTGCCCGCGCCTGCGTCAGGGGAAGTGCTGGTGAAAGTCACCGCTTGCGGCATGAACAATACCGATGTCTGGGTGCGCCAGGGCGCCTATGGCACCGAAGAAGACGCGGCCGCCGTTTCGACTTGGCGCCGCCAGGGCAACACGCTGACCTTCCCGCGCATCCAGGGCACCGACACTGTCGGCACCATCGTTGCCGTCGGCGAAGGCGTTTCGTCCGATCGAATCGGCGAACGGGTGATGGTCGATTTCTCCATCTACAACCGCGACGACGATTCACTTGCCGACATCGACTATATGGGCCATGGCCGCGACGGCGGCTATGCCGAGTATCAGACCGTGCCGGCCGACAACGCGCATGTTGTCGACACCATTTTGAGCGACGTCGAACTCGCCACCTTCTGCTGCGCCTATCTCACCGGCGAACAGATGCTGGAACGGGCCAAGCTCAAGGCAGGCGAGCGGGTGCTGGTCACCGGCGCGTCGGGCGGCGTCGGCTCCGGCATCGTGCAACTGGCGCGGGCGCGCGGCGCCATTCCCTATGCCGTCGTCGGCAAGGGCAAGGAACAGGCGGTGCTCGACATCGGCGCCGAGGCGGTCGTCACCCGTGGCGTCGCGGACCTGCCGCAAGCCGTGAGCGAGGCGACCGGCGGCCAGCCGATCGATGTGGTCGCCGATCTCGTTGGCGGCGCGATCTTCAACGATCTGCTGCGCGTCCTGAGGCCGGAGGGCCGCTACACCACGGCCGGCGCGATCGCCGGCCCGGTCGTCCAGCTCGATCTCAGGACCATGTATCTGAAACAGTTGCAGCTGCACGGATCGAGCCAGGGCACGCGCTCCGATTTCCGCCGCATCGTTCGCTATATCGAAGAGGGCAAGATCCGGCCGCTTGTCGGCGGCGTCTACAAACTCTCCGATTTCCACCGCGCACAAGCCGATTTCGTCGCCAAGGATTTCGTCGGCAAGCTGGTGGTGGTGCCCGACGCCGTCGCGAGGTGACCTGCCGAAACCTGCATTTCGCCTGAAGCTCCCCTCGCCTGCTGCCGCCACAATCGGAATGGCTTGCAGACCAGCCGGTAAGCCGCCACAAACGGCGACGCCCGCCGCGCCGTCGGCCCGGGCATACGGTCACGGATACAGGCGAGACATGACAGCCCGAATGATACTGCTCGACGCCAAGCCGCTTGGCATCGAGGATGTCGCCGAGATCGCGCGGCGCAATGCGCGGCTGATGTTGGGCGAGGAGGCGATGCGCCGCATCCGGGCGAGCCGCGCGCTCATCGAGCAGCTGACGCAACTCGGCAAGCCGATGTACGGCGTCACCACCGGCCTCGGCGCCTGCGTCGACACGCCGCTCGCGCAGGCCGATCTGATCGCCTTCCAACACAGCGTGCCGCTCAGCCACAGCATGGGCATCGGCCCGGCCCTTCCCACCGAGGCGGTCCGCGCGCTGATGGCCGCGCGCATTTCGGGAATGGCCGCCGGCGGCACCGGCACTTCCGAACGCGTGGTGGTGGGCCTTGTGGCGGCACTCAACGCCGGCGTCCATCCGGTGATCCCGACCTGGGGATCGATCGGAGCGGCGGACCTTGCCCATCTCGGCCACATGGCGCGAGCGCTGCGCGGCGACGGCGAGACGGAGTTCCAGGGCAGGATCATGCCGTCGGCCGAGGCGCTCGCGCTCGCCGGGCTCGAACGGCTCGACCTGCGCGAGAAGGACGGCCATGCCATCATCGTCGCCAACAGCCTGTCGACCGGCGCGGCTTGCCTCTGCCTGGAGGATGTCGCCCACCTCATCGACTGGTCGCTGGCCGCGGTGGCACTCAACCACGAAGCGTTCCGCTCGTCACTCACCGCCATCGATGAAGCTGCGCTGTCGGCGCGACCGGCGTTCGGCCAGCGGGAGATCGGGGCGCGGCTGCGGGCGGAACTCGCTGGAAGCGGGCTCTGGAGGGAGAACGCCGCGCGGCGGCTCCAGGATCCGCTCAGCTATCGTTGCGTGCCGCAGGTGTGGGGCGGCCTGTTGCATGCGTTCGAACAGGCGAAGCTGGCAACGGAGATCGAACTGGCCCATTCCGGCGACAACCCGGTGATCCTACCCGAGGACGGACGCGTCGTCTCGAACGGCAATTTCGACCTCACCGCGATGACGCTGGCCTGGGAGCAGCTCGGCCAGGCGCTTGCGCATTGCGCCGTGGGCACCGCCAATCGCTGCATGAAGCTGATGTCGCCGACGGTGGCGGAACTGCCGCGCTTCCTGTCGGCCAGGGGCGGCAGCCGCCAAGGCTACGCCGAATTGCAGAAACCGCTTGCCGCGCTGGAGGCCGAGATCCGGCATCTGGCCAACCCGATGTCGCTCAGCCCGCTTGCCGTATCGGACGGGATCGAGGACCAGTCGTCGATGGCACCACGGGTGGTGGCCAAGACAGCCGAGATTGTCGAACGCCTGCGCTATCTCGTTGCGATGGAGCTGATCTTCGCGGCGACGGGCGTGGAGTTGCGCGGCGTCGTCGACAGTATGGGCGAAGGACCACGGCGCACCTACGCCGCCGTGCGTGCGCTCGTCAGCCCGCTCGACGACGACCGCGAGATGAGCGCGGACATGACGCGGGTCGCCCGGATGGTGGCTGGTCCCCGAGACTGAGTTCCGGCTTATCGCTGGAAAGGTCCCCTGAGATTGAGGTTCTCGGCCAGAAGGCAGAAGCGGTCGATCAACCGGACAAGGTCCTCGCCCTGCTCGGCGACAACGGCGCCTCGCTCGGCAGGCGAGTTATCGGAGAGAGCCTTCCACAACCGGCCTTGCCGATCGCAGAGATCCGCCAGCTCGGAACATTCGCTAGCGGTCAGTTTCAAGAGCTGGCCGGAGGTCACCAATCCAATGCCTGGAGGCGTGGTTGCTCCAAGGGAAAGATAGGCCGGCGGCACGCTGCCTTTTGCGTTCGTCACCGACTTTCGGCAGATGACATCGAAGATCTGGTCGACGGCCTGCTTGGCGCCGGCGACGCGCGAGGGATGATCCGTATCGGCTGCCGCATGCGGCAGAAGCTCGAGTTTTCCGCTGTGCTTCTCGACGAGGCCCAGATAGGGCAGCATCGGTCCGGAAAGGCGACCGGTCGCGGCATCCTTGAACAGGTCGGCATCGATCGCGGCATGACGCACCCTGCCCGAGGACAAGGCTTCGCCGAGGGCCGCAACGTCGACAAGCTCGCCGCGATCGTAGTTGACCAGCACCGCGCCTTTGTTCACGCGCGACAGGACATCCGCGCCGATGAGCCCGGCATTGGCGTAGCGGCCGGTCTGCGCATCCTGCTTGCCCAGGCCGACATGAACACTCAAGACATCGGCACCATCAGCCGCATCGAGGAGATCCGCCGCATAGACAAAGCCTTCGGCCTCTATCCAGTCCCGATGCCGGGGCCGTGCGTGGATCACCACGCGCATGCCGAAGGCCCGGGCAAGTTTGGCCACCTCCCTGCCGATATTGCCGTAGCCGACGATCGCGATCGTCTTGCCTTCGAGCTTTTCGGTCGGGAAATCGCGCAGCTCCCTGCCGGTGTCGAAGGCGCCGCGCGCCACCCGGTTGTGAAGCAAGTCAACCGGGAGATCCGGCAGCACTTTCAGGATCGCCTTCATCACCATCTGCGCCGTGGCGCGGCTGTTGATGCCGGGCGTATTCATCAGCACGGCCGTACCGCCTTCGCCGCTGCCGCCGCCCCAGGAATGCGAACCCATATTGCCGGTGCCGGCGCCGATGCGCACGCCGGCGAGCGGAAAGACGGTTTCGGCGGGCAGGAAGGTCGCGGCGGCAATGACGGCATCATAACGTCCATCGCCGGCGACTTCGATCAGCTCTTCGCGGGTGCTGAGGTCCGGCTGATAGAAGAAATGCACGCGGCCAGATTCGAGAGCGGCCTTGTCGCCAAGCGCAGCCGCATGAAAGCGGCCGCCCTTGGCTTCGATATGCGCACGCACCTCCGACGGGTCGGGCTTTCCGTCGGCGTCGAAGCGCAGGCCGATCAGATCGCAGACCAGCACGGTGTAGGCGCGTTGCGGATCGACCGGTTCAACGGCGCGGGTGTCGGCATTTGCGATCACGTCGGTTTCCTTCGTGCAAGAGCGGAGTCCTGCTGGTCCGGCAGGCTTTGAAT
Organism: Mesorhizobium sp. BR1-1-4; assembly: GCF_020165375.1. Classification (NCBI taxonomy): domain Bacteria; kingdom Pseudomonadati; phylum Pseudomonadota; class Alphaproteobacteria; order Hyphomicrobiales; family Phyllobacteriaceae; genus Mesorhizobium; species Mesorhizobium sp. BR1-1-4. The sequence continues at coordinate 119,936 of NZ_JAIUIB010000006.1, read as the reverse complement.
AATCAGAACCTATCCGCCGGGAACGGCGCGAGATCGATCACCGGCGGCAGACCAGCGGCGAGTTGCGACACGATCTTGCCGGTTTCAGGTACAGTGCGATGCCGGTATTGGCCCTTGAACGGGCAGGTCGGACGCGCGTAAAATCGCGCTATCTGATTGAGTCTGCTACATTCGTTCGGGCTAATGCCCGGATTGGTCTGGTATTTCCTTGCACACTGATGCGACCAGCGCGGCCAAGCGCGGCAAATCATTTGCCCATGTGGCGGAAGCCTCCTGGGGCAAGGGCCTCAGCACCTTGCTGCGCATCGTGCGCATGACGATGCGCCATCCCTGGCAGGTTGCCATGACCCTCATCTCGACCTTTATCGCGGCGACGCTGCAGCTTTTCATTCCGCGTCTCCTGGGGCGCGCCATCGACCAGGCGCAAGGCGTGATGGCGGCGGGTGCCGGCACCGCGGCCGAGCAGGCGCTGTGGAATACGGCGCTGACGCTGTTGGTCGTCAGCATCCTGCGAGGCCTCTTCACCATGGCGCAGAATTACTATGGCGAGGCCGTCGGCCACCGGACAGGCTATGAGCTGCGGCTCGCCTTCTACGAGAAGATCCAGCGGCTGAGCTTTTCCTTCCACGACAAGGTCCATACCGGCGATCTCATCACCCTCGGGCTGCTCGACCTCGACGGCGTGCGCATGTTCTTTTCGACCGGTATCCTGCGCGTGGTGCTGCTTGGCGTGCTGATCGGTGTCGGCGCCTATCTGTTGATCAGCACGGATCTCGTGCTCGGGTTGTTGAGCCTCAGCTTCGTGCCATTTGTTGCCTGGCGCTCGTCAGTGACGCAGCTCCGACTGCGCAGCACCTGGCTGACGCTGCAGGAGCGGCTGTCGGTGCTGAGCCGAGTGATGGACGAGAATCTCGGCGGCATTCGTGTCGTGCGCGCCTTCGCGGCTCAAAGGCATGAGCTGGCAAAATTCGACCGTGCCAAACGGGACGCACTGGACCTCGCCAATGAGCGCGTCGACATCCGCGTCTCGAACACCAGCGCCATGAATTTTTCCTTCCTTGCCGCCATGGGCCTGGTGCTGTGGTTCGGCGGCCAGAAGGTGATCGCGGGTCAGATCAGCGTCGGCACGCTGGCCCAGTTCCTCACCTTCATGACCATATTGCAGATGCCGGTGCGCCAGCTCGGCCTGATGGTCAACTCCTTCGCGCGCGCCTCGACCTGCGGCACGCGGCTGTTCGAATTGCTCGACGCTGAGCTCGACATCGAGGACGCGCCCGACGCCAGGGAGCTCGTCATCGCCGAGGGCGTGCTGCGCTTCGACAATGTCGGTTTTCGCTATGAGGGCGCGGGCGAGCGTCCGACGCTTTCCGGCATTTCCTTCGAGACCAGGTCCGGCGAGACGATCGGCATCGTCGGCCCGCCAGGCAGCGGCAAGTCGACCATCGCGCACCTGATCCCGCGCTTCTACGACGTGACCTCGGGCGCGATCACCATCGACGGACAGGACATCCGCAAGGTCACGCTGCAATCGCTGCGCAAGGCGGTCGGCGTCGTGCAGCAGGATGCGTTCCTGTTCACGACCTCGATCGAAAACAACATCGCCTATGGCAATCCCTGGGCGCGCGAGACCCGCATCGGCCAAGCCGCCGAATATGCCCAGCTGCACAATTACATCATCGGGCTTCCGGCCGGCTACACCACGGTCGTGGGGGAACGCGGCGCCTCGCTTTCCGGCGGCCAGCGGCAGCGCCTGACCATCGCGCGCAGCCTGATGCTAAGACCATCGGTGCTGGTCTTCGACGATTCCACGGCCGCGGTCGACGCCGGCACCGAGCAGCGGATCCGGGCGGCGATGAAGCGCTTCGCCAGGGATCGCGTGACGCTCATCATTTCGCATCGGCTGAGTTCGCTGATGCATGCCGACCAGATCCTGTTCGTCGAGGGCGGCCGGATCGTGGAGCGCGGCGCGCATGAGGAATTGCTGGCGCTCGGCGGACGCTACCGCGCGCTTTACGACCTGCAGTTGCGGCCGGACGGCGATCGGCTCGAGGGTGCCGCCTGATGTCGACACAGGACGACGAGAAGGAAGACACAAGCCGACGCCCGACCAAGGCCGTTGTCGGCTCGCACCGCGATGAGGAAGAGGTCTTCGGCAAGGCTTACGATCCGCGAATCGTCAGGCGCATCTGGAGCTTCGTCAGACCATATTGGGGCCGGATCTTCATCTCGGTCGCGGCGGTGCTGGTGTTCACGCTGACGCAGTTGGCGATCCCGCTGGTCATCCGCTACGCCATCGATCACGGCATGGCGCCAGGCAGGCTCGACCGTTCGGTGATGATCACCGCGATCGCCGCTTTTGCCGTGATCATCCTCATCAACTACGCCGCCAGCCATGTCCAGGAGAGCGTCGTCGGCAAGGTGGCGGAGAACGTGCTGTCCGACCTGCGCCGCGCCATGTTCAGCCACCTGCAGCGTGTCGCCCTGGGCTTCATGGACAAGACCGAGGTCGGCCGGCTGATGTCGCGCCTGCAGGGCGACGTCAATTCGATGCAGGAATTCCTCGAGACGTCCGTGATGTCGGTTGGCGACATCGTGCTTCTGTTCGGCATCGTCACCGTCCTGCTGTGGCTGGACTTCCGGCTCGGGCTGCTGACGCTGTCGACCATGCCGGCGCTGTTCACCGTGCGCCTGTTCTGGCTGCCGCGCGCCAAGGTCGCCTTCATGGCCGCGCACGAGACCAACTCCATCGCCAACGGCGCGCTGGCCGAAGGCATCCACGGCGTGCGTACGGTGCAGAGCCTGGAACGCCAGCACGTCAATTTCGATCTCTATGACGAGAAGGTGCTGGCCAATCTCAACGCCCATCTGCGGTCGGCGAGATATGCGCAGGTGATGGTGCCGATCGTCGACACACTGACGGGCATTGCCATGGCGACCGTGATCGTCGTCGGCGGATCGATGGTGCTGTCGCACAGTCTCGATATCGGCGTGATGGTGGCGTTCCTGTTTTACATCCAGCGCTTCTTCGACCCGATCCGCTCGCTCACCATGCAGTACAGCGTCATGCAGCGCGCCATGGCGTCGGGCCAGCGCATCTCCGAAGTGCTCGACGTGCCCGTGGATGTCAGCGACAAGGAAAATGCGGTGGCGCCGTCGCGCGACATGGACGGTTCGGTCGAGTTCCGGAATGTCACCTTCGGCTATCGGCCAAACCAGCCGGTGCTGAAGAACATCTCCTTCCGCGTCAGTCCGGGCGAGACGGTCGCGCTTGTCGGGCCGACCGGATCAGGCAAGTCGAGTTCGATGGCGCTGGTGCACCGCTTCTACGATGTCTGGTCGGGTGAGGTCCTGGTCGGCGGCCATGACGTGCGCGACCTGACGCAGGATTCGCTCGGCGATCAGGTAGCCATGGTGCTGCAGGAGCCGTTCCTGTTCTCCGGCACGGTGCTGGAGAACATCCGCTATCACAAGACCGGCGCCAGCCGCGAAGAGGTGGTCCGCGCAGCACAAGCCGTCGGCGCGCACGACTTCATCGAGCAACTGCCTGACGGCTACGACACCGGACTCGAGCAGCGCGGCGGCAATCTCTCGCTGGGCCAGCGCCAGCTTATCAGCTTCGCGCGGGCGCTGGTGGCCGACGCCAAGATCCTGGTGCTCGATGAAGCCACCGCCAGCATCGATTCCTACACCGAGATGCTGATCCAGAAGGCATTGGTCAAGCTGCTCGAAGGGCGCACCGGGTTGGTCATCGCGCACCGGCTGGCGACCATAAGGGGCGCCGACCGCATCATCGTGCTGCAGAATGGCGAGATCGTCGAAAGCGGCAACCATGAACAGTTGATGAAGAGAAAAGGTCTTTACGCCCGCCTCTACAACATGAACTACGCTTCCTTCGACGACATTTCCGAGGAAGACATGGGAATGGACGCTTCGGTCGGCAAAGCGACGTGAGCCGGTGCCGGCAGGGTGCGAGCCGACGGATTGCCTGATGCCTCCGACACGACCTATTTGCGAGATCCCTTGATGTGGCCGCTAACTTGAACGCCGTCTTCGGCGCGCAGGTACAGGAAGCCCGGAATCGAGAGCAGCGGGATGAGCGCGGTCAGCAGGAACACCTGATGAAAGCGTTCCGGCGTCAGGACATGGCTTTCGCCCGCAATCAGGCCCAGCAGCATCGCGGCGATCGAGACGCCAAGCGACACGCTGAGCTGCTGCAGCACACCGCCAAGGCTGGTGGCGCGGCTGAGCTTGTCGGCCGGCAGATCGGCGTAGGACAGGGTGTTGGATGTCATGAACTGCGCCGAGCGGACGATGCCGAACAGGAAGACATAGAAACCGATCAGCCAATGCGGCGTATCGGGACCCATCAGAGCGAAGCCCGCAACGGTGGCGGAACCGACGAGCGCGCTGCCGACCAGCACGACACCGAAGCCAAAGCGCCGCAGCAGCGGCGACAGCAGCGGCCGCATGAGCAGCGCCCCGAAGCTGCCGACGAATGTCAGCGAGCCTGATGCGACCGGGCTCATGCCGAAGCCGACCTGCAGCATTAGCGGCACCAGGAACGGCACGCCGTTGAGACCGACGCGGCACAGGCCGCCCGCCAGCGTACCAACCCAGAACGACCGGAACCGAAACAGCGTCAGGTCGACAGCCGGCGCCACGACGCGGCGCGCATAGCGCCCGAAGGCAAGCAGCAGCAACGCGGCCGCGGCCAGCACCAGCACCGTCGCGGAGCCGGGAATGACCGGCCGACCGATATTCTCCAGCCCGAACTGCAGTAGTGCCACGCCAAACCCCACCATCAGGAAGCCCGGGACATCGAAACGCTGCACCGCCTCGCCATGGAAGTCGTCGACGAAGCGCAGCGCGGCAACGATACCAAGGCAGCCGAACGGCACGTTGACATAGAATATCCAGCGCCACGACGCGTAGGTGGTCAGCAGGCCGCCGAGCAGCGGCCCGATGACAGGCCCCATGATGGCCGGCAGGGTCATATAGGTCATGGCGGTGATCAGGCCGCTGCGCGGAAAGCTGCGCAGCAGGATCAGCCGACCGACCGGCGTCATCATGGCGCCGCCCAGCCCCTGCAGGGCACGCATCGCCAACAGCATGCCGAAACTGTCGGCCATGCCGCACAGCGCCGAGCCAAGGGTGAAGGTGAAAAGCGCCAGCGCGAACACCCTGCGCGCGCCGAACCTGTCGGCAAACCAGCCGCTGACCGGGATGAACACGGCGAGGGTCAAGATGTAGGTGGTGATCGCAAGGTTCAGCCGGACCGGCGTCGTGTCGAGACTTTGCGCTATTGCCGGGATCGCGGTGGTGATGATGGTGGAATCGAGCTGCTCCATCAAAAACGCGATGGCGACGATGATCGGAATGATCAGCCGCAGCCTCGGGTCGCGCTCGGTGGCAAATTGAGGCTGTTCCAATGCTCTGGTCAATTCCGTCATGCAGATGGCTTCTATCGGCCAAAGTGGCTTGTCCCGGTTCAAAGGCAAGATTGCCTTGCCGGCCGGCCGGGCCTGATCGCAGGCCCTCTTGTGATCCGGCAAATCGGCGAGCGGTAGTCATTTCCGCTTCGCGGGAAGTCAACAAATCTTGACCGGCACCACGAGTGCCGCGGACAAACACTGTCCATTTCAGCGAGCGCCGTCCCGATTTCGTGAAGGAACGTGTGCAGCGAGGCGGGCGTTCTTTCCCATATGTCTCGAATAGCAAGGAGACATGCCGATGAGAAAGCGAAGCGTATTCCTCGGCTCCCTCGTGGTGCTGCTGGCCGCGAGTGCTGTCCTGTTTGCCACTGGGGCCGATGCCGCCGTCACCAGGCACCATTATGTCCGCGTCACCGCTCATAATGGCCACGCGCACGCCGCGAACCGCGGGCACGGACACCGCGACGGTTGGGTCGGCAGGGGCTGGACCGGCGAGAATTCGGCCGACAATAACGACTGGATGGACAGCTACTACAATGGCTACGGCAGTTACCGGGGCCGCGCTGACGACTTCTGTGGAACCATCCAGTGGACGCTCGGCCTGTGCGGTCCTCACGGCCCATGATACCTGTCCGCCGGCGGGCCTACGAAGATTGCTGGCACTACACCATTTCGGGACGTCTTGACGCCTCGCGGATCGCCTTGTGCACGCCGCGCTGCAAATCCATGAAGGCCGGCGTTTCCATCACTTCTTCCCGACGCGGGCGTTCGATGTCGACGTTGAAGGTCTGCATGATGCGACCCGGGCCGATCCCCATGACGACGATGCGGTCCGATAGATAAACGGCCTCCTCGACGTCATGCGTGACGAACAGCACCGTGAGCCGGTGCTCCTCCCAGATCTGGGTCAGCAGTTCCTGCATCTGGTGTCGGGTCAAGGCGTCGAGCGCGCCAAAGGGTTCGTCCATCAGCAGCATTTTGGGGCGATAGGAGAGAGCGCGCGCGATGGCGACGCGCTGCTTCATGCCGCCCGACAGTTCGGGCGGGAAGCGATCGGCGCTTTGCGTGAGCTTGACGAGGTCGAGATGCTCGAGCGCGATCTCGCGGCAGGCGGCGCGATCATAGCCGGCGGCCTTGAGAGCAAACTCGATATTCTGCCGCGCCGTCAGCCAGGGGAGCAGCGTATAGGACTGGAAGACGACACCACGGTCGAGGCCCGGCTGCAGGATCGGCGCGCCATCGATGCTGAGATCGCCGGCGTCGAAATCCTGCAGTCCAGCGACGATCGACAGCAGCGTGCTCTTGCCGCAGCCCGACGTGCCGACGAGGGAGACGAACTCGTTGTCGGCGAGGTCGAGATTGATGTCCCGCAGCACTTGCGTGCGCCGCTCGCCGGTGCCGAAGCTCTTGTCGAGACCGGCGATGCGCAATTTGGGAACAGTCACCGGCGGTTCCTCATTGCGGGTGGCCTTCCTGCCGAAACAGCACCTTCTCCAGGGCCTTCATGACCTGATCGGTGATGAGGCCAAGCACGCCAAGCAGCAGGATGTAACCGATGATGGTGTTTGTCTGGAAATAGCGCTGCGACACGGTGATGCGATAGCCGAGGCCGGATGTCGCCGCGACGAGTTCGGCCAGCACCAGCCAGGTCCATGCCCAGCCGAGGCTGATGCGCAGCGTGTCCCAGATGCCCGGCAAGGCGCTGGGAACGACGATGCGCGTCAGGATCTTGCGGTCCGGCAGGCCGAGCGTGCGCCCAAGGCCGATGAAGTCGGCGGGAACCCGTTTCACATTGTCCATGATCATCAGCACCTGCTGGAAGAAAGTGCCGATGAAGATGATCAGGAATTTCTGGGTATCTCCGGTGCCGGCCCACAGGATGGAGAGCGGCACGAAGGCGACAACCGGCATGTAGCGGATGAAATCGACCAGCGGCTCGATGGCCGCCTCCCAGGAACGGAAACTGCCGATCAGCACGCCGATCGGTATGGACAGTGCCGAGGCGAGGAGGAAGCCGATGGAAATGCGGTACATCGAAGCCCTGAGGTCGAGCCACAAGGTGCCGTCGGCGGCGAGCTTGGCGATCTGGGTCGCAACGCTGCCTGGCGACGGCAGGAAAATGGGTTTCACCCATCCCAGCCCGGTCGCCGCCCACCAGGCGAGGCCAAGGCCGACAAAGACGGCCACCGCTATCGCAAGGAAACGCGACCGGGCGATGGGCACGCCGATCCCGGAGGATCGGCGTCGCCTTGCCTGTGTTGCGGCGGGCGCTCGTGCCGGGCGGGCCAAGCCGGTTTTCGCGGGAGGCTCCCCGGACATCCGCGTTACCACCGCGATCCGGATCTCGTCACTGCGCCGCCTTGACGAAGGACGGATCGATCATCTGCTCCGGCGTCACATCGGCCTGCAGAAGCTTGGCGTTCTTGGCGGCCGCTTCGACATCGGCGAATGTCTTGGTGGTAAACTCGCCGGTGAGCGCCGGCTTGTTTTCGGCGAGCGAATAGTAGCGCACCCCGTCGAAAGCGGTGTTGAGGTCCTTGACGTCGGAACCGACCGCCTTGGCGATGATCGCGCGGCCGCCGGGGGTGTCGGCGTTATAATCCTTGAGCGCGGCGTCCCAGCTCTTGATCATGGCCAGCACCTGGCCGGGTCGCGATTTGATCACCTCGTCACGCACCACCAGCACGTCGCTGATCAGGCCGGGATCCTCGCCGGCGGTGAACAGCAGCTTGACGTCCTTGTTCTGCGCCATGGCGACAGTGAGGTACGGCTCGTAGGTGACCGCGACCGGCACCTGGCCCGCGATCAGGGCGCCACCGGCGTCGGCGGCAGGCATCGGAACCGGCTGGATATCGGCGACCGACATGCCGTTCCTGGCGAGCGCGTATTTGAGCAGGATGTCGCTCGTCGTGCCTTCCTCGAAAGCGACCTGCTTGCCGTTGAGATCGGCGATGGAGGTGACATCCTTGCCGGCGACGATGGCGTCGGCGGTCATGGAGACATCGAGCAGCAGCACGATCTTCACCGGCAGACCAGCCGCAACCATGCCCATCGCCGTGTGGGTGGCGATGTTGGCGGCGTCGAGCTGGCCGCTTGCGAGCGCCGCGTTGATATCCTTGTCCTCGGCAAAGTTGACGATCTGGACGTCCGACAGACCGTTTGTCTTGAACAGTCCCTTGGCCTCGGCGACGTGCCATTGACCATATCCAAGCCAGGGCTCGATGCCTATCTTGAACGATCCAGCTTCAGGTGTCGTCGGGATGGCAGCATCGGCTGCGTGGGCCACCGGGGCGGTGGCGAGCCCGATCGCGGCGGCCATCACGAGCGCGCGAAATTGTCCTGCTAGGTTAAGCGTCATCTTTCGTTCCCCTTGATGATCAGACCGCTTTTTACCCAGGCATCCGGTCTGGTGAGACTGCGGGGTTCTGCTCTTGCGGCACTGTGCCTCGGCGTCTTGCCCGCCACTTCATGGTTGAAGCGCTGACATATTTCAGCGGCAGCGGCAGCGGATGTCAAGGCTGAAATACATACATGCATATACAAGTTGGAGAGACTCAAATTTCAGGTTGATCCAGCTCGGCGGCTTGCATTGGCCCGTCGCCTTCAGCTCACTCCCGTCGCCTTCAGCCCGCTTTGGAAGGCGAGTAGCGGCTGCCGAGCGAATAGCGGCTGCCGGCATAGGTCAGCTTGCTGATCGTGGCCACGATGGCCCCCGTCCATGTCCGGCGATGCAGGAGAAGGCAGCAACTGCCGACATCGATGCCGAGATGCTGTGCGGCCTCCTTGTCGGCCGGGATGGCGGAGATGATATGCTCGACCTCGGTCACCGGCGTCTTCTGCATCAGGTAGTCATAGGTCGCTGTCTTGGTGAAGTCCTGCTTGTCGTAGTCGGGGATCAGGCCCGGATTGACGAAACGCTCCTCCAGTTGCACCGGCAAGTCGTTCTCGAAATTGACAACGACGGAGTGATAGATCGAAACCCGCTTCGCAAACTCGAACGACAGTGCCAATTCCTTGGTCGGCATCATCGTTTCGAGAACGAGGACTTCGGAGCGGTGGCTGTTGCCGCGCTCGACGATCTCCGCCGCGATATTGTTGATCTCGATCAGCGTCGACTGCGGCCGGGGCGGCGCGATGAATGTTCCCACACCCTGCAGCCGGATCAGGAATCCCGCCGAGGTCAGCTCCCGCAGAGCCCGGTGGACTGTCATCCGCGACACGCCCAGTGACGCCACCAGCTCGTTCTCGGACGGCAGCTTGCGGTCCTTGCCCCACCGGCCCGTCCCAATATTGGTCAGGATATAGTCCTTCACCTTCTCGTAGAGGGGGCTTGCCGTGTCGGGCAAATCGATCATTTCAAAAACCCTTTCCGGCAGGTTGCCGCATGCGGATGATTGTTTTCAAGCCATCGCTGCTTCCCGCCAACAGCCGCTCATAGGCGGCTGGGATGTCGTCCAGACCGATCTCGCAATCGACCAGGGCCAGCAGCGGTTCACTCAGCTCACCCAGCATCCGGACAGCGTCGGGCAATTCGTCCGCGAAAGCATGGCAGCCGAGCAACGCGATCTCGCGTTCGACAAGAACATTGGGGTCGATGTCGAGGCGGCCATGGAAGATGCCGACCATCGCTATCGCACCACCTGGATCGAGAACGCCGAGCAACTGGCTGAACGCCGCGATGCTGCCGGTCGCCTCGACGGCCGCCAGCAACGGGACATTGGCGGTCGCGGCTGCAATGGCCTCGCGGTCGAGATCGACGATCGTGGCGCCCGTCACCCGCGCCACGCGGGCGCAGCGCGCCTGGTTGCGGTCGGCGACAAGCACCGTGCCGGCGAAGGTTCGCGAAAGCAGTAGCGCGGCAAGACCGCCGATCGGCCCGCAGCCGATGACCAGAACCGAACCTGCCGTCTTCGGCAGACGCCGCACCGCGTGCAGCGCGACGGCAAGCGGCTCGGCCATCGCCGCGACGCGCTCGTCAAGGCTCGCATCGATTACATGCAGCAGACGTGCGGGCAACACCGCCTGTTCGGCAAAGCCGCCATCGCAGATTTCGCCGACGAAGCCCAGCGCAGCGCAGAGATGCCGCTTGCCGGCACGGCATTGCGCGCAGTCTCCGCACCAGAAACGGGAATCGGCGACGACCCTGTCGCCGACGGCAATGGTATCGACGCCCTCGCCCAGCGCGATCACCGTGCCGGTCAACTCGTGGCCCGCCGTCGAGGGCGCCCGGCTTATCCATTGGCCGGTGCGGAAATTGTGCAGGTCCGAACCGCAGATGCCGGCGGCATCGACCCTGAGCTTTACCCAGCCGGCATCGGGAATGCCTGGCGCGGCGATGTCCTCGACGCGCAGGTCGCCCGGTCCATAAAGTCGTGCCGCCCTCATCGCGATCGTCTCCGCTCAGCCGGCGAGATAGCGGTCGCGGATTTCCGAGACCGCGTTTTCGTGCGAGCTGAAGCCCTCGTAGCGGGCGAGCCTGCGGGCATGCTGCGCCAGTTCCGGATACGCGGCCGAGGTGACATAGCCGACCGAAGAGCGCTTGACGAAATCCGTCACCGAAAGCGGCCCGTAGGTTCGCGCCCAGCGGCTGGTCGGCAGCACCGCATTCGGCCCGAGGACGAAGTTGGCAAGGGTCACCGGCGTATGCGGGCCCATGAGGATTTCGGCTGCCTCGGTGATGTGGCCGAGATGCGCGAACGGCTCCTTCGACAGGATTTCCAGATGTTCGGGCGCGTAGTCGTTGATGAAGCGATAGCTTTCCTCCAGCGACGCCGTCAGCACGATGCCGCCGCGCTTTCCGGTCAGCACCGCGCGCGAGAATTCCACACGCTGTTCGGTCATCCGCGACCAGTGGTCGGGAAGTGCAGCAAGGGCTGCGTCGGCGACCTTTCGGCTGTGCGTCACCAGATAGGCTGAAGAATCCGGCCCGTGCTCGGCTTCGATCAGCAGGTCGAGCGCGGCAAGGCCTCCGTCGACGCTGTCGTCGGCAAAGATGATGGCCTCCGACGGTCCGGCCGGCAGGCCCGTATTGATCATTGAGGACAGCACGCTCTTGGCCGCCACCACCCAGGGGCTGCCCGGGCCGACGATCTTGAGCGCCGGCTTAACCGTCTCGGTGCCGTAGGCGACGGCGGCAACGGCTTGCGCGCCGCCGCATTTGTAGACGGTCCCGACGCCGGCAAGGCGAGCGGCGACCAGCGTGGCCGCGTCCACCGAACCATCCGAGGTTGGCGGCGTCACGATCGCGATCCGCGGCACGCCGGCAATCACAGCCGGAACCGATGTCATCATCGTCACCGACGGAAAGGCGCCCTTGCCGCGCGGCACGTAGAGCGCGACCGATGCGATGGGCGTATACCGGTCGCCGGCATAGGCGCCTGGCCGGATCTCCTTGAGCCACATGGTCTCCGGCTTCTGCTCCTCATGAAAATGCCTGATATTCTCGATGCCGAACCTGATGCTCTCCACGACTTCCTTCTCGACCTTGTCGAAGGCCGCATCGAACTCCGCTTCCGACACTTTCAATCCGCCTTCCCTCACATTGGCCTTGTCGAACTCCCTGGCGAAGCGGATCAGGGCGGCGTCACCCTCTTCCCTGACGGCCTGGATGATCGGACGGACCTTTTCGACGAAGGCCGACAGATCGCCCTCGGCGCGTTTCAGCAGACCGGCCCGTTGCGTGGCATCGAGGGATGACAGATCGTGGAAGCTGATGTCGGGCATGGGTGCTCCTTCTGTTCAAAGCAATGTGCCGGCCGGTCACATTGCGGAAGACTTGTTCTCGAACCTGGGCGAGCCGCCTCAGATCGATGCGAGGAAACCGCCATCCACGGGAATGGACTGGCCGGTTATGTAAGCTGAGGCATCCGAGGCAAGGAACACGGCGACGCCGTGCAGATCGCGCAGATCGCCGAGACGATGCTGCGGGATCTTGGCGAGCATGGATTGCCGCCACGCCTCGTCGGCGTAGAACACCTCCGTCATCGCCGTCCTGAAATAGCCTGGGGCGATGGCGTTGACCCTGATGCCAAGCTGCGCCCATTCCGCTGCCAGCGCCCGGGTCATGCCAAGCAGGCCCGACTTGGACGAGCCGTATGGCACAGCCGTTGGAATGCCGACTTCTGAAGTCAACGAGCAGAGGTTGATGATGGCGCCGGGCCGCCCGGCGTCCCGCATCTGCCGTGCCGCCGCCTGGGCGCAGAAGAACGCCCCTTTGAGATTGGTGTCGACGATCCGGTCCCATAGCGCCTCATCGACATCGAGCGAGGGCCGGACCTCTTCCACTCCTGCATTGTTGACGAGAATGTCGAGGCCGCCCAGCAGGCGATCTGCCTCGGCGGTGGCCGTGCGGCACTGGTCGACATCGGTCACGTCAAGCGCAATGGCGTGCGCAACCCCGCCGGCCGCGCGGATGGCCGCCCTCGTCTCGTCAAGCGAGTCCAGGCTACGCGCCGTGACCGCGACGTCGGCGCCAGCCGCGCTCAGCGCCTCGGCGATGCTGCGGCCAATGCCACGGCTGGCGCCGGTGACAAGCGCCTTCCTGCCAGAGAGGTCGAAAAGAGAAGCGTTGCGCATGTGATCCTCCTTGGCCGCTCCATAGCCCAGAGACTACCAGATCGACTTACATATACAAGCATATACAAACAAAGCTGATCGCGATAACGGGACGTCATCCGCCGCACCGGGATCGCGTGGTTGGCTCTTCATACGAGGTGCCACGGGCGGCAGCCCTGTCGCAAATGTCGTGACCTCCCGAAAGCATGCAGAATTGCCTGGCGTACCCGACACGAAAGTCTGGGTCTGCCACGCCTGCGGGATATCGGCCATTGAAAGCTATGGTGCCCCTCAAGCCGGCCGCCTTGTCGTGAGAGCCTCGTCCATGAACGAAAGCAGCCCGCCCCGGAGCCTCTATCGCGATACGGCTGGCGGCACCGGCAACTACCCCTCCCTTGCCGGCGCGCAGCGGGCAAGGGTCGCCATTGTCGGCGCTGGCTTCAGCGGCCTGTCGACGGCCTTGCATCTGGCGGAAGCCGGCGACGACGTCTGCGTGCTCGAGGCCTATCAGCCGGGATGGGGAGCCTCGGGCAGGAATGGCGGCCAGGTCAATCCCGGCCTCAAATACGATCCCGACACGATCGAAGCCATGTTCGGGCCCGAGCTGGGGGCGCGGATGATCGACTTCTCCTACGGTGCTCCGGATTTCACCTTCAGCCTCATCAAGCGCCTGTCGATCGATTGCGAGGTACGGCAGAACGGCACCATACGCGCGGCCATCCGGCCGCAGCCGGCAGCCGTGGTGCGGGCCACGGCCAACCAATGCGAGCGGCGGGGGATGCCGGTCGGCTTGCTTGACGCAAAAGCGATGGCGGCGCGAACCGGCACGGACAGATACATGTTCGGCATGTTCGATGCTCGCGGCGGCGACCTCCATCCCTTGAAATACGCGCGTGGCCTGGCGGCCGCCGCGCGGAAGGCCGGCGCGCGGATATTTGGCGGCAGCGAGGTTCTCTCGCTCAGCAGGCAGGCCGGGCGCTGGCTCCTCGAGACCGCAAACGGATCCGTCAGCGCCGAGAAGGTCCTTGTGGCGACAAACGGCTACACGGGAAACTTGTGGCCTGGCCTGGAGCAGTCGCTGGTTCCGGTGTTCAGCGCCATCGCGGCGACCGAACCGCTGTCGCCCACGGTCGCGGCCGCAATTCTTTCCGAAAGGCCGGTCGTCTACGAAGCCGGCAACATCACCGTCTATTACCGCATCGACGTCCAGAACCGGCTCCTCATGGGCGGACGGGGACCGATGAGGCCCATCGGCGATGCTTCCGCCATCCGCTATCTCACCGACTATGCGCTACGGCTCTGGCCGGCGCTTGCTGGAGCTGGGTGGACACATGGCTGGAACGGCCGGGTCGCGGTCACCAAGGACCATCTTCTACACGTTCACGAGCCGGAAGACGGCGTGCTGATCTGCCTTGGCTACAATGGCCGCGGTGTTGCCATGGCCTCGGCGATGGGCAATGCGCTGGCAAACCGCCTTCGCGGCGACGAGACCATTCCCTTCCCGATGCCGATATCGGGGCTGAAGCCGATCCGGCTCCACCGCTTCTGGCCGCTTGGCGTCAGAGCGGCGATCCTTTCGGGCCGGGTGAAGGACCGGTTCGGCCGGTAACGGAAAAGCACGCCGCTATGCTCCGGTCTTGGCAGCGGACAATCTTCGGGCGTGGTCGTCCATGCATGCGGAGCATCAGCGCCCGCTGATTTGCGACCGTGCACTGCAAGTCGCCCTGCGGCGCGCAGGCGCGTTCAACGGCCGGCTTCAGCCAAGCGCCTCAGCGCGCCAGCGGTCGGAGCGGGATATGTTCCGAGCACGCTACTCGGCGGCTATCCTGGCGTGCTGCCGGCCGAAGAGCGCCAGACCGACATCGTCCACGGCGAGGCCAATGCGGGCCTGGATCGCTTCGGATGCCAGCACGCCATCAGCGAAATCTTTCTCCGAGGCGTATATGGCCGTCGGCAGCGCAAAGGCTTCGAAAAAGCCGAACAGCGGCCGCAGCTGATGCTCGACGATCAATGCATGGCGATCGCCGCCGCCGGTCGCCGCCAGCAGCACCGGCTTGCCCCTGAGGGCCGCCGGATCGACGAGATCGAAGAAATGCTTGAACAGCCCGGTATAGCTGCCTTTGTAGGTGGGCGAGCCGACCACCAGGACATCGGCGGTCAGGATCCGCTCGAGGACGGCGCGGGCCTGCTCGTCCAGGTCCCGAGTGGCTTTGGCATTGCCAAGGCTGGGACCGAGATCGACGATGTCATGGGTGCTGGCGGCGAGGCCGTATCGTCCGGCGATCTCCGTCACGATATGGTCCACGAAGCCACGGGTCTTGGAGGGCCGCGTGAAATTGCCGGAGAAGCCGACAATGGCCGGATTGGTCATGATGGATGCCCTGTGATCTTTTCGAACCAGTTTGCCAATGTCCATAGTTTTTATAGACATTGCTGCCGAACAAAAGGAATTCACGGTCGCCGTGGGAGGAAATCGGAAAAGATTTTTCTCCCGGGGAGCCAGATCGCCCGCCTGCATGCCGGATGATGACGTCACCCGATCCAGATGCACTTGGCAGCCGTCGCACGCGAAGGGCGATGCGACCGGTGGCGAAAAGGGGGACCATCACCGTTTGTTCGGAACCTGATCGCCCGGCGGCTGTTTTCCGTTCAGCCAAATACGGAGGAAGCCATGGCACGCGACAGAACCGAATATGAAACGGGCGCACGGAAGTATCCCGCCAGGACCGGCCCGGATCCGAACGATGATTTCTCGGTTGACGCAGCGGGCAACAAGCCGCCGGCAGGCGGAATGGGGCTTACGCGACCGGCGGATCAGACAAATGAAGAGACACACCAGTCAGAAGGACAGAACCCGCCTCGCAAGGCGACGCCCAGCCCCGCAACGGAGAAGACATCCGGCGCGGGCCCGGCGATCTCCGAGCACTCGAAGGACGCGAAGGCTCCAAGGTCGGGCCGCCAACCCGGCGCCTATGTCAAGGACTGACGCGGACGGGGGCGATACCTTCTGACAAGCCATGCGCCGCGCAGACCGCCGGTCTGCCGCGCGTTGAACTTTCTTCAGCCGAGGAGACGACCATGCAGACGAAGTCACAAACGGCCGGTGAAGTCGCCAAGCAGCGCCATATCCAGCGCGGGATCGATGCCAAGGACAAATCGAAGCGCAACGGAAAGGCGGAGCACGCCATGCAGGCAGGCGCGCGCCCCTATCCCGAGCCGCCCTTCCCCAAGCAACATCAGGCGAAACCCGGGCATGAAGCGACGATCGAGCCTGCTCCGCTCTACGATGCACCCTACTATGTCGGATCAAAGAAACTCGAAGGGAAGGTGGCTCTCATCACTGGTGGCGATTCGGGTATCGGCCGCGCGGTCGCGGTTTTGTTCGCCCGCGAAGGCGCCGACATCGCGGTCGTCTACCTGGCCGAGGACAGGGACGCCGAGGAGACAAAATCCGCTGTCGAAAAAGAAGGCCGACGCTGCATCCTGTTGAAGGCCGACGTCAGTGAACGCCAGGACTGCCACGATGCCGTGGCGACCACGGTCGAAACATTCGGCCGCATCGACGTGCTGGTCAACAACGCCGCCTTCCAGATCCATTCCAGCGACTTCGGCGACCTGACCGAAGAACATTTCGACACGACGCTGAAGACCAATCTCTATGGCTATTTCCATATGGCGCAGGAAGCCGTGCCCCACATGAAGCCGGGCTCGGCGATCGTCAACACGGGTTCGGTTACCGGCATAGAAGGCTCGAAGCAGCTGGTCGACTATTCGATGACCAAGGGCGGCATCCATGCTTTCACGCGCGCGCTTTCGGGCAACCTCATCGCCAAGGGCATCAGGGTGAACGCGGTCGCGCCTGGCCCGGTTTGGACACCGCTCAATCCGTCCGACAAGGAAGCCGACGACGTCTCGAAATTTGGCGCCGACACGCCGATGAAACGGCCGGCCCAACCGGAGGAACTGGCTCCCGCCTATGTTTTCCTCGCCTCCCCGCACTGTTCGAGTTACATCACCGGCGAGATCCTGCCGATCGTCGGCGGCTACTGAGGTCAGCGCAATGTATTTCATTGCCCTGGCGACCGACTATGACGGGACCCTCGCACATGACGGGACGGTCTCCAACAAGACGGTCGCGGCACTGGAGCGGTTCAAGAAAAGTGGACGTAAACTGCTTCTGGTCACCGGCCGCGAGTTGCCCGACCTCAAGCGCGTGTTTCCCGATGTCGGCCTGTTCGACAAGGTCGTCGCCGAAAACGGCGCCCTGATCTACACACCGGCCAGCGAGGAAGAGCGGGCGATCTCACCATCGCCGGAGCCCGAATTCGTCGCCAGGCTGAAAAAGCAGGGGGTGAAGCCACTTTCCGTGGGACGGTCGATCGTCGCCACCTGGGAACCGCATCAGGCGACCGTGCTCGAGGTCATCAAGAAGATGGGGCTCGAACTCGAAATCATCTTCAACAAGGGCGCGGTGATGATCCTGCCGAGCGGCGTCAACAAGGCCACCGGTCTGGCGGCCGCGCTCGAGGACCTTCACCTGTCGCCGCACAATGTTGTGGGTATCGGCGACGCCGAGAACGATCACGCCTTCCTGAAGGCCTGCGGCTGCAGCGTTGCGGTCGACAATGCCATTCCCGCGGTCAAAAGCACCGCGGACCTGGTCACGCGCGGCGCACGCGGCAAAGGCGTCGAGGAACTGATCGCCAAGCTGATAAAAAGCGACCACGGGATCGTGCCGAAGCGCCATGGCGGGATTGTTCTGGGATCGTCCGGTGGCGATGACATCTATCTGTCGCCGACCGAAAGCGTGCTCATCGCCGGCAGTTCGGGCATCGGCAAATCCACTTTGGCCACCGCACTGACGGAACGCTTCGTCGACAGCCAATTTCAATTTTGCGTCTTCGATCCAGAGGGTGACTATGACGGCCTCGAGGGCGCCGTTCGGCTGGGGGATGCATCGAGCGCGCCGACAAAGGCGCAGGTGCTCGACCTGATCGCCAAGGCCGACAGCAATGTCGTCGTCAACGGGCTGGCGCTGCGTGTCAACGAACGGCCAGACTTCTTTGCCGACCTGCTGCCTGGCCTTGGCAGTTTCCGTCGCCGCACCGCAAGGCCGCATTGGCTGGTCATCGACGAAGCGCACCATCTTCTTCCGAAGCGGCGCGACGACACCCGCGCCGTGCTCTCCCTGGAACTGCCGGGCACGATCCTGATCACCGTCCATCCCGAGGCGATTTCGACCGACGCCCTGCGCCTGATGACGGCCGTCATCGCCCTTGGCCCGAAGGCGAAGGACGTGGTGAAGACCTTCTGCCATGAGACCGGCATCGAGCCGCCGAAGGACATTCCCACGCCCAAGGGCGATCGGGTTCTGTTCTGGCGGCCGGGGGCGCGCAAAAAACTCACAACGGTCAAGGTCATAGAACCTCGCCAGTCGCTCAAGCGCCACAGCCGCAAATATGCCGAGGGTCAACTCGATGAGACAGGCAGCTTCTATTTCCGCGGTCCCGACGACGCGATGAACCTCAGGGCCCATAATCTGATGATCTTTGCTCAGATGGCCGAAGGCATAGACGACAAGACCTGGGAGTTCCATTTGCGCGCGGGCGACTATTCGAAATGGTTCCGCCACCAGATCAGGGACAAGGACCTCGCCCGCGAAACCGCCGAGGCGGAAAAGGACAGCAAGCTTTCGGCGGACGAGAGCCGCAAACGGGTGCTCGATGCCGTTCGGCGGCGCTACACGGCACCCGCGACGGCGCCAGAGGCGTAACAGCCCGACAGGAGGCGGTCATGAGCGACGACCGGCATGGCAAAGACGACAAAGACGGACGCGGCGAAAATGGACCTGTCTTCTCCGCGCGCCAGGCTTCGCAAGGCGAGATCATCCTGCGAACCCGCACGCGCCGGATCATCTTCGTGGCAGGACTGGTCGGCATCCTGATCCTGGCGGCGGTGGTCAGGTTCGCGATCGGTTGAACCTGCCTTGTTGCAACAGCCCCGCGACAGGGTGTGTCGGGCAAGGCTGACCGCGATTGGAACCCGGGCGCCGACTTGGCGTTCAACCTCCATCGAGAAGGAGAAACGATCATGCCCCGAGGCGATAAATCCAAATACACCGACAAGCAGGAACGCAAGGCCGACCATATTGCCGAAGGCTACGAGAAGCGTGGCGTCTCCGACAAGGAAGCCGAGCGGCGCGCATGGGCGACGGTCAACAAGGACGATGGTGGCGGCAAGAAGGAAGGCGGCTCCGGGCGTGGCAAGCACACAGGTCACCCAGCGGCGCACAAGGGCGGCAAAAGCGGCGGAAAGGCGTCCGCTTCCCGATCGGCCGCCAGCCGGTCCGAATCGGCAAAGAAGGCGGCGGCGACCCGCAAGAGGAACGCCGAACACCACGCCCACTGACCGACCGCGAGGATTGGACGCCGGCATGAAATCGCGACTCGTCAACGAGGCCAATGGCCAACGGACATTTGTCGTGGTGCTCGACCCGGGCGAGGAAGCGTTCGCGGCACTGACCAGCTTCGCGGTCGAGCAGAAGATCGGCAGCGCCTCCCTGACGGCGATCGGCGCGTTCCAACGGGCCACCGTCGGTTGGTTCGACCTGGAGGCGAAGAGCTATCGAAAAATCCCGATCGACGAACAATGCGAGGTCCTGAGCGCGATCGGTGATGTCGCGACGGGCGATGATGGCAAGCCGAGCCTTCATGTCCACGCGGTGCTTGGCTTGAGCGACGGCACGACCAAAGGCGGCCATCTGCTCGAAGGCACCGTTCGGCCGACATTGGAAATCACCGTGGTGGAAGCGCCGGGTCACCTGCGCCGCCGCAAGCGAGCCGAATTCGGCGTGGCTTTGATCGATCTCGGTGCCTGAAGCTGCCGCGGGTGTCGGTTGGCGGGCTTCGCCGCTGGCGCGTGCCCCAGAAAGCGACGAAAGGCAATGACGGACAGCTTTGCCCTACCCCTGAACACGCCCCCCATGGAGGCCAAGGC
Source organism: Mesorhizobium sp. BR1-1-4 (assembly GCF_020165375.1). Lineage (NCBI taxonomy): Bacteria > Pseudomonadati > Pseudomonadota > Alphaproteobacteria > Hyphomicrobiales > Phyllobacteriaceae > Mesorhizobium > Mesorhizobium sp. BR1-1-4. The sequence goes on along the minus strand of NZ_JAIUIB010000006.1, from coordinate 99,954 downwards.
AGCCGACGCTCTACCGGATAGGGAAGGCTTTTGGCAATACGAGCCCAAATGGGACGGGTTTCGCTGCCTCGCCTTCAAAGGCGACACGGATGTCGACTTGCGCGCCAAATCCGGCAAACCGCTCGGTCGTTACTTCCCGGAGCTCGTCGCCATGCTGCGGCAAGTCGAGGCCCGCAATTTCGTGGTCGATGGCGAGATCGTCATCGAGCTCGAGGGCCAGCTTTCTTTCGACGCGCTGCAGATGCGGCTTCACCCAGCCGAAAGCCGCATCCGCAAGCTGAGCGCGCAAACGCCTGCCCTGCTGATCCTGTTCGACATGCCGGTCGCGCCGGGCGGCACGATCCTGCTCGGCGAGCCGTTGTCGCAACGACGCCGGGCGATCGAGGGCTTCGTTCAGGACTACGCCGAGCCTGGCTTGCGGCTCTCGCCCAGCACGACCGATCCGGCGGCCGCCAGACGCTGGCTCGAGGAAGCCGGTCATGGTTCCACCGACGGCGTGGTCGCCAAATTGCTGGCCGACCCCTACCGTCCAGGGGAACGCGCGATGGTCAAGGTCAAACGGTTGCGTACGGCCGACTGCGTGGTTGGAGGATTCCGCTATCTGACCGGCAGCAAGGAGGTCGGCTCGCTCCTGCTCGGCCTTTACGATGATAGGGGCAAGCTCGACCATGTCGGCTTTACCTCGACCATCGGCAGGGATGACCGGGCTGGCGTCACCCGAAAGCTGGAAAAGCTGCGTGGCGGACCCGGCTTCACCGGCAAGGCGCCGGGCGGGCCTAGCCGCTGGAGCACGCAGCGCAGCGGCGAATGGGAGCCCCTGCGGCCGGAACTGGTGGTCGAGGTCCGCTTCGACCATGTCACCGGCGACAGGTTCCGGCATGGCACCAAACTGTTGCGCTGGCGGCCGGACAAGGCGCCGCGTCAATGCACCATGCAACAGATCCAGTGATGGAGTTCGTGCCGCGGACGCGCTTGCGAAGCCCGGTCGCGATGAGAGCCGACGCAACGGTCGCCTCTTTGCGAGATGGCTGGAACAACCGTCCTCACGGCAAGTTGTGCTCCAGCTACACCGCTGGTGGGCTTCACGACAATTGGAGATGACAATCATGGCGACTGCGAAGAAAGCGGCAACGAAAGGGCTTGAAGCCCTGTTCCTCGACGGGCTGAAGGACATCTACTACGCCGAGAAGAAAATCCTGAAGGCGCTGCCGAAAATGGCAAAAGGCGCCGAATCCGAAGATGTTTCGGCAGCATTCGAGAAACACCTGCAGGAGACTGAGGGCCAGGTCGACCGCCTCGAACAGATCTTCGAACTCCTCGACAAGCCGGCCCGGGGCAAGACCTGTCCGGCCATCGACGGCATCATCGAGGAGGGTTCGGAAATCCTCCAGGAATACAAGGGCGACCCCGCGCTGGATGCTGGGCTGGTCGGGGCGGCGCAGGCCGTCGAACACTACGAGATCGCGCGCTACGGGACGCTGATCGCCTGGGCTGAACAGCTAGGCAAGAGCGACGTGGTCAAACTCCTGAACGAGACCCTCGAGGAGGAGACGGCGACCGACGAGGCACTTTCCAGCCTTGGCGAGGGTGGCGTCAACGAGCGTGCCCTGGAACAGGCCGCCTAGCTGGCGAGTTGTTGCCCCGGGCGCTTCAGGCGATCCGGGGCAAACTCCCCGGATTTCGGAGGACGACAATGGACCCCCGCAAAAGAGAGCAACCCGCAGTTCAGACGGAAGACCCGACGGAGACTGAAGGTCCCACGGTAGAGCAGCAGGACTGGGACGCGCTAGCAGGCGCGAAAATCCTTCCGGATGACGTCGAGGTGGAAGACGAGGCCGACGGCGAATTGCCCGAGGAAGATGACGACAACGCCTACCAGGAAAGCGACGAGGCATTGCCCGACGATGTCGAGGAAGCGGTCCTGTCACGCGATCCTTCAAGGGAAGGCGGCCGCTTCGACGAGGAGTGACCAAACTACGGGCGGATTCCGCTCAGCCGACCGCGTGCATTGGGGGCTCTTCGTTCTCGTCAGGATTGGGTAACGGCGCCTCATCGGGCAATCCTTCCGGCTCCGGTTCGCCGATCGGCTTGGGCTTCCAATTGGGAGCCGGCATGGGTACGTCGCGGTTGGGGTCGGGTTCTCTCGGATCGGGCATCAAATCTGTCTCTCTTTCGGCTGTGCGGGTCGGCTCTGCCCAGCACGGTCGCATGCAGAGCCCGTCCCGAGCGCTCGGGACGGGCACGGAGCCACACAGGTTTGCTAGCGATTCTTGTGGCTTTGCTCGCCAGCTCTCACATGCTGTTCATGGGTTCCGCCACGCGTCGTGCCGGCGCTGTCGCCGCCTTGTTGGCGATGGTTGTCACCGGCCGCCTGCTGCTGACGGCGGTTCTTATCGTCCATGTTCTTGTGGCTCTGCTGGCCTGCTTTCACATGTTGCTCATGGCTACCACCTTGATTGGGCATCTTCTTCTCCTTTGAGTTATGCGAGGCGATCAACCGCCTCAAGGGTCAAAGACGCTGGCGGCCCGGACGTTCCCTCACGTAATATTTCGTGAATCGGACCGCCTATGGGGTAGGCCAGATCAGACGATAAGCTGCTCGATCCTGATCGGAAGATCGCGGATGCGTTTGCCAGTCGCATGGTAGACCGCGCTGGCAACGGCGGCCGCCGTGCCGACATTGCCCAGTTCTCCGAGGCCTTTGACGCCGGCCGGATTGACCTCGTGGTCAATCTCCGGAACCAGAATCACCTGGAGATCCTTGATGTCGGCATTGACCGGCACGAGGTAGTCCTGCAGATCTCGATTGACGTAGCGGGCATAGCGGCTGTCGACCTCGGTCGCCTCATGCAGCGCCTGGCCGATGCCCCAGATCATTCCGCCCATCAGCTGGCTGCGCGCCGTGCGCGTGTTCATGATGCGGCCGGCGGCAAAGGCCCCGACAATGCGCGGCACGCGGATTTCCCTGGTAAGGCGATTGATGCGAACTTCGACGAATTCCGCGCCGAATGCATATTTCACCGAATCCTCGTCCTGCTCGCCGCCGTGAAACTCCGGCTGGCCGGCATAGAGCTTCTTGAGCGCTTCGGGGCTCGCCCCCTTGGGCGCATACTCGGCATACTCCTCGATCGCCCCCACCCGCATGGCTTTCAAGACGTCCCCGACTTTTGCCGAAGCGCCGCCCTTGGCAATGATTTTGCCATCGAGGATATCCAGTTCCTCATTGTGGGCGCCGGCAAGCGCACCACCTTCGCCGCTCGCCGCGGCAAACAGCTTCGTCCTGATCGCATTGCAGGCCTTGAGCACCGCCGAACAGACGCTTGCCGTGGAGATAGACCCTCCCGACACGGGCGCCGGGGGCAAGGTGCTGTCGCCCATCTCGACGCTCACCCTGTCCATGGCGACACCGAGGCGCTCTGCTGCCATCTGGCCGGCGACCGTGCGCACGCCGGTGCCGATTTCATGCGAGCCGCTCTGGACGCGCACATCGCCGTCGACGGTCAGCCATACGCGCGCAGCGCAGGGAGCCGACGAGGTCGGATAGACTGCCGTCGCGCAACCCATGCCGATCAACCAGTCGCCGTCGTGCATCGATCCGACCTTGGCGTCCCGTTTCGTCCAGCCGAACGCGTCCGCCGCCTGATCGTAGCATTGCATCAGCGAGCGGCTCGAGAACGGCTTTCTCCCGATCGGCTCGGCTTTTGGCTCGTTCACCCTCCGGAACTCCACCGGGTCCATGGCCAGGGCCACCGCCATCTCGTCCATGGCGTTCTCCAGCGCATAGACGTAAGGCGTCTCGGGAGGCGAACGCATGTAGCCGGGCGTGTTGCGGTCCGCCTGGACCAGCGACACGTGCGTAAGCACCGCGCCGTAATCATACATGCGGCCGGTCGCCGACGTTCCCCCGACCACGTAGGGATCGGGGCGCGATGTCACCTCCCAGCCCTCATGCGCGAAAGCGGTTATGCGGCCGTCCTTGTCGGCGCCCATGCGGATCCGGTGCCTGGTCTCGGCGCGATAGGTCTGTGTACCAAACGCCTGCATGCGGCTGACCACGCAACGCACCGGCCGGCCGAGACGCCTTGCCGCAACCGCGACGATCGCCGTGCGGGCCGTCATCGGTCCCTTCGAGCCGAATGCGCCGCCGATGTATGGGCTGACAATGCGAACCTTCGCCGGATCGATCTTCAACTGCCTGGCAAGTTCGGCCTTCCAGCCGGTGACGTTCTGGGACGGCTCATGAATGGTGAGTTGATCGCCCTGCCACATTGCCGTCGTCGAAAACAGTTCGATCGGATTGTGGTGCTGCGTTGGTGTCGAATAGCGTGCATCGATCCTGACCGGAGCAGCGGCATAGGCAACATCGAAATCGCCGACCTTGACGTCTTCCTTGAACATCGGGCTTTTGCCCGCGGCGGCAATGGTCGTTGCTCCAGGGCTGTCGAAGCCCGCACTCGGTTTCTCCTCGGCGTAGTCGGCACGGATCAGCAGCGCAGCCTCCTCCGCCGCCTCGAAGGTCTCGGCGACCACCAAGGCAATGATCTGCCCATCGTGAAAGACCTTCCGGTCATGCAGCGGCGCGATCGAGGCGGCGGCGGTATTGCCGAATTTCGGCTTGTCCACCGCGTCCATGTCGCCATAGGTCACGATGTCGAGCACGCCCGGCACCGCTCGGGCATTGTCCAGGTGAAGTGCCGTCACCGTGCCCCTGGCGATACTGCTGGTGGCCAGCACGCCATAGGCGACATTGGCCGCCGCGAGGTCCGCCGGATAACTCGCCTGGCCGGTCACCTTCAGCCGCCCGTCTATGCGCGGCAGCGGGGCACCCATGTTCTCCTTGGGCTGCGGAGCGGCTGCGTTCATGATCACACCTTCATGTCACGGGTTTCGAGGAGCGCCCGCACCAGCGTCCGTTTGCCAAGCTCGATCTTGAACGCATTGTGGCCGCGCGGCCTGGCATCGGCGAAAGCCGTCTCCGCGGCCGCCCGCGCCATTGCCTCGTCCAGCATCTTGCCGTGCAGGACCGCTTCCGCTTCCCTCGCCCGCCACGGCACCGTGGCGACGCCGCCAAAGGCTATGCGTGCCTCGCGGACGTTGTTGCCGTCGAGGTCGAGAGCGACCGCCGCGGAAGCCAGGGCGAAGGCATAGGATTCGCGGTCACGAACCTTAAGGTAGCGGGAACGGCGGGTCCAAGGACCCGCGGGCACATCGATGGCGGTGATGATCTCGTCAGCGGCGAGGCCGGTCTCGACATGAGGGGTATCGCCGGGCAGGCGATGCAGGTTGGCGAACCGGATTTCGCGCGCGCCGCCAGAACCCTCGACATGGAGGTTGGCGTCAAGGGCAATCAGTGCCTGGGCGAAATCACCATGATAGGTGGCGATGCAGGCATCACTGACGCCCAGCACCGCGTGTTGCCTATTGAAACCGTCCATTGCCGCGCAGCCCGAACCCGGCTGGCGCTTGTTGCAGGCCCATGAGATCTCCCTGAAATACTCGCACCGCGTCCGTTGCAGCACGTTGCCGGCAAGGCTGGCCATGTTGCGGAGTTGGCCGCTGGCTGCCAGCCTGAGGCTGTCGGCAATGACCGGATAGTGGAGCTTGACGTCTTTATCGTCAGCCGCCTCGCCCATCCGCACCAGCGCGCCGAAACGAACCCCTTCGGTGGTGACGCGGATTTGCCGAAGCGCCGGCTCGGAGAGACGATTGAGATCGAGCAGGCGGTTCGGCCGGGCAACGTCGAGCTTCATGTAGTCGGCCAGATTGGTGCCGCCAGCGATGAATTGCATGTCTGACTGGGTCGGCGGCCGATCCGGCGCGGCAAAGTTCGAAGCGAGGGCGATAGCCGCCGGGATGTTGGCCGGTTGCTCGAGAACGAAAGGACGCATGTCAGGCTCTCCCGGTTTCGTCGCGAGCCTGCACGATCGCGGCCACGATGTTGGGGTATGCGGCGCACCGGCAGATGTTGCCGCTCATGTATTCCCGGATATCGGCCTCGGAACCGGCGTGGCCTTCGTTGACGCAGCCGATGGCCGACAGAATCTGGCCCGGCGTGCAATAGCCGCACTGGAAGGCGTCATGGTCGATAAAGGCCTGCTGCATCGGATGCAGGGCGCCGTCGCGCGAGGCGAGCCCCTCCACGGTCGTCACATCCTTGCCCTGCATCATCACCGCGAAGCTCAGGCAGGAGAGGACCCGTTTTCCGTCGACGAGCACGGTGCATGCACCGCATTGCCCATGGTCGCAGCCTTTTTTCGTCCCGGTCAGCCCAACGTGGTCACGCAAGGCGTCGAGCAGGCTGGTCCTGGTGTCGAGCGAAAGCTCGTAAGCTTGCCTGTTGATACGAAGCGAGGTGACGACCGGCTCCCGGAGCTTGGAACGGGACGCGGCCACTTCCTCCGCCTTGGCCTCAGGAGACAGGAGCGGTGCGACCGCAGCGGCCGAAACCGTGCCCGTCATGAAACGTCTCCGGCTGAGGCTAATTGGCTTTGGGACGAGGGTTTCGGACATGGCTCGCTCCTGGGCTGGCTTTCGCCGCTAACCTTTCACTCCGGGCATTGTTCCGAAAGCAGTGCGACAAAACCCTGCCTGATCGCGAAAGAGTGATTTTGCTCCGGCATGGCGGTGAGGCGCGGCTAAACCCGATCGAAGCGGCCGCAACGAGGCTTCTTGGTGGAGGGTGGATCGATGAGGGGAAGGCTCGGACTCGCACCGGTGCCGCTGACCCTGGCGGCGGCCACTTGCCGGCATGGCGACAAGCAAGAAGAACGACGGTCGAGGCGGCATCCTACTCCATGACATGTGGAGTATGCCGCTTATCCTCCTTCGGATCGACGTCAATACGTGCCCTTTTCGGATCGAAGGCGCCATGACGCGCGATGGCCAGGGCCGCGGTATCCGGCGTCTCATACGCCCACATGAAGTCATCGGCCGAGCCGCCGACAGCATGAACACGCCAATAGCTCGCTGTTCCCTTCAACGGGCACTCGCTGGTGGTGTTGGTCTTCTCGAGGAGGTCGAAATAGATATCCTCGAAGGGGATATAGAAGACCGGCTCATGGCCCTCCTCCCGAAGAATTTTCGCACGGTCGCTTGCGGCGACTATCGCGTCGGAGAACCGGACCGTCACCGTGCCGAGGAATGGTTCTATGCTCATGCCGCCGATAGGGCGCCTGGAAATCGCTTCTGAACCTTGCATCTGAATTCTCCTTGGCCAGCGTCTTGATGGTTGGATGACATTTGTCTTCCACGCGTGAAGTCGAAATGCGCGGCAGTGGATTGAGGTTCCGGTCCCTCCGGAAATCCTGGCGTCCGCAGTCATCAGCCTAGCCGCGCCAGGGGAATGACCGGAGCCTCATCCGTCAGGCCAGCCACGCAAGCGGCAGCGGCGTATAGCAATAGGAAATCACGTTCATTTGGTCGCCGGGGCAGTTGGCTGATCGCCACCGGTCGTCGACTTCGGTCTGGCGTCCTGGTCGACTGGTGGGTTCTTGGTGACGGTGTCGGTGTTGGCCTTCGTCGGCTCGGTGTTGTTGTCACATGCGGTGAGCGCAAGACCCGTTGCCAGGATCAGAAAGGATAGGAACCTCGTCATCGCCATCTCCTCGGGTTGACACTCGACAAACGAGGTTCCGCGATTTTGGTTGCCGCCGTGGCCACCTCTTCCAAGGGGGAGCCGTTCCCTTCATCGATCGTTTCCGCGATGTATTCAGTAAGATCGCCCACCTCATCCTGGATGTCCTGCGCCGCGATCCCCTCATCCTGCGCATCCGCCACGCACTGATTTGCGAGTTCCTCCGCGGCATCGATGCCGGACATAGGGATAGGCTCGTCAACGACGTGTTCTTCGATCCAATCCGAAATGAAGTGGGCTGTTCGATTGACGATCAGGTCGGCGTCCTCGGACAACTCCGCTTCGCCCCTGAGCTTATCCCTGGTTGTCGTTCTCATCTGACACACCCGTTCACTTGACCAATTTCAAACGCCGATCGGCCGCAAAAGATGCAGGGAAGGAGGAAAATCGTGATCGGCCGCGCATCGGGAACGGGTGTCTTCATCCCGCGTTGTCAGCCACGCTTTGGACATCAGCGAACCCGGTAATGGCTTTGAAACCACAACGAGGCTCTCCGCCGAACGACAAGCAGCCCTCGCTGATCGATGAGGAAGCAGCCGGCCGCGCGGCCTCGACAACGAAGGACAGCAACGCCGCGGCAGGGCGGGAGCCAGGAAGCCGTGGGCGCGACGCCACGTGGCCATCTCAAATCACTGGGCTGGGGTGGAAGGACATCTTCTGGCGACTTTGGGAAGAGTTCAACAAGGACCGGGTTCTGCTGGTGGCTGCCGGCGCAACCTTCTATCTCCTGCTCGCCTTGTTTCCCGCCCTGGCAGCCTTCATCTCGATCTATGGCTTCGTCGCGGACCCGGTCACGGTCGCCGACCATGTCGCTTACCTCCAGGGATTGCTACCGCAGGGCGGGCTCGATCTTATCCGCGATCAGTTGCAGGCCTTGGCCCGCCAGAAAGCAGGCGCTCTCGGCACAGGCTTTTTCATAGGCCTGACAATCGCCCTCTGGAGCGCCAACAGCGGCATGAAGGCGCTCTTCGACGCGATGAACATCGCCTACGAAGAGCGTGAGAAACGCTCGTTCATTACCCTCAATCTGATGTCGATCCTGTTCACGGTCGGAGCCCTGCTCATCGGCATCGTGCTGCTGCTTACGGTGGGTGTTGTCCCGGCGCTGTTGCGCTTTTTCTACCTTGATGCCTGGACAGAAACCGTGGTTGCGGTATCTCGATGGCCCATCCTGGTAGTGTCGATCCTAACCGGCATTTCCTTGCTCTACCGCTTCGGGCCGAGCCGGGAACATGCGAAATGGCGATGGTTGAGCTGGGGAGCGCTTGCGGCAACCGCGGCATGGATTATCGCGTCGTGGCTGTTCTCGTTCTACCTCCAGCATTTTGCCAACTATAACGCGACATACGGCTCGCTCGGTGCCGTGGTCGGCCTGATGATGTGGACATGGATTTCAGTCATCATCCTGATCGCCGGCGCCGCCATCAACGCGGAAATGGAACATCAGACAGCCTGTGACTCGACCACAGGCCCGGCGGTTCCCATGGGTGAGCGCGGCGCGGTCGTCGCCGACACATTGGGCAAGACTGCGGACTGATGAAACTTTCAGGTAGATGTCCCATCGTCACCTGCACGAGCGACAAGGTTCGAGCCACTCTCACCAAGTGCGGCTATCGTCTATAAAACGGGAATGCTGGTACTCAGCGCCCCAGGTTGATGGGAGGGCGGTCCTATTGCCCAATCGGGCAGGCCAAAGAGGATGAGCAGCCACACACCGACTGGCTGAAGGGCGTCGCTGCCCATGGCGCTGGCGGGAAGTCAAAACAGGAACCTTTGCCAAGGCTTTGCCGTTGAAACCGCGTTCGCCATCGCGGACATCACCCTTCAGTCTGCTGAAAGCCAGTTCCGTGGATACGAAGCCTCAGAAAAGCGAGCCGGACCCATCCGACGACAGGGCCGGGCAAAGCAAGCGTCTCGCCAGCCAGCCAAGTTCGCGGCACGACAAATCGGACGATCGGCAAATGGACGACAGGCCGCAGAAATCGAACCTGCTGGGCTTTCCCAGGCGCCATCCCTATTGGACAGCGGCAATTGTCCTCCTGCTTCTGCTTGTTGCGATGGGTGTAGCGATCTGGTGGCTGAATACGCGTCAGTATGAATCCACCGATGATGCCTTCATCGATGCCCGCACGGTAACGGTGAGCGCCGAGATTGCCGGGCGTATCACCGATGTGGCCGTCACCGACAACCAGCCGGTGCGCAAGGGTGACGTTCTCTTGCGCATCGACGACAGCGACTACCGGGCATCGCTCAGCCAAGCGGATGCCGGCGTAGCCGCCGCTCAGGCCGACATCACCAATGTGGCGGCCCAGATCGAGGCGCAAAATGCCAAGATCGACGCCGCCCAGAAGCAGGTGGCGCTGGCCCAGGCAGCGCTCGACTTCGCCAAGGCCGAAGACCAGCGCAATCGCGAATTGCTGACGAAGGGCACGGTGACGCAGCAGCAGGCGCAGCAGGCTGCATCGACCCTTCGACAAGACCAGGCAACCCTGGACAGCGCCGAGGCGGACGTGGCCGCGGCGAAGAGCCAGGTGACAGTGCTGCAGGCACAGACCAAAAGCGGCGAAGCCAAGCTTCACCAGGCACAGGCCAGCCGGGATCAAGCCCGCACGGCACTGACACGTACCACTATTACAGCCCCTGTCGCCGGCCGCGCGACAAGCATTTCGGCCGCCATCGGCACCTACACCCAGCCGGGTCAGGTGCTCATGATGTTCGTTCCCAACGAAGTCTGGGTAAAGGCGAACTTCAAGGAAACCCAACTCGACAGGATGCGAACCGGACAGCCGGTCGACATCGATATCGACGCCTATCCGGACAAGACCTTTCATGGCCATGTCGACAGCCTGCAGGCCGGCAGCGGCACCGCCTTCAGCCTGCTGCCCGCCGAAAATGCCACCGGCAATTTCGTCAAGGTGGTGCAGCGTGTGCCGGTCAAGATCGTCTTCGACAACCCGCCCGATGTGCTGCTCGGCCCAGGCCTGTCGGTGGTGCCGACGGTCAAGGTGCGATGAGCCGCGACAACGCCAGCGACCAGGGCGAAAGCCGATCCGCGGCCGGTGAGCGCAATCCCTGGCTCATCGCCATCATTGTCTCCATTGCCACCTTCATGCTGGTGCTCGACACCTCGATCGCCAATGTGGCGCTGCGCAACATCGCCGGCAGCCTGGCTGCCGGCATGGATGAAAGTACCTGGGTCATCACCACCTATCTGGTCGCCAACTCCGTGATCATTCCAATCAGTGGGTGGCTGGCCAGCGTGATCGGCCGCAAGCGCTACTACATGCTTTGCGTCGCGACGTTTACCCTGGCATCGCTGCTGTGCGGGCTGGCGCCCAATCTCGAGATGCTCATCGTCTTCAGGATCCTGCAGGGCCTCGGCGGCGGCGGCATGGCGCCAAGCGAGCAATCCATCCTGGCCGACACCTTTCCGCCTGAAAAGCGCTCGCAGGCATTTGCCCTCTACGGCATCGCCGTCATCGTCGCGCCGACGGTCGGGCCGACCATCGGCGGCTGGCTGACCGACAATTTTTCGTGGCACTGGATCTTCTTCATCAACGTGCCGTTCGGCATCATGTCGCTGGCGTTGGTGCAGTGGCTGCTGGTCGAACCGGAGGTACTCGAACGCGAACGCCAGCAGCGGCTGAAAGGAGGTCTCAGGATCGACTGGGTCGGATTCATCCTGGTGGCGACCGCGCTCGGCTGCCTCGAAATCTTTCTCGACGAGGGCCAGCGCAACGACTGGTTCGCGTCGAGCTTCATCACGACTTTCGCCATTATCTCGGCGATCTCCTTCGCCCTGCTGATCCCATGGGAATTCCGCCACCGCGATCCGATCGTCGACATGCGCCTGCTGTTCACCCGCCAGTTCGGTACATCCTTCCTGGTGATGATGGCGGTCGGTGCGGTGCTGTTCAGCACCACGCAGCTGATGCCCCAGCTGCAGCAGACCGCCTTCGACTACACGGCGACGCTATCGGGCCTGTCGATGATGCCAGGCGGCATCGCCATGCTGATGCTCATGCCGATTTCGGGATTTGCCGCCGGCATCGTCCAGCCAAAATACCTGATCATGGCGGGCATGGCGGTGGTGGCGATCGGCCTGTGGCATATGACTTCGCTTACGCCCGACGCCAGCTTCAGCTTCTTTGCCTTTGCCCGCATCTTCCTGATGATCGGATTGCCGTTCCTGTTTATCCCGATTTCGACTGCGGCATATGTCGGTCTGGCGCCGCAAAAGACCAACCAGGCCTCGGCCTTGATCAATGTTGCCCGCAATATCGGCGGCAGCATCGGCGTGTCGCTCTCCAACACTGTGATCGCCCAGAACGCACAACTCCATCAGGCGAACCTTGTCGGCCACACCGCGCAATCGTCGCCCGCCTACCAGCAGGTGGTACGGCAGGCGACCGAGCACTTCGTCGCCGAGGGTTCCTCGATGCTCCAGGCCAAGCAGCAGGCCATTGGCTGGATCGGGCAGTTGATCGCCCGCCAGGCTTCACTGCTCGCCTATATCGACGTCTTTCGTTACTGCGCGGTGGCAACGGCGCTGCTGGTTCCTCTCGCCCTTCTGCTGCGGTCTTCGCAAGGAAACCCGACCGGCAATAGCGGGGAGGCGTCTGGACCTCCTGGATGACAGGAGCCGATCGCCGGCCGGTCCGCACCGCGAACCGCTCCAAGCGGAACGGATCGTCTTCTTGCCGGTTGTGAAGGAAAGGAGATTTCCCATGTCAGACGGTATCATGTGGCTAATCGTCGTCGCCGGCGGGCCAGCGTTGCTGGTCATACTGATTGCCTATGTCCTGGTAACCCGCCGTAACCGTGGTCCGGTTGAACGCAGGGAAAGCGACCGCGCTACCGACCAGCTCTATCGCGAGGACGATCGGCGATAGCTTGCGCATTGGCGGTGTAGGAGGTCGTCGCGGACATGCAACGACCTCCCCTTGGTCTCACCGCATCAAGCACCGCCTCAGGAACGCAAAGAGCCTGTTCCCGCTGATCGTTGCACGGACCCGAGCCGCGGCCCATCGGGCTTTCATGGTGGCACCGACGTGGCAATCACAGACAATGTCGTGGAGTTGCCAGTCGCTCAATTCGAAGAAGCGCTTTGCCTCGCCGTATGTGTCGTCCCCCAGCCCCGATGCACGCAAGATCGGGTCTTCGAAGGCAACCGCGAGTGCCGATCCTTCCCCACGTGCGATGGCCCGTGCTTCAGGACGCAAATGTTCCGTGCCGGTTAGCGCACCGAGGCATCGTTCGGGATTTTGCTCGAGAAGTTCAGCCCAACGCGCGATGCGTTCATTACGTGTCATTACCGAAAACGGCGCCAGCGGCTCAATCCTGGCGACGGTTTGGAGCTGGTCGAGTGTCTGATGTTTCATGGTCGGCTCCTGTCTGAGAGGGAGAAGCACCCACGCCTTCTGAAGAAATTATCGCCCGGCAGGGCTTCGACAAGACGGAGGTTTGACGAATTCGCCGCTGGCGACGAACTCCAAAATAATATCGCGGGCCAACAACCGTGATCAGCTCGCACTATCGCGCCGCCACTTCCTGGCAGAGCGTTCCAACTGAATGCTCGCACGATGCCGTGGCGTCAGAGTTCCAGCAGGGCATAGGGGCGGCCGTTCGGTTTGGCCACGTGCATGGCGACGTTGTAAACCTTGGCGCCGCCGGGCGTTTGGCCTTCATAGGAGCCGCGATGCGCGTGACCGTGCACAACGGCGCTGACCTTGAACCGATCGATCGTCTCGGCAAGGCGTGAAGAGCCAAGAAACGGAAATATCTCCAGCGGTTCTCCCTCGACGGTCTCAGCGATCGGCGCGTAGTGGAGGACCACGAGCGTCCGCTTCGCCCGTACCTGGCGCATCGCGTTTTCGAGGCGCATTGCCTCGTTGACACTTTCCGAGACCATCGCCTTGATCGCGGGTTCGCCGAAGGAGCCGAGCATGCGCGATCCGAAGCCACCGACGAACCCTTTCACGCCGACGAAGCCGACCTCCTCGATTTCGACCGCATGGCCATCGAGAAGGTGAACATGCGCCTGGCGCAGGATGTTTGCGACGTCGTCCACCGCGCCGGATTCGTAGTCGTGGTTGCCGAGCACCGCCACCACGGGGATCGAGCAGTTGCGCAGGTCCTCGGCGAGCATCTCCGCCTCACGAGGCTTGCCGAGATTGGTGAGATCTCCCGTCAGGACGAGAATCTCGGCTTCCCTCGATATCTCGCCGAAGAGATCGCGATACGAGGTTCGGGGATCTTCCCTGACATGCAAATCCCCCATGGCAGCAACTCTGAGCGTCCCTGCGTTATCCTTCGGCGCGACGTTCTCCAGGCGGTCAGGCATCACGAAAATCTCCCACGCCGCCGACGCCGGCGAAGCCCCATTCCTTGACATCGATCTCGTAGTCGGTTTGCGACAGCAGCCGCCCGCGGCAGATCTTCATCCTGGGGGACGGCAATTGCCGTTGCTTGGCGAGGCGGTCGAGCAGTTCATCGAGGAGCCATGCCGGGATGTGATCGCGCTCGCTTGGGTAAATCCATCTGAAGTTGATGAGCTGCATCAGCAGGACCTCCCAATGAACCTCCAGATAGGAAAGCAGCCGGTGCCAATCTATCTGGTCGTGTGCCTTGAGGATCGTGTGGGCGATATCGGCGCCATCGTGCCGGCCCCTGTCTTGAATGAAGCATTTGGACCAGATGAGTTCGGTCGGCCCGATGATCCGCACACGGCTGCCCAGCAACTCGGTCTGTCTGGCGTGCTCCAGCCATCGATCGCCAACAGGCATCATGCCGTTGGCCGATCCGAAGATGACGTCGAAGAAATGCCTGCCCTTGAACACCTTGCCAAGCCACCGGTCGTCCACGATTTCGACGGCATATCCAAGCTCCTTGAAATGGGCGAGGATCCGCGCGTAGTCACCGGCCTTGCAGAAGATATCGAGATCCTTGGTCTGGCGAGTGACGCCGGTATAGGCGCTTACCGCATAGGTTCCAGCGACCAGAAAGGGAATGTCCGTGGCGGTGAGCTCGCGGACGGCTTCCATGTAGAACACCTCCGCGCCGGCGTGCTTAAGCGTCGGCGCCGCCTTTGCATTGATCAACGGGAGCGAAACCAAGACGTCTTCGCGTGATCGATCGGTGGTCATCAATGATGGCTCCTAGCCGCCAACCGACAAGTTGGCCGCTGGGACAACAACGTCGACCCCTCCATGGTTCCGCCTTGCGGGCGGGGTCAGTTTCGTCATGGAGCGATCTGTTCTGAGCGGCGGAGATTCCGCTGGGAACATGGCTTCAAACGCAATCGAACCCAGCCCGATGCCCTCGAGATGGATTCGATGGTGCTTAAACGCCGCAAAGCGCCCCAGCATAGCGCGGCAAGATCGATTTCCGCGACCTCGTCGCTGCGTGCCAGTCAGAGGAACGTGAGCCGCTTTCAGGGTCGATTGATTGCACGTCCGCCGTCGCGATCGATCTCGCCCGGCACGTATTCGCCTGCATTGGCATCGAAGCCGGTCCAGCCGTCGGCCTCGTACGATCTGCGGCGTTCGGCCAGGTCCACCGATCGGGATTGCCCCAAAATCTGCTCGGCATTCGGCACGAGTTCGTCCTCCACCTTGGCCGTCACCAAGGTACCGCCGCGGCGTACACCTTCCGCATAGACGTGCGCATCGCGCTCGGGCACGCCCGATTCCGTCAGAGCGCCAATGATGCCGCCGGCCGCTCCACCGGCCACGGCACCGGCAACCGCACCGGCGGCGGTGGCGGCGAGCCATCCGGCCGCGACCACCGGGCCAACACCCGGGATGGCCATGACGCCAAGTCCCGTGAGCAACCCCCCGGCGCCGCCGATCACGGCTCCGATTCCGGCACCACTGCCAGCGTCTTCAGCGGCCTCGGAACGATTTGCATCGTACCAGTCATCCGAGTTGTTGGCGACGATGCTGATGTTGGAATGCGGGACTCCCGTCGCCTCAAGCTCGCCGACCGCATCGGCCGCGTCGTCATAATTATCGAACAGTCCAGTTACGGTTTTCATGTGATTTCTCCTGATCCACGCTCACTTGCTTGCGGCAACCACGTTGCCCTGGTAGTCGACGCCAACGTTGAGGTTTTCGCCTCCCTTGGCCGCCTGGCCGCGCCAGATGCCCTGATCGTCCTTGGTCAGCTTCGACACGTTCGAATATCCGGCGTTCTCGATACGGCTCTTGGCCTGGGCTTCGGTGAAGCTGTTTGCACCAGGAACGAGGGCGGCGGCGTTGGGAGTATTGTCGGTCTTCACCGCCGGCGTTGTCGCTCCCGTAACGGAATCTTGCCCGGCGGCGATCTTTTCGATCGCCTGCTGGTGCATCTTCAGTGTGCCGACCGTTTGCTGGGCAAAAGTCTTGAGCGCGGCGTTGTCACCCCCGCTGGCATAATCCTCGAACAGCTTGACGGCTTCGTCATGCGCCTTGCGCTGCGCGTCGACATAGGCCGGATCAATCGGCCCCTGCGCGTTCTTGAGCTTATCCAGATCGCCCTGATGCTGAGCGTCGAGCGCTGAGGGCACCTTCAGTTTTTGTTCGCCGGCGACCGCTTGCAGCTTGGTGTTGGCGGCGCCGTGGTCCCGGATCATCATCTGGGCAAAATCCTTGATGCGCTGGTCCTGGGCCTTGCCCAAGGCAATCTGACTCGAGTCCACTTCGAACTTGCCGCCGACGGCAGCCTTGTCGACAAAATCCTGGGCGCTGTCGGCCGCGAAGGCAGGCATTGCGAGAACCGTGGAAGCAACCGCGAGGGATGCGAGAAGGTGTCGTGTTTTCATCGGCTTTGTCCTTGTCGGTGAGCGAATTTGCGCTGCGTCCTAACAAGCCAAGATGCGCTTTGTTCCTCTCTCCAGGCCCCATGCCGCTAAACCCGGCAGCGCCAGAAAACCATGGGTGGAGACGAGCGGCTCAGGCGTCGTTATTCCAAATTCCAAACGCCAGGTGCACTGGAACAAATCGACTGTCGCGGCGTTAGAGGCCGTCCGCGGAAGGCTCCGTGGAGCAACAGGCGAAGGTCTTGGAGGGGCGGGTGCGTACAGGCCATTTCAGAAAACCGATCGTTATTCAACCTGGCCGCATAGACCGCGACAGGGTTGTGGTCTCTGTGTCCGATGCCGCCGAAGTGCTGCTGCGGGACTGGCCAAAGCCGACGTCGGAAAGGCGTCTTGCCGCGATCAGGGCCTGCCTTGCGGTGATGCGTGGCGAAAAGCCTCCAAGGGTTGCACGACAGGCGTTCATTGTTGCGGCCAAGGACGCCAGGATTCTGCTCGGCGATCAAATCTAGTCGTTGGCGCCATGCGCACCACCGCTGCGGATTTGGCAGAGCCCGGTTGGAACGAGAGAGGTGAGTGCCAAGATGTCAATTCCTACACCGGCCTCTGCCAGAGGCGAGATCCAGGGGGGAGAGACGCAGGACAAAACGCCGGGCTTCGATCCTGCCGTTGCTCCGATGGAGACCGATGCCGAGGCGGCGGACACACAAAATCCGATCCCTACGGAGCCGCCACCTTCCCGCCGGCCGAAATTCGAAAATGACGCCAGCTTCGCCAATGCGATGCGGCCGGTCGAAGGCGAGCCGGAACTACGACCTCGCAGCAACTGGCCGCTGTTGGTCGTTGCAGCCGTCGTTTTGGTAGCGGCCGCGGTTTTTCTGGCGGCGAGCATGCTTCGGTGAAGACGTCTGCGAGAAAGCGCGGCGACGGCCTATTCGCGAAGATCGGGTGCGCTCTTCATGCCCGAAAGTTCGGTCATCGGACACAGCAGCCGCGGCCGCGCCGGGTTAGAAATGTCGAGCTTGTCCCAAGGGATGCGGTATAGGCCATCGCGGCGGCGGAGCCGAAAGAGATCGAGCACGGCCACGCCTATGGCCGAGGTCGAAAGACGCTCGAAAGCGGCGTAGACGCCGACATGGAATTCGGTAACGACAAAATCGTCGCCATCCGGTTCGGCGCGGATTTCCTCGATGTAGCCGATGCTCTTGCCCCGCTGCGAAAGCACGCGTCGCCCAGCCAGATGTTCAAGATTGACGATGGTCATCATCAAGCTCCCGGAATGCGTCCGATGACATGATCGCGCAACCAGTCCTGCCAGGCGAAGATCGTCGTGCGACGCACATCGATATCGAACTCGATGTCGACGCCGATATCCTTCACCTTGTGCCAGGCGATCCGATGCGGCTCGCCGTGGCGCTTGCCACCCAGCTTTGCCGCGAGTTGCGCCATCCATCGCCCCGGCCACGTGCCAAGGCGACGCGCCAAAGTGATGGAGCCGAGTTCGATCGCGACGATCCTTGGGGGCTTGCCCTGCCGCAATTCGGCCACCAGCCCATCGACCTTGCCGATTTTGACCTGGGGCGGTCGACCACCTGCTTGTCCAGGAGATCACGCAGCAACTCCATCATGTGCCTCCGAATATCTGCAGCGGGATCGTCACCACGGCCAGCACAAAGCCGAGCGCGATGATGAAGATGACCGCGGCATTCGAGAGAATGCCGTTGCGATGCTCGCCGACGTAGCGTTCGTCGTTCAGCAGAAACAGGAATGGAACCACCGTCAACGGCAGGCTGGCCGCCGTCAGCGCCATGGAAAATATGGTGAGCCTCAACGGATCGACACCAAGCATGATCGGGATGGCCGCAAGCAACAACGATACCGTATACACGGCGCTGAAGCCTGGATTGTCGCGCGGCTTGCGGTCCTCGCCCCAGGTCCAGCCGAAACCTTGCGCCACGAGGTAAGCCTGTTGCAGCGCGACTTCGAGTGCAGCGCCGAAGCAGGCAATGGCGAGAGAGGCTACGAACAGGATGAAACCCCAGAAGCCGAATACCGGGATCAGCATCAATGGCATTTGGTGATAGTCGTCGACCTGGTTGATGCCGTGCGTGGCCAGCACGAGAGCGGCCACGATCAACACGCCGATCGAAATAGTGCCGCCGAAGGTCATCCCCAGTCCCGCTATGGCCCGGTTGGCGCCGAGGTAGCTCTTGTCCCACTGGTCCTCGATAGCCCCCGAGGAATAGAACATGAACAGGTAGGGCGATATCGAGGCGCCGAGAATGCTGACCGCCATGAACCAGTAATTGGCGGTATCGTGGGCTGGCAGCGAAGGCACTGCGCCAGCCGCGACCGCCGTCCAATCGGGTTTCAGCATCACGGCCGCGACGACGAAACACAACGTCACCAAGCCGAGCATCGACACGCCTTTCTCGATGAAACCGAACGTGCCTTTCCAGAGCAGCAGCCATGCCAGAAAAGCCACCGGCAGAGCCCACCACTGGAAGCCTATGCCCGTGGCAAGTTCGAGTGCGATGGCAACGCCGCCGATCTCGGCGGAGAGCACCATGAGACTGAGCAGCAAGGTGGCAAGCAACGGCCACACAAAGACGTTGAAACCAAATCTCTCGCGGATGCCGTCGCAGATCGTGTGATGGCTCACCGCGGCGAACCGGCCGGCCATTTCCACCAGAAAGATGATGCAGATGGTGCCGAGGACCACGGCCCAGATCAACTGGAAACCGAAGGTTGCGCCCGCCTGCGCCGCCGTCGCCATCGATCCGACTTCGAGGAAGCCGCCAACGCTGGTAACCACGCCGAGCGATATCTCCACGAGCTTCTTCATGGCTTCGGCGCGAAATATCTGGCATAGGCGGTCGCCAGCGTGCGCGAGCCCCGTCGAAGATCCTGCTTTGCGTTTTGGACCTCCGCTCGATTGTCCGCCTGCAATCCCGCTTCGGCGCGAGCCACCGCGGCTGACAGATCCTTGACCGCTGCCGCCAAAGCAGATTGCTCGGCGGGTTCAGCCGTCCCGACCGATCGGATTTGTGCCTCGGCGTCGGCCAGAGTCTTGCCGGTCGACCGCAGCGTGCCGGCTGTGTATGCGAACGGCGCCGCCCCATCCATCCAAGCATCGAGCATTACCGATACGGTCTGTGCCGCGGAGGCCGCCGTTTGTGATTGCTGCTCGATCTGGTCGGAGGACGAGCATCCCGCCAAGACGCTCGTGAGCAACAGCACGCACATACAACTCAGCCTGGGATAAGGGCCACTAAAGGTCAAAGCCGGCGTTTGGTGCGCCACGAGACTGGTCTCCCCGAGCCGATGGAAGTCGCGGTCGGCGTGAATTGATCTAGAGCGCCCGGTGTGCCGGTCAATCAAACGCCACCGCTCGGACAGGCGCCGACCGCGAGACATAAGGACCAACGACAGAGGCCCGCCGGCCACGAGACCCAATTCAAGCGGAACAAAGCATCGATTGTGGGATTGGAACACGGGAAGGTGGCGACCCGTCCTGATCATCGACGTGATGGACTGCTGCACAGAGGATTCGGCAATGCCTCGTCTCATAGTCTGGATAGCCATCGTGGCGGTCGTAATCATCGCGGCTTGGCTGTGGCTCGGCAGCCATAGAACGAGCAACGATAGCGGCAGCCAGCCCGCGCCCCACGCGATCGACCAGAACGGCTAGGTGTTCAATCCTGCTCTGTTGGGTCTGTAGGGTTCTCAATCCGGTATTCGTGAACCAGGCCAAGAACCTGATTTCTCACTGTCTCGCGCGCTTCGGGCTGAATGAAAAGCATCAGCCGGTCGACGGTTTCAACGACCGGCCGCGGCAGGTCCGCTACCGCGTCGGTGAGCTCACTGCCGTGTTCATACAGGTTGTCCGTCAGCTTCTTGTCCAGATCGGAAAGGATACCCATCACCAAGCTCCATAGCTTTGCTCTCCATCCTGATAATGGTCAGTCCAGCGGAGATGTTCCGAGAAGCACGCAAGCGCCCGGCGCCGTTTCGATATTCGAAGCGCGATGGCAGAGCCAGTCGGGAAACCAGCGACCAACCAGGCCGGGAGCAGAAGGAACGTCAGGCACAACACGGTGGAGGACAGACAACGCCCTCGGCTGAAATTAAAGACGGCGCCACTGGTAACCAAGTTGCGGCTGTTGGCGAGCCGAGAATCACTGCTGCCCCGGCATCTCGGTATTTTCCTTGGGGTCTTTCTTGACCCCTGCAGCCGGTGAGGTGTCCGCCGGAGCGTTGCCGCCCTGGTTCTGCTCAGGCGCTCGTTTCAGGGGCGAGGTGCGCCACCCCACATCGACGTAGAGAAAGCCGATCAGGAAACCGACAATGATGACAGCGGCTATCACCAGCGAGAGTAGTGCGTTGCGTCGTTCCATCCTGCGGCTCCCTTCGCCTGCCGAACAGCCACTGACGAAAATAGTTCCACAGCCAGGTGGCACCGAGGCCGGGCGCCGGCCGTCCCACAGCAGCGTGGCAACGCAACGGATCGAGCGCGACCGGGTCGCGCCAGCGCCGTGCGCCTCGCGGACTCCGGAACAAGGAAGGGCGAGGTTTGGCATTCACATTCGCGAGGGCATCATGAAACTGCCGTTGCCGATCATATCGAAACCAGACGCGGCGTCACTTTGCAACTCATGCGCGTCTCACGACTCTCGCCGGCGTCATTACCCGGGCAAGCAACGGCGCAACCCTAACCACCAGTTGGCTTCGGTGATGCCGGCTGCGTCGGCTGCGTGCCTTGCTGGTCCCCGCCGGTACTGGACTGCGGTGTCGGATTGGTATCCGTTGTTGGATTCTTGTCGACCGGCTGGCTGTTCATCGTATCCGTCTTGGATTTGACGGGGTCGGCATTGTTGTTGCACGCCGCCAAGGCGAGCAACGCCGATGCCGACCAAATCAACCACATCGCTTTCATACTGACTTTTCCTGGATGAGTTCGGGTGAAGCAACCTGCAAGGGACCTATTCGATCGAACCGGATGGAAAGCCCTTGTTTGACGGCACTTTTAGCCAGCAAATGATCCAGCTCGCTATCGTCGATGGGGCTGCGAACCAGCTGACGAATGGCCTTGCACGCCAATTCGGTCGAGACGAAGTCATATCTCCTGCTTCTGGCGGATACATATTGTTCGACCAGCATCTTCACGCGCCTGAGCGCGATTTCATCGGCATATTGCATTTTCGTTTCTCCTGCGCGCCGAACTGCCGAGTGTGTGGGTTGTTCCCAGCTGAACTCGAAACACGACCGCCAAGCTCATGAGAAAGCCCGCGCCTCCCGGCCGGGGAGCGCGCGGGCTGATCAGGCTGAGGGGAACCCGATCGCGCGGCGCCAAACAAGGGGAGCGACGACGCCGCACGACACCGAACCTGGATCGGCCTCAGTTGTTCCACTTCGTCATCTTCGCGTTGTTCGTGCCTGAACGCGCCAAGGGGTCGACTGGCATGGCCCTTCGGCAGCCCGGCATTCGATCCGGTCCACGCGGAACAATCAGGGACCCCGCTGGTTCGGCCGGAACGAACTTCGGAGGACATGATGACCAACGCAAAGCTGGCCGTGGTGACGGGCGCATCGAGCGGCATCGGGAGGGAACTTGCCAAACTATGCGCCAAGGACGGCTATAACCTGGTCATAGCCGCCGACGAGCCCGCGGTCCAACAGGCGGCCGAGGCTCTGGCTTCGCATGATGTGACCGTTGAAGCCGTCGAGGCAGATCTGGCATCCGTCGAAGGCGTCGATCAACTCATTGCGCGGGTCGGCGATCGCGACATCGACCTTCTGTTCCTGAACGCCGGACGCGGCCTCGGCGACGGCTTTCTCGACCAGGACTGGCAGAAGGTTCGCCGGGTCATCGACACCAACATCACCGGCACGGTCTACCTTGCGCATGAGCTCGGCGCCAGGATGGCACGCCGCGGCCGTGGCCGAATTCTGTTCACCGGATCGATTGCCGGCTTCATGCCCGGCACTTTCCAGGCCGTCTACAACGGCACCAAGGCGTTCATCGATTCCTTCTCGATCGCGCTGCGCCATGAGATGCGGGACACCGGCGTCACAGTCACGGTGCTGATGCCCGGGGCGACGCAGACGCGGTTCTTCGAACGCGCCGAAATGATGGATACCAAGGTCGGCACCGACGAGAAGGACGATCCGGCAGATGTCGCCAGAACCGGTTATGAGGCGATGATGGCGGGAGAGGAACAAGTGATCAGCGGCTGGAAGAACAAGCTGCAGGTCGCCGCCGCGCATATCACTCCGGCAGGTACGCTGGCCGAACAGCACCGCAAAATGGCCGAGCCGGGTTCAGCGTCCAGGGACTGATCTCTTCCTGTCTGCGGACGCAGACCCTTTGCGAGTATCGCAAGGTAATCGTCGGTGGCGCCCACTTCGGCTGAATGAAAGCTGCATTTGCCGATACCTCAAAATAGTCAACGCAGGAGCAACAGGATGAAAGCCCTCACATGGCACGGCAAAGGCGATATACGCTGCGATCAGGTGCAGGATCCGGCCATCGAGGATGACCGTGACGTCATCATCAAGGTCACCTGCTGCGCCATTTGCGGCTCGGACCTGCATCTGATGGACGGCTACATGCCGACCATGGAATCGGGCGACGTGCTTGGACACGAGACCATGGGAGAGGTCGTGGAGGTCGGCCGCGGTCATTCCAAGTTCAAGAAGGGCGACCGCATCGTGGTGCCGTTCAACATTTCGTGCGGCGAATGCTGGTTTTGCCAGAAGGGGCTGTTCTCGCTTTGCGACCGGTCCAATCCCAATGCCAAGCAAGCGGCCGAGGTGATGGGACAATCGCCGGCCGGCCTGTTCGGCTATTCGCATCTGGTTGGCGGCTATTGGGGCGGCCAGGCCGAATATCTGCGCGTACCATTCGCCGATGTCGGCCCGATCAAGGTGCCGGAAGGCATGGATGACGAGCAGGTGCTGTTTCTTTCCGACATCTTTCCGACCGGCTACATGGCTGCGGAAAACGCCGGCATCGAGCCCGGCGACACGGTCGCGATCTGGGGCTGCGGTCCGGTCGGCCAGTTCGCCATCCAGAGCGCATGGATGCTCGGCGCCGGTCGCGTCATCGCGATCGACAAGGTTCCGGAACGACTGGCCATGGCTCGCGAACATGGCAAGGCCGAGACACTCGATTTCAGCAATTCAAATATCTACGACGCCCTGATGGCGATGACCGACGGCCGAGGGCCGGATCGCTGCATCGATTGCGTGGGTACCGAAGCCGATGCCGGCGCCAGTGCAGACTCCATGCTCGACAAGGTCAAGGCGGCTGCCTTCCTCGGCACCGACAGGCCACATGTGCTGCGCGAAGCAATCTACTGTTGCCGCAAGGGCGGCACCATTTCGATCCCCGGCGTGTATATCGGCCTCGTCGATCATATCCCCTTTGGCGCCGCGATGAACAAGGGCCTGACGTTCCGTATGGGCCAGACCCACACGCAGCGGTATCTCGAACCGCTTCTGGCCAAGGTCCAGACCGGCGAGATCGACCCGTCCTTCGTGATCACGCACAGGGCCGGCCTTGAAGCCGGGCCCGATCTCTACAAGACGTTTCGCGACAAGCAGGACGGCTGCATCAAGGTGGTCATGCGGCCGCATGGGTGAGCCGTTCATCGGCACGAGAATCGTTTCGTCTTCGCTCGTGCCCTCCGCTTCATGGCGCCGTCGCGGTCGCGGAACTTTCAATCGTGCCGATGATTGAAATCGTTTCGTGCAAGGAAAGGAACCATCATGGCCAAGGAAGATTGTGCCTCGAAACCCGCCGTCCGGTCACCCAACGCCGTGGGCCTGCCGCACCCAAGGAGGGATGCCAGCGACACGGATGCCGGTGCAAAACCGCTGACGCCAAAGACCGCGGGCGCGTCGCGCCCGTCAAGCGTTCCATTGGACAATCCGGTCGCCAACCGAAATGCCGGTCGGCCGCGCCAGGCGAGCACCACGCCCCGGCCCACCGACAAGCCGCTGGATTGATCGCGACAGGCTAGCTCTTTGGATCACGGTTTCTTGGCGCGAAGCGATGCCAGGTCGGCCACGGCAGTGAGGATGGCCGCTTCGCTTGCGGGTTTTGCCACGAATTTGCAGTTTCGGAACCGGGCGGGAAGATCGCCCCGCCCATATCCCGTTACGAACGCGAAAGGAGTGCCGCGAGTCAGCAATATCTCCGCGATCGGCAGGCTCGTTTCGGCGTTCAGTTGAACGTCCAGCAACGCCATGTCGACCTTATCGGCCTCGACCAGCCGAAGTGCTGCGGCAACGGACGAAACAGGCCCGACCACGGGATAGCCCGCCGCACGCAGATCAGACGCGACGTCCTCCGCGATCAGCCACTCGTCCTCAACCACCAGAACGCGCGGTCTGTCGCTCACGGCGCGTCCTTGTGGTTTGCCGAAAAAGCGATCTGGACCTCAAGACCTTCCTTGTGGAAGGAGGTGTCGACCTGGCCCCCGAGCCTGTAGCCGATTTCCCCCTTCAACAGGTTCAGGCCAAAGCCGTTGTTCAACGGCTCCTTGACCGGAGGGCCGTCCTTTTCGCGCCAGCCAAGCGTGAAATTATCGCCGTCCATCGCCCATCTGACACCAATCCTGCCTCGAGGCTTGGACAGGGCGCCATACTTGGCCGCGTTGGTTGCCAGTTCATGGATGGCCATACTGAGGGAAAGCCCCTGTTGCGGGCCGAGTCTAACATCGTCGCCATCGAGTTCGATCCGTTCGATGCCGAACGGCTCGAGTTCCTGGTGGAGCAGTTCCTTGACCGAAGCTTCTTTCCACCTCTCGCGGGTCAGCAATCCGTAGGCCCGGGACATGGCATGCAGCCGGCCGATCAAGGCCTCCGCGAACTCTTCTTTCGTATCCGAACTGTCCCGCGTCCGGTTGGCGATGCTGGCGATCACCGCCAGCATGTTCTTGACGCGATGGTTGAGCTCCGAGATGAGCACCTGCTGATGCTCTTCCGCCCGCGCCAGGGTGGTGACGTCGACCAGTGTCACCACGACGCCCTGTATCCTGTTGCCCTTGTCCCGATAGGGATTGATGCGGACCATGTGAAACAGGCCCCTGGAATCGCGCGCAAGATGGTGGTTCAGGGTCTCGCCTGTCTCGAACACCTTGTCGATGTGCTGCTTCAACTCGGGATAATCGAGTTGGCTCGACAGATCCGTCAGCGGTCGGCCGACGTCGGAGGGGCGCAGACTGAAGAAGGACGAGGCCGCCGGCGTGAAGGTCCGCACCACAAGACTGCGGTCGAGAAAAATGGTCGCGATGTCGGTGCTTTCGAACAGATTGCGCAGATCGCTGTTGGCGTGATCGAGCTCTTCTATCTTGCTGGTCAACTCCGCGTTGATCGTGTTGAGCTCTTCGTTGAGCGACTGCATCTCTTCCTTGGACGCTTCAAGTTCCTCGTTGGTGGATTGCGCCTCTTCGTTGACGGAGACGAGTTCCTCGTTCGACGATTTCACCTCTTCGAGGGCCGTCTCGTATTCCTCTATGGTGGATTGAAGGCGCTCTCTTGTGTCGCGCAGTTCCCGCTCAAGATCGGCGGTGCTGTCGCTGTCACGGCCGCCCCCGTCCTCATCGGATCGGGCCTGGGTCGGGCCCGACGGCTCGAAGAGGACAAGGTAAAGCGGCTCACCATTGCCCCTCTCGGCCAGGGGTTCGATGGTCAGCCTGATCGGTTGGACGCGTTCGTCGTCTTCCTCGACGGCGAGATTGTCCCGCACAACAGTGCGGCGTGTCGTCGTCGCCTCCCTCAATGCGGCGCGCAGGTCCAGGCGAAGCCCGCGGCGCGCCATCGTCAGCAACTGCCGGCTGGGGATGCCTTGCGGCGCTTCGAGGTATCTTCCGGTCCTCGCCGAATAGTAGACGACGTCGCCTTCGGCGTTGACGAGGACATGCGGCGGCGCGAACCGCTCCAGCACCTGCGCCTCGACAGCCTGGCGCAGCGGATAGCCGACCGTGCCCTTCTTTAAGCCGGCGGTTTCGGCGGGAAAGACGCCGGAATGGACATCCCCGATCAGCGCCGGCAGCCTGATATGTGGCGAGGCATGCTCCCGTGCTTGGAAGAGGCGATGCTTCTTGTCGACGGTGGCGAACAGATTTTCGTGCTGCCCGACGCTTTCGGACGTGCCGAGGAAAAGATAGCCACCCGGCTTCAGCGAATAGTGGAAGACAGGAAGAACGCGGCTTTGAATGGCTGGGCCGAAATAGATCAGCAGATTGCGGCACGAAACCAGATCCATGCGCGAGAAGGGCGGATCGCGGATGACGCTGTGCGGCGAGAAGATGCACAGTTCCCGGATCTCGTTGCTGATGACGTAGCTTTCGCCATCGCCGTTGAAAAACCGCTGTTTGCGCTCCGGGGAAAGACCCTGCATCAAGGCCTCGGGATAGCGTGCGGCGCGCGCCACGGCCAGGGCCGGCTCGTCTATGTCGGTGGCGAATATCTGGACGCGCGGAACGGCTGAAAGCGTTTCCATGTGTTCACGCAGCAGGATGCCGATGGAGAACACCTCCTCGCCGGTGGCGCAGCCGGGAACCCAGACCCTGACCGTATCGGTCGCGGTCTTGCCCTCGAACAGCCGCGGGATGATCTTTTGCTCCAGCAATTCGAAGGCATCGGGATCGCGGAAGAAGTTGGTGACATTGATCAGCAGATCGCGAAACAGGTTCATCACCTCGCGAGGGTCCTTCTTCAGCCAGTCGATATAGCCATTGATGGACTGTATCTGGGCGATCTGCATGCGCCGCTTGATGCGGCGCAGGAATGTCTTGGTTTTATAGCCTGAAAAGTCGTGGCCGGAGTGGCTGCGCAAAATGCCGTATATCTGTTCGCGGACCTTATCTATGTCGGCCGCATGGTCGTCCTCTTCGTTCGTCAGCCCGTCCAGCGTGTCGAAGCCCCTGGCGTAAGCCTCGAGCTTCGCCCCAATCTCCTCGGCGGGCACGGCAACATCGATGAGCCCGCTGGCAATGGCGCTCTGCGGCATGTCGGGATTGCGCGGACCATAGCCGTCCGGCGCTTGCGCGACGGTGAGCCCGCCCCGCTCCTTGATCGCCTTCACGCCCAGGGTGCCATCGGAATCACCGCCCGACAGAATCACGCCGACCGAGTATTCGCCCTGGTCGTCGGCCAGTGCGCTGAAGAAGATATCGACAGGTTTGCGCTCTTGGGTAAGCCCATTGGGGCGCCGCAGGTGCAGCACGCCATTCTCGATGACCAGAGTGACGTTTTCCGGCATCACATAGACGTGGTCGGGTTCGACGGCCACGCCGTCCTCGACCACCACGACAGGCATCTCGGTGTAGCGGTCGATGACCTCGTGAAGCAGGCTGTTGCGCTTGGGACTGAGGTGCGTGATGATCACGAACGCCATGCCGGGCCGGTCGGTGATGCCCTTGAAAAGCCCTTCCATTGCGGGAATGCCACCAGCGGACGCACCGATGCCGACGATGGGGAACTTGATTGATCGGGCTGTCACGGCATGTCCCCCCTTTCGCCCGACCGACATGAAGTCTCTCAACGTCGGATCGGACAGGACACAACCATATAGCGCGCAGGGAGGATGGAACAAGTCAGCATGGATGACGTTGAACCCGATATCCATGGTGGTTCAATGACAAAACGCTCTGCTGGCCTGAAAGTCCTGGCGCCAATGGTGCCGGGGGCGCCTGAATTAATCGAAGGTCTCGATGGGCCCATCCCGGATCGCATGCTGGTGCTTGCGAAACGGTTGCAGGCGGCGCTGGATGACAGGAAAGTGGAAGTGCCTTCTTTGCATCCTAAACTCCGTTCGAAGAAAGGATGACGACGTGCGCGATCTGCGGGGGTTGCATCTTCTGATTGTCGAAGACGAATGGTCGATGGCTGGAGATCTTGCGAGGTTTTTCAGCAACATGGGTGCTATCATTCTCGGGCCCGCCGCTACCGTCGAGCAGGCGTCTGAACATACCGATCAAGCCGAAGCTGCAATCCTGGACGTCAATCTCAACGGCCGACGTGTGTTTCCGATCGCCGACAAGTTGATGCGCCGCGGTATCCCCTTCGTATTCTTCAGCGGCGACAACGACATCGCCATCCCCGAGCATCTCCGTTACGCCAGCAATTTGCGGAAATCCTCGGGCAGCAAGGCTGTGTTCAATGCCCTTTTTCCGCCGCAGGCATCCGAACAAGCGGACATCTCCGTGCCCTCCCCGCCAGACGACGTTTTCACCCTTTTGCCCAAACTGCGCCTCGCGGCGCGTCTTCTGCTGGGAGACGTCAACGCATCGGACCGGCTGGTCGAGAGGACACTCGAGCAAGCGATCCGGGACGTCGACCACCGGCAGCTTGGCCAGTCCACCGAAAACTGGCTCAACGACGTCATGCGAGAAGTGGCCAAAGCCCGCGGCGCAAAGCTGATGCATTGAATTCTCCTGGGCCGAGGCCAAGACGCTTCGCTGGATCACCTTTCTGGATCAGCGCCGAAGCAATGGGGCCGTCGATTGTTCCAGCGACTTTCGAGATTTTCTGAGGCCCGCTGCATCGGCCGCCAGCCAGCCCTCTCAACCCTTGCGATCGCGCTCGACGAATTTGTTGAAACGGCTGGATTTTCCGTCGCTGGTCTTGACCTGATAAAGGAAGGCCAGATCGTTCTCGTCGAATATCCGGAAGAACTCGTCCCAATCGATGGGGTCGAATGCTTCCTCGGGCTCGCCAAAGTCGATCCGCAGGATGCCGCCCTCGCCCTTGGTGCGGACCACCGCCGGCCGGCCCTGCCGCTCCTCGGCCCATTTGCGAATTTCGTCGTGATTGGTTGTCGTCTGGGACTGCGACATTGAAATCTCCCTTGATCATCGGCTTCGCCTTTCGGCGTCACGGCGGCTGTCGAGCGCCCTAACAGCATACCGGCGGCAATGTTCCCGCATCGCGGGCCGATGGTGTTGCGCTTGCTTTCAGGCGAAGCCCGCGAAGGGAACTTTGTTGAAGCACAGGGAACAAACCTTTTGCCGAAAAGTTCGGGGCGCCGAGGTCACTTATCCGAGGAGTCGTCGTGAAACGCATATTGGTTACAGGAGGCTGCGGCTTCATCGGCCGCCACGTCACACAAGAACTCATCGCTCAGGATTATTCAGTTCGCATTCTCGACGCCCTGCTGGAGCAGGTGCATGCGGGTGAAGCGGTCGCGCTTCCCGCAGGTGCCGAACTGATCAAGGGCGACATTCGCGACCGGGAGGCCGTTGCCGAGGCGCTGGAAGGCGTCGACGCCGTCATTCATCTGGCGTCGGAAGTCGGCGTCGGACAATCAATGTACGAGATCGCGCGCTACGTCGGCACCAACGATCTCGGCACGGCGACATTGCTTGAAGCGCTGATCAAGCATCCGGTGGAACGGATCGTCGTCGCCTCCTCGATGAGCGTCTATGGCGAGGGCCTCTATGCCACGCCCGACGGCCGGCGCATCGACAATGCAAGGCGCAAGTCAAGCGACATCAAAAGCGGACAGTGGAATCCGCTGTCGCCGGAAGGCGCCCCCCTTTCGCCGCTGCCGACGGATGAAGAAAAGCCGGTCGACCTCGCCTCGATCTACGCGCTGACGAAATACGCCCAGGAACGCGCCGTGCTGATCTTTGGCGAAGCGTACAACATCGATGCGGTCGCGTTGCGCCTGTTCAATGTCTTCGGTGCCGGCCAGGCGCTATCAAATCCCTATACCGGCGTGCTGGCCAATTTCGCTTCACGTCTCGCCAATGGCCAACGGCCGATGATCTTCGAGGATGGCGAACAGAAGCGCGATTTCGTTCATGTGCATGACGTCGCCCGCGCCTTTCGCCTTGCGCTGCAGCAACGTCAGGCAAAGGGCCACGTCATCAACATCGGCAGCGGCCGCGCCTATGCGATCAGCGAAGTCGCGCGATTGCTGGCCGAAGCCATGGGAACCCCGAACCGTTCGCCCGAGCTGCTCGGCAAGGCGCGCTCCGGCGACATTCGCAACTGCTTCGCCGATATCTCCAAGGCTCGTGAGCTGCTCGGTTTCGAACCCGGCCTGCAATTGGAGAACTCTCTCGGGGATTTCGTTTCCTGGGTGCGCAACACGGCCGCCGTCGATCGCGGCGCCGAAATGAAGCGCGAACTCGAAGAGCGCGGGTTGGTGTCATGAGCCCGGGCGCACGCAACCGACGCGAAGCGCCGGTCGCCATCGTCGGCGGCAGCGGCTTCATAGGATCAAACCTGGCCGACAGCCTGTTGTCGGATGGCGAGCCGGTGCTGGTGGTCGACAATCTCAGCCGTCCCGGCGTCGAACAGAACCTGCAATGGCTTGCCCAGAAACACGGTGGCCGCCTTACGGTCGAGACCATCGATGTGCGGGACGCCAATGCCTTGGCGCCGGCCCTGATGAGATGCAAGGCGATTTTCCATCTGGCCGCGCAGACGGCCGTCACCACGAGCCTGGTCCGGCCGGACGAGGATTTCGACATCAATCTTCGCGGAACGTTCAACGTGCTGGAAGCGGCGCGGCTGAGCGGCGAGCGCATCCCGGTGATTTTCGCCAGCACCAACAAGGTTTACGGCAGCCTCCCCGACGTCGCGGTTCGCGCGGACGACGACCGCTACATACCTTGCGATAGCGCGATCCAGGCCGGCGGGATCGACGAGGCTCGCGGCCTCGATTTCTGCACACCCTATGGCTGCTCCAAGGGCGCGGCGGACCAATATGTGCTCGATTATGCCAAGTCCTACGGCATGCCGACGGCGGTGCTGCGGATGAGCTGCATCTACGGACCGCGCCAGTTTGGAACCGAGGACCAGGGTTGGGTAGCGCACTTCCTGCTCAGCGCCCTGACGGGACGGGAAATCACCATCTACGGCGACGGCAGGCAGGTGCGCGACATCCTGCACGTCTCCGATGCGGTCGCCGCCTACAGGGCCGTGCTGGACGAGATCGAGATCACCAAGGGCCAGGCATTCAATCTTGGCGGCGGACCTGAAAACGCGCTCAGCCTGCGTATGCTGTTGAGCGAGATCCGCAGCTTGACCGGTCGCGAGCTCTCGGTCCGCCATGATGGGGAACGGACCGGCGACCAGCCCTTCTTCGTCGCCGATACCCGCAAGATCGAAACCGCGCTTGGCTGGAAGGCGCAGGTTGCGTGGCGCGAGGGCATTCGCGATCTCGCCGACTGGCTGCAGCGCCACCGGCTTGAGCCCCGCCCCGAAGCCGTGAGGTACGTCGCATGAGAATAGCCCTGGTCAACCCGTCCTGGACATATGACGACAGCATCTATTTCGGCTGCCGCCAACCGCATCTGCCCCTGGAACTCGGCTATTCGAAAGCCCTGCTCGAGGCGGCCGGCCATGAGGTGCTGATGCTGGACGGACAATTGCAGAAGCTCGACAATTCCGGGCTCTGCAAACGCGTGGTTGATTTCGCGCCGGCAATGACGGTTGTCAGCACCGCGCCGACCTATCTGTTCTGGCGCTGCGCACCGCCGGAATTGCGGGTGCCGGCCGATTTCCTCAATCGCCTGGCCGGGCGTGGCGGACGCACGGTCGCGGTCGGGCCACATGGTTCGGCGACGCCGGCGCCGACCTTGCGCAAGCTGGGCGTCGACATTGTCGTGCGCGGCGAATGCGAGGAAGTCGTCGCGGAACTTGCACGACGCGACGATTGGAGCGCGGTACCCTCAACCGCCTATCTGCGGGACTCCAAGCTGGTGTCGAACGGCGGCGTCCATTCCAGTTCGTTTGTCGATCACCCGCCGCTGGAATGGCCATCCGACTGGATTGCCGCCCATTCGCATCACCATCACCGGTTCGATGACCAACAGCTTGGATTCGGCGCCGAGGTCGAGGCGTCGCGCGGCTGTCCCTACAATTGCAGCTTCTGCGCCAAGATCGATTTCCGCGATGCCTATCGCCGCCGCAACCACGAAGCGGTGGTGACTGAAATCGATAGGCTGATCGCCCAGGGTGTCGGCTACATCTACTTCATCGACGAAATCTTCCTGCCCCAAAAAGCGTTGCTGGAGGCGTTGGTCGGCCGCGATGTGAAATTCGGCGTCCAGACCCGCATCGATCTGTGGAAACCCGAGCTGCTGGAACTGCTGGGCGCGGCAGGCTGCGTGTCCATCGAAGCCGGCCTCGAAAGCCTGACGGTGGAAGGGCGGGCCATGCTGGCGAAGCGCTGCCGGCTGGGCACCGAGGAGCTTGCCGCGCTGCTGGTCAAGGCCAGACGCCACGTTCCCTTCGTCCAGGCCAATCTGATCGGCGTCGTCGAGGACGATCCTGCCCTTGTCGATCACTGGCGCACCCACCTGATCGACAATGGCGTGTGGGCCAATGAACCCGTGCCGCTTTATCCATATCCGAGTTCGCCCAGCTATCGCGAGCTTTGGGGCGAACCCGACGACCTCGCCTGGGAGCGCGCCCATGATCATTACCTCGCATCGTTCCAGAAGTTCAGCGACATCCAGGAAAAGCGCCCGCGCCCGCTGGCGGAACTGGAGGCGGCATGTTGCGGACACTGACGCCACGCAAGCGCCGCATCCTGATGACCGTCGACGCCATGGGCGGAGTATGGCGCTATGCGCTTGATCTCGGCCGAGAACTGGTCAATGGCGGCGACAGCGTTGTGTTCGCCGGGCTGGGGCCGCAACCATCCAGGCAACAGGCCGAAGAGGCACGGTCCTTCGCGACGCTCATCTGGTTGAATACGCCACTGGACTGGATGACCCGCAGCGCCGGCGACCTCGACCGTCTGCCGCTGGAATTGCGTGCGCCGATACGCGACTACGCCATCGACCTTGTCCATCTCAACGGACCGACGCAGGCCGTGGGGTTGGACGCGCCTTGCCCAGTCATAGTCGTCTCGCATTCATGCGTGACGACATGGTTCCATTCCGTCAAGGGACAGGCGTTGGATAGCGCATGGAGCTGGCAGAAAGAGCGCAACAGGCGCGGCTTCGACAGGGCCGACGCAGTCATCGCCCCAAGCCGCAGCCATGCCGAGATGCTCGAGACCTGCTATGGCCCGATCGCACGCCTTCACGTCGTCGGAAATGCCGCACGCCCCGTCCCGACAGCAGAAACCCGCCAGCCGCTCGTCTTCGCCGCCGCCCGCTGGTGGGACGAGGGAAAGAATGTGGTGGTGGTCGACCAGGCCGCCTCGTTGACGCAATGGCCTCTCTTTACAGCCGGTTCGCTTCACGGCCCGAACGGCGAGCGCGCCACCGTCAACCATGCCGTTCCTCTCGGAGCACTGCCGCATGGCGAGGTGCGCTCCCTGATGGCCCGCGCCGGTATTTTCGTGTCCCCGTCGCTCTACGAACCGTTCGGTCTGGCGGCTCTGGAAGCGGCCATGTCGGCAACGCCCCTGGTGCTCTCGGACATCCCGACCTATCGCGAGTTATGGGACGGGGCCGCGATGTTCTTTGACGGTCGCGACCCGCATGATCTTGCAGCCTGCATCAATCGTCTTTCCAGCGATGCGGGGCATAGGCGAGAGCTCGGCCACGCCGCCCTCCGCCGAAGCCGCGGGTTCACGCTGGCGAGACAGGCAGCGGCCATGCGCGATGTCTACGAAAAGGCGGCGCTGGCCGTGGCGGAGCGCTGATCATGCGCTTCTTGTTCTACACTCACTCGCTCGTCTCCGACTGGAACCACGGCAATGCCCATTTCCTTCGCGGCGTCATGCGCGAACTGGTGGCGCGCCGGCATCAGGCCATCGCTCTGGAGCCGGCGGACGGCTGGAGCCGATCGAACCTACTGGCCGAGAGGGGATCCTTCGCGATCGAACGTTTTCGCAAGGATTTCCCCGAATTGATGCCGGTGACCTACGATGCCGGGTTCGACCATGAAGCCTGGATCGCCGAGGCCGACGTGGTGATCGTCCACGAATGGACCGACCCGGAGCTTGTCGCTCGCATCGGCCGTGCCCGGGCCGATGGCGGCAAATTCACCTTGCTGTTTCACGACACCCATCACCGCGCCGTGTCGGCCACCGAGGCAATCTCGGCGCTCCGCCTGGAACATTATGATGGCGTTCTCGCCTTTGGCGAAGCGCTGCGCGAGAGCTATCTGCGCGCCGGCTGGGGCAAGCGCGTCTTCACCTGGCATGAAGCGGCGGACGATCGGCTGTTCAAACCGCACCCGGAAATCCACGCGACGTCCGACCTGGTCTGGATCGGAAACTGGGGCGACGACGAGCGGACGGCCGAAATCCAGGAATTCCTGATCGAACCAGTGCGCGATCTCGGTCTTCAGGCCACTGTTCACGGGGTCCGCTATCCCGAGCCGGCACTTGCCGATCTGGCAGCCGCCGGTCTGCGCTACGAAGGGTGGATCGCCAATGCCGACGTGCCGAAGGTGTTCGCCGCGCATCGTGTCACCGTGCACATCCCGCGGCGTCCTTATCGTGAAGGCTTGCCCGGAATTCCGACGATCCGCATGTTCGAGGCACTTGCCTGCGGCATCCCGCTGATTTCAGCGCCTTGGTCCGACGTCGAGCAGCTTTTCAGGCCCGGCATCGACTTCCTGTTTGCCGAGGATGGATCGCAAATGCGGCAACATCTCCAGGCGGTGTTGGCCGATCCCGATTTTGCGGCCTCCCTGGTGACCTCGGGTCTTGAGACCATCCGCTCGCGGCACACCTGTCGTCACCGCGTCGACGAGTTGTTCGACGTGCTCTGGCAATGCACGACCCTGCACACCGCCGAGCTGACCGCCGCAAAGGAAGCCGCAGCATGAAGATCGCATTCTATGGATCGAGCCTTTTGTCGTCCTACTGGAACGGCGCCGCGACCTATTACCGAGGATTGCTGAAGGCGCTTTCGCAACTGGGCTACGAAATCACCTTCTATGAGCCTGACGTCTATGACCGGCAGAAGAACCGCGACATCGAGGCGCCGGACTGGTGCTCTGTCGTCGTCTACGAGGCAACCCACCATGCCCTGATGCAGGTGGCGGCGCGTGCCGCCGAAGCCGATATCGTCGTCAAGGCGAGTGGCGTCGGCTTCGAGGACGAGGCGCTGCTTCGCGCCGTGCTCGACCACGCCCGCAGCGATGCGCTCATTGTATTCTGGGACGTCGACGCGCCGGCCACACTCGCCCAGCTGCGCGACGAGCCGGACCACCCGCTGCATCGTGCGCTGCAAGAAATCGACCTTGTGCTGACCTATGGTGGCGGCGATCCCGTAGTCTGGGCCTATCGTGCCATGGGCGCGAACGAGTGCGTGCCAATCTACAATGCGCTCGATCCCGAAACGCACCACCCGGTCGCCAGCAATGCGCGTTTTGCCTGCGACCTGGCGTTCCTCGGAAACAGGCTGCCGGATCGTGAAGCGCGGGTGGGATCGTTCTTCCTCGATCCCGCGGCCCAGCTGCCGGAACAACGTTTTCTGCTCGGCGGATCTGGGTGGGGCGACAAGCCGCTCCCCGCCAATGTCGGCTGGCTCGGCCATGTCGGCACCCGCGATCACAACGCCTTCAATGTCACGCCAAAGGCGGTGCTGAACATCAGCCGCGACAGCATGGCCGCGAACGGTTTTTCACCCGCCACGCGTGTCTTCGAGGCGGCCGGCGCGGGCGCCTGCCTGATCACCGATGCCTGGCTCGGCGTCGAGCTGTTCCTGAAACCCGACGAGGAGATCCTTGTGGCGCGCGACGGCGGTGATGTCGCCGAGATCATGCAGGCGCTGACCCCCGTTCGGGCAAAGGCGATCGGCCAGGCCGCACTTCGACGCGTTCTCGCCGATCATACCTACGCATTGCGGGCGGCCGTGGCTGATGCGGTCTTCAAACGGCATTTGACGCACGGGACCGTGGAGGCAGCCGAATGACCAGGCAGTTGGACATCGTCTTTCTCGGCCTGTCGCTTTCCTCGTCCTGGGGAAACGGCCATGCCACCACTTTTCGAGGTCTGTTGAAAGGCCTCCACCAACTCGGCCATCGCGTAACTTTTCTGGAGCGCGATGTGCCGTGGTACGCCAATCACCGCGATTTGCGCGATCCGGATTTCTGCGCCTTGCGCTACTACGAAACCGTGCAGGAACTGCAACGCGACTACGCGCGGTGTCTGCAACAGGCCGATGTCGTGGTGATCGGCTCCTTCGTACCGGAAGGGCGCGCGGTGATCGACACCGTCGCTTCACTTTGCAAAGGACAACTCTGCTTTTACGACATCGACACGCCGGTGACCCTGGCGAAGCTGTCGGCGGACGATTGCGACTATCTGAGCTGGCGCCAAATCCCCTACTTCGACATCTATTTCTCTTTTGCCGGCGGCCCGATGCTTGCCGATCTGACGCAGACCTTCGGCGCACGCCGCGCCGAGCCGCTCTACTGTTCGGTCGATCCGGAACGGCATCACCGCACCGCCGATCCGATCGGCTGGGATCTCGGTTATCTCGGCACCTACAGCGCCGACCGGCAAGCCACGCTCAACGCGCTTCTGCTCGAGCCTGCACGGCGCATGCCGGATCGGCGTTTCGTCGTGGCCGGCTCGCAATATCCGTCCGACATCGACTGGCCCGACAATGTCGAGCGCATCGAACACTTGCCGCCGGCCGATCATGCCGCATTCTATAGCCGTCAGCGCTACACCCTGAACGTCACACGCAGTTCCATGATTGCCGCGGGATGGTCGCCCAGCGTGCGCCTTTTCGAAGCCGCGGCTTGCGGCACGCCGATCATCAGCGACCGCTGGCCAGGCCTCGACAGCTTCTTTCCCGCATCGACGATCCACACGGCCAGGATGGCGGACGAGGTCGTCGCGATCCTGTCCCGGGAATCGGCTCGTACACGTCTCGCGATGGCCGACCGGGCACGCGAACTCGTCCTTGCCTCCCACACCGGTGCGGCCAGGGCTCGCGAATTCATCACGGCGCTTACGCAAAAGGGGGCGGTGGTCGTCGATCTCGATATCGGAAGTGCAGCATGACTGGCAGACAGGAGAAAATCGCGATGCGACAAACAAAAAAAGCGCAAAGGGCAAAGACGGTGCTCGTCGCCGGTGGCGCGGGCTTCCTCGGTTCGCATCTTTGCGAAGCATTGTTACGCGATGGCTGGCGTGTGATCTGCGCCGACAATTTTCTTACCGGTCGCATGGAGAACATCAACGCGATCATGGACCAGCCGGGTTTCCGGCTGATCGAGCAGGATATCTGCCGGCCATTGGACCTGGGCGAGCCGGTGGATCGCATTTTCAACATGGCCTGCGCCGCCTCGCCGCCGCGTTACCAGGCCGATCCGATCCACACCACGCGAACCTGCGTCATCGGAACGTTGAACCTGCTCGAACTCGCCGCCCGCAACGACGCGCGATTGCTGCAGGCCTCCACGAGTGAAGTGTATGGCGATCCGGAGCAACATCCGCAGAGGGAAGATTATGTCGGCCATGTGAACTGCACCGGCCCACGCGCCTGCTACGACGAAGGCAAACGCACCGCCGAAACACTTTGCTTCGACTATCTGCGAGCCGGCAAGGCCGACGTTCGTGTCGCGCGCATCTTCAACACCTACGGGCCGAGAATGGATCCGGCGGACGGCCGCATCGTCTCGAACCTGATCATGCAGGCGCTCGAGAAGCGCCCGCTGACGATTTTCGGCGACGGCATGCAGACGCGATCCTTCTGCTACGTCTCCGATCTGATGGATGGGTTGATGGGCCTTATGGATATCAATCCCAATCCGGGCAAGCCCGTCAATCTGGGCAACCCCGGCGAATTCACCATTGTGCGACTGGCGGCATTGGTGAAGGCCATGACCGGCACCAAATCGGACATGACGTTCCTGCCGCTGCCGCAGGATGATCCTCGACGCCGGCAGCCCGACATCTCGCGCGCAAAAACGCTGCTCGGCTGGACGCCAAGAGTGCCTCTCACCGAGGGGCTCGCGCGGACGATCAGCTATTTCGCCACGCTTGAAGGCGGCTCGATCGGCGATCAAATGGCAGGACGCTCCACAAGGGCGAGACCCACGTCAGGCGGGCTGCAGAACCTCCCTGCCTGATGCCGGACCGCGGTCACATCTTCGCATCGATTCCCGCGGGAACATCCAGGCAAGCTTTTGGTTTGACAGGAGGACCACATATGGAGGACCTCCTCATGCACCCCAAGCGATCTCGGACCGATATCGACAAGATGGCGGAACGAGAGACGGCTGCGTATTTGCGGCGAGCCTCAATCACCTATCTGGAGTGCTGTGTCAGCCTGATGATGACGCATCTGCAGCGGGAGGAGGTGGCCAGTATTCTCGAGCAGGAAGCAGACATGCTGCGCAGGCTGGATTGACGCAGACTAATCGGCCCTGGCCTGGCCCAGGAACCGTGTCAGCCCTGCCTCATATCGGTTTGCCGTCTCCTCCAGCCTTGCTCTTTCCCAGCCATTCTCGGATTGGGCGGCCATGGTCCACAGCCCGAGCTGAAACGCCAAATAGCAAGGTTTGAAATAATCGATGAGCCTGGTGTCGATGCGGCCATCCATGCGGTTATCCATGCCGCCGATCAACGTCGCCGCCTCGGCTTCGGACAAGTCATATTCTACGCAGGCGCCGGCAATATCCCATTCTATCGGCTGGCAGCCGATCAGATCGTGTCCCCGGCAATGGTCGACTGCATCCGTCTTAATCAGCGTACCATCGGAACCGACCAGAAACTCCCAGGGGTGAAGCCTGCCGTCGATCTCGACCCGTTCCAACACCTTTGCGGGCGTCTGCTTCGAGAACCAGGTCCGCAGTCTAGCCGCCTGGCTTTCGCCCAAAGCTTCGGAAGCATTGTGAACCGCCATCTCCGCGAGGGCGAGCAATGATGCGCCGGCTTCGCAGGTCCGCAGATTGGTCGCACGCCAGGCCAGATAGCGTGTGAACGCCGCGACAAGTCTCTGCCTGGACAGCGGCAGCTGATCCATCGTGGTTCCATCGGTCCACCGTTCGACCAGAAAACCGTGGCAGACCCCGATGACTTGCGGTCCGAATCCGGCTTGATGCAACACCCTGGCGGCTTGCATCTTGCGCAGCCCGGTTTCGCCGAGGCCGACAAATTTGACAAGCCAGCGACCTTGACCCGCGGAGGCCAGGAACTTTCGCCGTTCGGTGCCGCGTGTGCTCGGTGGCCAGCGCTTTTCGTCGGCGTAGTGAAGGGAGCGCCACGCGCCCCCGGATATTTCGGTCAAGCGCAATTTCGGACTGCCAACCGCCTCGGCTACCCAATCGCGCAGCGTTGGACTTTGCGAGCTTTCGGGGAAGGTGCGTTCGAACGTCATCGCCACATGCCTGCGGCAGCGCCCCCATGTCTCCCGAACATCCGGCGACGCTTCGGCGCCCGGATCGCCCGAATGGCTGGGGAACAGGTGAATGCGGTCCGTATCGATGCCCTGTTTTCTCAGCCACGCGACGACGGCGTGGACCGAACTTCCCGACAGGCCGGGACCTTCGTCGACGACCGCGAAACGAGCCGACGGCTCGTTCCTCCAGGCCGCGACCAAACGCGGATCGGCATTGAGGCGCCGATCGAAAGGATGCCCGATCGGGCGCACGCTAATGGGCGCCGGCGCACCGATCGCGGCCGCCACCATGGCCGCGAGCCCCAGGCCGATGCTGCGGATGCCGATGACGCATGTGTTCGCATCGAGACCTGATATCCGCGCCGCGCCGAGATAACTCTCTGGATAAAGGGCATAGTGCGCGTAGCCCTCGGCCGAGCCGGTCAAAACCTCTGCCTTGCAATCGAGCCCGGCCAGCATTTGGAGAAGTCGCGGGTCGATGCCACCGTCTACGGCGAACCCGCTTCGCCACGACCTCGCCACCTCTGCCGCAAGCCCGACCAGTAGCCTGGCGCCTTGCCGTTGCGAAGGCGAATTGGTGTCGACGCCCCGGGCCTTGAAGTCGACATCCGCGAGCCCTTGGACCAGTTCCGACACGCTGACGAACAGCCCGACCAATGCGGCATGGCGCCGGATGCCGCAAGGCATGCGATCGAGGCCTTGGGCCATTTCGATCGCCGCCTCCTGAAGCTGTCGTGCATTCTCGGTCCGCTTGTAGTCGCCGTAGACGATCATTGGTCGATTTCCGGTGCTTGCCGTGCGGGCAACGCGGCGCGCCCAGCTTCGATCCATGCTGCTTCGCGCAATTTTTGACCAAGCCAAGGAACATTCCGGCACGGTGGCGGTTCGGCGCAAGGAACTTACCTTTGAACAGCATAGGGCGGCAGTTTCGTGGGATCGAAAAAAGTTCGTGTTGGTATCGTTGGAGTGGGCAATTGCGCATCCTCCCTGGTGCAGGGCCTCTCCTATTATCGTCATGCCAAAAGCAACGAACCGATCCCGGGGCTCATGCATGCCGATCTCGGTGGCTATCACGTCGACGACATCGAAATTGTCTGTGCGTTCGATGTCGCCAAAAGCAAGGTCGGCCGTGACGTCGCGGATGCGATCTACGCTCCCCCCAACAACACGTTCCGCTTTGCCGACGCGCCGACGACCGGCGTTCTCGTCGAACGCGGGCCGACGCTTGACGGGATCGGCAAATATCTGCGCGACGAAATCGAAGAAGCGCCCGAACCGGTTGCCAATGTCAGCGAGATCCTGCGCGACAGCGGAGCCGATGTGTTGGTCTCCTACCTGCCGGTGGGTTCGGAAGAGGCGACGCACTTCTACGCTGAATGCGCGCTCGAGGCCGGCTGTGCCTTCGTCAATTGCATACCGGTCTTCATCGCCTCGCGTCCGGAATGGCGCCGGCGCTTCGAGCAACGCGGGCTGCCGCTGGTCGGCGACGATATCAAGAGCCAGGTCGGCGCCACCATCGTGCACCGGTTGCTGGCCAATCTCTTTCGCGAGCGCGGCGTGCGCATCGATCGCACCTATCAGCTGAATTTCGGCGGCAACACCGATTTTCTCAACATGCTCGAACGCGAGCGGCTGGAATCGAAGAAGATCTCCAAGACGCAATCGGTAACCAGCCAGCTCGATGTTCCCCT
The DNA here is from genome assembly GCF_020165375.1 of Mesorhizobium sp. BR1-1-4. NCBI lineage: Bacteria > Pseudomonadati > Pseudomonadota > Alphaproteobacteria > Hyphomicrobiales > Phyllobacteriaceae > Mesorhizobium > Mesorhizobium sp. BR1-1-4. The sequence continues at coordinate 58,551 of NZ_JAIUIB010000006.1, read as the reverse complement.
GGAGCCGGGCAACATCCATGTCGGCCCCAGCGACCACGTGCCTTGGCTCACCGACCGCAAATGGGCCTACATCCGCGTCGAAGGCACGACCTTCGGCGGCGTGCCGCTGAATGCCGAGCTCAAGTTGGAAGTGTGGGATTCGCCCAATTCAGCCGGCGTGGTGATCGATGCGGTGCGCTGCGCCAAGCTCGCGCTCGACCGCGGCATTGCCGGGGCGCTGACGGGTCCTTGCAGCTATTTCATGAAATCGCCACCCGAACAGTTCACCGACGCCGAAGCGCGCCAGCGCACGCTCGCTTTCATCGCCGGCAAGGACGAGCCATTGCTGGATGCCGCGGAATGACGACGACGTTCTTTTTGATCCGCCATGCGGCGCACGACAATGTCGGCTCGTACCTTGCGGGCCGCATGGCCGGTGTATGTCTCGGCGAGGCCGGCAAGGCTCAAGCGGAGCAGCTTGGCGGCCGCATGGCCCGTGAGACGATTGCAGCCATTCTATGCAGCCCGCGCGAGCGCACGCAGGAGACGGCGGTTCCGATCGCTCTCGCTTGCGGTGTCGGCGAAATCGCGATCCGCGCCGAACTCGACGAGATCGACTTCGGCGACTGGTCGGGGAAGACTTTCGACGAATTGAACGGCGATGCCAGTTGGCGCGCGTGGAACGATCAGCGGCAGGAGGCCCGGACACCGAGCGGCGAGACCATGCTGGATGTCCAGGAGCGCATCGTCTCGCTGATGAACGGCGTCCGCGAGCTGCATCAGAACCAATGTGTCGCCCTGATCAGCCACGCCGATGTGATTAAGGCCGCCGTCTGCAAGGTGCTTGGCTTGCCGGTAGGCGACTGCTTTCGCTTCGACATCGATCCCGCCTCGATCACGACGATCGTATCGGGCGACTGGGGCTCGAAGCTCCTGCGATTGAACGAAGCTGCCTGACGAGGAAATTCCCCATGCGGATGGTCATTTTCGGTCTTACCGTCACGTCTTCATGGGGAAACGGCCATGCCACGCTGTGGCGTGGGCTGATCCGCGCCCTCGCCCGGCTGGGCTGGTCGATCACCTTTTTCGAACGCGACACCCCCTATTATGCCGGGACCCGCGATCTGGATCAACTCGATGGAGGCAACGTCGTCATCTATCCGGACTGGGAGGACATCCGCCGCGTCGCGGAACGGGCGATGAAGCAAGCGGATGTCGTGGTCGTCACCTCTTATTGTCCCGACGCCGTCGAGGCTTCGCGCCTCGCGCAGCAGGCATGCCGCGGACTGCCTGTCTTTTACGATCTCGATACTCCAGTCACGCTTGCCCGCGTCGAACAAGGTGAGCGGCCGCCCTATTTCGGACCTGAAGGCCTTGCCGACTACGACCTCGTCCTGAGCTACACCGGCGGCCCGGCGATCGAGGCGCTGAAGACGGTGCTGGGCGCGCGCCGCGTGATGCCGCTCTACGGGCATGTCGATCCGGACCAGCACCGGCCGGCAGAGAAGCGGGCCGAATTCGCCGGTGATCTGTCCTATCTCGGGACCTACGCGGCGGATCGCCAGGCCGGCGTCGAAAAGCTTCTGGTCCGCCCGGCCGCGCGCCTGCCCGACCAGCGCTTCATCATCGGCGGCGCACAATATCCGCAGGAATTCCCATGGAGCGACAACATCTTCTTCGTCAGGCATCTGCCGCCCGCCGACCATCCGGCGTTCTTCTCCTCGTCGCGGCTGACACTGAACGTCACCCGCGAAGCGATGGCGCAAAAGGGCTGGTGCCCGTCGGGACGGCTCTTCGAAGCGGCCGCGTGTGGAGCTGCCATCGTCACCGACGCATGGCCAGGCCTCGCGGAATTCTTCGAACCCGGCCGCGAAGTGCTGTTGGCGCGCGACACGGATGATGTGGTCGCGGCACTGCAATTGCCGGAGTTCGAGCTCGACGGCATTCGAAGGCGAGCCCGCGAACGGGTCTTGGGCGAGCACACTTCCGCCAAGCGCGCAGCGGAACTGGACAAAATCCTGGCCGATGCCTTGCGAAACCCAGTCGGTGAACCGATGAAGGAAGCAGTCTGATGTTGGGCATCGTGCCTGCTGCCGGACGCGGCAGCCGCATTCAACCGCTCGGCTTCTCGAAGGAGCTGCTGCCGGTCGGCAGCAGGATCGACGGACAGACCGAACGTCCCTGCGCCGTGAGCGAGTATCTGGTACGGCGAATGGTCCAGGCCGGCGTCGACAAGATTTGCTTCATCATCGGATCGGGCAAATCCGACATCCTCGAATATTATGCCGCCGGCTACGGTGAGGCGGCAGCGCTCTTCGTGGTGCAGCCTCAACCCGTCGGTCTCTGCGATGCGATTTTCCGGGCAGCGCCCCTCGTCGCGCCCGACGAGGTCGTCCTCGTCGGGCTTCCAGATACGATCTGGTTTCCCGAGGACGGCTTCTGTCGCTTGCCTGACGATCAGCTTTCTTTTCTGCTCTTCCCGGTGGATAGCCCGGAATTCTTCGACGCCGTCGTTACCGATGATGAGGAGCGGGTGATCGAAATCCAGGTCAAGCGGCAGGACGCCGCCACGAACTGGGTTTGGGGCGCGTTCAAGATGCCCGGCCATATCCTGCATCGGCTTGCGGCGCTCTGGCGCGAGCGGGATGGTCGTGACGAATATATCGGCACGCTGATCAACGCCTACCTTGCGGGCGGGGGGGTGGCCTATGGTGTCAAGGCAGGGTCCGCTTATGTCGATGTCGGTACTTTCAATGGGTATCGCACAGCTCTGCGGTTGCTTGAAAACGGCGTCCCGTCAGCTCATCAGCAGCCCGCAACGATCATGCCCGGCGCGCATTCGCATGTGCCTGTCGTTCCGGGTGAAGGAGCCTGACCATGTTGCATTCCCATGCCGAAATCCGCCGGCGCATCGACGCGCTCGGCCCGTGGTTCCACAATATGGACCTGGCCGGCGTCGAAACCGCGCCCGACCACTTTCTCGGCAACTACCCGCTGATCAAATGGCGCAAATTCGCCGATGCCATACCCGCTGATCTGACCGGCAAGACCGTGCTGGATATTGGCTGCAATGCCGGCTTCTACTCGATCGAGATGAAACGGCGGGGCGCCGCCCGTGTCCTCGGGATCGATTTCGACGAGGCCTATCTGGCGCAGGCCCGCTTTGCCGCCGAGATCGCGGACTGTGATATCGAATTCCAGAAGTTGTCGGTCTACGACGTCGGTGCCCTGCGCGAGACATTCGATGTCGTGCTGTTCATGGGGGTGCTTTACCATCTGCGCCACCCCTTGCTCGCACTCGACCTGATCCGTGAGCACGTCGCCGGCGACCTGTTGATCTTTCAGTCCATGCAGCGCGGCAGCAAGGACCTGCCCGCGTTGGAAGAAAACTATCATTTCTGGACGCATGATCTGTTCGACCAGCCGGAATTTCCCAAGCTGCATTTCATCGAACACCGCTATGCCGACGATCCGACCAACTGGTGGATACCGAACCGGGCCTGCACCGAAGCGATGCTGCGCAGCGCCGGTTTCGAGATCGTTCTGCATCCCGAGCAGGAGGTCTATTTCTGCCGCGCTGCCGGCGATCCGGCCGGCGGCGGCGCGATATATCCGTCGAAAGGAAAGCTCCATGATTGAAGCCGCGATGATCTGGAACGAGCCCAACAACAAATCGCATTGGGACCCCGAGCTCGACCCCGATTGGAGCCGCTTTGCCAGGATGGCAGTCCTGTCGGCGGACGCGATCGCATCCGAGAACCCGGCTCTGACAAAAGTGCTTGGCGGCATCTCGCCGATAGACCCCGGCTTTATCACGCGCATGAAGGAATTCGGCGTGCTGGACCATGTCGACGCCGTCGCTGTTCACGGCTTTCCCCTCGACTGGAACCTGTGGCAAATTCAGGAATGGCCGCAGAAGATCGGTGAGATCGCGACCGTCACCGACCTCCCCATCTGGGTCAGCGAGGTCGGCGTATCGACCTTCGGGGCCGAGGAAATACAGGTCTGGGGGCTCAAGCGCACCGCCGAATTGCTGCTCGGCAACGCACCGCGAATCCAGTGGTACAGCCTCTATGACCTTCCGCGCGAATGGGAAGCAACGACGCGGCATCGCGAGGCGGAGGGATCTTCCTATTACCGCCATTTCCACATGGGGCTGCTGCGCCAGGACGGTACGCCAAAACCGGCGTTGGAAGAATTCCTACGCTACACACCCGCAATGGGCCTGGTGCAGTGGTTTCATTTCGAGGACCCGCGGCTGGACGATGCCGTCGCCTGGATGAAGCGGCTCGGCGTGACCAATATGCGCACGGGGCTTTCCTGGGCCGATAGCTTCAGGCCGAATGCGTTGGACTGGTTCGACCGACAGATGGAAGCACTCGCCGCTTTCGACGTCACGGTCACCTTCTGCTTCACGCCCGAGCATCGCGGAATGATGCCTCACCACACCAGCCCTCCGCTGGTACCCGAGGAATTCGCCGAGTTCTGTGCAACGATGATCCGCCGCTACGCGCCCGGCATGACGTCCGCCTCGCTCCCGACGCAGCGGGCCTCGGCTGCGTGAGGCTCTCATGCGACCCGGTCCGCGATCATCGGAGGCACTGACCGAAGTCAAGGCTCTCGGCCCCTTCGAGATCGGCACCAGGTCGTGCGCAACCGCCTGCGCCCATCCCGCACCATGGCTCGGCCGGCCATGACGCTCACCGTCCTCAACGTCGCCTATCCCCTCGCGCCTGTCGGACCGGATGCGGTCGGGGGTGCCGAACAGGTCCTGTCGATGCTCGATCGGGCACTGGTCGGCGCGGGTCATCGGTCTATCGTCGTCGGCTGCCGGGGCTCCAGCGCGAGCGGCACGCTTGTGGAAATTCCGGCGGAAGGCGGCGTACTCGACGAGGTGGCGAAGAGCCGCGCGCAGCAGGCTCATCGAACCGCGATCGCCGCTGCCCGCGCCAGGTGGCCGATCGATGTGGTTCATCTGCATGGCATCGATTTCGATGCCTATCTGCCCGACGATGGCCCGACCTTGGTGACCCTTCACCTGCCGCTGGACTGGTATCCGGCCGGGGCCTTGCAGCCGACGCGCGACGACCTGTGGCTTCATGCAGTCTCGGCCGCCCAGCAGAAAACCGCGCCACCCGGCGCCAAACTGGCCCCGCCAATTCCGAATGGAGTAGACATAGAGGCGCTCAGCCTGCCGCAGCCGAAGCGCGACTTCGCACTGGTCCTGAGCCGCATCTGCCCGGAAAAGGGCATCCACCTGGCGCTGGACGCGGCCAAGCAGGCAGGTGTACCGCTGGTTGTCGGCGGTAAGGTCTATCCCTATGAAACGCACACGCGTTACTTTCACGACGAGGTCCAACCTCGCCTCGATGGCCGCCGCCGCTTTCTTGGTCCGCTCGGTTTCACCGCCAAGCGGCGCTTTCTCAACGCAGCACGCTGTCTGGTCATCCCGAGCCTTGCCGCCGAGACCAGCTCCCTTGTCGCCATGGAGGCGCTGGCCTGCGGCACACCGGTGATCGCCTTTCCGAATGGTGCGCTTCCGGACGTGATCGAGCACGGCAAGACCGGTTTTCTCGTCAATACGATCGACGAGATGGCACAAGCCATCGTTGCGGCGTCAAGCCTGGACGCCGAGACATGCCGCGCCGAGGCGCGACGGCGGTTCTCGCTGGAGCGAATGATCTCGTCTTACATGGATGCCTATCAGGCGCTGGCGCGACTTGGCACCGATGCCGGGCGCCTCGCCGTCACGCCGTGAGCGAGCCTGTGTTGCGCGGTCAGATCATCGATGATCCGGCGCAATTCGATGCGCTTGCGACGGATTGGTGGGGACTGTGGGAGCAGAGTTCCTCGGCGACGCCGTTTCAATCTCCTGCGTGGCTGGTGCCATGGTGGCGCACATTCGGGCCCGGCGACCTGGCGACGGTCGCGGTCTGGCGCGGAAGCGACCTGATAGGGCTAGCGCCGCTTTATCTAGAGCACCGAACCGCCGGCTCGAAACTGCTTCCGGTCGGCATTTCGCTCAGCGACTATCTGGATATCCTGTGTGTTCCCGGCACCGAAGACCAGGTCGCGGCCATTGTTGCCGAAAAGATCCTCTCGGTCGGCTGGTCGCAGTGGATCCTGTCGGATTTGCCTGAAGGCGGCGCCGGTCTTGCGATTGCGCATCCCGATCTGAAGGCGGGGCGGCCAGCCGCTCATGGTGCTTGCCCCGTGCTCGCCATCGCCGGAGACGATACCCTTGCAGGCTGTGTACCCTCCCGGCGCCGGCGCCAGTTGCGACGGGCGCGGCAGGCCGCATCCAGACGCGGCCGGATCGCGTTGTCGTCGGCACGGGGCGATCCCCAAACCTTCCTCGATCAGTTGATCCGCCTGCACGACGCGCGCTGGGCCGGACACGGAGGTGGCGTGTTGGCCGACGCGGCTGCAAAGGAATTCCACAGGCGCTCACTTCCCTTGCTCGACACTCGCGGCCTGGTCCGATGCTGGCTTTTGGCAATCGATGGCAGGACGGTCGGGGCCTATTACGGCTTCCACCATCGCGGTCGTGCCTATGCCTATCTCGGGGGCTTCGACCCCGCCTATGCCGAAGAGAGCCCAGGGGCGATCCTGATCGGCCACGCGATCGCGGAATCGATCCGCGAAGGTGCGCGCGAGTTCGATTTCCTGCGCGGCCAGGAAGCCTACAAATACGGCTGGGGCGCCATCGACAGGTGGACGATGCGCCGGGTCTGGACGCGGAGTTGATACCATGCCTGCAACCAAGCCAAAATCCGCTCCGCGCCGCACTACGATCAGATCGGCTGTTGAAGACTGCATGGCGGATAGTGTCTGCGCCGAAGCAGTCGTCGCCAGGCTGGCGCTTCACCTGCAGACGGGGATCAGGGCGGCGGAACTGGCAAAGATCGTGCTGGATATCGTTCCGTCGAATGCGCGAGACGCGGAAAGGCTGCAAGAGATAGCCGGGTTGCTTCGCCGCAAGCCAGATGTTTTTGCAACGTTGCGAGCGACGGGAGCGGCCGTTCGGCACACACGCGACGACGGGGAGACCGGTGCCGCCGTCGTCACGCGGCTGGCCTCGAGCTTCGATGCGGCGGCAGCGATTTCGGAGACAGCAAGTGTCCAGCTCGCATCCCTAGGGGATGAGGAAAGGCTCTCGGCCACGACCGACGAAGTCGTCGCCTGGCTCAAGCAGCAGGACTTCTCCGGAACCCGCCGGGATATTCTGGACATTGGTTGTGGCATCGGCCGTTTCGAGCATGCGCTTTCCAAGTCCTTCAACCGCATGATCGGCATCGACATATCCTCGCGGATGATCTCCATCGCCTCCGAGCGGTGCGCCGCGCTGGGCAATGTCGAGTTGCGGCAAACCTCCGGTCTCGATTTGAGCGAATTCGACGACGGCAGTTTCGATTGCGTGCTGGCGGTTGACAGCTTTCCTTATCTGGTTCTGGCGGGCATGGCCGAGCGGCATTTCGATGAGATCGCACGCGTTCTGAAACGGCCTGGCTGGCTCGCCTTGCTGAACTATTCCTATCGCGGATCGCTTTCGTGGGACCGCGCCGACATCGGCCGCCTGGCGGAAGCTCACCAAATGCGGGTCGTCATCAATGGCGAGAAGCCGTTTCGGTCATGGGATGGCGAGGCTTTCCTACTTGCTCGTGGCGGCGGAACATTACTGCGCGCCGCCAGTTCGGACGTCGAACCAGAGGCGCCGAAGATCGGCACCGACCCGAAGGAGGAAATCATGGCACCCGCGGCAAGAAAGATCGGCTGCGGGAAGCAGCACGGCGATGAACGTGGGCTGGACCGCAATCTCGTCAAGTCCGATCAATATCAGGATCATGCCGCCGGCCAGGCGCCGAAGAACGCCGTCACCCCATGTCCTTTGCCTGCAGCGTAAGGCCAAGGAAATAAAGCTGTGCAAGGATTGGCGGCAACCCTGCCGGCGGCGGACATCGCCTTGTAATGTCCGGCGTTTGTCACCACACTAAAGTCAGGGACTGCTGGTTATCAAGAGAATATGGATGTCTCATTCGAGCGACGATACCGCGGACCCGCAATTCGGTCTGGCCATGGATCAGGAGATCACTTCTCTCCTGGACGCCATAGAGCAGGAAAAAATTCCAGACCGGCTAACCAGGCTGGCCATGGAGTTGCAAAACGCGCTGGTTGAGAAACGTCGACGTGACGTGCAGAACTGACTATCTGCGGCTGTCGCCCTCCATATCGAGTTGACCATCCGATAGATGATTTCGTCTTTCGATCAGTGTCTGCAACGAACTCTCCCCAAGCAACTCGAGAATATTGGCGCGGGCACGGTTCAGCCGACTTTTTACCGTCCCCACCGCGCAGCCGCATATCTCAGCCGTTTCTTCATAACTCACCCCCAGAACGCCAATCAGCATCAGAACCTCGCGTTGGTGTTCCGGTAACTTTTGTATGGCGGCGTGGACTTCCTTGCTTTGAACGCTCCATTCCTGGGTGGCTTCCGAAATCGGTCGGGACGACGCGCAGTCGAGCAGGCCTGGCGCTTCCCGGGCAGCGATCTTGACCCGGGTGTAGTACGTGTTGCGCATGATGGTGAAGAGCCACGACTTCATGCGTGTGCCGGGTTCGAACTTGTCGATGTTGGCGAGACCCTTGGTCAGTGTCTCCTGTACCAGATCGTCGGCATCGTCGGGGACGCGGCAGAAGGTGCGCGCGAAAGCCCGCATGGCGGGTATGAGCTCAACGATGGAAACTTCATTGGTTTCTTGGTCGGCCAAAATGTAGCCTCCGGATGACAATGGTCCAGCTCCCAGAAGAAGAGTGTATGAACGCAGCCCCTGCTAAATGCATGGAAGTTTGGTTCGTTCCTCGCGCTGAAGACAACTCTTCAGAAATTCCGCGCAGCGGGGGCATCTTACCCAATCGGCCCATGCCGTCGCCGCGATAGGGATGGCGCCTTGGGCGATGCACGCGCGCGCAGCGGTTCTTTCACGGGAACAAAGCCGCGCACCGGCAGTTTGACCTCCTGAGTACTTCCACCCCCCTCCGGCATCAAAACGAGGTATGTCATGGCCAAATCCGCCCGTCGCTCCGCTCGCCAATCGGCAAGTGGACAGGAACCGGATAGCGCTCGCGGAAACGGCGGGGAATTGCACCAGATCGCCGGGGGTGAGACGCCCACTCTGACCACGGCGCTCGGAACACCCGTCTCCGACGATCAAAACACATTGCGGATCGGCGAACGCGGACCAGCGCTGATCGAGGACTCTCATTTTCGGGAGAAGATTTTCCACTTCGACCACGAACGCATTCCCGAGAGGGTCGTCCATGCCCGCGGCTACGGCGCGCATGGTTACTTCGAAACCTACGAGTCTCTGGCCAAATACACGCGTGCCGATATTTTCCAGAGGGCCGGCGAAAAGACACCGGCTTTCGTGCGCTTCTCGACGGTTGCCGGTAACAAGGGCTCGTTCGATCTCGCCCGCGACGTCCGCGGCTTCGCGGTCAAGCTCTACACCAGGGAAGGCAATTGGGATCTGGTCGGCAACAATATCCCGGTCTTCTTCATCCAGGACGCGATCAAGTTTCCCGACCTGATCCATGCCGCCAAACAGGAGCCGGACCGGGCCTTTCCTCAAGCCCAGACCGCTCACGATAATTTCTGGGACTTCATCAGCCTGATGCCGGAATCGATGCACATGGTGATGTGGATCATGTCGGATCGCGCGATCCCGCGCTCCTTCCGCTTCATGCAGGGTTTTGGCGTGCACACGTTTCGCCTGGTCAACGCGAAAGACGAATCCACCTTCGTCAAATTCATCTGGAAGCCAAAGCTCGGCATGCAATCGGTGGTCTGGAATGAGGCGGTCAAGATCAATGGCGCCGATCCAGACTTTCACCGTCGCGATCTATGGGACGCCATCCAGTCCGGCAATTTCCCGGAATGGGAGTTGACGGTGCAATTGTTCGATCAGGCGTTTGCCGACAGCTTCGACTTCGACATTCTGGACGCAACCAAGATCATTCCTGAAGAGGTGCTCGAACCGATCCCGGTCGGGCGGCTGGTGCTTGACCGGATGCCGGATAATTTCTTCGCGGAGACCGAGCAGGTTGCCTTCATGACGCAGAATGTGCCGCCCGGAATTGACTTCTCCAACGATCCGCTTCTGCAGGGCCGCAACTTCTCCTATCTCGATACCCAGTTGAAACGGCTGGGCAGCCCGAACTTTACCCATCTCCCGATCAATGCGCCGAAGTGCCCGTTCGCCCATTTCCAACAGGACGGACACATGGCTATGCGCAATCCTGTCGGTCGCGCCAACTATGAACCGAATTCATGGGGGCTGGGACCGCGCGAGGATCCGCAACGCGGCTTTCGTTCCTTCGCCGATGCCGAAGACGGGCAGAAGGTGCGTCTGCGCGCGGAAAGCTTCGCCGATCACTACAGCCAGGCCCGGCAATTCTTCAACAGCCAGACACCGCCGGAGCAGCGCCACATCGCCATGGCGCTGACCTTCGAATTGAGCAAGGTCCAGGCACCGGCGATCCGCGAACGCATGGTTTCGCATCTGCTGAACATCGACGAAACCCTGGCGACCACCGTCGCCGACAAGCTCGGCATTCGGAATATGCCCGACCCTGCGGAGGCAGCCGTTCCGACGCGCGACGACCTGCCGCCTTCGCCGGCGCTCAGCATCATCGAGAACGGGCCTGACAGTTTCAAGGGCCGCAAGGTCGGCGTCCTGCTTAGCAATGGAACCGACACAGGGCTGTTCGAAGAGCTCCGTTCCGCCATCGAAACGGAAGGGGCCGTGATGGAGGTGATCGCGCCCAAGGTGGGCGGCGTCGATGCGGCCGACGGCACCCACATCGAGGCCAGACACATGATCGACGGCGGCCCGTCTGTGTTGTTCGACGCCGTGGTGCTGCTCCTTTCCGAGGAGGGTGCCGAGATGCTGCTCGACGAGGCGGCCGCGAGGGACTTCGTGTCAGATGCCTTCGCCCATTGCAAATTCATCGGCTTCACAGCGGCGGCCCAACCTCTCCTGGCCAAGGCGGGCGTGGCGCCCGATGCCGATGAGGGGCTGATCGGGCTTGATACCGCAGGTTCCGTGAAGACGTTTATAGAGGCGTGCCGCAAACTGCGGCTGTGGGCACGGGAGACCGCCGTCAAGCTTTGATGCGGAGAGCCATGCGCTGTCACACCGGCGCATGGCTGCAAGGCCCGGTATGCAGCCATGCCTAGGCCCTATGGTTGGCGGGCCTCTCTAGCGGCCTGTTCTCGCTGCTGTTTCAGGAGCTCGTCGGTCCCGACCAGCTTCTTTGCTCCGCCTGGAATTGCCGTGGACACCACCGCGGGCGGGTCGCTTGCCGGAAAAGAATCCTCCAACCCGGCCTGCAGTTGATCCTCGAGCGTCTGCGGTTCTTCGGAGCGGCCGGGCGTCCTGCGTGTATCCATCTTCTCCAGCGACTGTTTCTTCTTTGGTGACTCATTGGCTTCGCGGATCAAGGCATAAAGCTGCTCGATCGCGAATTCCTTGATCGTTTCGAAATCGGGCCGATCGTCCTTCGTCGCCTCTATCTGATCGACCATGGCCTTCTCGAACCGCCCAAGGCTTTCACCGCCGCAGGCATGGGAAAGGCGCAGCAATGCCTCGTGCAGCATCATCGGGGTGAAGTAAGCCGACGCTTCAAGCCTGAGTTGCCGCAGACGATCCGGAGTGGCAGCCTGGAATTTTGACATGGACGGTGTCCTTTCTCTCACGAGCGTGTCAACGACAGTTGATCGCCGATGTTCCACCACGCCTGAACATACTTCATGTCCAGCGACCTACCGGAACCAGCTTGCCGGCCTCCGGAACCGTCCATAATCTTGCGTGACTGGTCTTGATGAGCCGGTTCTCCCGCAAGGCGCCGGCGGCCGCTTTCCAACATGTCACGATTTCTTGTGATGAAGGATGCAGGTCCGGCACGCGCCCGCCAACCCGATCGAGCGGACGGCGCTTGCCTGACGGCCTGTCGGGTCATCGGCGCACTGGCAGCAAGAACACCGCCCGATCAGTCGCCCCCAGGGAGAAGAACGACTTCGGGCGGCGCGCGGAGCCGGTGGCTCATTTGTTGCAGTTCTGCATGTTCGACGTGGTGTTGCCGCTGGCGGTGTTGTTGTCGATGTCGTTGCCCGCGGCATCCTTGCAGCGGTCGGTCATGCCGTTCGACTTGGTTGTCGAATTTGTCGTGCTCGGGTCGGCGGGTGTGGTCGTCGCACCGGAACCTGTGCCGACGCCAGTGCCGGTCGTGGTCCCATTGCCACCACTGGTGGCGCCGGACGTCGAGCCTGAACCGGTTCCGTTCGACTGTGCCATGGCCGACGTGGCCAGAGCGACCGTAAGCACGGTGGCGGAGAGAAGTTTGGTGATCATTGGAGCATCTCCTTTGGTTGTGTACTGCTTCCACCAAACCTGTCTTTCCCGGATATGTTCCGAGTGAAACGCTCTTCAGCCAAATTCTCATGGATGGGTTCTTGTGCCGATGCGAACGCTTTCGGCACGCCTGGGTTTGCTTGCAGGGGGCGGCGGTGGATCTGTCAGCTGACGGGAACGGCAGGGTCCGTTCGGACGGGATCACCAGCCCCAAACGATCTTCCCATGCACATGGCGACGATGGATTAGTTGAGCTGGCCGAGGATACCAGAGCTGTTGGCCAGGACAAAACTCCAGTAGATCTGGAGCGCTATCGTGCAGATCGCGGCCAAGGAAATCGGCACGCCGAAAGGCACCACACCCCTCTGATCGAGATGCTGGACGTAGACGCGGAATGCACTTTGAGGCAGCAGGAGCGGGTTTTTCACGACCAGGGCCGTGGCGAGCGCGAAGACCAGCAGCAGCAGCGAAAATACCGTCAGGCCACTACCGCCGATCAAAAGCGGCACGACCGCCAGCAGCTTGACGTCGCCGGCACCGATCTTGCGCAGCAACCAGAATGGGAAGAGCGCCAGAAACAGCAACAAGCCGGCCATCGCGCTCAAGCCCATATCCCACCAGGACCGGGAGTGGAGCGACAAAAGCAGGAGCGATCCAAGTCCCAGGCACAGCAGCAACAGCACGTCGCGGTTGGATATTTTCTGGGTGGTGAAGTCGAGCCAGGCGATCCGTGCGAGCAGGCCCGCGGCCAGGATCTTGAGCACTATCGCTTCGGTCAGCAGCACGTTCAGCGCTCGATGTTCTGCACGCTGGACGAGAGCAGCTTCAGATTGTTGGCCACGGTCGGATCGTTGGGCGCCAGTTCATAGGCCTTGAGGAAATTGCCGCGCGCGTCCTGCAGCTTGCCGCGCAGCAGATAGGAGTAGCCGACATTGTTGTAATATTCGGGCGACGGCCCCATCAGCTTGAAAGCGCGGCCATAGGCGCGGTCGGCAAGGTCGAAGCGGTGGATGCGGTCGCAGGAAGCCGCCAAACCCATCCAGGCGCCGCCGTCATTCGGCGCCAACTGCGTCGCCTTGAAGAACAAGGCGCCGGAATTGCCGTAGTTCTCGGCGCGGAACTGGTTCTTGGCCTCCGCCACGGCCTGGTCCGAGGCATAATATTCGACGTCGCCGACGGTCTTCAATCCGTCGAAGGCGTCGCCAAAGGACGTCACATCGCCTTTCGAGGGTTCGTTGGTGCGCACGACACCGCCGGTGGTGTCCACACCGTTTGTCTGGCAGCCGGCAAGCGCCAACAACAGCAGACTGGCTGCGACGACGGTTGCGAGGCGCGTTGGCCCTGTCATTTTGTCCCCCAAGAGTCCTGCGACTCTATTTTAGAATCAAAGCATATACCCATTTAGAAGAAAACGCCCCTCATCCGGACGATAATCGGCAGCAGCACAATCATCAAGACAACAGGGAAAACGCAGACTCCCAGCGGGATCATCATTTTGACCGGCAAAGCGTTGCCGCGCTCTTCGGCGCGAAGAATTCTCTTACCGCGCATTTCGTCGCTGTAAACGCGCAGGGCGTCCGTCAGACTGGTGCCAAGTTCTTCCGATTGCCGGAACAATACCGACAGCGCCCGCGCCTCCTCTAGGCCAAGACGGTCGGAGAGGTCTCGAAGACCGTCTCGCAGGGGTTTGCCGGCGCGCAACTGTAGATTCATGATCGCAAGCTGGATGCCAAGCCATTTGTGGGTACCGGCCAGCTCCTGGCTAACCCGTTCGACCGCCGCCTCCAGGCTCATGCCCGCATCTGCGCAGGTGATCATCATGTCCATGAAATCCGGGAACCCGCGACGGTAAGTTTCCTTCTGGGCATTTTCGAAGCGATCGAGGGCGACACTAGGAACGACGAGGCAAGCGAGGCCGAACAAAGCGGCAATCCCGAAGGTCAGGAACCCTGGTATTTGCGGCGGCACCACTGCGACCAACCCTGTATAGCACCCGAGAAAGCCGACGGTGACAGCGCCAAAACGCGACAAGGTGTAAAAGAGAGGGGCGCCGGATTGATAGAATCCGGCGCGAAACAGCTTCGCCTCAAGAGCATTGGGCTCGCCTCGCTCCTTTTCGACCGATCGGAAATAGGCGTCGACGGGGCGCTGTGCCGCAATCTTGGCAAGCTGTTCTTGCCCAGCGAGGGATCGGCGATTGGCTATGCCTTCGGATTTTAGGCTTTCCGTCACCAGCTTCCGTGTCTGCAGCGCCGGCATGAAGACGAGGGCGCCGAACAGAAAAAGGGCCGTCGCCGCCAGGAAAACAGCCATCGAAACTAGCAGGCTTACGTCCGGGTTGATGGAGAACAAGTGTCTACCATGCTCCTGTCAGAAATCGAAGTTGACCATGCGATACATGATATAGTCGCCAAGTAGAGCCCATAGTCCGAAGATGACGAATACCGGCATGACGAGTGGGTTGTTCCATATGTCGCCATAATAGCTCGGTGCGATGACCATGAGCAGGCCTAACATGACGAGCGGAAACAGGGAAATGATCCATGCCGACATCCGGCCCTCGGCCGAGAGTGCCTTGATTTTCATCCGCAATTTCTCCCTCTCACGCAGTACTGATGAGAGATTCGACAATATCTCGGTGAGATTTCCGCCGGTCTTGGCCTGGATGGAGAGTGACACCGAAAGCAGATGGAGACCCTCAAACCCCACGCGTTGTGAAAGTTTCCGTACGGCGTTTTCAAGACTGAGGCCGAAGGTGATTTCGTCGGAGACAATGCCGAATTCGGTGCCCAGCGGGTCAGGCATTTCACGCGCGACAAGCGCCATAGCCACTGTTGTCGGGTGACCTGCACGCAATGAGCGCACAATCATGTCGAGCGCATCGGGAAGTTGGGCAGCGAATTTCAGGATGCGCTTCTTGCGTGCGCGCCGAAGAAGGAGAAGCGGCAGCGCAAACCCCACAAATAGAAAAGCGATCAGCGCCACGACAGTGGAAAAGCCAAGAAGCAGAGGCAGCACCAACGCTAGCACCAGCCCGGCCAAGAGGAACATCGCTGCGAAAGCCAGCGGATTCCCGGTGATGCCGGATTGTGTGTAGAGCCGGTTTAAGCCGACCACGCCAAAGATGTAGTCGCCTGAATTCGTCAACCCGCGTTCACGCAGCAAGCCTTGCAGAGTCTGTTCGGCAGGTGCCTCCTCCGCGAGGCGCGTCAGACGTCGGTTGATAGTACCGGCTCGTACGCGCCGCGCGGCGTAGGATACATACAGGGATTCGGCGGCAAGGATCATCGATGCGGCTGCAAGCACATAGATGAAATAGAGCAGCGTCTGACCAGTGGGCATCAGAGCGGCACCTGCGGATTGAAGGCATCCTTGGCGAAGTGGTGGCCGAGCGTTGCCGCTTCCTGGGCAAAGCGCGGACGCACACCGGTGGCGCGAAAGTCGCCGACGATGTGGCCCTCGACTGTCACGTCGCGGCGGACGAAATGATAGATTTCCTGGATCTGGATGACGTTGCCTTCCATGCCGGTCAGTTCCGAGATGGAGACAACCCGCCTTCCTCCATCGGAAAGGCGCTGCGTCTGGACGATGATATCGATCGCGGACGCAATCTGCGCGCGGATGGAGTCATGGCTCATCGGCATCCCTGCCATGCCGACCATCTGTTCGAGGCGCGAGATCGCGTCGCGCGGTGTGTTGGCATGGATGGTGGTCATCGAGCCTTCGTGGCCGGTGTTCATGGCCTGCAGCATGTCGAAAGCCTCCTCGCCACGCACTTCGCCGACGATGATGCGGTCCGGCCGCATGCGCAACGCGTTCTTCAGCAATTCGCGCTGCCGTACCTCCCCCCTCCCCTCGACATTGGGCGGGCGCGTTTCGAGCCGGCCGACGTGTGGTTGCTGCAATTGAAGTTCGGCCGCGTCCTCGATGGTGATTAGGCGCTCCGTGGACGGTATGTAGCTCGACAGCGCATTGAGCAAGGTCGTCTTGCCGCTGCCGGTGCCGCCCGAAACCAGGATCGATTTGCGCGCCTGGACGGCGATCCGCAGCAGCTCGATCATCGGCGGCCGGATCGAATTGAACGCCATCAAACGCTCGAGCGAATAGGGGTTCTTGGAGAATTTGCGGATCGACACCAGTGGACCATCGACGGAGATCGGCCGCACCGCGATGTTGACACGCGAGCCGTCTGGCAGGCGCGCGTCGACCATCGGCGCCGATTCATCGACGCGCCGGCCGATCGCCGAGACGATCTTGTTGATGACGCGCAGAAGGTGCGCCTCGTCGCGAAAACGAATCGCCGTCTCCTCAAGCACGCCGCGCCGCTCGACGAAGACGCGATTGTGGGTGTTGATCAATATGTCGGCAATCGAGTCATCCTTGAGCAGCGGTTCGATCGGCCCCAGCCCAAGCATCTCGTCGGCCGTATCGCTGGTCAGCTGATCGAGTTCGCGGGCATTCAGCGGCACATTTAGGCTGCGAACGAACTCGCGCACGATGGGGCGGATCTCGTTGAGGATCTCATCCTTGGACGCGCTTTCGAGCGCGGTCAGGTTGAACCTGTCGATAATATGACGATGCAAATCGACCTTGAGGGTCAGGAAAGCGTCGCGTTGCGAGTCGACGTCAGCAACAGGCGATATGGCCGGCACGGCAGAGACAACCGTTGTCGACTCCACTCTTGGTTCGAGCCGCGCCTCGCCCTTTATGAACCGCCCTAGCATGATCCCCTATACTCCCTCCGGCATATTAGCGGAAACTAAACGTTAACCAAGCGACGCACAAGCGGCGGGGCGCTTCACGCGCCACCAATACTTTCAACATAGTTAAGGAGCGCGCCGCAAAAATATCGTTTTTATTTATTGTCCCCCTGCGCTGCCAAACATGAGCGATCCACTAAGCTTTGTAGCGTCCTGTGCCCTTGCGTGCTCCGGCATCGGCATACACTCCATATCTGGCTATAACCCCTTAGATATAAAGGGATATGCCATGCAGCTAAATTAACTGATACTGAATTAGGCTGAATGCATAATTGTGAACGAATGGTTAAGAAGGC
Source organism: Mesorhizobium sp. BR1-1-4 (assembly GCF_020165375.1). Taxonomy (NCBI): domain Bacteria; kingdom Pseudomonadati; phylum Pseudomonadota; class Alphaproteobacteria; order Hyphomicrobiales; family Phyllobacteriaceae; genus Mesorhizobium; species Mesorhizobium sp. BR1-1-4. Next base: position 41,106 of record NZ_JAIUIB010000006.1, on the reverse strand, counting down.
TTGAAAAATTAGACGAATCAAGCTCTTGCTAAATTTTAAAGCCGCGCTCGACTCCGAATTTGGTGTATTGGAAAGTTAAGGAACCGTTAATCCCGTTTGACTCCGCAATTTCTCGGGACCTAGGATCGAGATGACGGGGGATGCTTGGGTATGGAGTTCATCCTTGGCTCTGTCTCGTCGGGTTCTAACCTCCAAAGGGAGAAATTGGCATGAAGAAGCTCATGACGATGGCCCGGCAGTTCCGCAACGACGAAAACGGCGCTGCCATGGTCGAATATTCCATCCTGGTCGGCATCATCGCTGGCGCCGCGATTCTCATCATCGTCGGCATCGGTCTGTGGGTGAACGGCCGCTTTGTAGGCCTGTGCGCCGACATGGCTGCCAGCAATATCGGCACCTGCGGCAGCGGCGTCGGCAGCTAATCTAATGCTTCGGGCCCGGATTTATCCGGGCCCGAATTCAATCGCGGCGGGCGAATTCCCGCCCTTGGGGCTTGGGCTATGCGCGCCAATACACTCATCATGATCGTACTCGCCGGCGTGTTCGGCGTACTTGCAGTGGTTCTCATCAATATCTGGCTGGCCAGCCAACGCAGCGCCATGGCCGAAGCGAACGGTGTCCAGGCCGATACGGTCGTCGTCGCCGCAATAGGGCTGAAGTTCGGCGACACCCTGTCGGCCGACAAATTGCGTGAAGTCGCATGGCCATCTGGCGCGGTTCCGGCCGGCGCGTTCAAGACGACCAAGGAACTCCTGACAGGCGACGCAAAACAGGCGCTGCAGTCGATCGGCGCCAACGAGCCGGTTCTCGCCACAAAGATCACCGGCCCCGGCCAGCGCGCCACGCTGTCGGCGGTGCTTGGCGAGGGCATGAAGGCAGTGTCCATAAGAGTCAACGACGTGCTGGGCGTCGCCGGCTTCGTTTTCCCGGGTGACCGGGTCGATGTGCTGCTGACGCGTACTGTGCGAAGCAACGATGGTGCGGACCAGAGTTTTGTCGACGTGCTGCTACAGAGCATGAAGGTGCTTGCCGTCGACCAGGTTGCGGATGAAAGCAAGGACAGCCCTACGGTCGTCAAATCGGTAACGCTCGAGGCCAGCACCAAGGATGCGCAGAAGCTGACCTTGGCCGCCGGCGCAGGCCAGTTATCCCTGGCGCTTCGCCAGGCCGCTGCCAGCAAGGGCGAGACGACCGAGCGCGTAACGCTTTCCGACCTGACCGGAGAAACGCCAGCTGACGTCGCCAAAAGGCAAGCCGAACTGGAAAAGCAGGCTGCAGCCGATGCTGCTGCCGCTGCCGAACGTCAGCGCGCGGAGGACGAGCGCAAGCGCGCCGACGACAAGATCGCAGGGTTGGCCAAGGCAGTCGACCGGGTGGGAAGCCAGATTGACCAGTTGAGCAAGGCCAAGCCGGCCCCAGTTGTGGCATCTGCGCCGCAAGTGAAGGAAGTTGTCAAGGAAGTGGTCAAATATGTGCAGCCGGAAGCACCGTCGCGGGCGACAGTCGGTGTCTTTCGAGGTATAAAGCTCGAAACGTATGATGTGCCGCGACAAGAATAACACCGGGATATCAAGATATCTGGCGTCCGAATCAGCCAGCGAGGGGGTAGCGTAGATGCGCGTATTTCGGGGATCACTGACGGCTGTTCTGGCATTTCTTTGTGCGTTGCTGTCGTTGAGCTTCGTAGCTGACGCTGCCGACCGCTTCATCGACGTGTCGAACCCCGGCGTTCACAAGATTTTCCTGCCAATGTCGCAATCGGTCACGATCCAGGTGAGCGCCAATCTGGGTGATATCGTCGTCGGTGACGAGAAGATCGCCGATGCCCAGCCGATGACCGATCGCACGCTCTACGTCATCGGCAAGGGCGCGGGCACTACCACGGTCAACCTGTTCTCACCCGACAAGCGCTCGCTCGGCGCCCTCCAGATCGAGGTCGGCGTCGATGTCAGCGACATGGCGGCGGCGATCCGGCAGGTGGCGCCAAGGGCGCGTATCGAGATCGGCTCGGTGAATGGCAGGGTGCGGCTTGGGGGCCATGTCAAGGACGGCGCGACGCTGGCGGCCATCATGGAAGTGGCGCAGCAATATGGACCCGACGCCATCATCAATTCCGTCACCGTCGACGACAGCCAGCAGGTCAATCTCGAAGTGCGCGTGCTGGAAGCCAAGCGCAACGCGGGCCGCGACCTCGGCGTGTCGATCAAGAGCACGAACAGCAGAGGCACGACTCGGGTCGGAACTGGTATTGCCACCGTGGACAAGGACGGGGCGGAGCTCGGGGCGGGCGACCTCGTCAGTGGCTTGCTGTCGAACACCAATCCGTTCGCAGCGCTGATCACCCGCGTCATCGACAGCAACATCAAGGTCGACCTGATCATCGAAGCACTGGAAGCGAAGGGCGTGGTGCGCACGCTTGCCGAGCCAAACCTCACCACGCTTTCCGGCGAACCCGCCAGCTTCAACGCGGGCGGGCAGGTGCCGATCCGCAGCGTCGACAAGAACGGCGAGGTCCAGATCGAGTACAAGCAATTCGGCGTCAATCTTCTGTTCACGCCGGTCGTGCTTGCCGACGACAAGATCCACATCCAGCTGGCGCCGGAAGTCAGCGACCTGACCGGCTTCACCACCGCCGGCGACCCGATCTTCACCAACCGCAAACTGGAAACCGTCGTCGAATTGCGCGACGGCCAGAGCTTCGCGGTCGGCGGGCTTCTGTCCAGCAAGACCACCAAGCTGCAGAACCAGGTGCCGTGGCTCGGCCAGGTGCCGGTCATCGGGACGCTGTTCCGCAATTCGAGCAGCCAGAAGGAGGAGACCGAGCTGGTCGTCGTCGTCACGCCGCATCTGGTGCGGCCGGTGAAGCCCGGCGAACAGCTGGCGACGCCGTTCGACAAGACGCGGCCCGCCAACGACCCGGAATTCTTCCTGCTCGGCCAGCTCGAGGTGAACAAGGACATGATCCGCAAATACGAAACGGGCGACGGCGTCACCGGCCCCTATGGCCACATGCTGAACTTCAAATCGAAGGACAAGATGCTTTATGTTAAGAAATAGCGCCTTGATCCTCATCCTGTGCGCCGGGTCGCTTTCGGGCTGCGCCGCGGACTATCTGAACCACTACGATTCAGTGACCCTGGCCGCCGGCGACACGCAGAAATTCAACTCGATGCTGCAGACGGTCGATCCGCTCAATCCGGCCTCGAGGAATACGCATATCGAAGGCGACGGCACGCGTGCCGCACTTGTTGCGCATAACTACAAATTTCCACCGCCACCACCGCCGCCGCCAGCGATCACGGTAAACGTCGGCGGGTCGGGTGTAACGACGCAGTGAGTTGAACAGAAGGATGCGGTTTCAGTGCGCCAGCCCATACGAGGGAACCTGGCGTCAGGGGAGCTAAGAGTAACGCCATGTTGCGAACCATTCGCGCGTTCTGGCACGATCAAAGGGGTATCGCCCTCGTTCTAGTGGCTATCATGTTGCCGGCGATCATCGGCTTTTCCCTGCTGGTGATCGACATGAGCCGGGCCAACAATCTGCAAAGCGATTTGCAGAAAGGCGCCGATTCCTTTGCGCTAGCGACGGCAGCAGAGCTAGACGGCCGTTCCGATAGCATCACACGGGGCGACCGGGCGCTGGCGACATTGGTGAGCAATCAGTATAACTTCACGACGACACCGGGTCCGCAGGGCTTGGCGGCTGCCGGCGTGACAAGACGCTATCTTCGATCCATTCCGACGACAGTGAATGGCGTTCCTGGCGATGCGCGAGCAATCTCCGCCGCCGATGTCATCACCAACGAAGTCGCGGACGCCAAACTTGCTCGCTTTGTCGAGATCAGGGTCACGCCTGTCGGGTTTTCGACTATCTTTCCTGTCTCGCTATTGCCCGGCGGCGCCAACAACGCATGGACCATCGGCGCTATAGCTGTCGCCGGGTTCTCCACGTCGGTCTGCGACTATACCCCTGTCTTTATCTGCAACCCTTATGAGAAAACCGAAGAGGCTGGAGGCCTCACCCTCGAACAGGCGGCCACTAACCGCGACCAGCGGCGGCGGCAACTCATCCTGCGGGGTGACAAGTTCTACGGCCCCGGCAACTTCTCCTTCCTGGATTCGCCGCTTGGCACTGGTGCAAAGGCGCTTGAGCAAGCCATGGCTAGGGTAAAGCCCGCTGCATGCTTTGGGCAAAACGGCGTCAACACGAAGCCGGGCCAGAACGCCGGACCTGTGCTTGACGGTCTGAACGCCCGCTTCGGGCTGACCTCCACCTATATCCCGTCTGACCCGCCGTCACAGAATGTCCGCATGGGCGCCAAGGACGTGGTTTGTAAAAGCGGCGCCGTGAAGTCCCTTGGCTTCAATACGGCTGCTGAAGGGACAACAGGGCTTACGCGCGATAGCTGTTACCCAAACAATTGCACGCCGCTCGACCCAACTCATCCTACCGACGCGGGATCGCTCGGCGACGGGAATTGGAACCCTGGCGCCTATTGGGCAGCCAATCATATCTTACCCGGCAGCAGCCCTCCTGTCGCCCGACCGTTCCCCTCAGGCCCCGATATTCCTTGGACCGCTTCCGGCGTCAACGCGGCGACGCGATATGAAATCTATCGCTACGAGATCGATCATGGCATGATCGCTGACAAATCGACATCTGGAGATACTGGAACCCCGCTTTGCGGCGAGGCCCCTATCTCGATACCGGATCGGCGCATCCTCTACGGCGCTATCCTCGACTGCGATGAGTTGGCGCTCAATGGCAACCAGAACGATGTCCCGGTGCGTGCATTCGGCAGTTTCTTCATTACCGAGCCGATCAAGAGCGGCAAGGAGATTTACGTCGAACTCGTCGACATCACAGGCAAGGGCGGCCGGGGCACGCTCGACAACTTCCTTCGCGACGAAGCCCAGCTTTACCGGTGATGGCGATGATGAGCACCCTGTTCCGCCACCTCCAGAGATTTCGACGCGACCATCGGGGCACCACGCTCGTTGAGACTGCCCTGATATTACCGCTGATGGTGCCCCTGTCGGCGGGCGTTTTTGAATTCGGCAATCTGATCCACGACAAGCTGCTGATGGAGGCCGGGCTTTCGGATGGCGCCCGTTTTGCAGCCCGTTGCAATAGCCAGATGTACACCGACAATGGTCTTGCGGCGATCGACTGCGCCAGCATCGCAACCAATATGGCGGTGTTCGGTAACGTGGCAGGTACGGGCAGTGCACGCGTCAAAGGCTGGGTAAAAGCGAATGTGACGGTGACCATAGCCGCCCCCGCCTCCTGCCATGACGCCGTTGTTGCCGGCGCCACACAATACCGTTCTACCACGACACAGGTCTGCATCGTAAGAGCGGCGGGCACTTTTGCCTATAGCGGCATCGGCATGCTGTCCTTGCTGCGCATCGGTCCGATCACTTTGAACGGTTTTCATGAGGAGCGGTACATCCGGTTCTGATGATGATGAAGCGTTTCGCGAAATTGGAAGATGGGACAGCGATGGTGGAAATGGCCATTGTTTCGACGCTGCTGTTTGCGCTGACGCTTGGGTTCGTCGATTTCGGCTACGCGCTCTACCAATGGAATGCCGCGACCAAGGCAGTGCAGGTTGGGGCGCGGCTGGCATCCATCTCCGATCCGATCCCGACCAATCTGACGGCTGCCGCGCCGACCGCATTGCCCGGCGCGCCGGTCGTCGCTGGCGCATATGGACCTTTCGTCTGCACTTACACCGGAACCACAGGCGCTTGCAGCAATGGCGGCACGTTCAACGCTGCCAATTTCAGCCGCATATTCCGGGGAGACACGGCTGTTAGCAACAACGATGTCTGTCCGACTATCACCGCGGCCCAGGCGCCCACTATACGGCGAGGCATGTGCCACTATTTCCCCGGCCTGCGACGCAATAATGTTGTCATCACCTATTCCGCCACTGGACTCGGCTACCAGACCCGGCTGGGCGGTCCGGTGCCGACGATCACCGTCAACCTGCAGAACATGACCTACCGGTTCTTCTTTCTGGGCGGACTGTACGGATTCGGAACCATGACAATGCCCTCCATGCTGAGCACGGTCACGGGCGAAGATTTGAAGAGTACCGCGTCATGAACGCCATCAACACCAAGGTTTTGCCGACCAAGCGCAAGCAGGTCGCGCTGTTTTCCTCCGATCCGAATTTCAAGCGCGATGTGGCGACGCGGCTCGATGCGCTGGCGATCTATGATGTGCGGGTTGCCGAGACGGGCGATTTTCTCAAGGGGCCGCCGGCCGACACGCGCCCGGGCATCGTCATCCTCGATCTCGGCAATGGCGAATTGCTTGGCAATCCAGGCATTGTCGAGGGGCGCGCGCTGTGGGCTGGTGTGCCGCTGATCGCGGTTTCGGACGAGCTGACGTCGGAGCAGACACGCGTTCTGGTGCGCATGAATGCCTCGGACTGGCTGCACAAGCCGCTCGACGGCAAGGAACTGCTCAACGCCGTCACCTTCCACGACAGCGGCAACCAGGGCGCCAAGAGCCGCATCATCACCTTCATCAGCGCCAGCGGCGGCGCCGGCGCCACGACGCTGGCGCTGTCGGCGGCCGAATTCCTGGCCTCCAAATCGACCGAGCGCGCCGCCTCGACCTGCCTGGTCGACCTCGACTTCCAGAGCGCCAATTGCGGCGCCTATCTCAACCTGTTCAACCAGTTCGACCTTGCCGGCATCATCGGCCAGCCGGAACGGCTCGACGTCGAATTGATGGATGTCATCAAGCTGTCGCGGCCTTCCGGCCTGACGCTCTACGCCTTCGAGCGGCCGCAGCTGCCGTTCGAGCCGCAGGGCGCCGATTTCGTCTTCCGGCTGCTCGATCTCGTCGCCTACCGTTTCGACGACATCGTCATCGACCTGCCGAACATCGAAACGCCCTGGCACAATTCCGTGCTGTCGACGAGCGACGAGATCTTCATCGTCTTCGAACTCAATGTCGCCTCGCTGCGGCAAGGCAAACGGCTCTACAAGAAGATCCGCGAGCTGCGCGGCAATGCCGTCTCGATCACGCTGGTCGCCAACAAGCACAAGCGCAAATGGTTCGGCAACCACTTCTCGCGCAGCGAGCTGGAGAAGATCTTCAAGGCGCCGCACATCAAGTCGGTCGGCCTCGACAACGCCCTGCTGGCCGACGCGCTGAACCGCGCCATGCTGCCGTCCGAAGTGGATGGGCGGGCGCGCTTCAACAAGGACCTGAAGAAGATGTTCCGCGAGCGGCTCGACGATGCGGCCCGCTAGCAGCCATCGCTTGCGGCTGACAGCCGCCTGCCTGCTTGGCCTGGCGCTGGCGCCCGCGGCCGGGCAGATCGCGTTGGCGGACAGCCGTCCGCCTCTGCCGGCCATGGGTCCCAGCCTGCGCAAGACGGTGGCGTTTTCCACCCAGGAGAAGACCGGGACCATCATCATCCGCAAGCAGGAAAAAGCACTCTATCTGGTGACCGGCAAGGGCGAGGCCCTGCGCTACCGGATCAGTGTCGGACGCGATGGATTTGGCTGGACGGGTACGGTCCAGGTGGGAGCCAAGACCGAGTGGCCGGCGTGGCGGCCGCCCAGGGAAATGCGCGCCCGCCAGCCGGAATTGCCTGACATGGTGCCCTCGGGGCCGTACAATCCGCTCGGCGCAAGGGCGCTCTATCTGCTTCGGGATGGCCGCGACACGCTCTATCGCATCCATGGCACCAATGACCCTTCGGGCGTGGGTTTCGACGGCACGTCGGGCTGTTTTCGCCTGACCAATACCGATGTCATCGATCTTTTCAGGCGCGTGCCTGTCGGCACCAAGGTGGTGGTCCAATGACGACGATCAGCGATCCCGACGACCTTGTGCTAGCGGTCGAACCGCTGTTGCTCGACAGGGAGAAGAGCCGGTCCAGGCTCGCCATTGCCGTCTCTGTCGGCCTGGCGCTGTTTGCCCTGCTGAACGCCACCGCGGCCGTCTATCTCTACCGCGGCATCAACGATCTGCGCGCGATTGAGGCGCGACTGGAGGACCTCGGCCAGTTCGAGCAGCGCATGAGCGCGCGGCTCGACACCGTCAACAATGGATTTCAAAGCCGGTTCGAGGCGCTGGACGACCGGCTGCGGGCGAGCTTCGGCGAAGTCAACGCCAACATCGCCCGGCAGCCACCGGAGATGTCGGGAAATCACGGTGGCGACGAGCCGCGCGTCGTGGAACTCCCCTCGCCCGCCGAAGACATGGCGGCGGTCGCCAGCGCCGCCGACGCGGAGCCTGCCATCGGGGACATGCCGCGGGTAACGCGAAGGCGGTCGGCTCCGGCAGCGCCTCCCGCGCCAAGCTCCAACTACCAGCGGAGCGTATCCCCGGAAGGCAAGGTCACCTATCACAAGATAAACTAGGTCGGGACCTGCGCGCGGCCCGTAGCGCTGCGCTGGTCTAGAAATCCCGCTGCAGTGCCATGATCCGGACACGCCGCGATTCAACGCACATGCCGAGTTCACGGATATAGGCAAGGTGACAATAGGCGCAGGCCGTGACCCCGATGACCGCCAGCAGGCAGTTCAGCCAGGTGAAGTCCATCATCAGCGAGAACCGAAAGCCACTCGGCGCCGTGAACGCGGCAATGGTGCTGGCGGTCTGCGAACGGCCGCCGATGAAGATCATCGACGCCGCGAGGACCAAGATGCCGTGGTTGGCAAGAAAGAATGCGGCCGACCTTCTGGCCCGACTTGCCATCCAGCAGACCACCAGGGCCGCGCCCAGCAGAGCGAAATCCAGGACCATCGACCCTCCCAGATAGACATCGACCTGCTGCCAGACCATGCCCGACGAGGGATGCAAGGCGAGCCAGATCTTCCACATGTCGGGGCTTGCGGGGTAGGCTCCGAGCAGGAGCGTGGCCATTCGCTCCGCCGCGAGGATCAGCAGGACACAGGCAGGAAAGGCGAAAAGCAATAGTGGTTGGCGCTTCATGGTGCCTCGCAATCTGGCAGGCAGATTACGCGCCGTAGGTTGCGCAAGGCTTAACGGGGAAAGGTTCGGCTGAGACAGGACCGATCAAGCGGCTCGGATCATGTCGTACAGCCAAGTGCCCGCTTTTGTATGCCTGACACCCAAATCCCGGACGCTGTCCATGTGATTGCGCCCCTCGACGATGCCGCTCGAAGCCGTCAGGCGCTGCTCCGTCAGGCGATCGGCAAACAATTTGGCCTGCAGGTGAAACGGTTCCGTTTCCCGCTCACCGACCAGCAGCGTGACCTTTGTCCGCGACGAGTGGGATTTGCTCATCGGCGAATACGCCCCGACTTCCGTGTCGGTCAGGCCTATCAAGGGCTCAAGGAAGGATTGCTGGAGGGGCTTCAAATCGTAGAGCCCGCCGAGCAGGAGTGCCGCCGAGGGCGGATGTGCCGACCCCTCGTCGAATAAAAAGGTCGCCAGATGCGCCCCGGCGGAATGGCCGCTGACGCTTAGGCGACCGGCATCGCCGCCATGGCTGGCGATATTATCCAGCACCCATTGCCTCGCGCGCCGGACCTGGTCGACGATTGCCGCCATCCTGACGGCGGGCATCAGCGCGTAGTCGATCACGACCGCGATTGCCCCGGCGCTCGTCACCGTTTCGGCGATGTAGGAATAGTCGCTCTTGGCGAACATGCGCCAATAGCCGCCATGGATGAAGATGTGCACCGGGAGGTCCCTGCGCGGTCCCTCCGGAAAGAATAGGTCGAGGCGTTCGGCCTCGTGCGGGCCATAGGCGATGTCTGCCAGCATCGGCAGCGAAGCCCGCGTCGCGGTGCTGCGGGCGACGATGTCGGCCACGATGTCATCGAAATCGGCAACGTGGTCGCGGGTGCGAAAAGGGTCCTTCGACATGGCGACGGCTCAGAAGGTTACAGCGATGTATTTGGCCTCCATGAACTCGGCGATGCCGTGATGCTGGCCCCCTTCCCGCCCGAGGCCGCTCTGCTTGACTCCGCCGAAGGGCGCGGCGGGATCCGACATCAGGCCGCGGTTGAGGCCGATCATGCCGGCCTCGATCTCGGCGGCCACCCGCATGCCGCGTGCCACATCGCGGGTGTAGAGATAGGCGGCGAGGCCGTATTCGGTGTTGTTGGCGTGGAGGATGGCCTGCGCCTCGCTCTCGAAGCGGGTGATGGGCGCTACCGGGCCGAAGATCTCCTCATGCGCCATGTCGGCGTCCGGCGAGACTTCGGACAGGACGGTCGGCGGATAGAAAAAGCCATCCCCTTCAGGCACCGAGCCGCCGCACAGTACCTTGGCCCCCCGGCTGACCGCGTCCTTGACCAGCCGGTCGATCTTGTCGACCGCCTTCTTGGTGATCATGGGTCCACATTCGGTGTCCGCCTTGGTGCCGGCGCCGATCTTGAGCGCAGCCATGCGCTGCGCAAGACCGTCGGCGAACGCATCGTGGATACCCGACTGGACGTAGATGCGGTTGGCCGCCGTGCAGGCTTCGCCGGCATTGCGCATTTTGGCGATCATGGCGCCGTCGAGGGCCGCGTCGAGATCGGCATCATCGAAGACGATGAAGGGCGCATTGCCGCCAAGCTCCATGGAACAGGAAATCACATGTTTGGCGGCCTCGGCGAGCAACGCCCGGCCGATCCCGGTCGAACCGGTGAAGGAGAGCTTCCTGACGCGCGGATCGGCCAGCATAGCCGACGTCAGGGGGCCGGGTGTCGACGTCGTCAGCACGTTCACGACACCGTCCGGTACGCCGGCTTCGCTGTAGAGCGCGGCCAGCGCATAGGCGGTCAGCGGCGTCTCGCTGGCCGGTTTCAGAATGACCGTGCAGCCTGCCGCCAGTGCCGGTGCGATCTTGCGCGTCGCCATCGCGGCGGGGAAATTCCACGGCGTGATGAGGACGCAGATGCCGATCGGCTGGTAATCGACGACGATGCGGTTGGCGCCGGACGGGGCGGTGCCGAACTCGCCGGTGATACGAACCGCTTCCTCGGCGTTCCAGCGGAAGAATTCGGCTGCATAGGCGACCTCGCCGCGCGCGTCGCGCAGGGCCTTGCCGTTCTCCAGCGAGATCAGCATGGCAAGCGTCTCCGACCGCTCGACCATCAGCTCGAAACAGCGCCTGAGAATCTCCGAGCGCTTGCGCGGCGCTGTCTCGCGCCACCCCTTGGCGGCCTTGGCTGCCGCTTCGACCGCGGCGGCGGCATCCTCCAGGGTCGCATCGGGGACTGCCGCGATCACCGCGCCGGAGGATGGATCGGTGACCTCGATGAGCCCGCCGTCGGACGACGGCAGCCATTGTCCGCCAATGTAGAGCCGGTGCGGAAAGCCCCGAACGTCGTACGGATCCTGATCGAGAGGGAAGGCATTGTAGGGAAGGTTCATCGTCTTGTTCCTGACGTTCACATGGCGCAGGCGGTGAGATCGCCGTCATAGGCCGCCTGGACAAGGCGGCGCATGGCGGCGAGGTCGAATGGGCGCGGGTTGTTCTTGATCAGGCGATCGATGCCGAGCGCCTGCTCGGCGGTCCAGTCGAGCTTGTCGGCCGGGAGCCCCAGACCGGCCAGCGTCGGGGTGATGCCGATCGCCGCAAACAAGCGCCTGATCTCCTCGATGGTCGAGCCTGCCATTTCGTCGACGCCACGACCGTTCGGCTCGAGGCCAAGAGCAATCCCTATCTCGGCGATCTCAGCCGCGGCCACGCGGCTGTTGTAGCTCATGACGTAAGGCATCATTGTCGCCACTCCCAGCCCATGCGGCGTATGTGTGAGCGCGCCGGCCGGGTATTGCACCGCGTGCGCTGCCGCCGTGCCGGCGGTGCCGAACGCGCAACCCGCAGCCAGCGCTCCCATCATCACGTCGGAGCGCGCCTCGGCGTCGCCGCCGTCAATGCACGCCTTCTCCAGGCTGCGGCCGAGAAGTTTGACGGCCAGCAGCGCGAAATGGTCGGTCAGCGGCGTCTTGCCGATGAACACGTGGCGCTGCGGCAGGCTGAAGTCCCCGTCCCGGCGCATGGCCGTAAAGGCCTCGATCGCATGCGTGAGCGCGTCGGCACCGGCAACCGCGGTCAGGCCCGGCGGACAAGTCATTGTCAGTTCGGGGTCGCAGACGGCAACGGCAGCAATGAGATAGGGGCTCGATATGCCGACTTTGAGCGTCCGGTCCGGATCCGATATCACTGCAACGGGCGTCACCTCCGATCCTGTGCCAGCCGTGGTCGGCACGGCGATCAGCGGCAGCATCGGCCCCGGGACCTTGAACTCGCCGTAGTAGTCCCGCAGCTCGCCACCGTGGCTGATCAGCAAGGCGGCACATTTGGCGAAATCGAGACAGCTGCCGCCGCCGATGCCGATCACCATATCTGGCCGGAAGCCCCTCGCTTCCTCGACGCAGACCGCCACCGAATCGCGCGGCACGTCCGGAAGGACACCGTCGTGAACCAGCACGTCGATCGACGCCGACCGCAGGGATTCCATCATTTCGGCGAACACGCCGGTGCCGGCGAAACGTTCGTCGGTGCAGACCAGGGCGCGGCGGCCGTGGCGGCCGGCCACGGCTGGCAGCGCATGACGCTGTCCCTTCCCGAACAGAATTTCGCGTGGGAGCCGGAGGGCTGTGAGAAGGCTCATGACAGGCTGCATCCTTGGGGAGTTTCGGAGAAACGCATTGCAAAAATCCGCACCGAAAATCCTCAATTGAGCGGCGCCGATAAAATCGTATAGGATATCGTATTGCATCGGTCAAACCCTCGTGTTAGCAGTCTCCCCAGTCGAGAGGCGAAAATGCAACCTGTCAGTTTGAGCAATAATGGTGAAGCGCCCACGGGAGCGGGCCGCATTCAGCGGGCCGGCAGCCTGGCCGAGGACGTCTACGAGGCCATCTTCGCCCAGCTGATGTCGCTGAAGATCGCGCCCGGTTCGCGCATCACCGTCGACAATCTGGTTAAGGAATTCGACGTTTCCCATACGCCGATCCGCGAGGCGCTGGGGCGTCTCGAAGGCGAAGGACTGGTTCTGAAGACGCACCTGATCGGATATCGCGCCGCGCCGCAGATCACGCGGCGTCGTTTCGACGAATTGTACGAAATGCGTCTCCTGCTCGAACCGCACGGCGCGGCGAAAGCCGCTGCCACGATGGACGAGGCCAAACTCGGCACGCTGCTGGAGGCCGCAGGCGTGATGTCGCGCCGCGAGGGCAAGGACGAGCGCCTGCGCTATTCGAACTTCGCCCGGCAGGACGCGATCTTCCACGACAAGATCATGGAATACGCTGAAAACGAGCTCATCCGCGAGACGCTGGGTTTTCAACACACCCACTTCCACATTTTCCGCCTGATGTACCATTCCCGCGTGACCGAGGAGGCGCTGGACGAGCATGAGGCGATCCTCGCCGCGTTCGGCTCTGCCGATCCGGATGCCGCCGCGAAAGCAATGCGCGCCCACATCGAGCACTCGCGCGATCGCCTGCTGCCGGCCTTCGATTGAGGCCTGAACGAATGTCTGTTACCGCCAATATTGCCGGAGAGGGAGGAAGTGCGCTGCCCGGCGGCAGTGCGCCCGGGGCCGTGGAGCCGGTGCTGCGCGCTCAGGGTCTCTCGAAGCAATATGGGCCGGTGACCGTGCTCTCCGACGTCACGCTCGACATCCTGCCGGGCGAAATCCACGCCATCATCGGCGAGAACGGTGCCGGAAAATCCACTTTGATGCGGCTGCTGTCCGGCTATGCCGAGCCAACCCGCGGCACCTTGTCCATGGCCGGTCGGGCGGTGACGTTCGCCAAGCCGGACCAGGCCCAGAAAGCCGGCATCGCCCTCGTCCACCAGGAGATCCTGCTCGCCGAAGCGCTTACGGTGACGGACAACCTATTTCTCGGCCGCGAGCTTTCGCGCCGCCATGTGATGGACGACCGCGCCATGCGGCGCCTGGCAGCCGAGAAGCTGGCACGGATCGGCTGCGCGGTCTCGCCGACCGCGCTGGTGCGCGACATCTCGCTGGCCGACCGCCAGCTGGTCCAGATCGCCCGCGCGCTGCTCGACGACTACAAGGTCGTGATCTTCGACGAACCGACCGCCGTGCTGACCGGCGAGGAAGTGGATCGGCTCCTCGAAATCGTCCGGCAGCTAAAAGGTCATGGCACGGCCGTCCTCTATATCAGCCATCGGCTGGATGAGGTGCAGCAGCTTGCCGACAAGGTGACCGTGCTGCGCGACGGCAGGATGATCGGCACCTATCCGGGCACGGCGCTGACGCAGATGGACATGGCACGCCTGATGGTCGGCCGCGAGCTTGCAACGCTCTACCCGCAGAAGAGTGCACCGTCCGCTGAGCCGATGCTGAGCGTGAAAAGCGCCACCGTCCCGGGCTACGCCGAAGACGTCTCTTTCACCGTTCACAGGGGCGAAATTCTTGGCTTTGCCGGCATGATCGGCGCGGGCCGCACGGAATTGTTCGAAGGGCTGGTGGGCCTGCGTCCGGCCCACGCCGTGATCGAACTCGAGGGACGACCCGTCCGGATCCGCTCGCAACGCGAAGCGATCGACGCAGGCATCGGCTACCTGACAGAGGACCGAAAGAGCAAGGGCCTGCTCCTCGAGGAACGGCTGGCGCCCAACCTCACGCTTTCCGCACTTGAACGGTTCCATCCCGCATTGGCTCTGAGCAGACGCCGCGAGTCGGCCGCGCTGACAGAGGCCGTCCGGAGCTACGATATCCGGCTCAAGAGCCCTGGCGTGAAGGCGGGACAGCTTTCCGGCGGCAATCAGCAGAAGCTGCTGCTCGCCAAGGTGCTGCTCACCAACCCCTCTTTGGTCGTCATCGATGAACCGACCCGTGGCATCGATATCGCCAACAAGGCTCAGATCTACGCCTTCATCCACGCCATCGTCGGCAGCGGCAAGGCCTGCATTGTCATCTCGTCGGAAATGCAGGAGCTGATCGGCATCTGCGACCGCATCCTCGTCATGCGGGAAGGCCGCCTGACGGGCGAGGTCCAAGGCGCCGAGATGACCGAAAGCAATGTGGCGCTGCTGGCGACAAGCGGCCCGAAACCGAGGCCGAAGGCCGAGGGAGGAACAGAATGGCTGTCATGACCGGATCCCCATCCACACATCGCGTCGGTGATTTGAACATCACCTGGACCGACGTGGGTCCCTTCCTGGCATTGGCCTCCCTGCTGGTGGTCGGCTTCCTCATCAATCCAGACTTCCTCTCCGCGACCAACCTTGCCAACGTCATCACCCGCAGCGCCTTCATCGCCATCATCGCTGTCGGCGCGACGTTCGTTATCTCGTCGGGAGGGCTCGATCTTTCCGTCGGCTCGATGGCCGCCTTCGTCACCGGCATCACCATCATGTTCATGAACGCGGTGGCGCCGCACGCCGGCCTGTGGGCGATACCGGCTGGAATGCTCGTGGCGACCCTGGTCGGTCTTATGTGTGGCCTCGCCAACGGCCTGATCGTCACCATAGGCCGGATCGAACCGTTCATTGCGACGCTCGGCACAATGGGCATTTTCCGCGCGTTGATCACCTATCTGACCGACGGCGGCACGATACCGATAGACCGGTCGCTGCGCGAAGCGTATCGGCCGGTCTATTTCGGCACCGTCGGCGGTGTCCCGATCCCGATCCTGATATCCGTCGCCGTCGCCGCGGTCGCATCGTTCGTCCTCTACAAGATGAAGTATGGGCGCAAATGTGCGGCGGTGGGCGCAAACGAGGACGTCGCGCGCTATTCCGGCATCTCCGTCATCAAGACGCGCACCATTGCTTACATCGTCCAAGGCGTCTGCGTAGCCATCGCCGCGATCTGCTACGTACCGCGACTAGGTGCCGCAACGCCGACCACCGGGCAGCTCTGGGAACTGCAGGTGATCACCGCCGTGGTGATCGGCGGCACGGCGCTGCGTGGCGGCAAGGGTCATGTCTGGGGAACCGTCGCCGGCGCCGTCATTCTGGAGCTGATCGCCAATCTCATGGTGCTGTCGGACTTCGTCTCCGAGTACCTGGTTGCCGCGGTTCAGGGCGTCATCATCATCATCGCGATGCTCATTCAGAGGTTCTCGAATTCGAAATAGCCCCGTGTCCGGACCACACGGGTGCGTCTTTGCAGGTCCAATCTGGGAGAAGAAAATGTTCAGTAAAAAATGGATGGCTGCGGCCGCGGTCGGCTCGCTGCTGCTGACGGGCCATGCCATGGCCGAGGACAAGAAAGTCATCGCCGTTTCGATACCGGCCGCCGACCACGGCTGGACCGCCGGCGTCGTCTATCACGCGCAGACGGCGGCCAAGGAAATCAACGCGGCTTTCCCCGGTGTCGAGGTCATCGTAAAGACGTCGCCGTCAGCGGCCGATCAGGTGTCGGCGATCGAGGACCTCTCCGCCTCACGCAAGATCAGTGCGCTGGTGATCCTGCCTTACTCCTCGGAAGAATTGACCGAACCGGTCAAGGCCATCAAGGAGAAGGGCACCTTCATCACCGTCGTCGACCGCGGCCTGACCGACCCGACCATCCAGGGCCTCTACGTCGCCGGCGACAACATCGCCGTCGGGCGCAACACCGCGAAATACATGATCGACAAGCTTGGCGGCAGGGGCGACCTGGTTGTCCTGCGCGGCATCCCAACGGTGATCGACGACGAGCGCATCAAGGGCTTCCAGGACGCCATCGCCGGGACCGGCCTCAAGGTTCTCGACATTCAGTACGCTCATTGGAACAGCGACGAAGCCTTCAAGCTGATGCAGGACTACCTCGCCAAATATCCGCATATCGACGCGGTGTGGGCGAACGACGACGACATGCTGCTGGGGGTGCTCGAGGCGGTCAAGCAGTCGGGCCGCACCGATATCAAGCTGGCGCTTGGCGGCAATGGCATGAAGGACATCGTCAAGAAGGTCATCGACGGCGACACCATGACCCCCGTCGAGACTCCCTACCCGCCGTCCATGATCAAGACGGCCATCTACATGACCATGGCCAATTTGGCTGGCCAGGCCCCGGTTCGCGGCGCCGTCAAGCTGGACGCGCCGCTGATCACCAAGGACAACGCCAAGGAATACTTCTTCCCCGACTCTCCGTTCTGAAGAACGCAATCAATGCGGGGCGCAGCATGACTCGCCCCGCCCCTTTCACACGACAGAGGACATGATCATGTCAGGCAAGAAAATATTGATGCTCACCGGCGAGTTCACCGAGGAGTACGAGATCTTCGTCTACCAGCAAGCAATGGAAGCCGTCGGTCACACGGTCCACGTGGTCTGCCCGGACAAGAAGGCAGGAGACCTCATCAAGACCTCCCTGCACGACTTCGAGGGCGACCAGACCTACACCGAAAAGCTCGGCCATTTTCAGGTGATCAACAAGACGTTTGCCGAGGCGGAAAAGCAGCTCGATCAATACCATGCCGTATATTGCGCCGGCGGCCGCGGCCCGGAATACATCCGCACCGACAAACGGGTGCAAGCCATGGTGCGCCACTTCCACGATACCCAGAAGCCGATCTTCACGATCTGCCATGGGGTCCAGATTCTGATTGCCGTGGACGGTGTCGTGCGCGGCAAGAAGGTCGGCGCGCTCGCCGCTTGCGAACCGGAAGTGACGCTGGCCGGCGGCACCTACATCGACCTCTCGCCGACGGAGGCGTATGTCGACGGAACCATGGTGTCGGCCAAGGGATGGACAGCCCTCGCTGCCTTCATCCGCGAATGCCTGAAGGTGCTCGGGACCGAGATTCGCCATAATTAAGCAAGGTCGGCGCGCGTCAACAATGCGCCGGCTTCTGTTGTGATGGGATGTGCATCCACGTGTCTTTGAAGCGGGCCCTCGGTCGGTGAGATCGAGGGCCACCGTCGCCGGTCAATCGAAGAATCCGGCATCCTCCGCCAGCAAATACTTCCTGGCGCTTTCGGCGTCGATATCGAGGCCTAGCCCCGGTGCTTCCAGCAGATCCACCATGCTGTCCCTCACGATCTGCTTGGGCAGGCCGATGACGATGTCGTTCCACCAGGGGTCCGAGGCACTGGGGTATTCGAACGCCACGTAATTGGCGGGCAAGGTGGCGCAGACGTTGATCAGCGCGCCGAGGCCCAGCAGGCCATTCGCCGTGCCATGCGGCGCCATCAGGATCGAGTGCATATAGGCGTGCTCGGCGACCCATTTGAGCTCGGCAATGCCGCCGATGTCGGCAGGATCGGGGCCGATGACGCGCACCGCCTGTGTCTCGATCAGCTCCTTGAAATTGTGCCTGAGGTAAATCTGCTCGCCGGTATGGATCGGCGTCGAGGTGGAGGTGGTCAGTTCCCGGTAGGCCTGCGGATTGACCCACGGCACATAGTCGCCGGTCAGCATGTCCTCCAGCCACATCAAATTGTACCTCTCGACCGCGCGGGCAAACTTGATCGCATCGGGCAGCATCCAGCCCGGGCCGCAGTCGAGTGCCAGGCTGACCTTGTCGCCCAGCACTTCCTTCATCGCGATCACGCAGTCGAGCATGTGGTTGAAACCGCGTTCGCTGATCACGCCCTGATCCATGGCGCCGTGATAGCCGGCCTTCTTCTGCGTCACGCCGTAATGGAAGTCCTCGATGGTGTCCTTCATGTTGGAATGGAACGAGATTCCTTGCTTAACCATGAAGAAGTTCTGCGGCTGCTCCATCATCCATTTGACGTCTGCGGCATAGTCCTCCGGCCGGTCGCCTGTGCGCTTCTGGCGGATCGAGCCGTTATAGACGCGTACCTTGTCGCGCACCTTGCCGCCGAGCAGCTTATAGGCCTTGCCGGCAATGTCCCAAAGCGCATGTTCGATAGCGCTGACCGCCGCGCCGTAGGGCTTGAAAGAACCGCGTTGGCGGATCTTCAACATGACCCGCTCGACATCGGTCGGATCCTCGCCGATCAGCGCCTCGCGGAAATGCAGCACAAAGGGCTTGAGGTAGGTCTTGGTGAACTCGACTTCTCCCAGTCCATAGAGGCCCTCGTCGGTCACGACGCGAACGATGGGGTGCTTGCCGATAACGGCACAGCGAAGGTCGGTGATCTTCATCGTGCGGTCCTATCTCACGGACGAGAAAGCTGTCGGCGTGAGCAGCTGGCTGCTGATATTGGCAACGATCTGCCCGTCGCGCTCGGACTCGTCCCGGGCCCTGTGCCATGCCGGATCGGTGACGAAAGCCGTCCATTTCGCCTCACGCTCGGCCAGTGATTCCCAGGCTAGGAAATAGGTGAGGCGGTTGCTGTTTTCGCCGATTGCCGTGGTGAAAAACCCGGCTTGGCGGATGCCATGCCTCTCCCAGATGGCCAGCGTTTGGTCGGAAAAGCGCTTGAGCAAAGCCGGCAGCCTGCCCGGCAGGCAGTCATAGATGCGCAGTTCGTAGATCATGGTTTCGTCCGTTTCCTTCTTCGCCTCTCCCTTGGGAGAGGTCGACACGAATGGTCAGTCGTCGGCCCTGTGAGCCAAGGAGAGTGAGGGCAGGAGTCTGGGCTAACTCCAGGTCCGGTCCCAGCTATATTCATTGTCCCAATGCTCGGTGGATTGCCATATCCCGGTGACACCGGGCTGCAGGTGCTGGCTGATCACCTCGTCGACCACATCGTCTATGCCCAACCCCGGCTTGTCGGGCACGGTGATGAAGCCGTCCTTGACGAGCGGCTTGGGAAGGCCTGTGACGATATCGTCCCACCAGTCGACATCGGCAGAGTGGTATTCGAGCGCCATGAAATTTTCGGTAGCGGTCGCGACATGCGCGGCGGCCATCGCGGCGATCGGGCTTTCGGCCATATGGATGGCCATGGCGACACCGTGATCCTGCGCCATGTCGCCGATCTTCTTGGTCTCGAGAATACCCCCACTGGTGAGCAGGTCCGGGTGGATGACGGAGAGGCCGCCGCTCTTGAGCAGCGGCTCGAAGCCTTCCTTGAGGTAGATGTCTTCGCCGGTGCACATCGGCACCGTGGTGGCCCCCTGCAATTGTCGGTACTGCTCGGTGTGTTGCCAGGGGATCACATCCTCCAGCCAGGCCGGGGCGTATTTCTCGATGCGACGCGACAGGCGTATGCCGTCCTGCAGCGAGATGTGGCCGACATGGTCGATGGCGAGCGGGATCTCGTATCCGATCACCTCGCGAACCTCGTGGATGTACTGCTCGAGCAGGTCGATCCCCTTCTCGGTGAAATGCAGGCCGGTGAACGGGTGCTGCACGTTCTGCGCGTCGTAGGCAAGATTGCGGGCCTTGCGCTCCTCAAGCGTGCCGCCACGGCCGCGCGGATTGGCATGAAACCCTTCGAGCGCGCCGGCGGGCGCGGATACGGCGCCCGGGACATGGGCGATCTGCATCAAGCCCAGGTCCATCTTGAGGAAGGTGAAACCACGGTCCATGCGCTGCTTGAGGCGCTTTCCGGTTTCGGTGCCGCTTGGTTTCTCGGCATCGGTATCGCAATAGACGCGCACCTGATCGCGGAACTTGCCGCCGAGCATCTGGTAGATGGGAACGCCATAGGCCTTGCCGGCGAGATCCCAGAGCGCGATCTCGACCGCCGAGACGCCGCCGCCCTGCCGACCGTGCCCGCCGAATTGCTTGATGCCGCGAAACAGGCGATCGATGTCGCAGGGGTTCTCGCCAAGCAGCCGGCTCTTCAGCATCAGTGCGTAGGTGGCGCTGGCGCCGTCGCGCACCTCGCCAAGCCCGACGATGCCTTGATTGGTATAGATCTTGAGCAGCGCCGAGGTGAACGGTGCACCGACGATCTCGGCCACCCGCATGTCGGTGATGCGAAGCTCGGACGGCTTCGAGTTGGTGTTGACCCGGTTGAGGGCCTCGTCGGCTCCATCCGTCTTTGGCATGACTTATCCCCGTTCTGATTTGCGGGTTGTCGCCCGCATGCTGCCGATTGCGTTGCTAGCCCAGTTCGATCTCATGGGCTTGCAGGTAATCGCGGTTCATCTCGATGCCGAGACCCGGCCTCAACGAGAGCTTGAGGCTACCGTTCGAAACATCGAGCGGCTCGTCGATAAGATGATCGTACTTGCCCAAATTCCACTCCGACGTTTCGAGCTTGTAGAAGTTCGGAACGGTCATCATCACCTGCGCTCCCGCAACCACGTTGATCGGTCCCGCGGCGTCATGCGGCGAGACTGGGATGTAGTAGGCTTCGCACAGGGCGGAAATCTTCTTGAGTTCGGTAATTCCGCCGGTCCAGGTGACGTCAGGCATGATGTAGTCGGCGAGCTTGTTCTCGAGAACCGGCACGAAATCCCACTTTGTGTGGCCACGCTCGCCCCAAGAGATAGCGGCACTGACCTTCTCGCGAACCTGCTTGAGGGCGTTAAGGCTCTCGGGCGGGCATGGCTCCTCGAACCAGTCGATCTGGCCGGCTTCCTCGAGGCTGCGACAGAGGCGAATGGCGGTCGGAACATCGAAGCGGCCGTGCGCATCGATGAGGATGTCGATGTCGGGGCCTGCCGTTTCTCGGATCAGAGCCGTGAGTTCGGCAGCCTCGCGCTCGTCCTTGCGGGTCATGCCGCCGTCGAGATAGCCGTCCCGCTGTTCGCGCGACACACCGTCGGCATCGCGACCCTGGTGGGGGAAGGGGTCGAACTTTAGAGCAGTATGTCCGGACTCGACGATGTCCAGGATTTCGCGCACCACAGCGTCCTTGCTGGTGAATTTGGCCTGGTTGGGATGGGTGTAGAGCGCGATCTCATCGCGGACCGGCCCGCCCAACAGCTCGTAGATCGGCTTGCCGAGGACTTTGCCCCTGATGTCCCAGAGGGCTATGTCGATCGCGCTCACGCATTCGACCGCGGCGCCACGGCTACCCATATAGGTGAAGCCGCGGAAGATCTTGTGCCAGAGGCATTCGATACGCGCCGGATCTTCGCCTGTCACGGCGGCTCCGATCTGTCGAAGGATCGTGCAGAGGGCGCGGTTGGCGAGCTTCGTGGTGGTGGTGATCTCTCCCCAGCCGCTCACTCCCTCGTCTGTCGTTACCTCGACGAACAGGAATTCCCCCCAATAGGAAGCACCAGACTTGATCAGCCACGGCCGAACGCTCGTGATTTTCATTTCAACTGCCTTTTCACTAGTGGTCAACCACGCTGTTCCAGACCTGACCCCTCGTCCTATCCGGCCCGAGCGGCGTTGCGTGCACGCATCTGTTCGAGAACATGCCGGCCGGAACCCTCGACGTGGCGGGAGATGAGTTCGGCTGCCTTGTCGGCCTCCCCGGTCTTGATGAGCGCAATGAGTTCGCGATGCTCACGAATGATCGCGGCACGCCGCGCGAGCGTGAAATTGAAACGCCGGCTCACCGCTCGCAGCACTTCGCGATGCTTCCACCAGAGCTCGGCGGCATGGCGGTTATAGTGCCGCTGGTACATCACCGTGTGAAATGCGGTATCCAGTTCACTGTGCCTGAACGTGTCGGCGAAATTGTTCTCTTCGATCAGGCCTTGGATGCGTTCGAGTTCGGCGATGTCCTCGCCGGTGGCCATACCTACAAACCATCGCGTCAGGGCTGGCTCGATCAGAACTCCGATCTCGTAGATATCGCGGACGAAATCCTGATCGATGGGCCTTACACGCGCCCCGCGGTTGGGAGAAAAGATGACGAACCCCTCGCCCCGCAACAGTTGCAGGGCCTCGCGCACGGGATTGGTCGACGTGCCGTGGCGGCGGGCGAGATCGGTCACAACAAGCCGTTCGTTGGCGGCGAGCCGTCCCTCGATGATGTCTTCCCTGATCAGTTCGTAAAGCGAGGCACCCTCGCTGGAGGCTCCGGTGGCGTCGATCACCGGGGGTGGCTTTGCTTTGAAATCGTCTGTTTCGGCCAAGGGCCGGCTCCCCAAATTAATACACAGTCTGTCCGATATCACGCACGGTTCCCATAAACAATGTACGATCTCGTGCGTTGACAGGCAATCCATGTTCTGAAAACGTACCAAGTGGTCGAGAGGATACACCGTACTGCAATAACCATCCTCGCGATCGCAGGGCGGAGAACCAGGGAGGATACCTATGACGAGGATCATGCTCGGCAGTGCGGTCCTGCGCGGCACTGTCGTCGGTATTTTGACGGCATCACTTATGTCCACATCGGCGTTGGGTGCGCCACCGGTCGACCTCAGCAAATGGTCGCCCGAATATGTGCGCTCCATCGCGGGAACACAGGATTTCGACACGGCCGGCGATTGCGCCAAGGTCACGCCGCTGGATTACAAGGGGCGACTGACTTTCTGGTATCAGGGCGTGTTCGAGGGCGATCCCGACCTGCTGCGCCAGTACTACAAGGATTTCTTCGAGACTTTCCGCAAGACCTATCCAAACATCAAGCTCGAGGAACAGGCCCTCACCTATAACGACCTTCTCGACAAGTTCCGCACCGCGCTCCTGGGCAATGCCGCGCCGATGGCGGTGCGCCTGCAAATCCTGGGCGGTACCGAATTTGCCTCGAAAGGCTATCTGCAGCCGCTCAAGCCGGAGGATGTGGGCTATTCGACCGAGGATTTCTGGCCCGGCGCCATGAAGGCCGTGACCTGGGAAGGGGTCACATACGGCGTTCCAACGAACAACGAGACGATGGCGTTCATCTGGAATGCCGACATCTTCAAGCGTGCGGGTCTCGATCCGGACAAGGCTCCCGCAACCTGGGACGACGTCGTCAAATATTCCAAGCAGATCCACGACAAGCTCGGCATTGCCGGTTACGGCCTCGTGGCTCGCAAGAATGCCGGCAATACGCCCTATCGCTTCATGCCACAGCTGTGGGCCTATGGCGGCGGCGTCTTCGACGAAGCCACCGCGAACCCGACTTACAAGGAGGTGGAGCTCGACAGCCCGCAGAGCAAGGCGGCGCTGCAAGCCTCATACGACATGTATGTCCGCGACAAGTCGGTTCCGGTTTCGGCACTTACCAACCAGCAGGCCGACAACCAGCCTCTGTTCGTCGCCGGCCAGTTGGGCATGATGGTTTCCCACCCGTCCGACTACAACGTCATGCTCGACCTGCAGGCCAAGGCGACCGGGACCGACAAGGACAAGGCGCAGACCGTCATCGACAATATGCGCTACGGCCTGATCCCGACCGGTCCTGACGGCAAGCGCGCCGTCGTGTTCGGCGGCTCGAACATTCACATCCTGAAGCCCGAGTATGTAGAGGGTGGCAAGGTGGACGAGCCGGCCGCGAAAGCGATGATCTGCATGTGGGCGAGCCCCGAATGGTCGCTGAAGATGGCCTATGCCGGCTCGAACCCGGGCAATCTTAACGGCTTCAAGACCAAATGGATGAAGGAACGTCTGGACCATATCAAGTTCCTCGATGTCACGACTTCGATGCTGCCCTATGGCATCCCCTTCCCGGCGCTGCCGGAATCCCCCGAGATCATGAACATCATCGTCCCGGACATGCTGCAGAATGCGCTGACCGGCGCGATGACCGTCGACCAGGCAGCGGACGATGCGGCCAAGAAGGTGAAAGACCTAATGGGCGGGCTCTAGTCCCAACCTGACCTGCGAACCGGCTGCGCCAAGAGCGCAGCCGGTTCTTTTCGAAAAACAAGGGCACGCCACAGTGACGATCGTGACCGGCAAGGCCGAGGCTCGCCGAAAATCGCAACCCGGCGGGTCAGGCGCATTGCGGAACATCTGGGCCCATCGCGCCGACTACGCATACGTGCTCCCGGCGATCGCCGTGATGCTCGTCGTCATCGCCTATCCGATCTACTACACGATCGAGCTGTCGTTCTATAAGACGCCGCCCGGTCTGCAGCTCCGCGACAAGACCTTCATCGGCTTCGACAATTACACCACCATCCTCACCAGCGATGTGTTCTGGAAAGTAACCTGGAACACCCTGATCTGGACATTCGGATCCACTTTCATCTCCTTTGTCCTGGGGTTTGCCACGGCGCTGGCGCTGCACCGAGACTTTGTCGGCCGCGGCGTCCTGCGCGCCATCCTGATCATTCCCTGGGTGATCAGCGCCGTTGCCGCCTCCTATATCTGGAAGTGGATCTACCATTCGGATTTCGGCATCATCGGCGCGGTGCTGGTCGGCCTCGGATTGACTGACCGGCCACCCAATTTCATCGACAACGTCAGCACGGTGCTGCCCTCCCTGATCGTCGTCAATATCTGGCGCGAGTTTCCGTTTGCCATGATCATGATGATGGCCGGCCTGCAGACAGTCCCCGAGCAATTGTTGCGGGCCGCCAAGGTCGACGGGGCCAATGCATGGCAGCGCTTCTGGCACGTTACTTTCCCGCACTTGCGCAACGTCTCGGTGGTGACGATCCTGCTGCTCGCGGTGGCCAACTTCAATTCCTTCATCATCCCCTGGATCATGACCGCAGGCGGGCCGTCGAACGCATCGCATATCTGGATAACCCACATCTATGAGCTCGCCTTCGGCCGCCAGCGCTGGGGCGTGGCATCGGCTTATTCGGTGCTCCTGTTCCTCATCCTGATGACGCTGGGCTATTTCTACGTCCGGGCGCTAAGCGGCAATGAGCGGAAAGAGGGGAGCACATGAGCACGCTTGCAGAGACAGCCTCCCGAGGCCGGCCCCATCGCCGCATGCGCGTCGACGGATGGCGCTGGGCCGGGCGCATCTTCCTCTTGTTCATGCTGATTTACACCGCGGTGCCGATGATCTGGATGCTGATCACCTCGATCAAGTCCGGCTTCGCGGCGACGCAATTCCCGCCGCAATGGTGGCCAAACGAGCCTACGCTTGCCAGCTACAAGAAGCTGCTCGATCCGCAGAACAGCGTCGGCCAGGACTTCCTGCGCTTCTTCTGGAACAGCCTGTTCGTGTCGACCGTCACGACAATCCTTTCGGTGATTGTTGCCGTCCCCGCGGCCTACGCGTTTTCGCGCTTCACCTTCCCCGGCCGGAACTTCCTGTTCTTCGCCGTGCTGCTGCGCAACATGTTCCCAGCGGTGATCTTTCTCGTGCCGCTCTTCATCCTGATGCGTGCGATCGGGCTGGTGAACACGCATGGCTCGCTGATCCTGACCTATCTCACCTTCGGCCTGCCCCTGGCGATCTGGCTGCTCAAGGGTTTTTACGACAACATCCCGGTGCAGCTCGAGCAGGCGGCGCGTATCGATGGGGCAACACGGTTCCAGGCCTTCATCATGATCGTGATGCCGCTCTCGACGCCGGGGATCATCGCCACCGCGATCTATTCCTTCATCGGCGCGTGGAACGAGTACATCTACGCCTACACGTTCCTCTCCAAAAATGAACAGTTGACCCTGCCTGTCGGCATCCAGCGCTTCTTCTCGGAAAACACGACGGACTTTCCGGGACTGATGGCGGCGAGCTTCATGATGAGCGTGCCTGTCGTGGTGCTGTTCCTCGTCCTGCAGCGATACTTCGTACGCGCCCTGACAGAAGGCGCAGTCAAGCATTAGGGAGTTGCCGATGGCCCACGTGGTCCTCAAAGATCTCGTCAAGACCTACGGCGGCTTCAAGGCCGTCAACGACGTTTCACTGACGGTCAACGACGGCGAGTTCGTTGCGCTTGTCGGCCCTTCAGGCTGCGGAAAGACGACCACGCTCAATCTCGTTGCCGGGCTGACCCCGATCACATCGGGCGACATCCTCATTGGCGACCAGGTGGTCAACGATCTCGACCCCAAGGACCGGGACATCGCAATGGTGTTCCAGAACTACGCGCTCTATCCGCAAAAGTCGGTCTACATGAACCTCGCGTTCCCGCTACAGATGCGCAAACTGCCCAGGGACGAGATCGACAAGAAGGTTAAGGAAGCGGCGCGCGTGCTCGACATGACGCACCTGCTCGAGCGCAAGCCGCGCGAACTTTCGGGCGGGCAGCAGCAGCGTGTGGCGCTGGGCCGTGCTCTCGTGCGCGATCCCGCGGTGTTTCTCATGGACGAGCCGCTCTCCAACCTCGACGCGAAACTGCGCGTACAGATGCGGTCGGAGATCAAGCGCTTCCACCAGGACCTCAAGGCGACGATCATCTATGTGACGCACGACCAGCTCGAAGCCGTCACCATGGCCGACAAGATGGCGGTGATGAACGGCGGCTTCCTGCAGCAATACGATTCACCGGCGCAGGTCTTTGCCCATCCGGTGAACATGTTCGTCGCCAGCTTCATCGGCAGCCCGGCAATGAGCCTCATTCCGCTGGAGACATTGACGGCGAACGGCAACACCGTGCTGACCAGCGCGGAGGGCTGGAGCCTCGGGCTCTCGCCGCGCAACGTCCAGAAGGTCACGGGGGCAACGACCAGGAAAATCGTGCTCGGCGCACGCCACTCGACGATCAAGCTGCACAAGAGCGCGGTGCAAGGCGGCATCCCGGCCAAGGTCTACACGGTGGAACCAACCGGAGACGTCACCTTCGTGCAGGCCTTCCTGTCCGGTGCCATCGTCAACGTCAGCGTGCCGCCCAACATTGCCGTCGCGCCCGACGAGCGGATCTGGCTCGAGTTCGACCAGGAGCGGATGCATCTGTTCGACGGTGAGACCGAGATGGCTCTCGAGGTCGACTGAGACAGGGCGGATGCGTGTGGGACGCGGGCGTGGATGACTACGAAACTTAAGATCACGGCGATCAAACCCTATCCGGCATGGGTGGGAACGCGCAATCAGATGCTGGTCAAGGTCGAGACCGACCAGGGCATCTTCGGCTGGGGCGAGAGCGGCCTGAGCGGCCGCGAGAAGGCCGTGGCCGGCGCGGTCGAGCACTATCGCGAGTTTCTCATCGGCCGCGATCCCATGCAGATCGGGCGGATCTGGCAGGAGGTTTATCGCAGCCAGTATTTCGAAGGCGGTCGGGTTCTGCAGGCAGCTATTTCGGCCATCGATATCGCCCTTCACGATATCAAGGGCAAGGCGCTGGGGGTGCCGGTCTACGAATTGCTGGGCGGCAAGCAGCGCGACCGGATCCCCACCTTCGCCTCGACCGGAGACGAGGCCGAGGGCGATGTTGCCATCGAGCGGGCCCGCGAACTGCGCGCACAAGGCTGGCAGGCGATCCGCTTCTTTCCCGTCGGGCAAAACAGCAGGGATGTTTTCGAGCCACGCGAGTCGATCGGCGCTACCGCGACCATGCTGAACAAGGCGCGCCGGGCGCTGGGTAACGATGTCGTCCTCGGCATCGACTATCATCATCGGCTGTCGGTGGCGGAGGCGGCGAGCTTCTGCAACAAGCTCGACCGCGGCGTGCTCGATTTTCTTGAGGAGCCGATACGCGACGAGACGCCGGAAGCCTACGAATCCCTGCGCACGATGACCGACATCCCCTTCGCCATTGGCGAGGAATTTGCCAGCAAGTGGCAGTTCCTGCCCTATATCGAGCGCGGCATCCACCAGTTCAACCGGCTCGATATCTGCAATGTCGGCGGGTTCACCGAGGCAATGAAAATCGCCGGCTGGAGCGAGGCGCACTATGTGGACCTGATGCCGCACAATCCGCTTGGTCCAGTGTGCACGGCCGCGACCGTGCATCTGGCCGCCGCGGTCCCCAACTTCGCATGGCTCGAGACCAGGGCTCCCGAAGCAAGGCTCGGCTTCGACAATTCCGAATTTTTCCCGGTGCAACCACGGCTCGACGGCCCCGACTACCCGGTGGGCGATCTGCCGGGGCTCGGCGTCGAGGTCAACGAAGAGGCCGTCCAGGCGCAGAGCTTCCGTTTCTGGGAAGCGCCCCACCTCAAGCGCCGCGATGGTTCTGTCACGAACTGGTAGTTCCCTTTCAATCGGAGTCCACAATGACGCATACTTCCGACATCACGCGGCCGCCGAAGGATCTGATCGACGCGCTAAAGGAGATCGGCGCCGCGACGGTTGCCGGCACGCTTGGCCATATGGGCTTCCGCAATCCGCATATGGTCGGCCCGGTGGCGCAGAACCACGGGAGATCGATCGTCGGGCCGGCGCTGACGCTGCAGTTCCTGCCGCAGCGGCCCGATCTTTTCAACGAGGGAGAATATGCCGATCCGGAAACACAGCTGCACCGGCATGTGCTGTACCACGCACAGGAAGGGGATGTGGTCGTGGTCGATGCGCGCGGCGACATGAGTTCGGGCGTCTTCGGCGATATGATGTCGACGTATTTCAAGGGCAGAGGCGGCGCGGGCATCGTCATCGACGGCTGCATGCGCGACCGGCCCAATGTCGAAAAGCTCGATCTGGCCCTATGGCTGCGCGGCTGGACGCCCAACTACCATGTGCAAACCAGCATTTATCCCAATGCCGTCAACGTTCCGATTGCCTGCGGCGGTGTCACCGTGATCCCCGGCGACATCATCGTCGCCGACGATGATGGGGTGGTGGTGCTACCCGTTGCGATGGCCGCGAAGGTGATCGAAGAATCCCAGAAACATCACGACTGGGAGGAGTTCTCACGCATGAAGCTCATGGAGGGCGGGTCGTTGCAACGCTATTATCCGCTGCACCCAAGTGCGACCGAAGAGTACCAAGCCTGGCGGGCAACCAACCCAAAATTTTGATGGACGATCGAGATCCCGAAATGTTTCATGGAGGGCAGGCGAACCGCCAAGTCCCAGACGGGCGTTAGTCACGCGTTACGGACAGTCCCGCGATAAGCGGAGCGTACGCGGCGAGCCTGCGGGATACGAACTCCGTGAAAAGCCGAACGCGCTTCGTCTTGCGTGCCTCCCCCTGCGTGAGAATCCAGAGTGTCCCATGCATGGGCGGGTTGGTGCCCGGCACCCTCACGAGCAGGGGGTCGGCATCTCCGACAAAGCACGGCAGTTTCGTCATCCCGATCCCTTGCTGCGCCGCGATGATCTGCGTCTCGGCATCCGGAGTCCTGAACGGAGCTCCCGTGATGTGAACTTCTCCCTCGCGCGCCCAGTCCGGAATTCCATGATTGTCTATTGCGATCCACCGGAGGGGATCAGGCGTGCCCGCACGCAACGCGGGTAGTCGATCGCGAGACATGTAGACGCCGCTGAACACCTCCGGTCCCTTCAGGCCGTGAAGATTGAGCGGCAGGGTCTTGCGGTCGGCGATAATGCGGATCGCGACGTCGGCCTCTCGGTTAGTCAGATTCGCCACCTCGCCAGTGGTCAAGATTTCCATCTCGATGTCCGGATGCATACGCGCGAAGTCGGCGAGATCCGGCATGAGCAGGTGTGTGGCGAGGAACGGTGGAACTGTCACCCGCAAAAGCCCGCGCGCGCTCTGGTCGCGACCGAAGACACGCGTCTCCAGCTGGTGCGACGACGCTTCCATCTGGTTCGCGAGCTCGAGGACCTCCTCGCCCGCAGCCGTCAGGCGGTAGCCCGAAGGCAGCTTTTCGAACATCCGCGTCCCGAGGCGTTCCTCAAGTTGAGCGATGCGTCGCAGCACGGTCGAGTGATACACGCCGAGGCGCTCGGCGGCAGCCCGCACCGAGCCGCCGCGCGCGGCGGCAAGAAAGTAGCGAACGTCATCCCAGTCAATCATGGTGCATTCCCGCGCCGCCAGCTGCGCCTTCCGAAGCCCGTTCTAGCACGCCGAGCTGTAATGCGCGCGACTGTTGCGGCGTTCAATCGTCAGGGTGGATCGTTTTCGCACCACCGATGTGCGCGAACCCGCACTCACCGCCCGACTTCGGCGATCCCATGTTCAGGCTCTCGGGTTGACCCACCGTACAGCCAAAGACCCGAGATGGCGAAACGAAGGACGCACGACATGAACAGACTGAATGGAAAGACCGCCGTGATCACCGGCGGCGCTACCGGCATCGGCCGCGCCGCTGCAAAGCGCTTCATCGAGGAAGGCGCCTTCGTCTTCATCTTCGGCCGCCGGCAGCAAGCGCTCGACGCCGCTGTGGCGGACCTCGGGCCCAATGCCCGCGCGGTGAAAGGCTCGGTCTCGGATGAGGCCGACCTCGACCGGCTCTACGCTGCGGTGAAGGCCGAACGCGGAAGCCTCGACATCGTCTTCGCCAATGCCGGGGCTGGAGGCCCGCTTCCGCTCGGCCAGATCACCGCCGAGCACATTGACGAAACCTTCGGCACCAACGTGAAAGGTACGATCTTCACGGTCCAGAAGGCGCTGCCGCTGATGGGCCCGGGCGGTTCGATCATCGTTACCGGATCGAGCGCCGGCACCACGGGCGCACCGGGGTTCACTGCCTACAGCGCGAGCAAGGCGGCAGTGCGCAACCTCGCGCGGACCTGGGCGGAGGACCTGAAGGGCACCGGCATCCGCGTAAACGTGCTGTCGCCCGGGGCGACCGCGACCGACCTCGCAAAGGAAGCGCTGGGCGAGGAAGGACAGAAGGTCTTCGCCTCGATGACTCCGCTCCAGCGCATGGCCGATCCGGCGGAAATTGGGGCGGTGGCTGCCTTTCTCGCGTCGTCGGACAGCAGCTTCATGACCGCCAGCGAGGTCGCCGTTGATGGCGGCCTGGCGCAACTCTGACGCCGGCGCGTTCCCGCGCCTGGCTCACACAACGAAGGATAGAAGATCATGAAAAAGTTAGAAAATAAGGTCGCCGTCATCACCGGCGGAAGCAGCGGGATCGGCTTGGCGACAGCCAAGCGCTTCGTTGAAGAAGGCGCGCACGTCGTGATCACCGGGCGACGAGAGAAAGAGCTGAAGGAGGCCGCGGCCTTCATCGAGAGAAACGTTACGACGGTCGCAGGCGACGTGTCGCGCTTGGAGGATCTGGACCGGGTCTATGCCGTCGTGAAAGAGAAACACGGCCACATCGACATTCTCTTCGCGAACGCAGGCGCAGGGACAATCGCACCGCTCGCGGCAGCGACTGAGGCCCATTTTGACCAGACCTTCGATGTGAATGTGAAGGGGTTGTTTTTCACGGTACAGAAGGCGCTTCCACTATTCAGTGACGGCGGTTCGATCATTCTGACCTCTTCGGTCTCCAACGTGTTGGGGCTGCCAGGGTTCAGCGCCTACGCTGCGAGTAAGGCGGCGGTGCGAAACTTCGCTCGCGCTTGGACACTGGAGCTGAAAGATCGCAAAATTCGCGTGAATTCAATGAGTCCCGGACCAACCGAGACCCCGGCGTTGGAGACAACGACAGGCCTTACCCCCGAGCAAGCCGAGCAAGCGGCCGCCCAATTTGCTTCACAGATCCCAATGGGTCGCAGGGGCAAGCCAGAGGAAATCGCGGCTGCCGTCACTTTCCTTGCTTCTGACGAAAGCTCTTACATTACCGGCGTAGATTTCGCCGTTGATGGAGGCATGGCCCAGGTCTGACCTCGGCATCACACAAGATCGGAGAAACATCATGAGCTACACAATTATCGGCTTCGGCAATATCGGCCGAGCCCTCGCCAAGGCATTTGCTCGCAAGGGCATCGAGGTATCCGTCGCAACCACGCGCGACCCGGAAAGCTTTGCCGCGGACGCGGCCGCGATCGGGCCTACGATCATCCCCAAAAAGCTGGCGGACGCGGTCAAGGCGGACATCATCTTTTTGGCAGTCCGTTTCGAGTCGCATCCCGATGTCGCGAAGGCGCTGTCCACCTGGAAGGGGAAGACAATCGTCGATGTGACCAATGCCTACGGCGTGCCCCCTGAGACGCTGGGAGGACAGCCTTCTTCCAAGTTCATCGCGCAGGCTTTCCCCGGTGGACGACTGGTCAAGGGCTTCAACCATTTGGGCGCTGCCACCCTTGACCAAGATCCAGCAGTGCATGGCGGCAGGAGAGTCGTGTTCCTGGCGAGCGACGATGACGCTGCCGCAGCGGAGATTGGTACGCTCGCGGAAAATCTCGACTTCTCGCCGATCAAACTTGGCGGGCTTTCGGAAGGTGGGCTGCTGGTCCAGGCGCGCGGAAATAGCTGGGGTCATCTGATCTTCAAGGACCTGGTCAAGTTCGACCGATGAACACGACGTGCCCACCGGCAGGGTCACGATGCACGGACCGGACCGAGCGTGATCCGGTCCGTGCGAAATAGGAAATTCCCATGACTGTCGAGAAGACCATCCAGACCGTGAGGGACTTCTTCGCCGCGATCGGCCGGGTTTTGGTCGTCGGCTCCGGGAGGGGAAGGATCAAAGCCACGAACAAGACGTTCGAGGACGACTGGATCTTCGCCATCACGGTCCGGGACGGCAGATTGACCAACATCCGGGAATACGTCGACACACAAGCACTGGCACGCGCCTCGCAGATGGACGCGTCCGGATCGGCGTAGCGCTTGCCGTCTGCGGCCATCGAATGGGGTAGACGGCGGATCAGCCGTGGATCGCCCCCTCGCACGCTGGCGCTCGTCGAATGCTCAATCGAAAGGAGATCTCGATGTACGACCAATCCAAGCTATCCGAGTTGATCCGGTTCGCACGCGCAGATGCGGGCTTCACCGTCATCGACGTCTACCCGGGCAACGGCGACTGGACCCGCGTCTTCTCAGACATCGTGGGACCCCAAGGACGTGTCTACAGCTTCGTGCCGGCCGAAGTCGCCCACTTCAAGGACGATCCGGTCGGCCGCATGCGGACGCTCGCGAAGGAGCCGGGCCGAGAGAACATCGAAGCCGTCTCGGCGGACCTTGTGGCGATGCCGGAGGTCACGCAGCCAGCGGATGTTATATGGCTGCATCTGTTCTACCACGATCTCCACACCGCTTTGATTCAGGCCAGGAGCGCGACGGCAGCCGACTTCAATCGAGCCGTCTATGAGCGGCTGAAGCCCGGTGGTTCCTACGTTATCGTGGACCACGCCGCCGCCGTCGGGGCCGGCACGAGCGAGGCACAGTCGCTGCATCGGATCGAGCCTGCATCCGTTCGCGAGGAGGTGGAGGCGGCCGGTTTCGTCCTGGACGCGGAAAGCACCACGCTGGCGAACAAGGACGATCCGCACTCGAGCAAGGTGTTCGATCCTTCGATCAAGGGCAAGACCGATCGCTTCGCCTATCGGTTCCTGAGGCCCTGACAGTGAGTGATCCGCCTCAAGTGGGCTCGGCTCCCGCAAGCGTGAAAGCGTTGCCGTTTCCACACGGAAGGGCTTTGGCTGTCCGTTCTCTTGAGCAAAGGTGCTGGTGTAACGCAGCCCTCTTGAAGAGGGATCGGAGAAGATTGTGAGCTATCTCACTGCCTATAATCTGGCGCGATACGCGACACGCGATGCCGAATGCGCTCACGCTCACTCTTTTGTCGCTCCAAGCCGGTTACGCGAAGTCTATCTAGGACCGCTCCTTCGCCCGCTTTGAGGTCTCGTTGCCCGCGAGGTAGACTGCTCGCATGACCTTCAGGCTTATCTTCCTCGGGACCTCGGCCAGCGTGCCCTCGGCCGGGCGCAATCACCCGGCGCTGCTCGTTGAAGCCGGCAGTCAACGGGTGCTGGTCGATTGCGGGGAAGGCACCCAGCGTCAGCTTCTGCGCAGCGGCGCCGGATTCAGGCGACTTGATCGCCTGCTCCTCACGCACGCGCATTTCGACCACGTGCTCGGGATTCCAGGCTTGTTCTCGACGCTTCGGCTCCGGCAGAGCAAGAACCATGTGACCATTCATGGCAGCGCAGACACTCTTGGCGTCGTCGCCCGCATGCTCGCTGGCCTTTGGGGTAAGGGACGCGCGCCGATCCCGCTGCAACTCGTGCCGCTTGCCCCCGGACGCGTGTTCGAGGTGGATGAGTTCACCGTCGATTGCTTTCAAGTTCGCCATCGCGACACCGACAGCTATGGCTTCGTCTTCGAGACGCCGGCGCGTCGTCACCTCCGTTCGGACCGCTTGGCAGCTCTCGGTGTGCCAGACGGTCCGATCCGGAAGGATTTGGCCGAAGGCCGCTCAATTTCTCTCCCCGACGGCCGAACGATTGCTCCCGAAGCAGTCCTCGGACCACCCGAGGCTGGCAAGAAGCTGGTCATTGTAGGCGACACCGAAACCACTGATGGATTGGTCGACAAGGTGAGCGGCGCCGACCTGCTTGTCATCGAAGCCACATTCCTGCAACGAGATGCAGCGATGGCGCGCGACTACGGACATCTGACAGCCGCGGAGGCAGCATCGCTGGCAGCGACCAGCGATGTAAAGCAGCTCGTTCTTACGCACATCTCCGGCCGCTATTACGACGAAGAAATTCTCGCGGAAGCCGTTCAGGCGTTTGCGAACAGCCTTATCGCAACGGATTTCACCACCCTCACCGTTTAGGGCAGGGCCATGACATTCAGAATTGGCGTCATCTCGGACACGCACGGCTTGCTGAGGCCGGAGGCGGCGCGTTGCCTGGCCGGGGTCGACCACATCATTCATGGAGGAGACATCGGTCGCCCTGAGATCATTACGGCGCTTCGCTGTATCGCGCCGGTTACCGCGATCAGAGGAAACGTGGACACCAGTGGCTGGGCGCTGCCATACGCGGAAACCGAGCTCGTACGTCTTGCCGGGCGAGCAATCTACGTGCTTCATGATCTCAAGACGCTGCAGATCGACCCGGTTGCCCACGGCATCGACTTGATCGTGTCCGGTCACTCGCATGTGCCGGGGATGGAGACAGTGGATGGCGTGCTTTATTTGAATCCGGGCAGCGCTGGCCCGCGACGGTTTAAGCTGCCTGTCACCCTTGCGACGGTCGACAATCACTCGAGACAGCATAGGGCCTTCGATAGTGAGCTTGGCAAGCGGCTGAACGAATTCAGCGCGCACTACGCCGCACTTATATCCGACTGTCTCCTCGATTTTTCACAAGATGGCAGGCGCGCCGTAACGCGGAGACACGCATTCTTCGCGACTTGTTTAACGGGAGTTCTCGCCGCGTGCGGTGATGGACTGATCCGTCATTTCTGGCGAAACGCTGAGTGGAACGACACAACCAGCGGGCCTAGAATGTAGTCGAGCGCCGTGCGTTGCTCGGTAACGATCATGACTGACGCCGGCATGCCCGGATAAAGCGCAATCTGTGGGGCTGCGGCCAATTCCACGGGATCGACCGCTACGTCCGCGAGGTAATAGGGAAAGCCTGTCTTGGTGTCGGTAATGCGATCCGCCGAAATGCGGGCGACGCGTCCATGAATTATGGGTATCGAACGCTGCTTGTATGATGTGAAACGAACTTCGGCGGCCATGTCGGGACGCAGGTTCGATATATCCTCGACGCGAACCTGTGCCTGGACGATCAGTGAATTCTCGGTCGGCACGATGTCAAGGATGGTCTGGCCCGGCGCCACGATCGCACCGATCGAGAAAACGCTGAGATCCATCACTTGGCCATCATAGGGCGCACGCACTTCGGCCCGGTCCATGGCGGCCTGGGCGGCGAACATCTTGGGTATGAGATCGGACAGGTTCGATTGCGTATCGATCAGCATGGCCGACAACTTGGTCCGG
Organism: Mesorhizobium sp. BR1-1-4; assembly: GCF_020165375.1. Taxonomy (NCBI): domain Bacteria; kingdom Pseudomonadati; phylum Pseudomonadota; class Alphaproteobacteria; order Hyphomicrobiales; family Phyllobacteriaceae; genus Mesorhizobium; species Mesorhizobium sp. BR1-1-4. Next base: position 4,854 of record NZ_JAIUIB010000006.1, on the reverse strand, counting down.
CGCTCATTCGTCAATTGTGCGATCTGGCTCTCGAGTTCGGCTTTGCTCTGTAGGGTGCCGCCGATGGCGCCGAGATTATCGTCGATCAAGCCCTGCAAATCCGAAGCCGACCTTTCCAGCTCCAGGATGCGTGGGCGGGTCGTCAAACCGGCCTTGAGCAGCTTCGACAGGCTGGCCTTCTCGCCGATCGTCGATTTGAGCTGGGCCCGGTAGGATTCGACCCGAGACTGCTTGCCCCGTATCTGCTCCTCGAGCTCGGCAATGCGCCGCTCGAGGATCTGCCTTGCGCCGGCCATCGAGGCGCGTTGGCTTTCCAGGTCGGCGATCTGGTTTGCCATTGCGTCCTTGAGGTAGTCCTGGTGCTCCTTGAGGATGTCCTTGGGAAAGGCAACCGCCTGGCTGCCGTCCAATTCGGCGCGGATCCTGGCATCGGTGGCGCGCAACAGTGCATATTGCTGGGCATAGAGATTGAACTCGGACCGAATCCTGGTGTCGTCCAGCTTCAGCATTATGTCGCCCCTCCTGACGACGTCGCCATCCTTAACGCGGATCTCCTTCACCGTACCGCCGTCGAAGTGCTGGACGCTCTTGCGATTGCCTTCCACCTTGACGATGGCATCGGCGAGCACGGCACCGTTCAGAGGGGCAAAGGCCGCCCAGCCGCCGAAAATGCCGAAAAAGGCCATTATGATCAGCAGGCCAATATAGGCCGGCACCCGGATGGAATCCGGAGCCAGGATGCCCGACCCGCCAGGCAGGCTATGGTAAGTGAGGGCACTGTCGCTCATCGATCTCTCCGACCACAGCTCATTGGGTCGCCACCGCCATTGGAGCCGCGCGCTGGTTGAGCAGCGCCACGATCTCGTTTCTCATGCCGAACGCCTCGACGGCGCCATCGCGCAACAGCAGGATCTTGTCGACATTCGCCAAGGTCGAGGGCCGGTGCGAGACGATGATAACAGTGCTGCCGCGGCGCTTGAGCTCGATCGCGCAGTCGCTCAGCGCGCGATCGCCATCGGCGTCGAGATTGGAACTCGGCTCGTCGAGAATGATCAGTTTCGGCGTTCCAAACACCGCCCGGGCAAGAGCAATCCGTTGCCGATATCCTCCCGACAGCACGGCGCCGCCCTCCCCGATCTGCGTCTCGTAGCCCTGCGGCAGGCGGATAATCATCTCGTGTACGCCGGCGAGCCGCGCGGCCTCGATCACCTCGTGGTCGACATTGGTCTTGAAGCGCCCAATGTTGGCGGCGACGGTATCGGAGAAGAGTTCGATATCTTGCGGCAGGTAGCCGATGTGATCACCTAATGCGTCGTGCCCCCATTGCGACAGGTCGGCGCCATCCAGCCTGACTGTGCCGCGACTGGGTTGCATGACGCCGGCAAGGTGGCGCGCCAGGGTCGACTTGCCGGCGCCGGAGGGGCCAACGATTCCGAGCGCCTCGCCTGCTTCCAACCGAAACGACACGTCGCGCAGAAGCACTTTCTGCTGGCTTTGAATTGCAAAGCTTACCTGCTCGACGGAAATCATGCCGCTGGGCTTCGGCAGGTTGAACGCTCTTTCGTTGCGCGCGCCCCCGTCGACCAGCCTCTCGACCCTTGCCAACGCTGCCCGCGCCAGGATCAGGCTGCGCCAGAGGCCGACGATCTGCTCGACAGGCTGCAACCCCCTGCCCAGCAGGAGGCTCGCCGCGAACATGGTGCCGCCGGTAATCTGCCGTTCGATGACCAGATAGGCGCCGAGGCCGAGGATCAGCGATTGCATGGTGAGCCGCAGGAACCGGATGAGGCCCGACATCAAGGCGGCACGGTCGCTTGCCTCCGCCTGGCGCCGCAGCGCGAGGTTGCGGTCGCGCCCCCAGCGGCGGATGAGACCGTCGATCATCCCCATGGCGCGAACGACTTCGGAGTTCCTGAGGCTCATCTCGGTGAAGTTATAGTTGTTCGTCGCCAGCTCGTTGGCCTGCTTCAGCGGCGAGCGCACGAGATACTCGTTGAGCACGGCCATGCCGATCAGGAGCAGCGAGCAGCCCAGTGCGAAGAAGCCGAGCCACGGATGCAGCAGGAAGATGATGCCGATGTAGATGGGCGACCATGGCAGATCGAACAAAGCGTGGATGCCACTGCCGGTGATGACCTGCCTGAACGTATCGAAGTCGCGGATCGGCTGGCTCGGCGAGGAACCGGGCGATGGGGCCTCGACGGACGCGGCGAGGATCTTTGCCGAAAGCAGACGGTCGAGCCGGGCGCTGGCACGCGTCAGGATCCAGGCGCGGACCAGGTCGAGACCCGCCAGCGAAAGGAAGGCTGCCAGCAACACCAGGGTCAGCATCACCAGCGTGGTTTCGCTGCCGCTGGTGACAACCCGGTCATAGATCTGCAGCATGTAGAGGGGGGAAGCGAGGTAGAGCAGGTTGATCGCCAGGCTGAATGCCGCCGCAACCAGGAAATAGCGGCGGCATGCCCGAAGCGCATCCTTCACAATTCGAGACTTGCTATCCACTTCCAGAACCCCACTCGATACACGTCAGGTCAGGGAGCCGCCATAGCCGGCGGCCCTTTTCGCTCACACCACGAAGTCGCTTGAAATCGCTCCATTGCCGATGCCGGTCAGCGTGAATTCCGCCGGATTGTACGAAACGACGGTATGACCCTGGCCGTCATCGGCAAGCTTGAAGGCGTTCGCATCATAATTGCCGACCAGATGCAGCGCGGCGCCGTGGGTGCCGTCCGAAACGGTCAGCGTTCCGCCGCTGCCATCCTGGTTTGCCTGATAGACGGCCGTAGTCCCCACGCCGAACAGGATATCGCCGAGGTCCAGCCTGTCGTCATTGGTGATGCCGCCGATCCGTCCGCTGTAGTCGAAGGAATCGTCGAGTTGCAGCGTGCCGGCAGCGTCGTGTCCGAAGGTGACGTCCGTCGACGAGGCGCCGCCGAATTCCAGCTTCGACAAATTGCCGATGGTGGCATCGCCGTCGCCGGTAACCTGGCCGTGGATCACGATGTCGCCGCCATTGGCCCAGAGCATGCCTGAATTCGCCAGGCCGCCGGCGACCGTCAAGCCGCCAGAACCCGTTGCCTCGAGCGTTCCGGAGTTGGTGACGACGCTGCCACCGGTATCGATGACCAGCGCGTGCGAGCCGGTGGCGATAATGGTGCCCTGGTTGTCGAGGCTGAGCATGCCGCCGCCCAGCTGGCCGGAGCCCGAGATCGTGTTGTCGACGTTGACCAGAGTGACGTCCGGCCCTGTGCCGGAAATCATGTTGGCGGCGCTGTCGGACAGCAGGATCTGCCCGCCCCCCTGCAAGGTCACGCCGTGCTGGATGACCTGCAGCAGCGTATCGCCGCCGGTCGAGTCGAGCGAGATGAGGCCGCTGTTGTTGAGAATGCCGCTGAGCGGCAGCAACGCGCCGTCGCCGATCGTCATGGTGCCTGAATTGTTGACCACCGGCGTCTGGTCGAACACGAAATTGCTGGCTGTGAGTGCGCCCGAATGCACGCCGTCCAGCGTGATCGACTGTCCGTCGCCGAGTGCGATCACCGCATTGCCGTTGGCATCGTCGGCGATATGCGTCTGGAGGTCGGCGAAGTCCGCCAATCCGGTATAGCCGATGAGATCGATCTGGTCGGCCGCGGCATCGAAATTGTGCACCGTGTCGGCGCCGATCGGTTGCGAGAAGACGAAGAGATCGTTGCCGTGCGAGCCGGTCAGCACGTCGTCGCCGGACCAGGCAAAGATCGGCGAACCCGGTGCGTAGGCCTCGACATTGTCGGCGATCGACGCTGTGCCCGTGGTGCCGTCGGCATTGATCCAGGTCATCTCGACATCGAGCACGGCTGCCCCGGTGAAACTGGCCGGCGTGGTAACGGTCAGCCCGTGCAGGTCGTTGGTCTGGATCGTCCAGCTTCCGTCGGCGTTGTGGATCGCGCCGTCGATGGTCCAGCCCGAAGGCACATCCTTCACCGTGACGGTGATGAGCGCGCCCTCATGTGATGGGTCGGTGAGAGCAAGGTTGATTGGCTCGCCGGAGGTGCCGGCGGGCTTGAGACCGGTTGTAATTTTCGCGGCATTGGTTTGCCCACCTGCATCCAAGAATGCTCCACTGTCGATCGTAAGAGTGTAGGAGGATCCGTTGCTGCTTCCCGCGCCTTTGTCGACCTGGAAGGTGTATTGGGTGTGGGTTGCATTGAAGCTTCCCGACCCGCTGATCACACTTACATTCGGCAGGCCGGAGACATGCATCACGTCCGACAGATTGGCGAAATTTTCGTTCACTGCCGTGCTGAACGTAATGGTTACGGTACTTGGCTCTGCGTTGCTCCCCTGTTTGCCATCCACCACCGAGGAAATCAGAGTCGGGCTGACGTCGTTGGTGCCATTCACGGTCACCGTCACGGTCTGGGTGTCCGAGGCTGCATTGTTGTCGGTGCTCTGGACCGTGTAGGTGAGCGTCAGCGACTGGCCGACGGCAAGGTAGTCGAAGGCCTGCGTGCCGGAATTGAAGGTCCAGCCGAGGTTGTGGGTGTCCGTCGGATTGGCTGCCAGACCCGACGTCGGTGTAACAGCCAGCATGGCTAGGAGCTGGGTGTTGGTCAGACCAAGGCCAGCCGTCGTTCCCGAAGCCACGACAGTCGTGACCGAAGAACTCACCGTGTCGGAGAGATCGGCATCGGTCACCGTCAGCGTGCCCGTGGTCGAGAGGCCGGCGTTGGTTTCCGTCAGGGTCGCCGATGCAGTGTCCGGCGTCCCCGTTCCCACAAGATGAATATCCGGCGCATCGTTGGTGCCATTCACGGTCACCGTCACGGTCTGGGTGTCCGAGGCTGCATTGTTGTCGGTGCTCTGGACCGTGTA
>NZ_JAIUIB010000005.1:0-491122 GCF_020165375.1 Mesorhizobium sp. BR1-1-4 | reverse complement strand
GCCTTCGGCCGCCCCGACTTTGAGAGATTGGATCGACGTCTAGAGCATGATGCCGAAAAGTGTGAAACGGTTTTCGGACGACATGCTCTATCTCTTGATTTAGAGACGGATTCAGATTTCAGGTCGACTCGACCTGAAATCATCCGGCTCTAGCGCGATACGAAGCAGTTGCCGCCCGCGGTCTTGTAGCTGGTGCACAAATTGATCGCATCGTTGCGCGACTGAGCCGGAACGCGCACGCGGTAGAACGTGCCCTTGCCGGCGATCTCGGCCTTGACGATGTTGGCCGTGCGGCCGGAGAGCACGCTGCCGTAGCGGCGCTGCAGGTCCTGGTAGGTCGACTGGGCACTCTCTACCGTCGGCTGAGAAGCGATCTGCATCGACCACGAACCGCTGCCGGTCGCGGTCGAGGCGGGATCGATGGAAGCGACCTGATCTGGCTTGACCTCGCCGACCACGTCGACCGGCTGGTCGGACGGACGCTGCGGCGCGATCGCAACCTTGGCCGGCGTGTTGGCCGACTGCGCCTTGGCTTCAGCCTTGGCAGGCTTGGCCGCGGGCTTCAGAGCCGGCTCATCGTCGGCCTGCGCGGCGGCGGGCGCCACGGTGCCAGTCTGGTCGGTGCCAGTCTGGCCGGCACCGGTCTGGGCGGTACCGGTCTGGTCGGCGCCAGTCTGGTCGGCGCCAGTCTGGTCGGCCCCGGTCTGGTCGGTATTGGCCTGCGCGGCAGGCGCCACATGCTGTGGTGCCGGATCGGTCGGCTCCGCCGCGGCGACCTGGGGTGCGGCCGGTGCCGGATCCTCACGCGCCACCAGCGAGCCGTCGGACTTGACCACCATGGTCCTGACCTTGCGCGGCGCAACGGCAACGACATCGTTGCTGGTGCCCTTGTCGGCTTCCTGCAGGACCTGCGCGATGCGATCCTCCGACTTCGGCGTGGGCGCCGCTATGTTGGCGGGGGCCGCACCAGCGGTCGAGACGTCGCCTGCGCCATCCGTGCCGGCGGCGGCGTTCTGGTCGGGAGAAAGATCGACGGCGCGGGCCGGGTCCTTCGCCTGCACGTCCACCGGCTCCTCGGCGTTGGTGACGAGCTTCTGCTGGACCGGCTCGGCCGGCTTCGCGCCCTTGACCACCGCGTCATAGACCTTGTTGTCCTGGTTCGGCACCACGGTGCCGCCCGGATTTTCCGGCTTGATCTTGATCGGTGAATTATCGGCCTTGACGATCACCGGAGCCTCACTGCCGCCCTTGCCGCCGAAAGACAGCGCAAAGGCGCCAAGGCCGCCCGCGACCGCCACGGCACCGACAATCGCCGCGATGAAGAGGCCGCGCCGGCCGGACGACCGGGCGGCTTCCCGCTCGCCGAGACCCGGAACCGACATCGCTTCGTCCAGTTCGGGATCGTAGTCGAGTTCATCGACGGTGAAATCGTCCGCCTGCGAGATCGGCTGGCTGCCGGGCAGATCATCGAAGCCTTCAGCAGCATCGGCATAGGTCGAGGCCGCCGCCGCGCGGGCAGGCATTTCCGCCGGCCGTGCCGCATAGGTCCGCGCTTCCGGCTGATAGGCCGGCCTGGATTCTTCGTATCCCGGATTGACCGCCTCATATTCCGGAGTGACCGCGTCATATCCCGGATTGGCCGCGCCGTATCCCGGATTGAACCCGGCATTGTAGGATTCATCCGCATAGGCGGCGCTGCTGGCAGAAGCAGGCGCGACCTCCACCGAATTCATTTCAGTCAGAAGGCTGGCGAATTCGGCGTCGAGATCGTCATAACCGGATGCTACCGGCTCATCGTCCTCGAAATGCAACTCTGGAATGTCGAGATCGTCGGCCAGCGCCACGACGCGCTCCGGCACATCGACCGTCTCGACATCGGGCATCTCTTCATAACGCGAGGACTGCTGCGCCTGCGGTGCCGATGGAGCCACGTAGGGAGCGGCTGCAACCGGCTCGGCCGGCCGGTAGGACGGCACGGCGGCCGTTTCCGGTGCTGCCGTCCAGGCCGCCATCGAGGCGGCAGGCTGCGCGGCAAATGCCGGCTGTTGGGGAACCGGTGTCACGCGGCTCCACGAACGGGCCGGCTCCGACGGCGCGGAGCGTTCCGCCAGCCAATCGAGCGAATCGGCTTGATCCTGCGGGGAAGCTGTTTCCTCACGCGGGTCGATACCCTCGGCCCGGGTGGCGTCGATGGCGCCATTGTCGAAATTGACCTCGCCCTGTTCAGCGGTCTCCGAGCCGAAATCATGGTCCTGAAGCTCGTCGAGCAGCAGGTCGTCGAGGTCGACGTCGGCGGCCTGGTCGGAACCGGACTGATGCACATCCTGGGACGCTGCTTCATCGAGATCCCAGTCGAGATCACCAACAAGATCGACAGGTTCCTCCGCGGCCTTTGCAGTCGAGACGAGTGGCGGCTGAACAGGCGCGGCGGCCGGCTGGGGCACGACCGGCTGAGCCATGGCCGGCTCCCTGGCCGACGGCAGCGTGCGCGCGGTCATGGCGCCAAGAAGCGCGTTCAACTCGTCTTCGAGGCTTCGTTCGTCCGTGATGGGCGCCTGCACTGGGGGCGCGATGGCTGCCGCCATCGGCTGCGCGGGAGCCGCGGCAATTTCGGCGGCTGGCTCTTCGGCGGGCTCGGCAAACGCCTCGTCCAAATCCAGGTCGAAAGCGTCATCCGAAATGGCTTCAGCGCCTGGAACCTCGTCCTTCGTGCCGATGACATCGGCAAGCAACTCATGTGCTCGCGGCTCCTCAAAAGCTTCTGGCTCATCGGCCTGAACGTCAAAATCCACGTCGACATCGGCCATGGCATCGTCGAACTGACCAACGAAATCCTCGCCGGAGATCGACTGGGTCTCATCCGCGGTGGCAGGCGCCGGCTCTGGATATTCGGCAGCAGCCACTTGGCGCTGATCCGCCGAATGGTCGTCGAGCATCAGCTCGTCCTCGAGCGAGATCGCAACGGCATCGTCGAATTCTTGATCGGAAGCCGGCTCGGCCGCTGCCGCCACTTCTGCAACCGGCGATTCAACGGCATACGGGGGCTCGGCGGCCTCGTCCCCGATATGGAAATCCCGGTCGAGGGAAGCTGCAAGCTCGTCTTCCATCGGCAGATCGTCGTCGAAGGCCGAAACGTCTTCGAGCGAGCTGGCCACGGTCTTGTCGAAATCGATGTCGACGGCAGGCTCGACGGACGGCACAGCTTCCGCGGCGCCGGCATGGCTGGCGGCCACCGTCCGGTCATCGAGCTCAGCCATGTCCAGGTGAAAATCGTCATCAAGCGACAGCGCGAGATCGTCATCCGACACATCGATTGCCACCGGCTCGAATGCCGGCTCATGAGCCTCGACAAGCGGGGCGGCGACGCTATCGGCAGCGTCGAATTCGCCCATCAGTTCCTTCTCGAGATCGATGTCGAAATCGCCCTCTCCCGCAGCCTGATCGGCGACCTTGGCTTTCGGCTCGGCCGGCGCCTGCGGCTTGACCGGCTGGCGGGGGTCGAATCCCATGATCCTGGTCAGCTCCGCGAACGGATCATCGGCGGCGATGTCGTTGTTGTCGGCTACTCTCAGCTGGGTTCTGTCTGCCATTATTGTTCCCGAACTCGCACTCATTCGGACGCCATGGACGTCGCGCAGGGTTGGCCCTTACCAGCGCAATGTGGGCAAAAGGTGACAGGTTTTTTAGTCAAACCTAACGCATTTCGGTGGGCGCGGCGGCCCCGATCAACGTCAGGCCGGACGTCAGAACATCCGAAACAGCCTGCACCAGCCCTAGTCTGGCATGCGTCAATTGTCGGTCGTTAACCTTAACAAAACGTAAGTCCGGATTATCCGTACCCCGGTTCCAGTGTCCATGGAAACTGGAAGCCAGATCATAAAGATAAAATGCCAGCCGATGCGGCTCGAGCGCAAGAGCGGCGGACTCGATCAGGCGCGGATATTCCGCAAGCTTCCTGATCAAGCCGATTTCCCCTTCGTCGGTCAACGACGTTGACGCTGCCGCCAGGCTGTTGCGGTCGAAATTCGCCTCGCCCAATTGTTCGCTCGCCTGCCGGAACACCGAATGGCAGCGCGCCGAGGCATACTGCACGTAAAACACCGGATTGTCCTTGGACTGTTCGGTCACCTTGGCGAAGTCGAAATCGAGCGGCGCATCGTTCTTGCGATAAAGCATCATGAAGCGGATCGGATCGCGTCCGACTTCTTCCACCACCTCGCGCAGCGTCACGAAGTCACCGGACCGCTTCGACATCCGCACCGGCTCGCCATCGCGAAACAGCTTCACGAGATTGCACAGCAGAACGGTGAGCTTGACGTCGTCGCCGGCAATGGCCCGCGCCAGGGCTTCCAGGCGCTTGACGTAGCCGCCATGGTCGGCGCCGAGAACATAGATCAGGTCGACGAAGCCGCGGTCGACCTTGTCCTTGAGATAAGCTACGTCGGCCGCGAAATAGGTGAACGAGCCGTCGGACTTGACCAGCGCCCGATCCATGTCGTCGCCGACGGCGGTCGACCGGAACAGCGTCTGTTCGCGGTCTTCCCAGTCGTCCGGCTTCTCGCCCTTGGGCGGCGGCAGCTTGCCCTTGTAGATATGGCCCTTCAGCGTCAGGTCGTTGATCGCCGAGCGGATCTTCCTGGCATTGTCGGCATGCAGCGTGCGTTCGGAGAAGAACACGTCGTGATGCACGTTGAGCAGTGCAAGGTCCTCGCGGATCATCACCATCATCGCATCTATGGTGCGATCCTTGACGATGGCCAATGCCTCGTCATCAGGCATCTGCAGCAAGGAACGGCCAAACTCCCTGACCAGAGCCTCGCCGACGGAGACCAGATAGTCGCCGGGATAAAGTCCTGCCGGAATCTCACCAATATCGTCGCCAAGCGCCTCGCGATAGCGCAACATCGCCGAGCGCCCGAGCACGTCGATCTGCGACCCGGCGTCGTTGATTACATATTCCTTGGTCACGTCGTAACCGGCGAACGCCATCAGGTTGGCGAGCGCATCCCCGACGACGGCGCCCCGGCAATGGCCGACATGCATCGGCCCGGTCGGATTGGCCGAGACATATTCGACATTGGTTTTGCGGCCGGCGCCGATCGTCGAGCGGCCGTAGTTGGGACCCTCGCCCAAAAGCGCCGACAGATGCGCCTGCCAGAAACCGTCCTGGAGCCTGAGATTGACGAAGCCGGGACCGGCGACCTCGGCGGCGGCGACATCCTGGTCGGCCCGCAGGGCGTCCGCCAATCTCTCGGCCAGCGCGCGCGGGTTCTGTCCGGTTGGCTTGGCCAGCACCATCGCCGCATTGGTCGCGAGATCGCCATGGCTGGCGTCGCGCGGCGGCTCGACGGCGATGCGCGACAGATCAGGCGAAACGCCGTCCTGGTCCTTCAGGTCTAGCGCTTCGACAGCCTTTGTGACTCGCGCGGTGAAATCGGCGAAGATGTTCATGGTGTATGCTCGGTGGCTTTATGACGAATCCGGCCCTTTGGCCGGCAAATCGAGCCCGCCCTAGCTCAAATCCGGGGTGCGGTCAAACAAACGCCTGTGTTCCTTGAGCGCGTAGGTGTCGGTCATGCCGGCCAGGAAATCGGCGACGCTGCGCGCTTTAATGCGATCCTCGGCGCGGTCCAGCCCTTCGCGCCAGCCGTCCGGCATGGCGCGCGGGTCGGCAAAATAGACGTCGAACAGGTCCCGGACGATCTGCTCGGCGTCCGCACGCACCCGCATGACCTCCTCGTGCCGGTAGAGGTGCTTGTAGAGGAAGGCCTTCAGTTCCTTCTCGGCTTCCGCCATCTCGATCGAAAATGTTACCATCGTTTCGCCCGCCGCCCTGACCGCGTCAGCGCTCAGCGGCCTGATCCGCTCCAGATTGGCGGTGGTCGACTTGATCACATCCTCGACCATGGCCGTGATCTGGCGCCGCATCAATTCGTGGCCGGTGCGCACGTCATCAAGCCTGGGATAGCGCTCGCGCACAGCTTTCAGGATCGTTCCAGGCAGCGAAACGGCCTTCAGCATGTCAAGCGCCAGCAGCCCTGACCTCAGCCCATCATCGATATCATGCGTGTTGTAGGCAATGTCGTCGGCAATCGCCGCGCACTGCGCTTCGATGCCGGCGAACCGGTCGAGCTCGAGATCCTGTAGTTGCGAGTAGTCGCGGATCGCCTGCGGTACCGGCCCTTTCAGGCCCTGGCCGCTACTGTCGGTGAGCGGACCATTGTGCTTGACCAGGCCTTCCAGCGTCTCCCAGCTCAAATTGAGCCCGTCGAATTCAGCGTAGCGCGCCTCCAGCCTGGTCACGATGCGCAGCGATTGTGCGTTGTGGTCGAAGCCGCCCCACGCCGCCATCTTTTCATTCAGCGCGTCCTCGCCCGTGTGGCCAAAAGGCGTGTGGCCGAAATCATGCACCAGCGCCACCGCTTCGGCGAGATCCTCGTCGCCGCGCAGCGCCCGCGCCAAGGCACGTGCGATCTGCGCCACCTCGATCGAATGGGTCAGCCTTGTGCGGTAGTGGTCGCCTTCGTGCGCGATGAAGACCTGCGTCTTGTGCTTAAGCCGCCGAAACGCCGTCGAATGGATGATCCGGTCGCGGTCACGCTGGAACGGCGTGCGGGTCGGACTTTCCACCTCGTCGAACAGCCGGCCGCGCGAACGTGCGGGATCCGTGGCGTAGGCCGCGCGCGGCCGATAGCCAAAACCGATGTCGCCAAGCTCATTTGTCATGGCTGATGCTGCCGCAGTTGACTTGCCCCGTCGCGCTTCATACCTATCATGTGAAACCGAAAGCAAGGTGACGCCCATGGGCGCGGATGCCAAGACTGCCATGAAAGTCGATATGACCGAGGCCGCGGCCAAGCGGATCGCCAGGATTGTTTCGGCCGAAGCCGGCAAGACGGCGCTGCGTGTGTCCGTCGAAGGTGGCGGCTGCTCCGGCTTTTCCTACAAATTCGATCTGGTCGACACACGCAATGACGACGACGTCGCCATCGAGAAGGATGGCGCCACGGTGCTGATCGACGATCTGTCGCTGGTCTATATGGGTGGCTCGGTGATCGATTTCGTCGACGATCTGATGGGACAGTCGTTCCAGATCAGGAACCCGAATGCGGTCGCCTCCTGCGGCTGCGGCACCAGCTTCTCCATCTAGGACCGAGATGCCCGCTACTGGCGCGGTTCGTCAGGTTGCGCTCTCCGCCGGTCGCGACCTCGACGCGACGCTGGTCTTTTGGCGCGACGTCCTCGGCATGAGCATTCATGCCCGCTACGATCCGCCCGGCATCGCCTTCATCATGGCAGGCGATGTCAGGCTGCTGTTCACCGACGGCATCCCGGCCGGCACCCTCTATCTCGACATGTCAGGCCTCGAAGCCTTCCACGCCGAGGCCAAGGCAGCCGGCATTCCCTTCACCGCGCCGCCGGCGCTCGTCCATCGCGACACCGAGGGCCAGTTCGGCCCGGCGGGGGAAAGCGAATGGATGGCCTTTATAAAGGACCCGGCAGGCAATACGATCGGACTCGTTGAACGCCGTCCACCGCAGCAACAATGAGACCGTCATGAAAATCGTCACCTGGAACATCAACGGCGTGCGCGCCCGCATCGGCAACCTGACCCATTGGCTGACCGAGAGCGCGCCCGACATCGTCTGCCTGCAGGAGATCAAGACGGTCGACGAGCAGTTCCCGCGCGCCGAGATCGAGGCGCTTGGCTATAATGTCGAAACCCATGGCCAGAAGGGCTTCAACGGTGTCGCCCTGCTGTCGAAGCTTCCTTTCGACGAGGTCATCAGGGGCCTGCCGGGCGACGACATCGACGAGCAGGCCCGTTTCATCGAGGGTGTTTTTTCCACCGACAAGGGCGCGCTTCGTGTCGCCTCGCTCTATCTGCCCAACGGCAACCCGATCGATGACGAGAAGAAGTTCCCCTACAAGCTGTCGTGGATGGCGCGGCTGGAGCGGTGGGCGCAGGAGCGCCTGAGGCTGGAAGAGGCGCTGGTGCTGGCCGGCGACTACAATGTCATCCCCGAGCCCATCGACGCGCGGTTTCCGGAGAACTGGCTGGGCGACGCGCTGTTCCAGCCGCGGACGCGGCAGGCCTTCCGCCGGCTGCTGAACCTCGGCTTCACCGAAGCGGTGCGCGCGGTCACCGATGCGCCTGATACCTACACGTTCTGGGATTATCAGGCCGGCGCCTGGCAGAAGAACAACGGCATCCGCATCGACCATCTGCTGTTGTCGCCGGAAGCCGCAAACCGGTTCTCATCGGCTTCGATCGAAAAACATGTGCGCGCCTGGGAAAAACCGTCCGATCACGTCCCGGTAGCGATCAACCTCGCGCTGCAGCCGGCCGGATCATATCGCCACATTCCGACGCATGATGGGAGATCATCATGGCGGCCGGGGTTCCCATGACCATTCGATTTGCTCTTTGTCCGATCGGCTTGGCACTCGCCACGGCCGCGATCGTGCCGGCCTTCGCCGCGCAGGAATGTCTTGCCAATGGAAAATCCTATCCGGTCGGCCAGGTCGCCTGCCTGACGGTCGCCGATCAGAGTCATTTGGCTCGCTGCGACATGGTGCTCAACAACACATCGTGGACAAAGGTCGGCGATAGCTGCCCCGCAAACACGATGGCGCCGCACCTGCACGTCACGCCGATCTCCACACCCGCGCCAAGCATGGTGCCGACCGAACCAACCGAAAACTGATTTTCTGGTTCCTCGAAAGAACCTTACTGATCGACGTTGCTGCCCTTGGTCAGGATATCGTCGGCCAGTGAGATCGCGGTGCGACGGTCGGCTTCGCCGGCAGCGGCGAAGGCCTCTTCCTGCATGCCGCGAATCCAGGGCTGATCGGCCGGGGAAGCACGCTCGAGGGCCGCTGTCATCATCGCCAGACCGCGCACGACCTTGCCGCTCTGGAACAACAGATGGCCAAGCGTCGCCTGCGCGCCGGCATGGCCCTTCTCGGCGGCGAGTTGGAACCAGCGCCCGGCCTGCTTGACGCTGGCTTTCACGCCGCCTTCGCCCTTCAGGAACATCTGCCCCATCTCGAACTGGGCGTTCGGATTGCGGTAATTGGCGGCGGCGCGCATGTAATATTCCTGCGCCGCCACCTCGTTCTCGCTGACCGGGCTGCCGGGAATGCCCTTGCGCAGATAGTCGCCCAGCGCCACCAGCGCGTCGGAGACGTAGCTTTCTTCCGGAGAGCCGGGCTCGACGTCCTGATCGACGATCTCCGAGAAGAACTTGAATGCCTCATAATCGTCGCGGGCCACGCCGTCGCCTTCGGCATACATGCGCGCAAGTTTCCAGGTGGCGCCGATCTGGCCGTTTTCGGCGGCGTATTTATAGGCCTCGGCCGCCTGTTCCTTGTGGCCGTTCTTGTAGGCGGAGAAGCCGAACTGGAACACCGCCCAGGGACTCGACTGCGGCTTCACGCCGGTCTTGTCGTCGAACACCTTGTCGTCGAAAGCCATGGCCTGGCCCACGGCGCCAAAGATCGCAACCGCGACCAGTGCCGGAAGGACAGATGACCTCAGCAACTCTGGTGTTGACTTCAACAACTCAGATATCCGCATAGCAGTGTGTTTCTTTCGCACCGCCCGGATGGGTGACCGCGCCATCCCTGGCGGACCCTACCGTCTGTGCGTATTTCCATATCGCGCCCGACTGATAGTCGGTCGTACGTGCCTTCCATGTCTTCGCCCGAGCCGCCAGCTCGCTATCGGACAGCGCCACCTCGATCGTGCCCTTCACCGCGTCGATCGTGATCACGTCGCCATCCCTGACGAGACCGATCGGACCACCAACCGCAGCTTCCGGCCCGACATGGCCGATGCAGAAGCCGCGTGTCGCGCCCGAGAAGCGACCGTCCGTGATCAGTGCCACCTTGCCGCCCATGCCCTGGCCGTAGAGTGCCGCCGTCGTCGACAGCATCTCGCGCATGCCAGGACCGCCGCGCGGTCCCTCATAGCGGATGACCAGAACCTCGCCTTCCCGGTAGTTGCGATGCGTCACCGCTTCGAAACATTCCTCTTCCGAATCGAAGCAGCGCGCCGGGCCGGAGAATTTCAACTCCGCCATGCCCGCGACCTTCACGATCGCGCCTTCGGGGGCAAGGTTTCCCTTCAAGCCCACGACACCGCCGGTTTGGGTAATAGGTCTGTCGGCCGGGCGGACCACATCCTGGTGTTCATTCCAGGCAACGTGCTCCATATTTTCGGCCAAAGTGCGGCCAGTGACCGTCAGGCAATCGCCATGCAGATAGCCATGGTCGAGCAGCGTCTTCATCAGCAGCGGAATGCCGCCAGCCTCGAACATGTCCTTGGCGACATATTTGCCGCCCGGCTTGAGATCGGCGATGTAAGGCGTCTTCTCGAAGATGCGCGCCACGTCGAACAGGTCGAATTTCAGTCCGGCCTCATGCGCGATCGCCGGCAGGTGCAGTGCCGCATTGGTCGAGCCACCGGTGGCCGAGACCACGGTCGCCGCGTTTTCCAGCGCCTTCAGCGTGACGATGTCGCGCGGGCGGATGTTTTTGGCGATGAGCTCCATGATTTTTTCGCCGGAAGCGAAATTGAAGCGGTCGCGCATTTCGTAGGGCGCGGGCGCGCCGCAGGAATAGGGTAGCGCGAGGCCGATCGCCTCCGCGACGGTGGCCATCGTGTTGGCGGTGAACTGGGCGCCGCAGGAGCCGGCCGAGGGACAGGCGGCCTGCTCGATTTCGAGCAGCTCGGCATCGCCGATCGTGCCGACCGAGTGCTGCCCGACAGCCTCGAACACATCCTGCACGGTGATTTGGCGGCCGCGATAGCTGCCGGGCAGGATCGAGCCGCCATAGATGAAAATCGACGGCACATTGAGCCGCACCATGGCCATCATCATGCCGGGCAGCGACTTGTCGCAGCCGGCGAGACCGACCAGCGCGTCGTAGCAATGGCCGCGCATGGTGAGCTCGACCGAATCGGCGATGACCTCGCGCGACACCAGCGACGACTTCATGCCCTGGTGGCCCATGGCGATGCCGTCGGTGACGGTGATGGTGCAGAATTCGCGCGGCGTGCCGTTGGCGGCGGCCACGCCCTTCTTGACCACCTGCGCCTGGCGCATCAGCGAAATGTTGCAGGGTGCCGCTTCGTTCCAGCAGGAGGCGACGCCGACCAGCGGCTGCGCGATCTCGGCCGCCGAGAGGCCCATAGCATAGAGATAGGACCGGTGCGGCGCACGCGCCGGACCGACAGTCACATGGCGGCTAGGGAGCTTAGCCTTTGAGATGACCTTGGCGTCCATTCTCTTCCTTGCCGCGGGCGGTGCGGCCCGCCCCATCGCCGAGCCTTTTGGCGCGTGTCCCGAGACAAGATCGAGGTGCGCCGGGTTTATGGCGGGAAATGGGCAATTTCCTCGACCTGACTTCCAGCGCAGGGGTTGTTCAGGAAGTGTTGCCAAAACGTCACAATTGGACGAGGCGGCCCCAGTGGGGATTATATGCAACGAAGCTTGAATGATGGGCGTATCGGCGATGCCGGTGCCAACAAAAAAGGCCGGGCAATGCCCCGGCCTTCCATTGTAATTTCAAAAGCTTAGAACTTGATCTTGAGGCCGCCAGAAAGCGCCGTGACCAGATCGTTACCGAAGTCGTAGCTGGCATCGGTACCGGCCACGTACCCGTTTTCATCGGTAAGCGTACCGGAGTGGCCGCTGGTCAGCACGCCAATCGCGCCAGCCAGACGAAGTTCGATATTGGGGCGGGGCGTGTAAGCGACGCCGCCACCCAATGTCCAGGTGTCAGTCTGTGAGCCGTAGCCATGTGAGGTACCGCGATCCCAGGTAAGCTGGCCGGCGGCGCTCCATTGATCGTTGAATTTGTGACCGATGCCGCCCGAAACGGTCCAGCCGTCACGATACATCAGATCGAGAGAAGTCCACCTGACCGGCTGCGGAGAGGTCGTTGTACAAGCAGCAATCCCTCTCGTGGCCTGCGAGCAGATCGGAATGCTCTGTAAAACACTCCAGTTGACCCACTTGATCGAGCCGAAGGCAAGCCAGTCAGGAGCGATGCCCGACTGTAGCTTAAATTCCACGGAATCCGGCATCGAAGCTTCACCGTAGATCGGAATAATCGGACCACCGACATGAGTCAGATCAAGGGTGCCCGCAATGTTATCCAGCCTCACCTGGGAATTATAGACGAGGCTAGCCCGCAACGCGATCTCAGGAATTTCGTAGGCCAGCCCCGCTCGCCAGCCCCAACCGCTGCTCGTCAGGTCGACGCGACCGGTACCGGAGAAATTCGGCAGAAACGGCGTCACAAGGTCTTCCTTGAAACCATAGACTTCCTGGTAAAACACACCGCCAATGAAGCGGACTTGGCCCTTGCCAGCATCCATTTTATAGGAGCAGGTGCCCGCGTAATTGTTGCTTTTGATTTCAGTTTCCATGTTGGACTGCGCGCCAACCCATTGGCCAGGGGCCGTGTGCGCCCCCCAAGGCTGCGAGTAGTCGAACATGCAGTCGACCCCCGGCACGACCTGGGCCTTAACGCCGATGCGCGGCACCCAGTAATTCTCGCTATCGTTGGCAGTGGTCGAGCCTACGACGGTACCGTTGAGCGGATCCGTATCCTTTGCGTTCTTGAGCTTGCGATCCGGCATCACATAGGTCGTTTCCGCTTCCGTTGCGAACGGCGCCGGATCGAACAGAAGATCGATATCATATCCGCCACGCTCAATGCCGCCGGCATGCGCCGAACTCATCGCCGCACCCACCAAAGCCAGCGAAAAGCATCCTGCTCCCAGCAGTGCTTTCAGACGCGAATTGTTCATGGATGTCCTCCCCGAATAACTAGTGCATCAAGCTAGAACCAATTCAGGTTAACGGTGCAACAACGAATTGATGGGCGTACATGTACATGTTCCCGCAACGTATTTTGGACAAAATGCGAGCGGATGCCGCGGCGCCAAAAAAGGGCCTTTGGCGAGGTTTGCCTTTCCCAAAAAAGGAAAAAAACGGCCAGAAAGGCCCAAAAAAAGCCGATTTAAGGGGTCTTCGGCCCCATTGTTACATTATGGCAACAATGGGGCAAAAACTTCCGTTTACGTCAACATTAACGCAACGGAATGCCGATTTTCGAGGCAAAAGACTACCCATTTTAGAGGGTGCTAAAGTCTCGCGAATCTGCCTTTCAGCCGGCGTCACGAACCCTGGTCAACGCCACCGAAAGCTTGTCCTGCGCGGCGCGATATTCGACGAGCTTTTCCCGCTCGCCTTCGACGATCTCGGCCGGCGCGCTGGCGACGAACTTCTCGTTCGACAGTTTCTTGTGCAGGCGCGCGATTTCCTCGGTGACCTTGGCCAGTTCCTTCTGCAGCCGCGCGGCCTCCGCGGCGAGGTCGATCAGGCTGCCCAGCGGCAGGCAGATCGTCGCCTCGTTGAGCACGATCTGTGCCGACCCCTTGGGTGCCGCATCGGCGAGCGAGATGTCGCCGACACGCGCCAGCCGTTTGATCGCTGACTCCTCGCGAACCAGCCGCTCGCGCGTCACATCGTTGGCGCCGACGACCACCAGTGGTGCAATGGCTGCCGGCGGCACGTTCATCTCCGAGCGCACCGAGCGGATGCCGGAGACGAGATCGACCAGCCAGTTGATGTCGCCAGCCGCTTCATGGTCCTCGAAATCCGGCGACGGCCATGCGGCATGGCACAGCAGCGAGCCCCGCTCCCTGCCCTCGCCCGCCGTCTGCGCCCAGAGCTCCTCGGTCATGAACGGCATCATCGGATGCAGGAGCTTGTAGATCTCGTCGAGCACGAAGGCGACGCAGGCGCGGCTTTCGGCCTTGGCGGCCTCGTCCGAGCCCATGAACACCGGCTTCAACAGTTCCAGATACCAGTCGCAGAACAGGTTCCAGACGAAGCGGTAGGCGGCTCCAGCCGCCTCGTTGAAGCGATACGAGGTGATGCCGTCGGTGACCTCGCGCGCGGCGCGTGTCAGTTCGGTCAGGATCCAGCGGTTGACCGCCAGCTTGGCGTCGTTCAGCCAGAAATCGTCATTGCGCGCGACTTCGTTCATCTCGGCGAAACGCGTCGCGTTCCACAGCTTGGTGCCGAAATTGCGGTAGCCGGCGATACGCGCCGGATCGAGCTTAACATCGCGCCCTTGGGCAGCCATCACCGTTAGGGTGAAACGCAGCGCATCGGCGCCATATTCGTCGATCAGGTCGAGCGGATCGATGACGTTGCCTTTCGACTTCGACATCTTGGCGCCGTTCTTGTCGCGCACCAGCGCATGCATATAAACGGTGTGGAACGGCTCCTCGCCCATGAAGTGGAGGCCCATCATCATCATGCGGGCGACCCAGAAGAAGATAAGATCGAAGCCGGTCACCAGCACGTCGGTCTGATAATAAGTCTTCAGCTCCGGCGTCTGCTCCGGCCAGCCCAGCGTCGAGAAAGGCCACAGCGCCGACGAGAACCAGGTGTCGAGCACATCCTCGTCGCGGGTCAGGATCTCGCCCGGCTTGAAGTTCTCGAGCTTGTCCTCGACCCAGGCCTTCCATGGCCCTTCCAGCGCCAGATAATATTCGATGGCGGCGCTCAGCGCCTCTTCCTCGGTCTTCTCGACGAAGACACGCCCATCTGGCCCGTACCAGGCCGGAATCTGGTGACCCCACCAGAGCTGGCGCGAAATACACCAGGGTTCGATATTCTCCATCCACTGGAAGTAGGTCTTGTCCCAGCTGTTGGGGATTATTTTGGTGCGCCCCTCGCGCACCGAGGCGATCGCCGGCTTGGCGAGTTCCGCCGCGTTGGCGTACCACTGCTCGGTCAGGAACGGTTCGATCGGCACGCCGCCGCGGTCGCCATGCGGCACCGCATGGCGGTGCGGCTCGACCTTGTCGAGGAAGCCGCCGGCCTCCATCAGCTCGACGATCTTCTTGCGCGCAACGAAACGGTCGAGGCCGTCGAGCTCGTCCCAGACGGCCTGGCGCTCCGGCGTCACCTCGACGCCGGCGAGGAAGTCCTCATTATCCCTGAGCTTGATGGCCGCTTCGACGGTCAGGATGTTGATCGCCGGCAGCTTGTGGCGCTTGCCGACCTCGAAGTCGTTGAAATCATGCGCCGGCGTGATCTTGACCGCTCCGGACCCCTTTTCCGGATCGGAATACTCGTCGGCCACGACAGGGATCTTGCGCCCGACGATCGGCAGGACGACATTCTTGCCGACGAGATGCCGGAACCGGTCGTCCTCTGGATTCACCGCGACAGCCGTGTCGCCCAGCATTGTCTCGGGACGAGTCGTCGCCACGATAACGAAGGTTTTTGGATTCTCGGGATCGAACGTCACGCCTTCGACCGGATAGCGGAAATGCCAGAGGTTGCCGTTGACCTCCTGCTGCTCGACCTCGAGATCGGAGATCGCGGTCAACAGTTTCGGGTCCCAGTTCACAAGGCGCTTGTCCTTGTAGATCAGCCCTTCCTTGTAGAGCGTGACGAAGACTTCGAGCACGGCCTTGGAGAGGCCCTCGTCCATGGTGAAGCGTTCGCGCGACCAGTCGGCGGAAGCGCCGAGACGTTTCAGCTGGTTGAAGATCGCGCCGCCCGATTCGGCCTTCCACTCCCACACTTTCTCGATGAATTCCTCGCGGGTGAGATCGCGGCGGTGGATCTGCTTTTCCATCAGCTGCCGCTCGACCACCATCTGCGTGGCGATGCCGGCATGGTCCATGCCGGGCTGCCACAAGACGTTCTTGCCACGCATGCGCTCGAAGCGGACCAGAATGTCCTGCAGCGTGTTGTTGAGCGCATGGCCCATATGCAGCGAGCCGGTGACGTTGGGCGGCGGAATGACGATGATGAAGGCCTCGGCCCCCTCCTCCGCCCCAGCGCCGGCGCGAAACGCGTCGGCTTCCTCCCACACCTTGGCGATCTTCGGCTCGACGGTTTTTGCGTCGTAGGTCTTTTCAAGCATGGGAAAACGGTCCGCGCTGTCGGGAATTTTGCTGGTTCGGTGTAAATCGGAAGGTCTTGGCCAAGTCAACCGCGAGGGATGTCCTGAGGCTTCACAAGCAGATAGGCGTCGGCCTATTCATTTCAACGGACGGGCCGTGGGCGTCTTGACGCCAATGGATCGCTGGACCCAGACCCCGGGGCTCGCGCACCTTCATTGTCAGCGACTCCGACGGCAACCTGCTCGCCTTCGCCAGTTCGGCAACCAGTGACTGATCCAACCACAACGAGAAACGCCGCCTCGGCGGCGGCGTTTCTCGGGATGCTAGCCTGGACGTTATTGCGCTCCGCGTGCCACGCGCTCGATCTCTTCGCGCACCAGCCTTTCGACCAGCGTCGGCAGATTGTTGTCCAGCCAATCCTGCAGCATCGGACGCAGCATTTCTTCGGCCATCTCGTCGAATGTCTTCTTGCTGCGGCTGGCAAAGGCGTCGGACAGTTCGCCGAAGGCGGCCGCGACCTGGCGGCCGGTATGTTCGGAAAGAATCGCGGGACGCACCGCCGGCGTTTCGTTCGCCGCCGCGTGCGCCTCAGCCGTACCCGTTGGAGCATCGCTTGAAGGAGCCCGGTCGATCGCAGGTTCCGCCACCACTGGTTTGCTTGCCGAAACCTCCGGCTCTGCCGCTGGCTTGCGGACGCTCCGGTCCGGCATCGCCTTGGCTTGCTCGCCAACCGCCGCGATCTCGCGCCGCCAATCGGCGACGATGGCTTCACTTGTCGCAACCTCCGCGGGAGCCGCTGGCGCGTCGGCGGCAGGCTCGGCGGCAACCCGGGCGCTGACCTCGGCCAGGGTCATCGGCGTCCTGCCCGGAGCCGGATCGGCACGCGGCGGCGCATCCATGCGCGCAATCGCCGGCTGCGCCTGGATTGTTTCGGTCACAGCGACCGGCTTCCTGACCTCGGGAGCGGCATGCAATTCGGCGCGAAACGCATCGATGTCGGCGGCTGCCACAGCGCTCGGTGGCGGCTCCAGGTCCTGCTGCAATTCGTCGGCCTCGCCGGGCTGCTTGCGGCCATTGTCGCTGTCTTCGATGATCCTCCTGATGGAAGCCAGTATCTCTTCCATGGAAGGTTCGCGCTGTGCGCTGCTTGCCGTTGCCATCGTCACATCCGCCGCCCTTGTGACCCGTTGCAGATTTTCCGCTCCGGCAAAAGCCGGATTCGAATCATGGCGACAGCGTAACCGACGGATCGCCGCACGAGAATCCCCAATCTGGGGACATGTGGGATTTCAACAGATTAGAGCAAATCCGCCAAAGCCGTGTGACGGTCCCGTCAGCTACCGACCAAGGGAGAACGATGGTCCAACGGTGTCGATCGAATCCTAGCCAGAAAACGCCGATCGAGCGAACGGCCTAGCGGCCGTCCGGCGTGCGCAGGCCGATCCACTTGTCCTTGACGGCATTATAGTGCTCTTCGGGCCTGTACTTCGTCACCTGCAGCGCAAGCCGGTCGACAGACAGGCGGCCAATCGCCTGAAGGATGGCATAGCTCGCCACGACAACGTCGTGTTCGGAATTGGCCTGGTTAATCTTGGCGGTAATCACGGTGGCCTGCGCATTGAGTACGTCAAGCGTGGTGCGCTGGCCGACATTGCGTTCCTCAATGACGCCGTTCAGCGCCAATTGTGCGGCGTCGATAACCTGCCTGTTGGCGGATACGCTTTGCTGCGCGGCGGTGTATTGCGACCATGCGGTGGCGATGGCCTGGCGCACCTGGTCGCGGGTAACGTCGACCTGGATGCGTGCTTGCCCCAGCGATTCCTTGTTCTGCCGCACGACCGCCGACGTCCGGCCGCCGGAGTAGATTGGAATGGTCAGCGTCGCGCCGATATTGGCCGAGGTCGAATTGCCGTTGGAACCGGTGATGTCGGGAATGGACTTGCGGTAATCTTCCGAAACGCCGGCCGAAGCCGACAGCTGCGGCAACAGCGCGCCTTCAGCCGATTTGACTGAAAACGCTGCGGCGTCGACCAGATGCTGAGTGGCAAGGATGGCCGGGTGTTCGGCCGAGCCGACGGCGATCGCCGCGTCGAGGCTCGACGGCAGCAACCGGCCCAATGGCGAAGCGGGCCTGAGCTTGCCAGGCTCGTCGCCGACGACCTGGTGATAGGTCGCAGCGCTGGCCAGCGCCTGTGCGCGGGCCGCGCTCAGCGATGCCACCGCGGACGCTCGTGAGGCATCGGCCTGCGCGACATCGGTGCGCGTGCCTTCGCCGACTTCGAAGCGCGAGCGCGCGGCGCGCGCCTGCTCGCTCAGGAACTGCAGGTTCTGCTCGGTCAGCACCGCGATCTGCCGGTCGCGAATCACGTCCATATAGGCCATGGCCGCGTTGAACAGCGTGTTTTCCTCGGTATTGCGCAGGCTTTCCACCGACGCCTTGACCTGGGATTCGGCGGCCGCGACATTATTCCTCGTCTGAAACCCGTCGAACAGCGATTGATTGATCTGAATGCCGTAGCTGCCGCTTGTCAGTTTCGAACTGCCGCCGCCATTTGCCCGGCGCGTGTTCGTATAGTCGATGTTGGCTGAACCTGTAACCGTCGGCCGCCAGCCCGACTTGGCGATGGCCACACTCTCGTCGGTGACACGCACGCCGGCGCGCGATGCATTCAGCGTGGAATTGTACTGATAGGCTTTTGAAAGCGCGCCGGTGATGGTTTCAGCCGAAGCAGCCAGTGGGGATAGCGCGGTCGCCGAAACAAGGACGGCGGTGAAAAGTGACTTGCGTACTGACGGCACGGTGTATCCCTCATTCGTTTTCCATGGGAACCGCGCCGCGCCGGCTTCTCCTTCCAGAGCAGGCGGCGTGGCGTGTTTATGTTCCCTGTCGCTCAGCCCAAAGTGCCCCCAGTCTGGGATCAGCAACGATCGTTCAAATGCAAGCGACCATGACAAGGTCTTTGCTGCAAGGCAAATCATTCAGAATTCGAAAGCATGCTCACGTTCGAACCCGGGTAGTGGCTTAATTGCCGCATTAAACGCCCTTCTCCCGCTTACAACCCCCCCGGCTTTGACAAAAAGTCGCGCCACGCCTGAATTGCCCTGGCCTTCGACCGCCACCAGGCGGCCGCCTTCGGCGAGCTGGTCGAGCAGCGCCGACGGCACTTTACTGACACTGCCGCCGATGAAGATGACCTCGTAAGGCGCCTTCGCGGCATGGCCTTGCGCCAGGGCGCCCTGAACCACGGTCACATTGCCGCAGCCAAGCCCGGACAGGGTCGACGCGGCGGTTTGCGCCAGTGCCGAATCGCTTTCGAGCGCCACGACGGATCTCGCCAGGCGCGACAGGATGGCCGAGGCATAACCGGTGCCGCAACCGACATCGAGCGCCGAGTCGGTCGGGTTGATCTCGGCCAGTTGCATCAGCTTGGCCAGTGGCGAAGCTTCCATCAGGTAACGCGGGCCATCGGCGCTGTCGGCGATGCGGATGTCCTCGTCGATATAGGCCAGATCGCGCTGGCGATCGCCGACGAAGACCTCGCGCGGCACCGAAAGCATCGCGTCGAGCAGCGGCGCGCTGGTCACGTCGGTGGTGCGAACCTGACCATCGACCATCTTGACGCGAAGTTCGGAAAAATCAGCGCTCATGCTCCAACCAATCTGCTTGCCGCGCCAGAATCGCGGTTCATTTCGACCGGAACTTCAGGCTCCGGCGCTGACGCGCTGGAGCCCGGGTATTGGAGGCCTCGCCCGGAATCGAACCGGGGTGCAAGGATTTGCAGTCCTCTGCGTAACCACTCCGCCACGAGGCCTCATTGCTCCCGGCGTTCCACCCGGTTCCAATAGGTTGCGGCGAAAATGCCGTCAAGCGGCCACACGCATTCCAAAACGGTTTCCTTGCGCCGGCTCCGCGCCCTGTTAGATCGCCGTCGGAGCCGCCCACTCACATTGGCAATCCGTTAAGCATGGCAAATGATCGAGCGAAACTCCGCGCACCGGCTTGCGTTGAGAAACAGGGAGGACTGCATCATGGCCCTGGCCAAACCGAAGGACGAAACGCACGAAACCGAAAGCGTGCCGCTGCTGGGATGCGAGGAATTGGTGCGCTATGCCATCGACTGCCTGAGAATAGAAGGCACCGGCAGGCTTTCACCCCGCGACCGGGCGCGCCTGGCCTCGGCTTCAGCCGTCCTGAAGGAGATCAGCGAAGATCTGAAAGCAGGCCAGCAACCGGCTTCAGAGGAATCCGGCACCGACACGGAGAGACGGCGCGACGATTGATTCTCGTTGAAGGCGACCGCCGTGCGACATGCATCGGTACCGGCCGCTCAATTCGGCCGGCGTCGCCGCTCCCACCAGACGACCAGGCGGCGCCGGTGGCGGCGCACCATGGCAATTTCGTAGGAGAGCACCAGCAATCCGAGCGGCACCATCCAGAAGCCGAGGATCGGCAAGAACCCGAGAATGCCGCCAAGGGTCAATAGCACGCCGATCGTGATTCTGAGGCCGCGCGACCGCGGCATGGTGAATTCACGCCCGAACACCGAGATCTTTCTTGCGGGTATCGGGTTTTCGTCCGCTGCCGTCATCGTGAAGAACCGCCTGTGTTAGGGCTCGGCAATCTCATTTTACGAAAGCCGCGACCGCCCTTTCGGTTCCGCGCTCGTCGCCAAGACGGCTAATATGAGGGTGGGCAAGGCCGATTGCGAGAAACGCCTGAGCGAAAAAGTCTCGGAAAAATGCGAAATGCTTCTTTGCAAAGCCGAAACGGGTTTGCTATAGGCTGCGCCACTTGCTCAAAGAGCCTCCGTTCCCCGGTAGCTCAGTGGTAGAGCAACCGGCTGTTAACCGGTTGGTCGCTGGTTCGAATCCGGCCCGGGGAGCCAATTTCTCAAAAGACCTCTCTGCCTGCCATCGTCGGCACCACGCGACATAGTGGGTTCGCCGTGGCTGTGACCCGTCCTGCTAACCCGTATGGGACTGCGGGCAGCGACACCTCTAGGCAGTGCCGCTGCCGTTGTCGCAGCTAGGCGGCCACCCCACCGCGGCCAGATTTGGTGCCGCTCATCCAAGGCACCGGAGCAAGCGGCTCCTGCAGCATCTTGACGGATCTCGCGAACCCAGCGACGGCATCGCGCGCGACCGAGAGTGGTATCTGGCCATCGTAAGCACGCTGGCAAGCCCGGAAGGCCGTTTCGAAAATCGGGCCTCGACGCTCCCGCGGCCACTCATCCAGGAAATCGAATGCATCCTCAAGGCTTCCTATTTCTTGGATGAACTGGCCATCCTTGACCAGCACCGGTCGATCGAACGTCCTGTCGCCCATATAGTCCTCCATTCGGTTGAGGGTGTTCGTTTGCTTCAGCTTTTCACGCGACGGCATGCTCAGGCTCCGCGAACATGCCGCCATCCCCACACCTGGGTGGGACACCGGCATATGCCGGAACCGGCGGCGGATCATCGTCGTCGTCATCTCGCCAGGGGTACCGCAGCCAGTTGCGCCTGGTTTTGTTGCGACGCTGGTCTGAGGACGGACTGCGATCAAACGGTGCCCTGGCCGTCGGCTTGCGCGCAATCTCGTCCAGGGTGTGGAGCGCACGAAGAATCTCGCTGACCTGCGCCATCGCACCGTTGTCCAATTGACGCAGGGTTGGATTGTCAGGAACCGCATGGGCGTCCGAGGCCCAGAAGGCGAGCAAAGCCCTCTTCTCGCCGATCGTCATGTTCTCGTTCAGGACGTCCTCGGGCGTACGCAGCGCAGCGAATTCCGCTGCGTAATCCGTCGGTTTGGATTCATGAAAACTGTAAGCTTGGGATCTCATCTCCGTTCTCCGCGATCTGTGCCTCCCGGCCGAGCCGGGAGGCGGACCACAGACTGAGGTTTCCTGTATCAGGCCACCTTGCGTTGCGGCTCGGCATCCACATCTATGGACTGCTTGTTGCCGCCATCCTGAAGCGGAACCGCTGCGGCGTTGGAACCGATCTCGATGCGCCGGGGCTTGAGTTCCTCGGGCACTTCGCGGACCAGGTCCACCGACAGCAGGCCATTATGAATATTGGCCGCCTTGACCTTGACGTGGTCTGCAAGTTTGAACACCTGCTTGAAGTTACCTATCGCCAGGCCCCGGTGGAGGATCTCCCGATGTTGCTGATCGGGCTTTCTCTGTCCGATGACGGACAATTCAGGGCCGTTCTGCACAAGTTCCACTTCGTCGAGACCGAAGCCGGCGACGGCCATCGTGATACGATAGTCGTTGTCGCCATTCTTCTCGATGTTGTAGGGCGGCCAGTCGGAGCGCACGCTGTTTTCGAGCATGTCGAAGAGCCGGTCGAAGCCGACCGTGGTGCGGTAAAGAGGCGAATAATCAAAGCTTCTCATAGCCATATCCTCCGTGAAGCAACATGGTTTACGGGTCGCCGCAGCGTCGCCGCGACGCAGTATGTCGAGCCGAAGCCTCGACGGAAAACGATCTGGGAATCATGATTTTTTTGTTCAAGAGGTCGCCCGAAATTTTTTTGAAGCAGCACCATGGCCGTTCATGACCGGGCATGCATCAGACCTTGCAGGACAGCCTTCCGGTTGGAAGCGGGTGAGGAACATGGCCCGGGTGGTGGATCAACCGCCCGTGCAAATGCACGCCAGGTTCGGCCTCTGGTCACGAGCGGCCTTGCACGCTGCCGCCGCCGCGCGATAGATGCGTCGGTCAAGGGAGGACATCATGCGGAAAATCCTGGCATCGGTATTGCTGCTCACGGCAGCATCGTTCGCGACCGGCGCTCATGCGCTGGACAGCAGCGGAACCCCAGTCGTCGTGACGCCACTCGCATCACGTACCACCACTGCATCCGGGCAGCCGATCACGCTGCCGCGGAAGAACGTGCAGGTGCTGGTCTCGACCTATGACATCGCGCCCGGCGCGACCTTGCCGGTCCATCGCCATCCCTTCCCGCGCTACGCCTATGTCCAGGCCGGAACGCTGAAGGTCACGAATGTCGAAACCGGCAACAGCAACACCTACAAGACTGGCGATTTCATCATCGAAATGATCGGGCAGTGGCACCAGGCCACCAACATTGGCGACGGGCCGGTCAAGCTCCTGGTGATCGATCAGGTCGAGGAAGGCGCCAAGAATACCGAATTGCGACAGTAGCCACCAGGTTGCATAGGTGCTCCCGGCGGGGCGGGAAGGCAATGCGCCGCCCGCCCCTCGCCTCGTGGACCCAGCCCCCCATGTGAACCCGGCGCTCAGCCCCAGGCGCCAACCGGCTGCCGGGTCGTCGCGTTCAGCCTATTGAAGGCGTTGATCAGGGCGATCTGGATGACCAGTGCGGCAAGGGCCTTCTCGTCATAATGCCGGGCCGCCTCCTCCCAGATATCGTCCGGCACCGCGTCCGGTCGGTCGGCGAGCCTTGTGCCGGCTTCTGCCAGCGCCAATGCCGCGCGTTCGGCGTCGGTGAAATAAGGCGTTTCCCTCCAGGCAGCGAGGGCAAAGATGCGCTCTTCCTTCTCGCCGGCTTTCTTGAGCTCGCGCGCGTGCATGTCGACGCAGACGCTGCAGCTGTTGATCTGACTGGCGCGCAGATGCACGAGCTTGCGTGTCACATAGGGCAGGTCCGCTGCCTCGGTCGACTTGTCCAGCGCCAGAAACGCCTGCAGGGCGCCTGGGATGAGCATCACCGGGCTCTTGATTCTCGCTTGCATGTGTCTTCTCCTTTTGAACTGTTCTCCGGGCGTGCTTTCCCGGCCCGGACGCCTCGCATCCAGGGTTTCGACTTGATGGAACTGTTAGCTGCCTGCCGGGTGTCAGGCCTGTTTTGAGGTAACCTGTTCGAGCCGTTCGAGAATGCGCGGCCAGCCGCTTCCCATGCCGATATAGCCACGCTCGTCGGCGGGCCGAAATCCCGACTGCTCCATTCGCACCCGGGTCGCCATCCCCTCGGGTGTCAGTAACCACGTCACCACGGTTTTCAACCCGCTGTCCGATTCCGTCCCATCGCCCCAGCTATAAGCCAGCAGCCGCGGCGCCTCGACTTTCAGCACCATGCAGTTCGTCACCCCGGACCACCCGGGAACTGGTGTCGCACGGAATGTGAAGCGATGCCCCTCTTGGGCAGCGAAATCATTCTGCATGAGCCATTCGCCGACGAGTGCCGGCACGGTCAGTGCTCGCCATATCTTTTCCGCCGAATATGGAATCAGCCTTTCGACGACGATCGATTTGGTTTCCGTGCCTTGCTCCTCTCGTTGCTGTCGTGGTGCCACGCGCAAAATCATAACCCATCAGCTATGTATAACCCATAACCCTGCAGTTATGTGACTGTCAAGAATGGAATCTGCCGTCTGGTCCAAGTGGCGGCGTAGCGTTCACGCTTCCGCGCCAGGCGCCCGGGTGCTAGGGCTTGCGCAACACCATGGATTGGATCGCCCCTTGACCCCAAAAATTCGCCCGCCGCTTATAGAAATCTGTGTCGAAGGCATTGATGGCCTGCTCGCCGCGCAGGCCGCCGGCGCCGACCGGATCGAACTCTGCGCCAGCCTTGTCGAAGGCGGCACCACGCCGAGCCTCGGCACCGTGCGCGCCGCTCTCGACCAGGCGACCGTGCCCTTTCATGTCATGGTGCGGCCGCGCGGCGGGGATTTTCTCTACAGCGAGACCGAATACCGCTCGATGCTTGCCGACGTCGCCGCGCTTCGCGAACTCGGCGTGCCCGGCGTGGTGTTCGGCTGCCTGAACGCCGACGGCGCCATCGACGAGCAGCGCATGCGCGAATTGACAGAGGCGGCGGGCCCCTTGAACGTCACCTGCCACCGCGCCTTCGATATGACTCGCGATCCGGCCGAAGCCCTGGAAGCGCTGATCCGCTGCAGGGTTGGCCGCGTGCTGACCAGCGGCCAGCGCGACACGGCGATCGAAGGCCTGGCATTGCTGCAAGAGCTGGTCCGGCTGGCCGGCGAGCGCATCATCATCCTCGGTTGCGGCGGGCTCGATCTCGGCAATATCGCCGAGGTGCGCGCAAGGACTGGCCTGGCCGAAATGCACTTCGCCGCCCTCAAGGACGTGTCGAGCGCCATGCGCTACCGCAATCCGAAGGTCGGCATGGGCGGCTCCGATCTCGACCGCGAATATCGCAACACGCTGACCGATACAGCGCTGGTGGCGGCGACAATCGCGGCGGCCAAGGCATGACCTCGCCCATTGACCGCATTGCGCAGGCCGACGAAGCGGCAATACTGGCGCTCAACAACGAGCACGCCGCCGAATTGTCGTGGCTTGAAGCCGAACGGCTGTCGTTCCTGCTCGCCGAGGCCTTTTACGCGCGCCGCATCGGCGATCTCGAAGCCTTCATCATGACCTTCGACCAGGATGCCAACTACGACAGCCCGAACTTCGTCTGGTTTCGCGAGCGTTACATCAGCTTCATCTATGTCGACCGCGTCGTCGTGGCGGCGCACGCAAGAGGCCGCGGCCATGCTCGCCGGCTCTATCGGGACCTGTTCGACCATGCGCGGAGCGCCGGTCACGCGCTGGTCACCTGCGAGGTCAACACCGACCCGCCCAACCCCGCCTCGGATGCCTTCCACGCCGCACTCGGCTTCGCCGAAGTCGGCGACGCGGTGATCCACGGCGGCAAGAAAGCGGTGCGCTATTACGTCAGGCAGATCGCCACCTGATCGGTGGCACCCGCCGACTCACCTGGACGTTGCCCCAACCCGGAGACAGCTAAGCGCTATTTGGCGAAAAGGACCTCGCCGTCGTGCGGCTATCGTCTGGCGACTATCAAACCATCGGGCAGCTCACCAATTGCGGTTGAGCCATTCGCGTGCTGGGCGCTCGATCAGGTAGTAGCTGCAGAGCGCGCAGGCAAAAACCCCGGCCAGCATCGGCCATGGATTGCTGCCCTGCTCGTAGACGAATTTGTAGAAGGGCTGCTGCCACAGATAGAGCGAATATGACCATACACCCAGCATCGTCATCGGCAGGGACGACAGCCATCCGGACAAGAACCGCGTGCTGAAATCCAGCGCGTTGACGGCGATCGCCAGCAATGGCACCGCGGCCAGGTAGTGGATCGGTGTCGGCACCGAGTCCATGAACAGGCAAACCGCGCCGACGGCCGCCGCAACGGCGACATAAGGCCCCTTCAGCAAGGTCGGCAGCTTGCCGTCCGCTTTGAGCAGGCAGATCGCGGCCGACAGCAGGATCGAGGCGATGTGCACGTCGGTGCGCCAGTACGTGGTCTCATAATCCATGTGCAGGAACCAGTAGGAAACCGCGCCATTGACCATGGCCACCAGAGCCAGGACCAGCAGCAGCGGGATGACACGGCTGCGGCTGGCAACGACCGCGCTGATCGCCGCCAGGATGATATAGGCATGTTCTTCGATGCAGAGCGACCAGATGTGGTCGAGCGCGCCGGCCCGATTCAGGAGAATTCCGGCATAGTTGTAGGTGAAGGTCAGCGCCGTCAGGGCCGCCTTCCATTTGAAGGCGATGAACGTGCCTGAGAGCGCGATCATGGCGACGATGACAAAGACCAGAAGCGCCGGATAGATGCGCGAGAACCGGCGTTTGAAAAATTTCTTCAGCGGATAGCGTTCGATGAACAGGATTTCGGCCATCAGCCGGCCGCTCAGCACGAAGAAGAATTCGACGCCCAGCACGCCCAGATTGATCCCGGGAACGGGAAAAAAATGCCCAATCAGCACGAGCGCGATCGACAGACCGCGCCAGCCATCGAGATAGGCCAGTCTTGTCCTGGCCGGTCGCTCGACGATCGCTCGGGGCGGAGCCAGATGGGTCGCGGAAATTTCGGACATGCCGATCCCTTCGCATTGTAATGCGAAAGGCACGGCTATTCCCGAACCCGGCTCGCATTCCCGCCCTGATCTATACTGCAGCGCAATATAAGTTTGTGCAAGTGCGAGATTGCCGCCGATGCATGTCCCCCGCAGCATGGGCCGGAATTGCTTCAAGCAAGGATGGGGACGTGGCCGACGGGAACTAGGCCTACGGTCGCCGGGAATGAAAACGGGCCGTGACAGCCCGTTCCCCCGTCCGTAATCGATCTTGCGTCAGGCGTTGGCTGCCGCCACCGCGCGCTTGGCCATGACTGTGATCAGGTTGGCACGGTAGTCTGATGAAGCGTGAATGTCGCTCATCAGGTTCTTCGCCGGAACTTTCACACCATTGAGCGAAGCGACATCGAAGCTCTTGGCAAGTGCTGCCTCGATCTCCTTCGAGCGGAAGACGCCGTCGTCGCCGGCGCCGGTGACGGCAACACTGACGCCGTCCTTGCCCTTGGCCACGAACACGCCGACGATCGCGTAGCGCGAGGCCGGATTGCGGAATTTTTCGTACGCAGCCTTCGCCGGTGCCGTAAAGGAGACCGCCGTGACGATCTCGCCGTCCTTCAAGGAGGTTTCGAACAACCCCTTGAAGAACTTGTCGGCTGACATCTCGCGCCTGTTGGTGATGATGGTGGCGCCGAGCGCCAGAAGTGCTGCCGGATAGTCCGCCGCCGGATCGTTATTGGCGATCGAACCGCCGATCGTGCCCTTGTGGCGTACCGCCGGATCGCCGATCAGCGACGCCAGATGGCCAAGTGCCGGGCAGGCCTTGCGCAGCTTCTCGTCATTGGCGACGTCGAAATGCGTGGTGGCAGCGCCGATCGTGACCGTCTTGCCCGACACCTTGACCCCCTGCAGTTCCTTGATGCGGGACAGGTCGACCAGATCGGATGGCGCCGCCAGCCGCGTCTTCATGGCGGGGATCAAGGTCATGCCGCCGGAAAGCAGCTTGGCGTCGCCGCTCTTCACGAGCTTGGCGGCTTCAGTGACCGAGGCGGCACGGTGATAGTTGACTGCGTACATGGGATCCTCCCCCTAAGTGGTTAGTCAGCAGTGAGTAGTCAGTAGGGAGTAGGGAATGGCCGCTGCCGGAGGTGGCCCGCTGCCCTATCCGCAACTCACTACTTCCCTAGTCACTCATTTCGCCGCGCGGATCGCGGCCCACACGGTGGACGGTGTGGCCGGCATGGCGATATCGACGATGCCGATGGCGTCGGTGATGGCATTGATCACTGCCGGCGGTGAGCCGATGGCACCGGCCTCGCCGCAGCCCTTGATCCCGAGCGGGTTGCTCGGACATGGCGTGTTCGACGTCGAGACCTTGAACGACGGCAGGTCGCCGGCACGTGGCATGGTGTAGTCCATGTAGCTTGCCGTCAGCAGTTGCCCGCTGGCGTCGTAGTGAGCGCCTTCCAGCAGCGCCTGGCCGATGCCCTGGGCGATGCCGCCATGCACCTGGCCTTCGACGATCATCGGATTGATGATGTTGCCGAAATCGTCCGCAGCCACGAACTGGACGATCTCGGTCGTTCCGGTTTCCGGATCGATCTCGACCTCGCAGATATAGCAGCCCGCCGGGAAGGTGAAGTTCGCGGGATCGTAGAACGCCGTTTCCTTCAGGCCTGGCTCCATGCCGGCCGGCAAATTGTGCGCGGTATAGGCGGCCAAAGCCACCTGGAACCACGGCAGGCTCTTGTCGGTGCCGGCGACCTTGACCTCGCCGTTCTCGATGACGATGTCGCCCTCGTCGGCTTCGAGCAGGTGGGCGGCGATCTTCTTGGCCTTGGCCTCGACCTTGTCGAGCGCCTTGGCAATCGCCGACATTCCGACCGCGCCCGAGCGCGAGCCGTAGGTGCCCATGCCCATCTGCACCTTGTCGGTGTCACCGTGGACGATCGACACCGAATCGATTGGCACCCCGAAACGCTGGTTGACCAGTTGCGCAAAGGTCGTCTCGTGCCCCTGCCCATGGCTGTGCGAGCCGGTCAGCACCTCGATCGTGCCGACGGCGTTGACCCTTACCTCAGCGGATTCCCACAGGCCGACGCCGGCGCCGAGCGAGCCGACCGCCGCCGACGGCGCGATGCCGCAGGCCTCGATGTAGCAGCTCATGCCGATGCCGCGCAGCTTGCCATTCCTGACCGAATCCGCCTTGCGCCTGGCAAAGCCGGTATAGTCGGCGGTCTTCATCGCCGCATCGAGCGAAGCGCCATAGTCCCCGGCGTCATAGTTCATGATCACCGGTGTCTGGTGCGGAAACGTGGTGATGAAATTCTTGCGCCTAAGGTCTGCCGGCGAGACGCCGAGCTCGCGTGCCGCCGCTTCCATGGTGCGTTCCAGAAGATAGGTGGCTTCCGGCCGCCCTGCCCCGCGATAGGCATCGACGGGTGCCGTGTTAGTATAGACAGTGCGCACATTGGCGTGGATGGCCGGGATGTCATATTGGCCCGACAGCAGCGTTGCATAGAGATAGGTTGGCACGCAGGACGAGAACAGCGACATATAGGCGCCGAGATTGGCGATCGTATCGACCTTGAAGCCGGTAATCCTGTTGTTCTTGTCGAATGCCATTTCCACCGTCGAGACGTGGTCGCGGCCATGCGCGTCGGTGAGGAAGCTCTCGGTGCGATCGGCGACCCATTTCACCGGCACGCCGGTCTTCTTGGAGGCCCACAGGCAGACGATCTCTTCCGGGTAGATATAGATCTTGGAACCAAAGCCGCCGCCGACATCCGGCGCGATCACGCGCAGCTTGTTTTCGGGCGCGACATTGTAGAAGGCGCTCATCACCAGCCGCGCGACATGCGGGTTTTGCGATGTCGTCCAGCAGGTGTAATGATCCTCGGCCTTGTCGTAATGGCCAAGTGCGGCGCGCGGCTCCATGGCGTTCGGCACCAACCGGTTGTTGACGATCTTCATGCGGGTGACATGCGCCGCCGCCCCGATGGCGGCGTCCGTGGCCTTGGCATCGCCGATCTCCCAGTCGAAGATCAGGTTGTTCTCGGCCTCGGCATGGACCTGCGGCGCACCCTTTTCGAGTGCCTTTGTTGCGTCGACGACCGCCTTCAATTCCTTGTAGGTGATCTCGACCGCCTCGGCCGCATCGCGTGCCTGGCCCTTGGTTTCCGCCACCACCACCACGACCGCATCGCCGACATAACGGACCTTGTCGACTGCCAGCGGCGACCATGCGCCCATCTTCATGGGCGTGCCGTCCTTGGAATGGATCATCCAGCCGCAGATGAGGTTGCCGATGCCGTCGGCCTTGAGTTCCTTGCCGGTCAAGACGCCGATGACGCCCGGCATGCCTTGAGCCGCTTTCACGTCGATCTTCTTGATCTGCGCATGGGCGTGCGGGCTGCGCACGAAGGCCGCATGCTTCATGCCGGGCACCACCATGTCGTCGACATAGCGGCCGGCGCCGGTGATAAACCTTTTGTCTTCCTTGCGCGCGACCCGAGCGCCGACACCTTCGATACCCATGCAGAGATTTCCTCCCAAAAAATGAATAGGAAGTAGTGAGCAGTGAGGACAGCCGCCGGTTCAGACCGATTACTGACTACCGACTACTCCACTCCTCTTTTCCCTCACGCCGCCTGCTTCGCCTTGCCCCTGGCCCCCTTCGACATCGTCGTCGATGCGGCGAGGATGGCTTTCACGATGTTGTGGTAACCTGTGCAGCGGCAGATATTGCCTTCGAGTTCTGCCCGCACCGTGGCCTCGTCGAGGCCTTCGGGGTGGCGGTTGATCATGTCGGTCGCGGCCATGATCATGCCCGGCGTGCAAAAGCCGCATTGCAGACCATGATGTTCCTTGAAGGCTGCCTGGACGGGATGCAGGTCGGCGCCGTTGGCCAGGCCTTCGATCGTAATCACGCTCGACCCCGAGGCCTGGACCGCGAGCATGGTGCAGGACTTCACCGCCTTGCCATCGACATGGACGACGCAGGCGCCGCATTGCGAAGTGTCGCAACCGACATGAGTGCCGGTCAGGCCGAGGTTCTCCCGCAGGAAATGGACGAGCAGCGTTCGATCCTCGACGGCACCGCCGACCCGCTTGCCGTTCACCATCAACGAAACGTCCGACATAGCCCCTCCCTGGGTGTCAACCTTGGTCTTACGCTGCCGACGCGCCGCTGGCACTTCGGCCACGTGCTAGTCGTACACCGCACAACGCACAAAAAACAGCACGACGGAAAAGGCGGATCATTGTACTTTCGGTCATGGCCAGGGCACCAAAGTGCATTCCTCCGGCCCCATTGCCAAAACGCCTTCTGGCGGCAACAATGCCCTCGTCGCCCGCGCGCCAGAAGCACTTGAAAAGCCGCGCACAAGAAGGCGTCGGAGGAAATGCGGGAGGACCGCCGCTGACAAGTTCACGGACGCGCTACGCATGCGGCTTGTCGGCGCTGACCACGGACCAGCCCGACCCGGATGTCTTCGCACGAGCGGTAGCCGCCGAGGCCGCCGCCATCAATGCCGGCTTTGCCCTCGTGTTCTTTTCCCAGAGCCTGATCGAGGCCGGCGCCCTGTCACGGGCACTCTCGGCCCACGCGCCGTGTCTCCACCATGCTGGCTGTTCCACCGCCGGCGAGATCACGCCGCAGGGGCTCGAGGAAGGCCATATGCTGGCGATGCTGCTGCCCTCGGCGTCCTTCACGGCGGTCAGCACGATGATCGACAATCTGTCGACATCGGGCATGGACAGGATCACCGAAGAGGTCGAGGCCCTGCGGCGCACGCTGCGCGCCCGGCTCGGCGGCGAGCAGACCAGCAACACCTTCGCGCTCTGCTTCATCGACGGGCTGTCCTATGCCGAGGAAGCGGTGAGTTCGGCCATCCACTGGGGTCTCGACGACATACCGCTCCTCGGCGGCTCGGCTGGCGACGATTTGAAATTCGAGACGACGCGTCTGATCTCGAACGGCAGGGTCACCTCCGACAGCGCCATCATCGTGCTGGTCGCCACGGAAATTCCGTTCCACGTCTTCAAGACCGACAATTTCGTTCCCACCGACGAAAAGCTGGTGGTGACCGCGTCCGACCCGGATCACCGCGTCGTGCGGGAATTCAACGCCACCAATGCGGCGGAGGAATATGCCGCTTCGGTCGGGATCCTCCCACAGACCTTGACACCGTTGAGCTTCGCCTCGCATCCAGTGGTGGTGAAGGTGGGCGGAGAATATTACTGCCGCTCGATCCAGAAGATGCACGCGGATGGCTCGCTGTCGTTCTTCTGCGCCATCGACGACGGTGTCGTGCTGTCGATCGCCCAGCCCAAGGACATGGTGGACGCGACACGAGCGGCATTGCGCGAGGTCGAGGAAAGGCTGGGCGGCATCGATATGATCCTTGGCTTCGACTGCGTGCTGCGCCGGCTGGATGCGCGCAACCGCCAGGTCTTTCGTGACATTTCGGAACTCTACCGGATCAACAATGTCATCGGCTTCGGCACCTATGGCGAACAATACCGGTCGATGCACCTCAACCAGACTTTCACCGGCATCGCTTTCGGCGACCGCCAGGCGGCTGAATAGGGCGGCGCAACAGCATGCCGCTCAGGAACATAAACGATCTCGACAGGCTGAAGAAGATCAACGCCGCCCTGGTCAGCCGCGTCGAGCGCTCGATGGACCAGCAAGGCAATGCCTTTTCGCTGTTCCAGACGGCGATCTCGTTGGAAAGCCGGGTGCGTACGCGCACCGAGGAACTGCATTCGACGTTGCGGCGGCTGGAGCAGTCGAACATCGATCTCAGCGCCGCCAAGGAAAACGCCGAACAGGCGAACCTGTCCAAGACACGGTTTCTGGCTGCGGCCAGCCACGACGTGCTGCAGCCGCTGAACGCCGCCCATCTCTCCGTCTCAGCCCTTGCCGAGGTGCAGACCAGCGAAGAGGGAAAGAAGCTCGTGCGGCAGGTCGAGCGCTCGCTGGAAACGATGGAAGACCTGCTGCGCACCTTGCTCGACATCTCCAAGCTCGACGCCGGCGTGGTTCAGCCCGACATTGGCGACGTCAGCCTGGAGGCGCTGTTCTCGTCGCTGCGCTCGGATTTCCAGCCTGTGGCGGAATTGAAGGCGCTGTCGCTGAAATTCCGGCCGGTCAATGCCGTGGTCCGCTCGGACAGGACGCTGCTGCGCCGCATCCTGCAGAACATCCTTTCCAACGCGCTGGGCTATACGCGCTCGGGCGGCGTCCTTGTCGGCACACGCCATCGCGGCGACACCATCCGCATCGATGTCGCCGACACGGGCTGCGGCATCCCCGAGGATCAGCGCGAAGCGGTGTTCGAGGAGTTCCATCGCGGCACCTTGCCGGCTACCGCCGAACTCGACGGCGGCGGTCTTGGGCTGGGGCTCGCCATCGTGCGCCGCATGGCCGGCGCGCTCGGCCATCCCGTCACGTTTTCATCCAGGGTCGGCCGCGGTACCATCTTCCACATCGATGTCCCCGTCGGCCTCGGCGCGCCGGCCGACGCCATCGCCAGCGCCGCCAGCATGGAGCGGCCGCGCGGCTACGGCCTGTTCGGCACCAAGGTGCTGCTGGTCGAAAACGACGCCGAAGTGCTGGAAGCCATGACCTTCCTGCTCGAACGCTGGCAGTGCCTGGTACGCGCGGCGACCTCCACCGCCGATGCGCTGGACATGCTTGGCGACACCGACTGGCTGCCCGACATCGTCATTGCCGACCAGCATCTCGACGGCGGCGATCTAGGCACCGCCACCATATCGGAGGTCCGCGACTATCTCGGCCGCGCCGTGCCGGCGCTGATCGTCACCGCCGA
This sequence comes from Mesorhizobium sp. BR1-1-4, assembly GCF_020165375.1. Lineage (NCBI taxonomy): Bacteria > Pseudomonadati > Pseudomonadota > Alphaproteobacteria > Hyphomicrobiales > Phyllobacteriaceae > Mesorhizobium > Mesorhizobium sp. BR1-1-4. The sequence goes on along the minus strand of NZ_JAIUIB010000005.1, from coordinate 457,545 downwards.
CAGCTCCGAAGCCGTGGCCAAGGCAGCACGGGCCGGCGGCATCGAACTGATGCGCAAGCCGGTGAAGCCGGCGCAGCTAAGGGCACTGCTGGCGCATCTGCTGGCATAGCGGGAGGGTTGGTTCAAAACCCTACCTGATCCCGGAACAGCTCGGCGCTGTCCAGCTTCGACACCTCGATCACCGCTTGCGTGCGGCTATACACATTGAGCTTGCGCAGGATCTCCGACACATGCGCCTTCACCGTGGTCTCGCCGACCTGCAGCTCGTAGGCGATCTGCTTGTTGAGCAGGCCCTGGCGCAGCATCTGCAGCACGCGCAATTGCTGCGGCGTCAGCTTGGAAAGCCGCTGCACCATATCGGCGCGATCGGTGCTGTCCGCGCCCGGCGGCAGGCCCTCATAGGTTTCAGGCACATAGATCGCGCCGTCCATCACCGAGCGAATGGCGGCGGCGAGATCGCTCTTGCGCGCCGATTTCGGAATGAAGCCGGCAGCGCCGTAGGACAAGGCCTCGGAAATGATGCGAGGCTCCTCATAACCCGACACGATCACCACTGGCAGGCGCGGATAGCGGGTCCTGAGCTGCAACAACCCCTCGAAGCCGTGCACGTCGGGCATGCTGAGGTCCAGAAGCGCAAGGTCGAAAGGCTTTGCGTCGGCCAGCAAGTCCAGCGCCTCGGCGATCGAGCGCGCTTCGACTGTGTCGACCTCGGGATAAGCCATTTGAACGGCGCTGTGCAGCGCCTCGCGAAACAGCGGATGATCGTCGATGATAAGGAACCGGACGCGATCGGTAGGGGCTGTCATAGGGCTCGTTCCGGTTTACCGGGCACACCATAGTCTCCTGACCATGGCCGGATTATTGGCAAATAGTCTATCGCCGTCGAACAGGTTTCATCGCTGCAAAAAAATGATCGGAAGCCTGAATTCCTTATACAGCCTAGGCGAAGCCCATGCTTTATCAAAAGCGACGCCTTGCCCGCCCCTGGAAATCGGCCGAATGTGCCGCCGACTCCCCGCCAAACGCAGAGACCGCCATGACCGCCTTTGTCCTTCCCGCCCCGCCAACGCCTTCCGTCGCCATTGCGGGTTCCGGCGAACGCTTTGCCGTGCGGCGCATTTTCTGCGTCGGCCGCAACTATGCGGCACATGCGCGCGAGTTCGGCAATGACGATCGCGATCCGCCTTTCTTCTTCACCAAGCCGGCCGACGCGGTGGTCGATTCCGGTACTGATATCCCCTACCCGCCGCTGACGGAAAACCTCCACTTCGAGATCGAACTGGTGGTGGCGATCGGCACCTCAGGCTTTCGCATTTCCCGCGACAAAGCGCTGGACCATGTCTGGGGCTATGGCGTCGGCATCGATCTCACCCGCCGAGATCTCCAGGATGTCGCCAAGAAGGCGGCGCGGCCCTGGGACTGGTCGAAGGCCTTCGACCGTTCCGCGCCCTGCGGCCCGCTGGTCGCCGCACGGAAATCCGGGCACCCGGCCAAGGGACGCATCTGGCTCGCCGTCGACGGCGCGGTGAAACAGGATGCCGACCTCGCCGAACTGATCTGGCCGGTATCGGACATCGTCTCGATCTGCAGCGAAGGCGTGGAATTGCAGGCTGGCGACCTGATCTTCACCGGCACGCCCGCCGGTGTCGGCGCGATCAAGCCGGGTGAAACGATATCAGGCGGTGTCGACGGCATCGGCACGATCGAACTGACCATCGGCCAGCGGAAGTGACGCATGAGCGACATTGTCCTGCACAACTACTTCCGCTCCTCCACCTCGCACCGGGTGCGGATTGCCCTGGAGATGAAAGGGGTGGGCTATGACTACATCCCGCATCACCTGCGCCATGGCGAGCATCTGGAGGCGGCCTATCTCGCGGTCAATCCGCAGGGGCTGGTGCCGGCACTGATCTGGAGCGACGGCATGCTCCTGACGCAATCGCTGGCGATCATCGAGTTTCTCGACGAGACCATACCTGAACCCCCGCTATTGCCGAAGGATCCGCCGAGCCGGGCACGAGTGAGAATGCTGGCGCAGATGATCGCCTGCGACATCCACCCGGTGAACAATCTGCGCGTGCTGACTTCGCTGCGCACCCTGTTCGGCGCCGGCGACCAGGATGTCGCCAACTGGTTCCGGCATTGGGTCAATGAAGGATTTGGACCGCTCGAAAAATTGCTCACCGCGTCGCCCGAAACCGGCACATTCTGCCATGGCGAGGCGGCGGGGCTGGCCGACATCTGCCTTGCCGCGCAAGTCACCAGCAACGCCCGCTTTGGCGTCGACATGACGCCCTACCCGACAATCGCGCGCATCAGCGCCGCCTGCATGACGCTACCCGCCTTCCAGAAAGCCGCGCCACAGAACCAGATTGACGCCGAGTAAGATCTCACCGGCCAACGCGCAGTGTCAGCGCCCAGAACAATAACGCCATCAAGCCGATGCTCGCCCCCAGCAACGAGACCCCGCTCCAGCCGGCCGCGGCATAGGCCATGGTCGAGGCGAGCGAGCCGAGCGCACTGCCGACCGAATAGAAGATCATGTAGCCGCCGACCAGCCGGCTGCGCGCATCCGGCCGGCGGGCGAAAATCAGGCTCTGGTTGGCAACGTGGACGGCCTGGATTGCCAGATCCAGCATGACGATGCCGGCGACAAGCAACCATAGCGACGTGCCCATGAAGGCGATCGGCAGCCAGGCCGCGGTCATCATAAGCAGGCTGAGGCCAGTGACCAGTTGACCATGCCCGCGATCGACAAGGCCGCCTGTCCATCGCGCCCCCAGCGCGCCGGCGACACCGGCAAGGCCGAACAGCCCGATCGCAGTGTGCGACAGTGAAAACGGCGGCGCGCTGAGCGGCAGCACCAGCGGTGCCCACAGCACGTTGAAGCTGGCGAAGATCAATAAGGCGAGCACCGCGCGCACGCGCAGCAGCGGTTCCCGCACGAACAGCAGCATCATCAAGCCCAACAGCCTAATGTAGGATGTGCGCGGCCGCTCTGCCTCGTGGCGCGGCAGGATGGTGTGGAGAACAACCGCCATGACAAGTGTAAGTCCTGCCGAGACAAGATACACCCAGCGCCAGCCGGCGAGATCGGCGACGACGCCGGCAACAAAGCGGGCAAGCAGAATGCCTGTTATGACGCCGCTGGTGACGGTGCCGACCGCCCGCCCCCGTTGCGACGGCGCGGCGAGGTCCGCCGCGTAGGCAACCAGCACCTGCACCATGACGGCAAGCAGCCCCACAGCCGCGAGGCTCGCCAGTAGCATCGCCGCGTTCGGCGCGAGTCCAACGGCTATCAGCGCCACGGCCGAAAGGATCGCCTGGCCGGCAATCAGCTTGCGGCGGTCGAACAGATCGCCCAGCGGCACGATGAAGAACAGGCCAAGAGCATAGCCAACCTGCGTGACCGTCACCACGATGCCGATCGAGGCCCGCGCGATGGCAAAATCATGCGCCATGGCGTCGAGCAGCGGATGGGCGAAATAGACATTGGCGACGCTCAGGCCACAGGCGATGGCGAAGACCAGCGCGGTCATTCCGGACAATCCCGGTGATGATTCTGGCGTAACCTGCCCCGGCTCTTCGCGCTGCTCCACCTTCGTTGGCGCGCCGTTCACCACCTGTATATTCATGCTGCTCTCCACAAAAGGTTTCAAATTGAAACCACTTGTGGAATAAACAGAACAGTTTTATCTTGCAACCGAAATGAAGAAGCTGGACCAACGAAAGCCATGGTGAAACGAACGAGCCACCAGAGTGCGGATTGCCTGATCGCGCGACCGTTGGATGCGATCGGCGACTGGTGGTCGCTTCTCATCGTGCGCGACGCGTTCGACGGGCTGCGACGCTTCGGCGAGTTCCAAAAGAGCCTCGGCGTTGCCAAGAACATCCTGTCGGCGCGGCTCCGAAATCTGGTTACGCACGGCATCCTCGAAACCGTCCCGGCCCCCGACGGCAGCGCGCATCATGAATATGTGCTGACGCAAAAAGGACGCGGCCTGTTCTACGTGCTGGTCGCCTTGCGGCAGTGGGGCGAGACCTATTTCTCCGGTCCGGGCGAGCCCTACACCTTCATGGTCGACACGGAGAGTGGCCGGCCGATAAGGCGTCTTGAAGTGCACGCAGAAGACGGCCGCCTGCTTGCCCCCGGTGACACCCGGCTTGCCGATTTCCGCAACCAGGAAAACGGCTGACCGCAGGGTCCGCAGGCTGGCCAGCCTGGCGGAATCGATTTCCGCTTGACCGAACAGGGAATCGGCTATCGTTTCCCGCAGTGAGTGTCGTCTCAAGGGTGGAATGAACGATGAAAGCCGTCGTCTTCGAGAAATTCGGCGAAGCGCCGACGATCCAGACCGTGCCAGACCCCAAGCCGGCGGCCGATGGCGTCGTCATCAAGGTCGAGGCGACCGGGCTTTGCCGCAGCGACTGGCACGGCTGGATGGGCCACGACGCCGATATCCGCCTGCCGCATGTGCCGGGCCACGAACTGGCCGGCGTCGTGGTTGCCGCCGGCAAGCACGTCACCCGCTGGAAGGCGGGCGAACGCGTCACCGTGCCGTTTGCCGTCGGCTGCGGCCACTGCTTCGAATGCACATCAGGCAATCACCAGGTCTGCGAACACCAGTCCCAGCCTGGCTTCAACACCTGGGGCTCATTCGCCGAATATGTCGCTATCGAACACGCCGATACCAATCTCGTGCGCCTGCCCGACGAAATGGAATTCGCCACCGCCGCCAGCCTCGGCTGCCGCTTCGTCACATCGTTCCGCGCCATTGTCGATCAGGGCCGGGTAAAGCCCGGCGAATGGGTGGCGGTGCATGGCTGCGGCGGCGTCGGCCTGTCGGCAATCATGATCGCCAGTTCGATGGGCGCCAACGTCATCGCCATCGACCTCACCGAGGAAAAGCTGGACTTCGCCAAACAGATCGGCGCCGTGGCGACCATCAACGCTTCGACGACGCCGAACGTCGTCAAGGCCGTCAAGCAGATCACCAATGGTGGCGCTCACATGTCGATGGACGCGCTCGGCCATCCGACGACGTCCTTCAACTCGATCGCCAACCTGCGCCGGCGCGGCCGTCACGTGCAGGTCGGCTTGATGCTGGGCGAACACGCCCGCCCGCAGGTGCCGATGGACAAGGTGATCGCCTTCGAACTCGAAATCCTCGGCAGTCACGGCATGCAGGCCTATCGCTACCCCGCGATGATGGAGATGATCCGCCACGGCAAGCTCAAACCCGAACTGCTGGTCGGCAAGAAAATCAGCCTCGACGAAGCGCCAGCAGCCTTGATGGCGATGGGCGGCTTCGAGGGTATCGGCATTGGGGTGGTGACGAAGTTCTCGTGAGGGTAGGCATCGCTATGCAGCCGCACGACGCGGCAAATCCTGCTTGGCAAACTTCTTCGCGCCGAAAACGCAAAGCACCACGCCAAGCGTGACGACGATCATCATCGGGCTGACCTGTTCATGCAGCAGCGTCGCCGCCAGTGCGAGCCCGAAGAACGGTTGCAGAAGCTGCAACTGCCCCACCGCCGCAATGCCGCCTTGCGCCAGGCCTCGATACCAGAACACGAAGCCGATCAGCATGCTGAACAGCGAGACATAGCCAAGGCCAATCCAGGCATTGGAGCCTACGCTGGCGAAGGATAGCGGCAGGGTCGCAAAGGTCAGCACCAGCATGACCGGCAGGGACAGCACCAGCGCCCAGCAGATCACTTGCCAGCCCCCGAGCTTGCGCGACAGCGCGGCACCCTCGGCGTAGCCAAGGCCGCAGGCGACGATGGCCGCAAGCATCAGTCCATCGCCGACCGGCGAAGCCGTCACGCCTTGCGCAAGCGCGAAGCCCGCCACCAGCGCACTGCCCAGGCATGAGAACAGCCAGAAGGCCGGCCGAGGCCGTTCGCCGCCGCGCAGCACGCCGAAGATCGCGGTCGCCAGCGGCAGCAGGCCGACGAAGATGATGGAGTGGGCCGAGGTGACATGCTTCAGCGCCAATGCCGTCAGCAAGGGAAAGCCGACGACCACGCCAAGCGCAACGATGACGAGCGACAGCAAGTCATGACGCCCGGGGCGCTTCTCGCGGAACACAAGCAGCAGCGCGAGACCGAGCAGGCCGGCAATGACCGCGCGGGCCGACGTCAGGAATATCGGGTCGAGATCCATCACCGCCACGCGCGTCGCCGGCAACGAACCGCTGAAAATCAGCACGCCGATAAATCCGCTCACCCAGCCGCTCGCCGTCTTGTCCATCGCAGGCTCCGTTTGTTTCGCTCCTCTATGGGGCCCGCGGCTATGGCGCCACCAGAGACAATGCAGTACAATTCGATAAAACTGTCATGGTTTTCTGGAAGGTACAGATGGACGAAGCAGTGAGGCTCGACAGCGGCGGAACTCTCGTCGAAGGGGTCATGGCCGCCATCCGGCAGCGGATTGCCGCGCGCAGCCTGACGCCTGGAGCAAGGTTGCCCTCGATCCGCGCTTTCGCCAAATCCATGCAGGTGTCGAAATCCACCGTGGTCGAGGCCTACGAACGGCTTGCCGCCGAAGGCGCGATCCGTTCGCGGCCCGGTTCCGGTTTCTATGCCGCCGGGTCGCTGGCACCGCTGTCGCTCGCCGAGATCGGTCCCCGGCTCGACCGTGCCGTCGATCCGCTCTGGGTCTCGCGCCAGTCCCTGGAGGCTGGCGACGAGGTCCTGAAACCCGGCTGCGGCTGGTTGCCGGCTTCATGGATGCCACAGGCCGGGCTGCGCCGGGCATTGCGCACTGTCGCGCGTGCCGACGATGTCGCGCTCGCAGATTACGGCACGCCGCTCGGGCTGCCGCCGCTGCGGCAATTGCTGGCGCGGCGCATGGCCGGGCACGGCATCGAAGCCTTCCCCGACCAGATCATGCTGACGGAATCGTGCACCCAGGCCATCGACCTGCTCTGCCGGTTCCTGATCGAGCCGGGCGACACCGTGTTGGTCGACGATCCCTGCTACTTCAATTTCCATGCTCTGCTGCGCGCCCACCGCGCCAAGGTCGTCAGCGTGCCCTACACGCCATCGGGGCCGGACATCGAGCTGTTCGCCCAGGCGCTGGCCGAACACCGGCCGCGCCTCTACATCACCAACTCGGCCATCCATAACCCGACCGGCGCGATCCTGTCTCCGGTGACGGCCCATCGTTTGCTCAAACTGGCCGACCAGTCGGATCTGACCATCGTCGAGGATGATATCTTCGCCGATTTCGAGCACATTCCCGCCCCAAGGCTAGCGGCGTTCGACGGCCTTAGTCGCGTCGTCCAGATCGGCAGTTTCTCCAAGACGCTGTCGGCGTCGGTCCGCTGCGGTTTCATCGCCGCGCCCCGTGACTGGATCGAGGGGCTGACCGACCTCAAGATCGCCACGACGTTCGGCGGCGGACGGCTGGCGGCCGAACTTGTGCTGACGCTGCTGAAAGACGGCAGCTACCGAAAGCACATGGATTTGCTGCGCGCCCGCCTTTCGCGGGCCATGGGCGAGACCAGCGCCCGGCTGAAGGCGATCGGCATTACGCCCTGGATCGAGCAGCCGGCTGGGCTGTTCCTGTGGTGCACCCTGCCGGAAGGCGTGGACGCGGCCGAAATCGCCCGCAGTGCGCTCGCCGACAACATCGTGCTGGCGCCCGGCAATGCGTTCAGCCTGTCGCAGTCCGCCAGCCGCTTCCTGCGCTTCAACGTCGCCCAGTGCGCGGACGAGCGGATTTTCAAGGCGCTCGAAACGGCGATGACTCGCTGATATGGGAACCACCAAGTCAGCAGACAAATAAGCCGCGACAACACCTCGTTGTTGCGGCCTTCTGCCCCATCAAATCAGACCATCCATGAAACGGCAGAACGCCGCCAAATCTCACCATTTGCGCGGATGCTCAATCATGCCTTTTCCGAAATGCCATACCCAGATCTGGGCCTATTCCTTGCCGCACAAGAACAGCTGAAGGAAATGACGCAAGGAGCCTGGCGGGCGCCGTTCAGGCCCCTGCCCGTTTGCGGCGCTCGTAGAGCATGACGAGTGTTTCAGCCATCAGCGCCGGCTTTTCCTCGCCTTCGATCTCGACCGTGTTGGCTGCCTTCATCAGATACTGGCCCGGGCCTTTGTCGTCCATGGAAAGCAGCGTCGTGCGCAGGCGAATGCGTGCGCCGACCTTGACCGGCGCCAGGAAACGCACCTTGTCGAAACCATAGTTGAAGGCGGCCTGCGTATTCTCGGGCACGATACCCATTTCAAGGGCCAGCGCGCCGATGATCGACAGTGTCAGATAGCCATGCGCGATCGTGGTGCGGAACGGGCTTTGCCGCCGCGCCCGTTCAGGATCGACGTGGATCCATTGATGGTCGCCCGTGCATTCGGCGAACTGGTTGATACGGTTCTGGTCGACCGTGGTCCATTCCGAGACGCCGAGCTCCTGTCCGGACATCGTTCTCAGCTGCTCGTAGGTTGGCGGCGTTTTAGGCCGTACTTCCGTCATGCCTGCTTTCCCGATCGCTTCCAAAGCTTCCGGACCACGAACCGGCGGCCTCTGTCAATTCGTCCCTCGCAAATCCGTTCCGGCGGATTCGCGCTCACTCGTGCCACGTCTTGCCATGCGATGGCAGGCGAATTGGGACTTTTTCGACCTTTCAGACTGCCGGGAGCTTATGGCGTGGCGCTAATGCAACTGTGCGAAAGGTTACGGAATCGGGAACGGGGTGTGCCCGGCCGAGAGCGGAACGACAGCCCATGAGAACCTACTTCTGCCCGTAACCGGCGCGGACCTCCTCCATCGCCTCCTTGATGCGTGCGCGCAGGATGTCGATCGATTCGGTGCCTGATTTCCTGGCTAGCTCAGCCACTTCACCGGCGTTCTTGAGCGCCGCCTCAAAGGATTTTCTGGCAAACTCGGTCTGCTTGGCCATCAACTCCTGCGGATTGCCCGGTGCGCGGTAGCTCTGCGCCATGTCGGCGATCTCGCGCAGCGTGTCCTGCAGCATTTCGCGTTGCCTAGACAACAGCGAGGACGTCCCAGCCGCCCCGGCACGCGCGGATTTCTCCAAAGCTTCGAGATTCTTGCGGTGATGCGCAAGAATCGCTTCGACATCCACATTCGGCACCTTCAGGTCACGGCCGAACCTGCCGAACATTTCCATGAAAGAATCGGATTCCGATTGTCTGGCCATGATTGTCATCTCCCCTTTGCCGCGATCGCGGACGCCCTCATCGAGGAGAATAGCACTCGAACGTCTCGTGTCCATTTCGAACACGGGCCTAGGCGATCGCTAGGGATCAATTGACCGGGAGCAGCAGCTCGATCGTGTAAAGCACGATGCCCGCCAGCCCACCGATGATCATGCCGTTGAAGCGGATATATTGCAGGTCCCTGCCAATGTTCATCTCGATCAGGCGTGTCAGTTGGGCAAGGTCCCAGCGCTTGACCTGGTCGGCGATGAATTTCGACACACCGCTCTTCTGGCTTTCGACGAAGGAGGCCAGCGCCACCACGAATCCTTGGTTCATGTCGGCCCGGATCTGCGCGTCTCCGGCAAGATGGCGGCCGACTTCGACAAACATGTTGGCCAGATGCTCCCTGATCAACGAATTCGGCGCCTTGGCGTCCTGCTCGATGAACAGGCTGAGGCTCTCCCACATGTCGCCGGCCAGCGCCCTGATTTCGGGTCTGGCGAGGAAGTCGCGCTTCATTTTCTCCGCTCGCCTGGCATATTGCTTGGACGTGCGCAGCCGCTCGACGAAACTTTGCGCGAAACGGTCGAATTCGGCGCGCATCGGGTGATCGGGATCGGCACGCACCTCGTCCAGCAAGGAGCCAGCCGAAGCGACGATCTTCTTCAGGAGATAGGCGTCGGCTCGGAACAGGTTGAACAGCGACGGGAGTTCCTCGCGGATCTTGTCGCGCATCGTCGCCAGCGCCTGTTCGTCGTTGAGAAACCGGCCGATGACCTTGATGAACTCGTCGAACAGCTTCTGGTGGCGGCGGTCGTCGGTGAGCGCCGACAGAAGTTCGGCCGCAAGTGGCGCCAGCGGCACCTTTTCGATCTGTTCGAGCATGCGGCTGGTGACGAAGCCGCGCAGACCGGATTGTTCGACGGCGGCAAGCGTCTGCGGCACCAGCCGCACGACGAAGCGCGACAGGCCGGCGGCGCGTTCGGCATCGGCCAGCCAGTCGGCCACGAGCGCCGAAAAATCGACCTCGGCGAGTTTTTCACGCACCGGTTCCGGCGCCAGGAAATTGGCCTCGATGAAACGGCCGAGATTGTCGGCGATACGGTCCTGGTTTTCCGGGATGATAGCGGTGTGCGGGATGGGCAACCCGAGCGGCCGTTTGAACAGCGCCACCACCGCGTACCAATCGGCAAGGCCGCCGATCGTTGCCGCCTCGGCGAAGGCGGCGACGAAGCCGAGCCATGGATAGTTGCTCTGGAAGGACTTGGCCAAGGCAAAGACCACCACGCAGAGTGCCAATGCCGCCGTGGCTACGAACTTTGTCCGCCGCAACGCGGAAAGCTTGGCGCCCGCGTCGGCATCGAACCGCACTGGCGCCAGGGATTGGTCCGATTGAGCCATGCCGCTCCTCGTCTATTAGGCCTATCTAGTGCCGCGGCCGCCGGAATGCCCGTGGCAGCCGGTTTGTCTGTCCCGGCTTTTGCCCGGCGGCGCACATAAAGTTGACGAGTTTATTCATCTATGATGCCCGGCTAGTCTGGAATTATTCCAAGCTATAGGCCATATTCCGCCGAGACCAGTGCAGCGATCCGGATTCCGGACGAGGGCCGCGCCAGCAAAGTTTAGAATCTGGCGTGGTTGCATCATATCAGCGCCGAGTGAGGACAAGATGCGGCTTACGCGCCAAACCAACTATGCCATGCGCATTCTGATGTATTGCGCCGCCAACAGTGACCGGTTGAGCCGCATCCCGGAGATCGCGGCCGCCTATTCGGTGTCGGAACTGTTCCTGTTCAAAATCCTGCAGCCTCTGGTCGAGAATGGCATGGTCGAGACTGTGCGCGGCCGGAACGGAGGGGTACGGCTCGGCCGTGCCGCCGAATCGATAAGCCTGTTCGACGTTGTGCGCGTGACCGAGGAAAGTTTTGCCATGGCGGAGTGCTTCGAGAACGATGCCGCCGAATGCCCGCTGGTCGACAGCTGCGCGCTGAACTCCGCATTGCGCGAAGCGCTCAACGCCTTCTTCGCCGTGCTTGCCCGCTACACGATCGCCGACCTCGTGGCGGCAAGGCCAAATGTACGCGCCCTGCTCGGCATCGACATGCTGATGGAGCGCCGCGCCCCAGCGGCCTGATCCCTGCCGCATCGTGCAGTGTCGGCTGAATATCAGCTGACCGACGATTGCGGGAGCACGAACGGCATGTTGCCGGCCGGCAGCACGCCGACCTTGAGCCGGCAATCGAACACCTTCTCGATCAGGTCGTCACTCAGCACGTCGCGGGGCAAGCCGCTGGCGGCCAGCCGGCCGCGATGCATCACGAAGATGCGGTCAGCGTACATGGCCGTCAGATTGAGGTCGTGCAGGATCGCTACCACGCCCCCGCCCCTTCTGGCGAAGTCGCGGGCGATGTTCATGATGATCAGCTGGTGCTTGATGTCGAGGCTGGACACCGGCTCGTCAAGGAACAGATAGCGCGGCTTGCCGTCGAGCACCGGCGCCCAGACCTGGCACAGCACGCGCGCAAGCTGGACACGCTGCTGCTCGCCACCGGAAAGCTCCTGATAGAAGCGGCCGGCAAAGCCGTCGAGATCGACCCGCGCCAGCGCCCGTTCCGGCAGGCGTCCGTCCTCGCCCGGCAGCGCGCCCGAACGGCCACCGACCAGGCCAAGCCTGACGACCTCCCGCACAGTGAAAGGAAACGACAGTGTCGTCGCCTGCGGCAACACAGCCCGCTGGACGGCGACCTCCACCGGCTTCATCGCTGCGAGGTCGCGGCCGTTGAGGACGACACTCCCGGTATAGCCGAGGTCCCCCGACAATGCCCTCAGGAAGGTCGTCTTGCCCGAACCATTGGGGCCGACGATTGCCGCCACCTCGCCCGGCCGCGCATCGAAATCGACACCGGCAACAATTCTCTTGCCGGCGATATCGACCGAAACATTCCTCGCCTCGATCATTCCAGCCTCACAAATCGATCACGCCGCGCCTGCGCAGCAATATCCACAGGAAGAACGGCGCGCCTGATATTGCGGTGACGATGCCGATCGGCAGCTCGGCCGGCGCCACGATGGTGCGGGCGACCGCATCGGCAAGCAGCAACGAGGAGGCGCCGAGCAGCCCCGAGGCCGGCAGCAGGTAACGATTGTCGGGTCCGATCAGCAGTCGCAGCAGATGCGGCACGACGATGCCGACGAAGCCGATGCCGCCGCTGACGGCGACGGAGGCGCCGACCGCCGCCGAAACGCCGATGATGGCAGTGTATTTCAGCCGCTGCACCGGAATGCCGAGATGGCCGGCGGTCGCTTCGCCCAGCGCCAGCGCGTTAAGGCCGCGGGCCAGGAACGGCATCGCCGCCAGTGCCAGGACGATTATGGGTCCTACGGAAGCGATCTTGGCCCATGTCGCACCGCCGAGCGATCCCAGTGACCAGAAGGTCAGGTCGCGCAGCTGGCGATCGTCGGCCATGAATATGAGGATTCCGGTCAGCGCCATGGCAAGTGCCGCCAGGGCTATGCCCGCGAGCAGCATGGTGGCGACCGAGGTTTGTCCACGTCGCGTGGCGACCTGATAGAGCGCCAATGTGGTGACGAGACCGCCGACGAACGCCGCAAGCGGCAGCGCCAGCGTTCCGAGCAAGGCGGTCACCGGCGCCAGCGCGGTCCCGCCAAGAACGATGATGATCACCGCGCCAAGGCTGGACCCTGCGGAAACGCCGATAAGTCCGGGGTCGGCGAGCGGATTGCGGAACAGTCCTTGCATGACGGCGCCACAAACCGCGAGCGCCGCACCCACCAACATGCCGAGGATGACGCGTGGCATGCGGATGTCATGGACGATCAAGCTGTCGCGGGCGTTGAGCGCCGCATCGCCGGGGACGGAGCCAAAGAGCCAATCCCTGAAGACGGTCACGGCGGATGCATCCGATGCGCCGGATGTGAGCGAAAGCAAGATGGCGATCGCCAAGCCCAGGCACAGCAGAAGGATGACGGCACGGGCGCGGCCGGAACGATCCCCGTCGGATGCCCTAATCGCCTTCGCCGGACCTGCGATCGACTGGTCGGCCATGATGCTCAGTCCGTGACCTGTGCGCCATAAAGCGAAACGGCGAGATCATGGATCGCGTCGGCCGTGCGCGGCCCGAAGCCGAGTAGATAGGCGCCATCGATGCGGATCAGCTTGCGCGCCGTTCCGGCCGGCGTTGAGGCGATGGATGGATTGCCGAACACTTCGTCGTCCGAGACCGGCGGCCCGGCATTGCTCATCATCAGGATCACGTCCGGCCTTGCGGTGATGATCGCTTCGTCCGCCATTTGCTTGTAGCCGGAAAAGCCTTCCACCGCATTGACCCCGCCCGCCAGCTTGACCATGCCGTCGGCCGCGGTTTCGCTGCCGGCCGCCAGGATCTTGCCACCCTGGGTCGAGAGAATGAACAGCACGCGCCTGCGCTCCTTGATCGAGGCTGTCCGTTTTTCGGCGGCTGTGAGTTTCGCATCGAGGTCCTTGGCCAGCACCTCGGCCTTTGCCTCGGCCCCGAGCGCCTTGCCGACAATGCGGACCTTCTGGAGGATGCCTTCGCGGTTGTACTGCTCGGGAACGTCGATGAACGGAATGCTCGTCTTCTTCAGCACGTCGACGGCTTCCCTGGGGCCGCTGCCGTGCAATGCCAGTATGCCCGTCGGATTGACCGACAAGACGCCTTCCGGCGACAGCTGGCGCATATAACCGACATCAGGCAGGTCGAGCGCGGCCTTTGGATAGAGGCTGGTGGAATCGCGCGCCACCAAATGTCTCTCCTCGCCCAGCGCATAGACGATCTCGGTGATGGAGCCGCCAATAGCGGCGATCTTCGAAGGATCGGCGAACACCGAAACGCCTTCGGTGGCGCCGGCTGGTTGCAGCGCGGCGAAAGCCATGGAAAGGCCGATTGCATAACCGACCATCGATCCGCGCAGGGCGGACGGTCTCGAAACAAAACGCATCACACTTTCCTCAGGCTGCCGTCGGGTTCGGAATGCGCGGCAGGTGCTCGGCCAGAAAACGCCAGTCGTCGCGCTCGCCTTCGCCTTCATGGCGCTTGCCGAAGAACTGGATGATCATGTCGCCATTGGCGGCATAGACCTCGAGCGATGTGACATGGCCGTCCTTGGTCGGCTTGCGCACCGCCCAGACTTCATGGATGTGGTCGGTGCGCAGGTGCAGGTGGAAGGTCTCGTCGAGCACGTTGATCCACGGCCCCATGGGCTTGATCGATTTGATCGGACCGGAGTGGATCTGGATGCAGCCGCGGTTGCCAACGAAGCACATAATCGGCATCTCGCTTTCGGCGGCGTGATGGAACATGGCGCGCACCGCGTCGTTGTCGAGCAGCCAGGCGTAGTCCTGGCCAACCATGCGCACCGCCTGGCGGCGGCTGAGCTTCAGCGTCTTCAGCATGCCGAAGAACTGGTGCACGTCCGTCAGCCGGCTCCAGCGGTCACGCAGGTCATCCGGGCTCGCCCTCGATGCCCCGGCCTCGCTTTCCTCATCGAGAACCGGCCCCGAAATGTCGATCGTCGGCTCCTGGTTCCGCGATTCCAGCGAGGCGACCAGTTTCTGGTAGGCATGGAGGCTGGAGGCCGGGCGCAGATGCACCTTGTGCACCGCGTCGCCGGCCGCATCGAAGAACTGCAGGCTGCGGCGGATATCGTCGCCGTCGCGCTTCTCCACGGCAAAGCCATGCGCCCAGATTTTCGGAAAAATGCGCAGGTCGATGTTCTCGCCGAGCACCATGGCATTGTGATTGCCGGTGACGACCTTGTCATAGACGCCGATCTTCTCGTGTACGGCGCTTTCGTTGCGGGTCAGCGCCATAACCTCGCCAACGGCCTCGATACCGGTCAGAAGGTCGTTGACGCGGGGTTCGACGCGGACGATGCCGTCGCCGCAATGGGCGGCCACCAGCTCGGCCTCCGAAATACCGAGCTGGGCGGCCAGGTCACGCTCGCGCGCTTTCGGATTGTCGGTCCGGGCCCGCCGGATTTCATGCGGAGCGGGTTTTACGCGCTGGTCCATGTCTTTACCCCTGATGCCTTGTCTTACTTGTTGAGAATGAGCTTGCCCTGGCGGGTGATCTTCAGCCGGTAAAGCGCGCCATGATGCTCGATTCCGATTTCGTGCTCGCCCTGGAACAGCGTGTTGCTGGACAGCGTCCGCACCGCCAGCGAGACCCGATCGAAACGGGTGGAGGTATCGTCGGAACGGCGGACGCGATAGCGAAACTCGTTGGGATTGTGCGTGTTCATCTGGGTCGATCCCTTTCCTGTGCCGGGCATCTGGCTAGGCGTTGCGAATTGCCGATTCATTTCTTGACTTGAATAATCATGTTTACTAGTCAGTGCAATACCGGACTAAATGAGTCAACATTTAAGATGCCGGATACGATCAAAATGCCAGCAAGCCCCGGGCCAGCCAGCATGGAACCTGGGATTTGGAGTTGGGGCATGGGGTTGATAAGTTGGGAACGGCGCGGCCGGTCGGCGGCGAACGGTGCGGCGGCTTTGCTCGCAAGCGTGGCGACGATCGCTCTATCCGCGCCATCGGCGCACGCGCAACCTGCGACGCAGGCGGCGAGCGAGCAGACAGATCAATCGAAGAAGACTGACCAGCAAAAGGCAGCCCCCGCGGTCGCTACGTTGCTCGACAGGATCCTGGTGCTCAGCCGCACCGGCGAAACGGCGATACAGTCGCTGGCCTCTGCCAGCCATGTCGACCAGGAACAGCTCGATCGCCGCATGGCGACAACGCCGAACGAGATGCTTTTCGGTGTGCCTGGCGTCGCTGCGCAGGCCGACGCCAGGCGCGTCAGCACCAGCATCAACATCCGCGGCCTGCAGGATTTCGGCCGCGTCGCGGTGATCGTCGATGGCGCGCGCCAGAATTTCCAGCGTTCCGACCACGGCACCCAGTCGACCTTCTACATCGATCCCGAGCTCGTCAAATCCGTCGACGTGATCCGTGGTCCCGTCGCCAACACCTATGGCTCGGGCGCTATTGGCGGCGTCGTCTTCTTCGATACCAAGGATGCGGTCGATTTCCTGAAGCCCGACGAGACCTGGGCCGGATCCGTCACCGGACGCTACGAGAGCAACGGCAAGGGCTGGACCACCAGCGCCACCGGTGCCTATCGCATCAATGAGAACTGGGACGTGTTGGGCAACATCGTTTACCGCGACTACGACAACTACAAGGACGGCGACGGCGACACCGTCAACGGCACCGGCTTCGACGTGCAGAGCGGCCTGTTCAAGACGACCATCCGGCCAACCGAGAACAGTGAGCTCAAGCTCGGCTGGGTCGGTTCGAGCGACGGCTGGGACGAGACCAGCGGCGGCGTGCCGGTCAACGATGTCGACCTGAAGTCGAACACCTTCACGGCCCGCTACAACATCACGGACGAAGACAAGAGCTGGCTCGATCTCCACATCAACACGTCCTACAACAAGACCAATCTCGACCTGACCAGTCTCGCGCCGCAGAATCGCTTCGATCCGGTGACCGGTCTTCCCGTGGTGCTGCCGGCAGGATCACTGTCGACATTCGATGTCGGCACGACCGGCATCGATATCTGGAACACGTCACGGTTCGAAACGAACGGCATCGCGCATGAACTGACCTATGGCGGCGATTGGGTCGGCGACAACGTCAAGACGGGTGGCGCGGCCGGGGGCGACAGTTTCTACACGCCGTCGGGCAAGCGCAACGTGTCCGGCGCCTATGTCCAGGACAAGCTCACCTGGGACTGGCTCGAAGTCATCGCTGGCCTGCGCTACGACAGCTACAGCCTGAAGGATGACACGCACGATATTTCCGGACACAGGCTATCCCCGCGCGTCACGGTCGGTGTCTCGCCGTTCGAGAGCGCCGGGCTTGCCGGCCTGCAATTCTACGGCACTTATGCGGAAGGCTACCGCTCGCCCTCGATCACGGAAACGCTGATCAGCGGCAATCATCCAGCCGGCGTCAGCTTCCCGTTCCTGCCCAATCCAAATCTGCGGCCTGAAACCGGCAAGACGACCGAGTTCGGCGTCAACTACAAGCAGAACGACATCTTCGAACCGGGCGACGCCTTGCGCCTGAAAGCAGCCTATTTCAACAACGATGTCGACGACTATATCGACGGCGTAACGCTGTCGCCGTTCGCTCCAGGCAGCGGCTGCCCCTTCGGCCCCGGAATCCCGATCTGCTTCCAGTACCAAAATTTCGCCAAGGCCAAGATCAACGGTTTCGAGCTGGAAGGCGTCTATGACGCGGCATGGGGCTATGCCGGCTTCTCGGCCTCGATCACGGATGGCCACACCGTTTCCTACAAGGGTGTGGAAGCCGACCTCGCCACTATTCCCTCCTCTCAGGTCACCGCTCAGCTTGGCCTGCGTTTCCTTGAGGACAAGCTGACCGTCGGCGGTGAGGTGCAGTATAACGGCAAGCCGAAGGGCAATGCCGTTGCGACGGACTACACACTGGTCAATGCCTTCGCCAGCTATCAGGCGACCGACAATCTGAAAGTCGATTTCCGCGCCGACAATCTGTTCGACGTCAAATACGCCAATCCGCTGAACGGCAGCACCACGGTTGCGGTCTACGAACCCGGTATCACGCTGAAGCTAGCGGCAACCATGCGCTTTGGAGGCTGACCATGACGCCCTTGACGGCATCCCTTCGTTTGCTGACCTCGACGCTGGCGATGTCGCTGACGACAATTCCGGCGTGGGCTGAGCAGTCCGCGCCGGTCCTGACCCTCGAACTCAATGCCGCGCAGCCTTCCGGCAAGGGCTGCCGGCTGACCTTCCTGGTCAGCAACAATCTCGGCGCCGACCTGACCAAGGCGGCGTTCGAGATCGCTCTGTTCAACAAGGCCGGCATCGTCGACCGGCTGACCGTGCTCGACTTCAAGGACCTGCCGCACGGCAAGACCAAGGTGACACGCTTTGACCTGGCCGGCACCGACTGCACCAAGGTCAGCCGCGTGCTGGTCAACAGCGGAACGGATTGCGCTGGCACGGGCGTCGAACCAACTGCCTGCATGCGCAAGCTGAAGACGGACACCAGGACCGGCATCGCTTTCGGCGTCTGAAGTGGGACCGCATAAGAAAAGACCGTGGCAGGGCCGCTGGCCGGCTTCGATTGCTTACCGGTTGAGGCAGCCGATCTTGATTTGACAAGTCTGCGCGTATCGCTGCAATTTCGCGCCCGCGACATGCAGGAAATCAATCCACTCCCCGACGCTGGCAGCGAGTTGGCAATAGCGCCGGCAGAGCGACTTGCCCAGGCACGACCGCAAGCCAGCAACGGCAAGTGGCAGGCTGCGATCGCCATCTCCTGCCTGCTCCATGCCGGCGTGGCGGCGGCTTTTCTGATCTCGTCCGCCGGCAAGTTCGATTCCAGGGAGGCAGAGCAGTCGGAAGGCGGCGA
This sequence comes from Mesorhizobium sp. BR1-1-4, assembly GCF_020165375.1. Classification (NCBI taxonomy): domain Bacteria; kingdom Pseudomonadati; phylum Pseudomonadota; class Alphaproteobacteria; order Hyphomicrobiales; family Phyllobacteriaceae; genus Mesorhizobium; species Mesorhizobium sp. BR1-1-4. The sequence continues at coordinate 438,917 of NZ_JAIUIB010000005.1, read as the reverse complement.
TCACAAAGGTGACAAGGTCGCCGGCAGTGCATTGGACAAGGACCCGGCGGCAATGAATGTCACGCTGGTGCCGCCCCCGCCGACGGCCAAGCCTCATCCGGCAAAGGCGGCCAGACCGGCGCCGACCGCACCTTCACAGCCCGCGCAGGAACCGGTGACACACGCTCCCGAGCCTGCCCGTGACGCCGCGAAGCAGGCTTCGGAGCCCTCGGCGGAACCGGTCAAACAGCCCGTGGCCACGCCGGACATACTGGTGGCGGCAACCCCGCGCCCGGATGACCAGAGCGTGGCTGCCAGGACAGAAACGCCGGCACAGCCGAACGCCCAGGCCGGAACCACCGAAATTCCTGTCACCGTTCCGGACCAACCGCCGATCCCCGTTGCAAGGCCAACTCCGGCGGCTGCCCCTGCCACTGCTGGAGCAGCGAATGAACGGAGCGGCACGGCCGATGGCCAGGACCGGCTGGCGGAAGCGGCCAGCAAGGGCAAAAGGCAAAAAGACCAAGGCAGCGCCGCGGAAGACAGCTACCGCGGCAACGTCTTTCGAAAACTCGGCAGCGTCAATCGTACTCTCCCGCCTTCGCTGCAACTGGCCGCGCGTAACAATGCGGTTGTGGCATTCGCCATAGGCAGGAAGGGCGACATAGACCAGTTGCGCATTCTGGAAAGCTCAGGATCGCCGACTTTCGACGAGGCCGCGCTTGGCATCGTGCGCAAGGCCGCTCCCTTCCCTCCAATTCCGTCACAGGCATCGAACCCGAGCTTGGAGTTCGAGGTCGGGATCGGCCCGTTTTGACTAGGCCCGGAACAAGCGGTGCGGCGCAACCATCAACATCCGCATGAAAGGGACCCCATGTACATCGCCATGAACCGCTTCAAGGTCCAGACCGGCTCGGAGGGCAACTTCGAAGCCATGTGGAAGAACCGCGACTCCAGCCTGGCCAAGATGAAGGGTTTTCGCGAATTCCACCTGCTGCGCGGCCCGGTCAACGAGACCGAGGGCTACACGCTGTTCGCGTCGCACACGGCGTGGGCAAGTCACGATGATTTCGTCGCCTGGACCAAGTCGGAGAACTTCCGCGCCGCCCACCGGAATGTCGGCACGACGAAAGTCCACTATCTCGGCCACCCGCAATTCGAGGGCTTTTCCGTCGTCGAGGGCGCGTAGATGCCGACCTATGCGGCGGCCAAGAGGCTGGCATTGCCACCCGCGGCGGTCGTGTCGACGCAGACCGCCCGCTCATGCGCATAAGCCGCCGGATAAAGCACCTCGCTGACCAGCGGGACGATCGGCCCGCTGCGCTCGGCGATGACCTTGCGCACGATGCGCGCCGCCTCGGGCGTGCCTGAAAAAGCAACCACATCGACGCGCAGCGAGCGCGCCTCGACAGGATCGGGGCGGCCGTCGATGGCCGCCAGCGGCAGGCCTTTGCCGGTCAATGCCGAGAGCGCCGCCGGTGCACCCGGCGCAACAGCCAGCACCGCATTGCCGGCGGCGAGCGCCTGGATGGTCTGCGCCAGCAGCGTGTCGCCGTCCGGCCCCAAGCACAGCACCCGGCCGCGCGGCGACAGCGACAGCGTGTTGGCCTCGCCGGTCGGCCCGGGCAGATCGACCTGGCCGAAATCAATGCTGGCGGCGGCACCGATCGCGGCCGCGCCCTTGCCGCGAAGATGCTTCCTGAGGATGGCGACCCGGTCCGGCCGCGTCGACCAGCCGCCGAGAGCGGGATCGGGCAGATTGTCGGCCAGTTCGGTCGCCGTCACCTTATGGCCTTCGCCGACTTCCGTGCCCGCTTCAGGCCCTTTGCGGAAACGCCTGAGATAGTGCGGCCCGCCGGCCTTTGGCCCGGTGCCGGACAGGCCCTCGCCCCCAAATGGCTGCGAACCGACGACAGCGCCGATCTGGTTGCGGTTGACATAGATGTTGCCGGCATGGATGCCGTCGACGAAATGCTGCACCCGGCCTTCGATGCGGGTGTGCAGGCCGAAGGTCAGGCCGTAGCCCTTGCGGTTGATGGCGGCGATGACGCTGTCGATCTGGTCGGCGTCGAAGGTCGCGACGTGCAGCACCGGCCCGAATACTTCGCGCTCCATCTCCTCGATGCCCTTGACCCGGAAGACATGCGGCGCGACGAAGCGGCCATCCTTGGGCGCATCAAGTTTAGCGATCAGCCGGCCCTGCAGGCCCATCGTCGTGCAATAATCGCGGATCGAACTTTGCGCGTCATCGTCGATCACCGGACCGACATCGGTCGAAATCCGCCAGGGATCGCCGACGTTGAGCGCCTCCATGGCGCCTTTCAGCATCTCCAGCATCTTCTTCTCGACGTCTTTCTGGACATAGAGCACGCGCAACGCCGAGCAGCGCTGGCCGGCACTCTGGAAGGCCGACGCGAGGATGTCACGCACCGCCTGCTCGGGAAGTGCCGTGGAATCGACGATCATGGCATTGAGGCCGCCGGTCTCGGCGATCAGCATGGCGTCCGGCGCCGCGGTCTCGGCCAATTGCTTTTCGATCAGCTTGGCGACCTCGGTCGAGCCGGTGAAGCAGACGCCGGCAATACGCGGGTCCGCTGTCAGCGGACCACCGACCGACGGGCCGTCCCCGGGCAGGAGTTGGATGACGTCTTCCGGCACGCCGGCCTCGCGCAGCATCTCGACGGCGCGGAAGGCGATCAGCGGGGTCTGCTCGGCTGGCTTGGCGATCACTGAATTGCCAGTGACAAGTGCTGCCGCGATCTGGCCGGTGAAGATGGCGAGCGGGAAATTCCACGGCGAGATGCAGACGATGGCGCCGCGCGCTTGCGTGCCCGTTTCGGCGTTCGCCGCCTCGGTGGCGTAATAGCGCAGGAAGTCGACCGCCTCGCGCACTTCGGCGACGCCGTCGGCCAGCGATTTGCCGGCCTCGCGCGTGGCGAGCGCGAAGAACTCGACGGCATTGGCCTCGTAAAGATCGGCGGCACGGTTGAGGATAGCGGCACGCTCGGCGACCGGGCGTTTTGCCCACGCCGGCTGCGCCTCGACAGCGATGCGCACGGCGGTTGCGACCTGCTTGGCGGCAGCCTCGTGAACCGTGCCGACCACCTCGGAAGGCTTTGCCGGATTGAGGATCGGGCGCTGCTTGCCGTAGCCGGCGGCGCGCGTGATCGGCTTGGCGTGCCAGCGATCGGGACCCGCAAATGCCGCTCTGGCCTGCTCGATCGCCGCCAGCGTCACCGTGTCGGTGATGTCGAATCCCTTCGAGTTGCGGCGCCCGATCCCAAAGATCTGGGAAGGCCGGGCAATCGCCGGATTGGCGGCGGGACCCTGGCTTTCAACCGTTTCCAGCGGATCGCGTGCGATATCCTCCGGCTCGACCTCCTCGTCGGTCAATTGGTGCACGAAGGAGGAGTTGGCGCCGTTTTCCAGGAGCCGGCGGACCAGATAGGCCAGCAGGTCCGAATGCGCGCCGACCGGCGCATAGATACGGCAACGCGTGCCTTCGGCCTTGCGCACCGTTTCGTGCAAAGCCTCGCCCATGCCATGCAGGCGCTGGAATTCGAAGGTGTCGCGACTGTCAGCCATCGACAGGATGGCGGCGACGGTGTGCGCGTTATGGGTGGCGAACTGCGGATAGATGCGGTCGGTCATGCCAAGCAGCTTTTTCGCGCAAGCCATGTAGGAGACGTCGGTGTTGGCCTTGCGCGTGAACACGGGATAACCGGCAAGCCCGAGTGTCTGCGCCCGCTTGATCTCCGTGTCCCAATAGGCACCCTTGACCAGCCGGACCATGATGTTGCGATTATGCTTGTTGGCCAGGGCATAGAGCCAATCGATGGTGAAAGCCGCGCGCGGACCATAGGCCTGCACGACGACGCCAAAGCCGTTCCAGCCGGCGAGTTCCGGCTCGGCCAGCACCCGCTCGATCACGTCGAGCGACAGGTCGAGACGATCCGCCTCCTCGGCGTCGATGTTGAGCCCCATCCGCGAATGCCGTGCGGCCAGGGCCAGCGACAACAGCCGCTCGGCCATCACAGGCAGCATCTCTTCCTTTTGCGCTTCTTCGTAGCGTGGATGCAGTGCCGAAAGCTTGACGGAGATGCCATGGTTCTGGCGGATATCTGGCCCGTTCGAGCCAGCATCGAGCGAGGAAATGGCGTCGGCATAGGCCTTGTGATAGCGCAGCGCGTCCGCCTCGGTGCGGGCCGCCTCGCCCAGCATGTCGAAGGAGTAGAGATAACCCTTCTGTGTCATCGGCCGGCCGCGCTTGACGGCTTCCGCGATCGTGCGGCCAAGCACGAACTGCTCGCCCATCTCGCGCATGGCGGCGGCCACTGCCTTGCGGATGACCGGTTCGCCCAGCCGGCGTACCATCGAGCGCAGCGTGCCTTCGATACCGCCCTCACCTTCCTCGAGCACGCGGCCGGTCAGCATCAGCGCCCAGGTCGAGGCGTTGACGAAGATCGAACTCGAACCGCCCGAATGCGCCGACCAGTCGTGCGGCGCGATCTTATCGGCGATGAGATCGTCCATCGTCTCTGTGTCGGGTACGCGCAGCAGCGCCTCGGCCAGGCACATCAGCGCCACGCCTTCCTTGGTGGAGAGGCCGTAGGCCGAGAGGAAGATTTCCATCAGCCGGGGATCGGACGAACCGCGCACCGCCCGCACCAGGTCGGCCGCACGCGCCGAGATCGCCTTACGGTCTCCGGCCGAAAGCCCGGCCGCCTCGGCTAATCGCTTAACCGCTGCGTCTTCGTCGGGCAAATAATTGGCGCGGATCTGCTGGCGGATGGCGTCGAGCGGCATGGCGGTCCTATGAGCAAGCACAAGGGAACGGGCCGGCGGTCACCGGACCGAATGGCGCAAGCTAGCACAAGTGCCAGATTTCAGGCGGTCTGAAAAAATCGACAGGGCAGCTCAATTGATCTATCATGTTGCCGAAAAATTGCTCATTCGGGCTGCAGTTTCGATGACAGAAGATCAATTGGACCGCATCGACAGGAACATCCTGTCGGCACTGGCCGGCAATGGCCGGCTTTCCATGTCGGAACTGGCGGTCAAGGTCGGCCTGTCGAAGACACCGGTGCAGGCGCGGGTGAAGCGGCTGGAGAAGGACGGCTATATCAGGGGATACCAGGCGATCATCGACCGCGAACGCATGGGCGAAGGCCATGTCGCCTTCGTGCAGGTGAAATTATCGGACACCCGATCCGCCGCGCTCGATGCCTTCAACCGCTCCGTACAAGCCGTGCCGGAAATCGAGCAGTGCCACATGATGGCGTCGAGCTTCGACTATCTCCTTAAGGTCCGCACGAAGGACATCGCCGCCTATCGCCGCGTGCTCGGTGAGCGCATCTCCGCCCTGCCCCACGTCGCCCAGACCTCGACCTTCGTGGCGATGGAGACGGTCAAGGACAGGTAACCTATTCCGATAGCGTCTTCAGGAACGCCACCAGTGCGGCGCGCTCGCGGTCCGAGAGCTCCAGCGGGTGAATTTCAGAACTGCCCTCGACGCTTGGCGCAGCCTTGGCATAGTGAGCGACGACCTCGTCGAGCGATGAAAACTGCCCGGCGTGCATGTAAGGCGGCCGCGTCGCCGCACCGCGCAGCGACGGCGTCTTGTAGGCGCGCACAAGTTCCGGCGCATCCTTGACCATGAAGCGCAGCTCGCCGCAGGCACTGGCCTCGCCATCGCGATAGGCTCCGAAGCAGTTGAACGGGTCGGCCTCGACCTGGGCCACCGCATCGACGCGCCCACGATCTGCCGGCAGGCCGGCAGCAGGCGGTACACCCGTGTTGTGAAAACCGTTGTCGCTGAAGCGCGGGCCGTTGTGGCAGCTCACGCAATTGGCCTTGCCGACGAACAGTTTCAACCCAAGGATTTCCTCCGTGGAAAAGACGGCATCGCCTTTCGGCTCGGCGCCTGTCGCAAGGTCCAGCGCAAAGCGGTCGAAGCGTGTCGGTGCCGGCTCGATCGAGCGTTCGAAAGCGGCGATCGCCTTGCCGATATTGGCATAGACGCCGTTGATTGCGTCGCGCTGCGCATCGCTCATCGCGTTCCAGGCGGTTTTTTCGGCATCGCTTCCAAGCGGGCTCGCATTTGGCGGAATGCTGGACAAATCAGGCAATGGCCCGAAGATGCGCTCATAGCGTTCGCCGAAACGCGCCTTCATGTAATGCGCGTAGGCAGCACGGTTTCCCGCCTGTTCCAACGGGTTTTCGAGCGGTGTCAGCGCCTGCGCCCACAGGCTGTCGCGTCGCCCGTCCCAGAAGAACCAGGGGTCGCGCGCCACGCCGGCCAGCGGCATGGTGCGCCGGTTGGTGTGGCCGACTCCGACCGCCTGCGGCAGGTCGTCCTGGAACTGCCGGTCGATCTTGTGGCAGGTCGAGCAGGACACCGCACCGTCGCGGCTCATCCCGACGTCGAAGAACAGCGTCGAGCCGAACGCCGCCGCGGCCGGCTCATCGGCGAAGCGGTTGGTGGTATCAGGCTTCAGCGCCGGCAGCGTATTCAGCGCGAGCGATGCAATCGTCTTCTTCTCGGCATCGGAAAAATCCGGCTTGCCGCAACCGGCAAGGATGGCTGCCACCGTCAGTGCCAAAAAGCAGAAAAAGCGCCTCATCGACCGCTCACAGCACCACGTTGAACAGCACAGTGTCGGAGCCCGCGCCGGACGATATGGCGAAACGCAGTTGCCACCAGCCGCTCATGGTGAATTTCACCCCTTCGATGCGGTAGCGTCCCTCGCCTAGATAGTCGGTCGCCTGCGGGCTGGTCGGCAGACCGTGATTGTGTTGCGGCATGCCACCGGAGATGGCAATCGCGGCTCGCTCCACCGAGGCCCCCGTCTTTGTCTTCAGCGTCAGAAGCCAGGATTCCAGTTCGCCCTGCCGCACGACGCCCCGTTCCGGCACGAAACTCGCTACGTACAACCCGTTGTCGGTTTTTTTCGTCCGCGAGACATCCGGGCCGGCGGGCTGTGCCGAATGCGGCGCGGTCAGATAAACGGCCGCGAGAACGCCGACCAGCAAAGCAGCCAGACCAAGACCTGCCAGGAGATAACGCCATAACGATGCCAAACCGGTTCCTCTTTCGCAGATAACGTCCTGCCGGGCGGATCGCATCCCGCCAGCCTGTGGGAAAACGCTGTGGCGGAAAAAAGCCTGCTTGCCAAGCATGGCGCTGCGTTCGGCAAAAAGCTACAGCACCGAAAGCACTGGAGGATTGCAGATGGTGGGAAACGGCGTCGCCTCGATCGGCGAATGCATGCTGGAACTGTCGGGCCAGACCGGGCCGAACTGGCGCATGGGCTTTGCCGGCGACACGTTCAACACGCTGTGGGCGCTGCATGCCCTAAGCGCTGACCGGCCGGCAACCTATGTCTCGGCCTTCGGCGACGACCCTTTCTCGCAGGGCCAGATCGACTTCTTAGCCGAAAACGGCATCGGCATCGGCTCCAGTCCGGTCATACCGGGCGCGCGCCCCGGCCTCTATGCCATCGCGCTGACCGGCGCCGAGCGCTCCTTCACCTACTGGCGCGGCGACGCCGCCGCCAGGCAGCTCGCCTCGGACCCGGCGGCACTGGCGAAAAACCTGGAAAATCAGGCGCTTGTGTACTTCTCCGGAATCACTTTGGCAATTCTCGATGAGGCCGCGCGCCAGACGCTGCTGGCCGCAGTGGCAAAGGCGCGCGCGGCGGGCTCGCTGATTGCCTTCGATCCCAACTATCGGCCGCGGCTCTGGCGTAACCGCGAGGACGCGCAAGCAGCGATTGCCCGGGCGCTTGCGGTTACCGACATCGCGCTGCCGACGTTCCCGGACGAGCAGATGCTGTTCGGCGATGACACACCGCAGGCGACCGCCGAGCGCCTCGGGCAATTGGTCAAGGAGGTCGTGGTCAAGAACGGCGAGGCACCGGCGTTGATTGGCAAGGGTGGAGCGCTGCGGGAGGTCGCCGCAATCCACGTGCCTGCGCCCGTGGACACGACCGGTGCCGGCGATTCCTTCAACGGCGGCTATCTCGCCGCACGGCTTGGCGGGATTGCCCCGGCGGACGCTGTCCAGCGTGCGCACCGCGTCGCCGCCGCCGTCGTGCAGGTCCGCGGCGCATTGGCGCCGTTCGAGACGCTACGGGCGGCGTTCGGCCAGTCCTGAAAAAGTCAGCCCTGCCGGAACCGATATTCCGTCACGTGGTGGTAGATCGCGCCAGGCCATAGCGTCGCCTGCGGGAAATACGGCCGGTTCGGCGCGTCGGGCCATATCTGCGGCTCCAGACAGAAGCCGCTGAAGGCCTTGTAACCCCGCCCTTCCAGGCCGGTGCGTGGCGTCACATATTGCCCGGTATAAAGCTGGACGCCGGGCTCGGTGGTCCAGACTTCCATCTCGATGCCGGAACTCGCCCCTTGCACCCAAGCTGCCTGCTTGAGCGGACCGCGCGCCGCGGCCAGGCAGAAATTCTGGTCGTAGGGTAACTGTTCGCCCTCGGTCTCCATGCGCAGCGGCCGCGCCTGGCGAAAATCGAAGGGCGTGCCGTCGACCGGCTTGACCACGCCGGTCGGGATCATGTCGCCGTCGACAGGCAGATAGGCGCCGGCGTTCAGCATCATCCTATGGTCGAGAATGTCGCCGGCACCGCCATCGTCGAGGTTAAAATAGGAATGCTGGGTGAGATTGCACGGCGTCGGCTCCTCGCAGGTCGCCGTCAGTTCGACGCTGAGCGTGCCGGGAATTTTCAGCCGGTAGGTGCAGGTAACGTCGAGCGCTCCGGGAAAGCCCATCGCGCCATCGGGATCATGCAGCGTCAGCGTGACGAAGTCCCTGCCATGCAGCGAAACCGTCCATGGCCGGTGGGAATAGCCTTGCGAGCCGCCATGCAGCGTATGCTTGTCCAGGAAGTTGCGCTCGGTCTGATAGCGGTTGCCGCCAATTGTGAAACGAGCGTCGCCGATGCGGTTGGCGTAGCGCCCAACCACCGCCCCGAAGAAGGCAGTATCTGTCTCATACGCTTCCAGAGTGCTGTAGCCGAGAACCAGCGGCGCGTCATGCCCGGCCAGGCGCAGGTCCTGGACGATGGCGCCGAGCCCGATGATGTTGGCGGTGAGGCCGCCGCCCCTGATCGTGAAGCGGCGGACCGGTTCGCCTGCCTGCGTCGTGCCGAAAACCTCGCCGTCCTTCATCATCATGCCCGCAAACGTCAGTGGATCCAAAGGACTTCGGCTGGTTCTTCAGCCTCGAGGCAGGTGTACGAGCCTGCCTCCGGACTAGCCTATCAGAGGCCGAGGCCGCCGATGCACACATATTTGGTATCGAGGTAATCCTCGATGCCCTGATGTCCGCCTTCCTTGCCAAGTCCGGATTCCTTGACGCCCCCGAACGGTGCTTCAGGTGTGGTGATCAGCCCTTCATTGACGCCAACCATGCCGTATTTCAGGCCTTCCATGACCCGGAAGGCGCGGCCGAGATCGCCGGTGTAGAAGTAGCAGGCAAGGCCGAACTCCGTGTCGTTGGCGAGCGCCACGGCCTCTTCCTCGGTCTCGAACTTGAACACGGGTGCGACCGGCCCAAAAATCTCTTCCTTCATAAAGCGCATTTTCGGCGTCGCGTTGGCGATGACCGTCGGCTGGAAGAACGAACCGCCGAGCGCGTGGCGCTTGCCCCCGGCGACGACCTTGCCGCCCTTGGCCGTGGCGTCGGCGATCAGCTCCTCGACCTTCTCGACCGCCTTCTCGTCGATTAGCGGCCCCTGCTGGACGCCCTCTTCCAGGCCGGAACCAACCTTCAGCCCGTTGCTGGCCGCGGCGAGTTTCTCGACGAACTTGTCATAGACGCCGGCCTGGACCAGGAAGCGGTTAGTGCAGACGCAGGTCTGGCCGGAATTGCGATATTTGGCGGTGATCGCGCCGGCCACGGCACGCTCGATATCGGCGTCGTCGAAAACGATGAACGGCGCGTTGCCGCCGAGTTCCATCGATACCTTCTTGACGGTCACCGACGATTTCTGGATCAGGATCTTGCCGACCTCGGTCGAGCCGGTGAAGGTGATCTTCTTGACCAGCGGATTGGCGCAAATCTCGTCGCCGATCTCGCCGGCGGCGCCGGTCAGGATGTTGACGACGCCCTTGGGAAAGCCGACTTCCTCGGCAAGCGCCCCCCAGGCAAGGCCGGAATACGGCGTCTGCGAGGCCGGCTTGACGACAGCGGTGCAGCCCGCGGCAAGTGCGGGACCGAGCTTGCGGGCCAGCATCGAGGAGGGGAAATTCCACGGCGTGATGGCGGCGATGACACCGACTGGTTCTTTCGTCACCAGGATGCGGCGGTCCGCCCATGGCGAGGGCACGACATCGCCATAAGTGCGGCGGCCTTCTTCGGCGAACCACAGGATGTAGGCGGCAGCCGAACCGATCTCGCCCTTGGATTCGAACAGCGACTTGCCCTGCTCGATGGTGAGCAGTTCGGCCAGCACGTCCTGATTGTCCATCATCGCGTCATGAAGCTTGCGCAGCAGCTTCGAGCGCTCGAGCGCGGTCGTCTTGCGCCAGGTTTTGAAAGCTTCATCGGCGGCCTCGATGGCGCGGCGAGTTTCTGCCTTGCCCGACTTCGGTACGGTGCCGATCTTGAGGCCTGTAGCCGGATTGTTCACATCGACCGTCTGGCCGCTGTCGGCCTGCACCCATTCGCCGTTGATGAGATTGGCCTGCCGCATGAAATGGCTGGTTTTCTGAAGCATGGTCTGGCCTCCGTTCGGCGCTCACGGGCCGCTATCTGGATGTCTTCGGTAAAGCGCAGGCAGGGCCGCGCGCTGGAGCCATTGCTCTTAACCTAGGGAAAGCCCCGCAAGCAATCGCAAGATGGCATATAGGGGTTGGACCAGCACAAGACGAGAGCGCGTTGGCGTACGGCGTCGCCAACCTTATCCGAAAACATGCAGGACAACCGTCAGCCAGAAAGCGGTGGTGATCGCCGCGCAGGCCGTGGCGATGGTCATCTGGTTCGATGCCAGCGCCTGACCGGTGTTGAACTGCACCGCGATGAGATAGGAATTGATGCCGGAGGGCAGCGCCGCCACCACAACCGCCACCTTGGCGGTCAGGGGCGGCAGGCCGAGCAGCCAGACGAAGGCAAGAACCAGTGCCGGCATCAGGAACAGTTTGAGCGCCGAAAGCGCCAGCGCCGGCCGGACATTGCCTGATATCCCGAAGCGGCGCAGGCTGAGCCCCATGGCAAACAGCGCCACCGGCCCGGCCGTATCGGCCAATGCATCCACCAGGCGCATGGCGAGACCAGGCAGCGGCACGCCGCTGAGCCGCCATGCCAAGCCCAGGACAATGCCGATGATCAGCGGATTCATGAACAGCCGCCTGAGGAAACTTCTGATAACGCGCAAGGGATGCACGTGTTCGCCGCTGCCGCGCCCGAACATCTCGAACAGCACGATCGAAGCCATCATCATGATCGGCAGATGCACCGAGACCAGCAGCGACAGCACTTCGAAGCCGCTCGGACCGAATATGCCAAGGATGAAGGGAGCGCCGAGCAGCACGACGTTGGAGTAGGCAGACGACACCCCGCCGACGACCCCGGCGCGCGCATCGCGACCGAAGATCCGCGTGGTGACGACATGGCCGGCGGCCCAGGTGATCGCCACGGCGGTGAAATAGGCCCCCCATAGCGGCCATGGCGCCACGCCATGAAAATCGGCATTGACCATGGTCTGGAACAGGAGCAGCGGCATTGCCACCGAGACCGCGAAGTCGGATATCCCCTCGCCGCTCGCCGGTCTCAAATAGCCCGTGAGCCCGGCGAGATAGCCGAGCGCGACAAGACTGAAGACGAACAGGACGGTTTCGGTAAGCGGAGACATTTTTCAGGGATAGGCGAGCCACGGTCGCTGCGCAATCGCACCCGGTCATGCTGCTCGATGCCTGCCGCACCAATCCGTTTCCTGCCGATGCCATGGGTGCGGCGTGCGCCAACCCACTCGGCCGAGCCGATCGGAACTGGCGGGCTGGAACCGCAAGGCCAATGCGAGCCTCGGCACGGTGATCGGCTTCGCCGCGGAACCGACCGTTCGGCGATGTATGGCGTCGCTGGTGAAAACAGCCCTACGCGGCGGCTCTGCCGCATCATCTCGCGGCGATGAAGAAGTACCGAGTTCCGCTCGGTGATCGATCTGGTGAAGCAGCAGCTCGCTAAAAGGTGAGGCGCGAGACGTGGCTGACGCCCGGCTTGTCTTTGTGCCTGCTTTCCAATCCTTATATGCGAATGGTTGGAGCCCGACACGGGAGCATGGAAGGGTGGCGATGATCCGGTTAGCCTTGGCGTTGTTCCTGCTTGTCGTCCCCGCCGCCGCGCACGCGACGGACGCCGGCTGGGCGCTGCTGCGCGATGGCGGCCATGTCGTGCTGCTGCGCCACGCTATGGTCACCGGCACCACCGACCCGGCCAATTTCGACATCGGCAATTGCGCCACCCAGGTCAATCTGTCGGCGCGCGGCAAGCAGCAGGCAAGCAAGATCGGCGCCCTGTTTGCCGCCCGCGCGGCTCCCATCGAGCGCATTTTGTCCAGCCGCTATTGCCGCTGCCTCGACACCGCGCGCACCGCTTTCGAAGCCGAGCCGGAGCTGTTCGCACCGCTCGATCTCCTGAAGGGTGACGATGCGCAGAAAGCAGCGCAGATCGCCGCCATCATGAAGGAAATCCGCGCCTATTCCGGCTCCGACAATCTGGTCCTGGTCACCCATCTCGAAAACATCGTGGCGCTGACCGGCGTGTCGCCGCGCGAAGGCGAAGCAGTGGTGGTCGAGCCGCAAGGCGACGGCTTGCGCGTACTCGGCCGCGTCACCTTCTGAGACAACTGCTCCCGAACGCGGGCGCGGCAATGAGTGTTGCCGAAATGCCACCGCCGAAAGAAGCCGCGAATTCGACACGACAATGTCGCTTGCGACAACCCGTCGCAGGGGCTATAGGCGCGCTCCCGGTCACGAAAACCGAAGCGAGCACAACGGTTGGAGCTTTCGTCTCCGCCCGTGCAGACGGCTTTGCCGCCCTGTATACGGCGCCGCTTTGGGGATTGGGATCGCGGATGTAGCTCAACTGGGAGAGCGCCGGACATAATCCGGAGGTTGTGGGTTCGAGTCCCGTCGTCTGCACCACGGATAGCTCAGTTGGTAGAGCATCAGACTCATAATCTGATTGTCGAAGGTTCGATTCCTTCTCCATTGGCTCGATAAGCCAGCACCCTGCCAGGTGTTATCTGAAACGGTCCGGGGACTGGAATGCTGAAGACGTGACGGACGGCCGAGGCCTTCGGGCCAGAACGTATCGAAAAGTCCGATGCCATCGGCTCGCGGCCAGGCTCGCGGTGATGGTCAAGGCGCAGTGTCGCCGGCAAGGGAGGCTCGCCTCCGGCGCCCGCTTCGCTGCCCCGCGATCCGCTCCCGCAGGCCCGCCGCGCATCGATGCCACCAGTCCCCGGATCATTCGTGTCCGGAATTGGAAGTGAAACGAGAAACGAAGGGAAGATCGACGCATGACGTGACGCCTCGCATGGGGCCATGCCCGACAGGAGTAAGACAATGACTATTCTCGATACAGTTCTTGGGCGCGAGCGCGTCCTCGTTAGGGAAAACGAACGTGCCCTCACTCTCTACAAGGGGGAGATCAAGGCTGTCCTGCTGCCGGGTGAGCACTGGCTCGCCAACCGCAACCAGAGCCTTGAGGTGTCCCGGCACGATCTGAAGAGCCCGGAATTCGTTTCGGCGTACGAGAAGGCGTTGTTCGACAAGCTCCCGGACGTGGCCGCGCGTCATTTCACCGTCGTGCGCACCGGGCGCACGGAAGTTGCCGTCATCGAGCGTGACGGCAACCTGCATTCCGTGCAGGCCCCCGACCGTAAGCTGGTACTGTGGACCGATGCCGGACCGTGGAAGGTGACGGTGATCGACACCTCGGCCGATCTTGCCATCGATCCGGCTGTCATGCGCCGGCTCGGCCAGGCCCGGAAGGCGGAATTGATGTCCGTTCACCCGGTTGTCGACGGCCAGGCCGGGCTGCTGTTCATCGACGGTGTCCTTGTGCGGACGCTTGCCGCTGGCGTGCACGGCTTCTGGAACGTCGGACGGATGGTGCAGATCAAGGTCGTCGACCTCAAGCGCCAGCCGCTCGATGTCGCCGGGCAGGAAGTGCTGACCAGGGATCGCGTCACGATCCGCGTCAACATCGCGGCCGAATACCGGGTCATCGATCCGGTCAAGGCGGTGAGCGCGGTGAAGGACTTCTCCGAGGCCCTCTACCGCGCCCTGCAGTACGCGTTCCGCAAGACGCTGGGCGCGCTCACGCTCGACCAGATCCTCGAGAAGAAGGTGACGGTCGACGAGGAAGCGGCGGCCAAGGTCCGTGCCGACATGGCCGAGATCGGAGTCGAGGTCAGCGATATCTCGCTCAAGGATGTCATCCTGCCGGGTGAGATGCGCGAGATCCTCAACCATGTGGTTTCGGCCGAAAAGCAGGCCGAGGCCAACGTCATCCGCCGCCGCGAGGAGACGAACGCCACGCGTTCCCTGCTCAACACGGCCAAGGTGATGGCGGAGAACCCGGTGATGCTGCGGCTGAAGGAGCTCGAGGCTCTGGAAACCATCGCCGGCAAGGTCGAGCGACTGACCGTCCACAACGGAACGGGCGGGCTGCTGAACGACCTTGTCAAGCTCCGCGACAGCTGAGCTTACGTAGCGTCAACGGAAGGGCCGCCGGGGCGACCGGCGGCCCTTCTTGCGTTTCCTGGGCATCCTACCCATCTGCGCCCGGCTTAACAGGCCTTTTCCTGCCGGGAAAAACCGATTAGACAGCGCCCAAACGAATGCGGACAGATTCCGCCCGCAAAGAAGGAAAAGCCCCTTGTCTACAACGTTCGACAAAGTCGCCAAGATCATTGCCGACACCAGCGAGATCGATATCGACACCATCACGCCCGAGAGCCACACCATTGACGATCTCGGCATCGACAGCCTCGACTTCCTGGACATCGTGTTCGCCATCGACAAGGAATTCGGCATCAAGGTGCCGCTGGAAAAGTGGACCCAGGAAGTCAATGACGGCAAGGCTTCGACCGACGATTACTTCGTCATGAAGAACCTGTGCGCCAAGATCGACGCGCTGGTTGCCGCCAAGACCGCCTGAGGTCATCAGGGCGCGTGACTTGACGCGCTCCGTCACCTGACCCACAAAGCCGCTCATGAGCAGCCCCCACGACGTCGTCATCACAGGTATCGGCCTTGTTTCCTCGCTGGGGGAAGGTCCTGACGCCCATTGGCAAAAGCTGGCGCAACCGGGCCGGGAGCCGGTGCTCGAGGCCGGGCGCTTCGCGCCCTACACGGTTCATCCACTGCCCGAGATCGACTGGAACCTGCAGATCGCCAAGCGCGGCGATCAGCGGCAGATGGAGACATGGCAGAGGCTCGGCACCTATGCGGCGGGCCTCGCGCTCGACGACGCCGGCATCAAGGGCAATGACGAACTCTGCACCACCATGGACATGGTTGTGGCGGCCGGCGGCGGCGAGCGCGACGAAGCGGTCGACGCCGACATTCTAGCCGCTTCGGAAAACCGCAACGACCGCGGCGTGCTGCTCAACGAGAAGCTGACCACCGAATTGCGACCGACGCTTTTCCTGGCGCAGCTTTCCAATCTGCTCGCCGGCAACATCTCCATCGTCCACAAGGTGACCGGCTCGTCCAGGACCTTCATGGGCGAGGAAGGCGCTGGCGTCGCCGCCGTCGAGACGGCAGCCGCGCGCATTCGCTCCGGCCAGTCGACGCACATCCTGGTCGGCGGCGCCTTCCAGACGGAACATTCCGACATGCTGCTCGGCTACGAGCTGGCCGGTTACCTGCATCGCGGCCCGTGGAAGCCCGTCTGGCAAAGGCAGGGCGCCGAGGGCGGCGGCGTGGTCTCAGGTTCCGGCGGTGCCTTCCTGGTGCTTGAGCAGCGCGAACACGCGGCAAGCCGCGGACGCAAGATCTACGCTGAACTCGGCCCCGTCGTCTCCGGCCGCGCCAGGCGCGCGCGCGGAGAACTCGACGCCGAGATCGCTCTCCTGCTCAAACAGGCGCTGCTGCCGAACGGCAAGCTGCTCGCCATGTCGGGAGCATCGGGCGCGCATGCGGCAACATCGGCCGAAAAGGCGGCGCTCGACGCCAATCCGGCGATATCGGCGCGCGGTTTTACAACGTTGACCGGGCACATGAAGGAAGCGCAGTTTCCCTTCGCCGTAGCGCTGGCGGCACTCGCGGTCGACCGCAAGGCCGCCTACCCTGTCTTTGACGCCACGGCCGAAAAGCCGTTTGAAGGCATTCCCGCGAGCGTCCTTGCAACGGCGATCGGCTATCACCAATTCGAGGGCGTGGCGCTGGTCAACGCCGCTTGAGGCGGCGTCTGGCGAACGCACTGCAGAGATAAGAGGGCTCCCGGA
Organism: Mesorhizobium sp. BR1-1-4; assembly: GCF_020165375.1. Classification (NCBI taxonomy): domain Bacteria; kingdom Pseudomonadati; phylum Pseudomonadota; class Alphaproteobacteria; order Hyphomicrobiales; family Phyllobacteriaceae; genus Mesorhizobium; species Mesorhizobium sp. BR1-1-4. The sequence goes on along the minus strand of NZ_JAIUIB010000005.1, from coordinate 422,472 downwards.
TGGCCAATTTCAGAGATCACATGGGCAGGCCCGTCGTTGCCGTTACCGGTATCGGGGTGGTGACCTCGCTCGGCGTCGGCAAATCAGACAATTGGGGCGCGCTGACCTCGGGCAAGTCGGGCATCCACCCGATCACCCGCTTCCCGGTCGATCACCTCAACACACGGATCTCCGGCATGGTCGATTTTCTGCCGTCGAGTTCCAGGGGGGCAAGCCTTCTCACCTATGAACTGGCGGAAACCGCGGCTCAGGAGGCTGTTGGCGAAGCCGGCCTGAATTCCGGCGATTTCGGAGGCCCTCTCTTCCTCGCCTCGCCGCCGGTCGAACTCGACTGGCACGATCGCTTTTCGCTCTACAATTCCGACAAGCAGGATTCCGGCGCCGAAAGGCTGCTGCGCGTGGCGCGCGGCCTGAAGGAACTCGATCTCTTCGAAACCACCCAGTTCGGCTCGATCGCCGACCGGCTCGCCAACCGGTTCGGCACGCGTGGCCTGCCGATCACGCTCTCGACGGCTTGCGCCTCCGGCGCCACCGCCATCCAGCTCGGCGTCGAGGCGATCCGCCGTGGCGAATGCGACCGGGCGCTGTCGATCGGCGCCGACGGCTCGGCGACCGCCGAGGCGCTGATCCGCTTCTCGCTGCTGTCGGCTCTCTCCACCCACAACGACAATCCGGAAAAGGCTTCCAAGCCGTTTTCCAAGGACCGTGACGGCTTCGTGTTGGCCGAGGGATCCGGCGCTCTGGTGCTGGAATCGCTGGAGGCGGCGCTTGCCCGTGGGGCCGCCGTTCTCGGCATCCTCAGCGGCTGTGGCGAAAAGGCCGACGATTTCCATCGCACGCGCTCCAAGCCGGATGGATCGCCGGCGATTGCCGCTGTCCGGGCCGCACTTGCGGATGCGGGTCTCGGCGAAGACGAGATCGACTATGTCAACGCACACGGCACCTCGACGCCGGAAAACGACAAGATGGAGCACCTGTCGCTGTCGACGGTGTTTGGCGAGCGCATCGGCTCGATGCCGATCTCGTCCAACAAGTCGATGATCGGCCACACGCTGTCGGCGGCGGGCGCGGTCGAAGCGGCGTTTTCGCTGATGACGATGCGCGAAAGCGTCATTCCTCCGACCATCAACTATGACAATCCTGACCCGGCGATCGTGCTCGACGTCGTGCCGAACAAGAAGCGCGATGCGCAGGTTCGCTCCGTTCTGTCGAACTCCTTCGGCTTTGGCGGCCAGAACACTTGCCTTGTCATGGCGCGGGAACCGGTCTAAGCGAGCCCTTTCCGCTTAACAGAACCGACAGGCTCCATGCGCGCACTGCAACTTATCGAGGACCGCCGCCTTGAAACGGTGGACCTGCCACCCCCGCCGCCTCCCGCGCTTGGCGAAGTGACGCTGCGCATCAAGGCGGTGGCGCTGAACCACATCGACGTCTGGGGCTGGCGCGGCATGGCCTTCGCCAAGCGCAAGCTGCCGCTGGTCGTGGGTGCCGAGGCCTCCGGCGAGGTAGAGGCGGTCGGTCCCGGCGTTTCCAGCCTGCTGCCCGGACAATTGGTATCGATCTACGGCGCGCGCACCTGCGGCCTCTGTCGTGCCTGCCGCGAAGGCCGCGACAATCTGTGCGAGCATGTTTCGGGCGTTCACGGCTTCCATCTCGACGGTTTCGCGCAGGAGAAGATCAACCTGCCGGCGCGCCTGCTGGTCCCCGCCCCGCCCGGTGTAACCGATATCGGGGCTGCCGTGGCGCCCGTTACCTTCGGCACCGTCGAGCACATGCTGTTCGACAATGCCAGGCTGCAGCCCGGTGAGACGATCCTCGTCCATGCCGGCGGATCCGGCATCGGCTCGGCGGCCATCCAGCTGGCCAAGCGGATGGGCTGCACGATCATCACCACGGTCGGCTCGAACGACAAGATCGACAAGGCCAAGGCGCTCGGCGCCGACCATGTCATCAACTACCGCGACGATCGTTTCGAGGGCGTCGTGCGCAAGCTGACGAAGAAGAAAGGCGTCGACGTGGTGTTCGAGCATGTGGGCACCGACACCTTTGCCGGTTCGATGCTGTGCCTGAAGCGCGGCGGTCGCCTTGTGACCTGCGGTTCGACCTCCGGCGTGTCGACGCAGATCAACCTGATGCAGCTCTTCCAGCAGCAGTTGAAACTGCTCGGATCCTTCGGTTGCCGGATGGAGAACATGGCCAACGCCATGCAGAAGATGGCCGCTGGACAGGTCGCTCCGGTGATCGACACCGAGGTCGGCTTCGACGATATCGATGCCGCGCTGAAGCGCATGGAAGGCCGCGACGTTTTCGGCAAGATCATCCTGCGCGTCGCCTAGAGTCGGATGATTTCAGGTCGAATTGACCTGAAATCTGAATCCGCCTCTAAATCAAGGAATAGAGCATGATGTCATCCGAAAACCGCTTCACACTTTTCGGCATCATGCTCTAGAGCCTCGATTTCCGTGCTCAAGAAGCTTCGCCGCGATCTGAAATTTCGCTATGGCAGACAATTGCGCCAGGTGAATTACTGGTTTGTTGCGCGTCTCGCGATGGTCATCATGTCGCTGCTGCGCCTGCTGCCGGTCGACAGCGCGCTGAATTTTGCCGACCGCACCGCACGCCTCATCGGTCCAAGGGTCGGACGCCACCAGGTCGCCCTCGACAATCTGCGCAAGGCCTATCCGGAAAAGAGCGAGGACGAAATCCGGGCCATCGCCTCCGACATGTGGGGCAACATGGCCCGCCTTGCCGCTGAATACATCTTCCTCGACGCCCTGTTCGACTATGATCCAGCGGCCGGAAAGTCCGGCCGTATCGAGGTCAAGGGAACAGAGCATTTCGTGGAGATCGCGGCCGAGAAGCAGCCGCACATCGTCTTCACCGGCCATCTCGGCAATTTCGAGCTGCTGCCGGTGGCGGCCGCGACCTTCGGCATGAACATCACGGCGCTGTTTCGGCCGCCCAACAACCCCTACCTCGCCGACTACATCCTTTCGACAAGGCGATCGACCATGGGAGGCTTGCTGCCTTCGATGGCCGGTGCCTCGTTCGCGCTGGCGGGGGTGTTGGAGAATGGCGGCAATATCGGCGTTCTCGTCGACCAGAAATTCTCCAACGGCCTGGACACGACCTTCTTCGGCCGTCCCTGCCAGAGCAACCGCGTGCTCGGCACCCTTGCCCGCCACTATGACTGCGACGTCTATCCGGCGCGTTGTATCAGGTTGCCGGGCAACCGCTTCCGGCTCGAGATCGAGGACAAGCTGGTCCTGCCGCGCACCGCCGACGGCAGCGTCGATGTCCACGCCACCACCCAGATGCTGAATGACGTCGTCGAGCGCTGGGTCCGAGAGGATCCAGGCCAATGGATGTGGTTCCACAAAAGGTGGGAGATCAGCAAGTGGCGGCGAAAAAACCGCACCAAGCCGGCTCCCGTCTCAAACAACTGAACAAGCCGCTGGCGGGAACGTGCGTTCCTCCGCCAGCAAGCAAAGTATCAACAAATCGCCAATTGCCTAATTGGTGACGACAATGCGCGTATTGCCGAAGCCCACTTCGCGGACCATCGAATAGAAGGCCGCGGCATTGGCCGTATGCAGCCTTACGCAGCCATGCGAAGCCGGACGGCCGAGCTGCCTGACGGCGCCCGATCCATGGATGGCATAGCCGCCACGGAAGAACACCGAGTACGGCATCGGCGACATGTCGTACTTGCGCGAATACCACATCCGCGCCGTGCGCTGCGGCCGGTAGGTGCCGCGCGGCGTGAAATAGCCCGGACGGGCGGTCGAGACAGCCCACCGATAGACAGAATCGCCATAACGAACCGTCATTGTCTGCGACGACACGTCGATGTTCGCCACCAATGTGGCCGCCTGACTTGCGGCCGATGCGCCAAACAGCGCGACGACCAATACTGCTGCCTTGAGAAATGACATTTTCATGCGATCAAACCCCTTTGATTGCCCTTGCCTGCTCGCCATCACGTTGTTTTTCACCTTTTTAATGGCGGTGAACAGATAACACACCGTCTTTGACCAATTCGCCAATCCAAAGCAGTGAATTTGAACGATTTCCCGCGATAGTTGCCACAACGACACGTTGCACGGGTTTGATCGACGGGCTTGCAAAACCACTGGGATCGCTGCTCAACTCGCGGCATGAACGGGCGACTCCTCAAGGCAATCGACATCAGGCGCGACGAGTTGGTGGCGCTGACCGCCGACCTGATCCGCTTTCCGACCATAAATCCACCCGGTGAAGCCTACGGGCCATGCGCCCACTATATCGGTGCGCGGCTAAGGAAGAGCGGCTTCGAGACCGAGTTCATCCGCGCCGACGGCACGCCCGGCGACACCGATCGCTATCCGCGCATCAATGTCGTTGCGCGGTTTGATGGACGGTCACCTGGTGCCTGCGTCCATTTCAATTCGCATATCGACGTTGTCGAAGCCGGCGAGGGCTGGACCGTCGATCCGTTCGCCGGCATCGTCGGGGATGGCAAGGTCTATGGACGCGGCGCCTGCGACATGAAGGGCGGCCTCGCCGCATCCATCATCGCTGTCGAAGCCTTTTTGGAAGTCTTTCCCGATTTTCCCGGCGCCATCGAGATCTCGGGAACGGTCGATGAGGAATCCGGCGGCTTCGGCGGCGTCGCCCATCTGGCCGGGCTCGGCTATTTCTCGAAACCCAGGGTCGATCACGTCATCATTCCCGAGCCTCTCAACAAGGACCGCATCTGCCTCGGCCATCGCGGCGTCTGGTGGGCGGAGATCGAGACCAAGGGTGAAATCGCGCACGGCTCGATGCCGTTTCTCGGCGACAATGCGGTGCGCCATATGGGCGCGGTGCTGCAGGCATTCGAGGGCGAACTGTTCCCGGCACTCGACCTCAAGGTCACGCGCATGCCGGTGGTGCCGGAAGGCGCCAGGCGCTCGACCATGAACATCAATTCCATTCATGGCGGCCAGACCGAGGATTTCCGCCCTGGCCTGCCCTCCCCCAACGTGCCCGATTCCTGCCGTCTGACCATCGACCGCCGCTTCCTTCTCGAGGAGGATCTGGCCACGGTCAAAGCCGAAGTGACCGGCATTCTCGACCGGCTGAAGCGCGAGCGCAAAAAATTCGACTACGAGATCCGCGATCTGATGGAAGTACCGCCGCTGATGACCGAGCGCGACGCGCCCGTCGTCAAGGCGGTGGCGCAAGGCATTCATGCGATCTTCGACCGCGAGCCCGACTACGTCATTTCGCCCGGCACCTACGACCAGAAGCACATCGCCCGCATCGGGCATATCTACGACTGCGTCGCCTATGGCCCGGGCATTCTCGACCTCGCCCATCGGCCGGACGAGTGGGTTGGCATATCGGACATGGTGGAATCGGCCAAGGTGATGGCGATCGGGCTCAACGTGCTGCTGCGCGGCACGGCCACGGGATAACCCCTGCATCGCGATAAGCTTCGGCCCGCCGACAGGGCTGGCACGACAAAAACATTCCCAGCCATCCTGCCTGGCAGCACGAAACGCAATTTACTCCCACGCGAAATCACGCTTCTATCGCCCGGCTTGAGCACGTGTCCTGAACGCATGGGGAGTTGCACGATGAGATTGTGGAAAACCATTCTGGCCGCCGCGGTTCTCGCATTGGCCGCAGGAACCTCCGCCTTTGCGGCCCGAACCGACCTGGTCATCGGCATTCCGCTCGAACCGCCGCATCTCGACCCAACCGCTGGTGCCGCGGCGGCGATCAAGGAAGTGCTCTACGCCAATGTCTTCGAGGGCCTGACCCGGATCGGACCCAATGGCGAAGTGCTGCCGGATCTGGCGGAAAGCTGGACCATTTCCGATGACGGCAAGGTCTACACCTTCAAGCTGCACACCGGCGTCAAATTCCACGACGGCGCCGATTTCAGCGCCGATGACGTGAAATTCTCGCTCGACCGTGCCCGCGCCGACAATTCGGTCAACGCGCAGAAGGGCCTGTTCGCGGCCATCGACAAGGTCGATGTCATCGATCCGGCGACGGTGAACGTCACGCTGAAAAACCCGCAAGGATCCTTCCTTTACAATATGGGCTGGGGCGACGCGGTGATGGTGTCGCCGAAATCCGCCGCCACCAACAAGGAAAACCCGGTTGGCACCGGCCCGTTCAAGTTCCAGAACTGGGCCAAGGGATCATCGATCACGCTGGTCAAATCTGGCCATTACTGGGGCGCTCCGGTGTTCCTCGACAAGGTCGAGTTCCGCATCGTGCCCGATGCCGCGGCCTATGTGCCGGCCCTTTTGTCCGGCGACATCCAGGCCTTCCCCTTCTTCGATCCCGACAGCCTCGCACAGGTCAAGGACGATCCGCGTTTCAAGGTGGTGATCGGTTCGACCGAAGGCGAGACCATCCTCTCGATCAACAACAAGAAGCTACCTTTCGACAAGCTGCAGGTCAGGCAGGCGATCTCCTACGCGCTCGACCGCAAGGCGATCATCGACGGCGCCTCAGCCGGCCTTGGCCTGCCGATCGGCTCGCATATGTCGCCGGCGAACAAGGACTATGTCGACCTCACCGGCCTCTATCCACACAATGTCGACAAGGCCAAGGAACTGCTGAAAGAAGCCGGGCTGGAGAACGGCTTCAAGGCAACGCTGAAACTGCCGCCGCCCAGCTATGCACGGCTCGGTGGCGAGATCATCGCCTCGCAACTTCGCGATGTCGGCATCAACCTGGAGATTATCCCGGTCGAATGGGCGCAGTGGCTGGACCAGGTGTTCACCAAGAAGGATTACGACCTGACCATCGTCTCCCACACCGAGCCCAACGACATCGATATCTATGCGCGCAAGGACTATTACTTCAACTACGACAATCCGACCTTCGACAAGGTGATCGCCGACCTCAACCTCACCTCCGACGAGGCCAAGCGCAAGGAACTGCTTGGCGAGGCCCAGAAGATCCTGGCCGACGACGCCGTGGTCGGCTTCCTCTACGAATTGCCCAAGGTCGGTGTCTGGGACGCCAAGCTGCAAGGCCTGTGGGAAAATGCGCCGATCCAGGCCAATGACCTGACCAAGGTGAAGTGGAGCGAGTGAGATTCGTGGTGCGCGCGCCACTCCCTCGCCTTCCATGAGCGCCTACCTCCTCAAGCGCCTCGCCGTCGCTTTAGCCACGCTGGTGCTTGCCTCGATGGTGGTGTTCTCCGTGCTGGAGATCCTCCCCGGCGATCCGGCGCGGCTGATGCTGGGCATGAACGCCAGTGCCGACCAAGTGGAACTCTTGCGCAACCAGATGGGCCTCAACGCGCCGATCGTACTGCGCTATCTGCACTGGGCCGGCGGCTTGCTCACCCTCGATTTCGGCCGCTCCTATACCTACTCGGTCCCGGTCATCGATCTCGTGCGTGAACGGCTGGCCGTCTCGCTGCCGCTGGCGCTGATCGCGCTCGCGCTCTCCACCTTGATCGCCATTCCGGTCGGCCTGTTTTCGGCCAGCCGGCGCGGACGGGCCGGCGATACGATTTCAATGGGCGTCGCGCAGCTTGGCGTTGCCGTGCCCAATTTCTGGTTCGCGCTGATGCTGATCTATGTCTTCGCCGTCTGGCTGCGTCTGGTCCCGGCCGGTGGTTTTCCTGGTTGGGGCGCCGGCGCCTGGCCGGCACTGAAATCGCTGCTGTTGCCGGCGGTGGCGCTTGCCTTGCCGCAAGCGGCGATCCTGGCGCGCGTCACCCGCTCGGCGCTGATCGAGGTGCTCAACGAGGATTACATCCGCACCGCCCGCGCCAAGGGCCTGCCCTATCGAGCCGTGCTGTGGCGGCACGCGCTACGCAACGCCATGATCCCGGTGCTGACCATCCTTGGCCTGCAGTTCGCCTTCCTGCTCGCCGGCACCATCATCATCGAAAATGTCTTCTATTTGCCCGGACTCGGCCGGCTGGTGTTCCAGGCGATCACCCAGCGCGACCTGATCGTCGTCGAGAGCGTCGTCATGCTGCTGGTCGCCGCCGTCATTGCCGTCAACCTCGTCGTCGACCTTTCCTATGCGGTGGTCGATCCCCGCCTGAGGACCCGGCAATGACGCTGCGCATCGACATCCCCGACGAGACGTTCCGCGGCATCCTGGCCAAGGCGTTTGGGAACACCGCTTTCGTTACCGGTTTCGTCATCACCGTGCTGATCCTGGCGATGGCTGTCGTCTCCTATGTCTGGACACCCTTCGATGTGACGAGGCTCGTCATAGCGGACAAGACGCAAGGTCCCTCGCTGGCGCACTGGTTCGGCACCGACCATTTCGGCCGCGATATCCTGTCGATGATCATGGTTGGCGCCCGCAACTCGATCGCCGTGGCGCTGGTCGCCGTCGGGATCGGCATGGGTGTCGGCGTGCCGCTTGGCGCCTTCGCCGCCGCGCGCGGCGGCCTCGCCGACGAGGCGCTGATGCGCATCAACGACCTCGTCTTCGCGTTCCCCGCGCTGCTGTCGGCCATCATGATAACAGCCATCTTCGGGCCGGGCGCCGTCAACGCGATCATAGCCATCGGTATCTTCAACATTCCGGTGTTCGCCCGCGTCGCCCGCGCCGGTGCGCTGGCCGTCTGGCCGCGCGAATTCATCCTCGCCGCGCGCGCCGCCGGCAAGAGCAGCACGCAGATATCGATCGAACACGTGCTGCCCAACATCGCCACGCTGCTCCTCGTGCAGGGCACAATCCAGTTCGCGCTGGGCATCCTGGCCGAAGCTGGGCTTTCCTATCTCGGCCTCGGCGCTCAGCCCCCAATGCCGAGCTGGGGCCGCATGCTGTTCGACGCCCAGACGCGCATGGTGGTGGCGCCGTGGATGGCGATCTTCCCCGGCATGGCGATCGTCGTCACCGTGCTCGGCCTGAATCTTCTGGGCGACGGCATCGCCGACATTCTCGACCCGAAGTCGCGGCGGCAGCGATGAGCCTGCTCGAAGTCGATAATCTGTCGCTGGTCATCGGCGACACACAGATCCTGAAAGACATGGAGCTCTCCGTCGCGCCCGGCGAAGTGATGGGGCTGGTCGGCGAATCCGGCTCCGGCAAATCGATGACCGCGCTGACGGTGATGCGGCTCCTGCCCCATGCCGCACGCGCCACCGGGCGCATTACATTCGACGGCATCGATATTCTCGGCGCGACCGAGGACCAGATGTGTGCCTTGCGCGGCGACGACATCGGCATGGTTTTCCAGGAGCCGATGACGGCGCTCAATCCGGTCAAGACGATCGGCGAACAAGTCGCCGAAGGCATACGCTGGCACACCAGGGCAAGCCGTGCCGACGCCGAGGAGCGGGCGCGAAAAATGCTCGACCGCGTCGGCCTGCCCGAAGCGAAATTCCCGCTGTCGCGCTATCCGCACGAATTGTCGGGCGGCCAGCGCCAGCGCGTCGTCATCGCCATCGCCTGCGCGCTGAAGCCGAAGCTGCTGATCGCCGACGAGCCGACGACGGCGCTCGACGTGGTGCTGCAGGCACAGATCCTCGACCTCCTGCGCGATCTCGTGGCGGAGAACCGCATGGGTCTGCTGCTGGTCTCGCATGATCTCGCTGTCGTAACGGAGATGGCCGACCGCATCACCATCCTGCGCCATGGCGAGGTGATGGACGCCGGCGACACGGCGCGTACGCTCTCGGAACAGTTCCATCCCTATACGCGCCAGCTGGCGCAGGCCTCGATGCATGTTCCGGCGCGCGCCAAGCCTCATCGTGTCGGGATGGACCAACCCTTGCTGCAGGTTGAGGGCGTCAGCCGCGACTACCCCGGCCGCCGCATCGCGCTGTTCAGGCGCGCGCCCGACATACGTGCGGTCGACGATGTCTCCCTGTCGATGGCGCCGGGCCAGTCGGTGGCGCTGGTCGGCCGCTCCGGCTGCGGCAAGTCGACCCTTGCCCGCATGATCCTGGCGTTGGACCGGCCGAGTTCGGGCGTGATCCGCTTTCGCGGCGAACCCATCACCGGCAGGAGCGAGGCCGAGCTGAAGCCGGCCAGGCGCGATATGCAGGTTGTCTTCCAGGACCCCTACGGCTCCTTCGATCCGCGCCAGAAGGTCGAAAAACTGGTCGCCGAACCCCTGCATGTCCTGGAGAAAAAACCGACGCGCGCCGAGCGCCGCGAGATGGTGGCGCATGCGCTGCACGAGGTCGGCCTCGACGAACGCGACATGCACAAATATCCGCACGAATTTTCCGGCGGCCAGCGCCAACGCCTGTCGATCGCCCGCGCCATCATCACGCGCCCCAGGCTTGTCGTCGCCGACGAGCCGGTCTCGGCGCTCGATGTTTCGATTCGTGCACAGATCCTGGACCTCTTCGCCGGACTCAACCGGAAACTCGGCATCGCCTATCTCTTCATCACTCATGACCTGGCCGTCGCCCGCGCCATCACGGATGAGGTGCTTGTCATGCATGACGGCAAGATCGTCGAGCGCGGCAGGACGAGCGAAGTGCTCGATCAGCCACAATCAGAGGCGGCCAAGGCGCTTGTCGCTGCGGCGCCGGATCTGCGCCGGGCGATCGCGAAACGGATGCAGGAACAAGGGTGAGTTGCCGATCCGCCCGCTACTCTTCCGGCTTCACCACATCGACCGGGCTGATGTCGAGCAAATCGAGCGTGCGGCGCAACAGGCGCACCTCGGTCTCGGCCAGTTGCGAATCCGCCTTGGCGATTTCCGCCATGTGCTGCGCCAATTGCTTGCGCCGCCCGACGTCGAGGTCGCGAAACAGCGCGATCGCCTGCGAGCCGTTGGTCTCGTAGCCGAATTCGTTGAGATATTCGATGACCGCGTCGATGCTGGTTTCCGGAATGCCGAAAGCATCCTTGCAGATGCGCCGGAAGGCGATCATCTCGCTCTCGCTCACGGTGCCATCGGCCAGGATCATCCGGAACAGCATCAGCAGTTCCGCCGACAGGACGGGATCGTCCGCGACCTTGCGCACGCCCGGGTCGCCGTCGAAGATCGAGCGTATCTGGTCCAGCAATGCGAATGCCATGAACGGCCCCTTTCCGATTCCTCGTCAACAGAATTAGCGCGGAATCGGCCTTGCGCAAACGGGGTGGCCGTGGTCGAACGCGCGCTGCAGCCGACGGACATCTCGACATATCAGATGATCGACCTCACCGCCCAGACCATCGCCATGCTCGCTTTCGCCGCCTTTGCCGCGGGCTTTGTCGATTCGATTGCCGGCGGCGGCGGGCTGATCACCATTCCGGCGCTGCTGCTCGCCGGTTTTTCGCCGGTCGAGGCGCTTGGAACCAACAAGCTGCAAGGCATGTTCGGCTCCGGGTCGGCGACGATCCACTACGCCTCGAAAGGCCATGTCGACCTGCGCCGGCAGTTGCCATCGGCGCTGCTTGCCCTCGCCGGCGGCGCCATCGGCGCACTGCTGGCCACGGTCGTGCCCGGCGACCTGTTACGCGCGGCCCTGCCGCTGGTGCTGATTGCCATTGCGCTCTACTTCGCGCTCAAGCCCAACATGAACGATGTCGACCGGGCCGAGCGCCTGTCGCCCTTCCTGTTCGGCGTGACCGTGGTGCCGGCCATCGGGTTCTATGATGGCGTATTCGGGCCGGGCGCCGGTTCCTTCTACATGCTGGCCTTCGTGACGCTCGCCGGCTACGGCGTGCTCAAGGCAACGGCGCACACCAAACTGCTCAATTTCGCCTCCAACATCGGCGGCTTCATCATCTTTGCCGCTGTCGGCGTCATCTCATGGAAGATTGGCCTGATGATGGGCGTCGCCCAGTTCCTCGGCGCCCGCGTTGGCGCGAGCTTGGCCATGCGTATCGGCGCCAAGCTGATCAAGCCGCTGCTGGTCATTGTCTGCGTGGCTCTGGCGGTGAAGCTGCTGGCCGATCCGGCCAACCCGTTGCGTGTCATGATTGGTCTGTGATCACGCGCCTGTTACAGTGCTGATGTTCGAATCATGTTGGAGGAGCCAGACATGAATGTCAGCGCGCCTACCCAGATTGTTTTCATCATCTCCGTTGTCATCGCCATCATCGGCATTCTTGCCGCGCTTGGCGTCCTTGCGTTCATTCCGATCGCATCGGTGTGGATTGTTCTTATCGCCTACATCGTGCTGGCCGCCGGCTGCCTGATGCGCGGCGCCTGACAAGTTTCCCTCGACAAGCGGGGACTGAGAGTGCCCGGCCAAGCCGGGCGTTTTTGATTCTACGGGCTCTGCTAGATTCGCTTGGCGGAAGGATGGGCAATGCCAATCGAGATGTCTGGTCGTTCGGCACGTACTGGCCGAAGGCCAGCGAGAAGGCCCGACCTTCAACGCGCCAGCGAAAAAATCGCGTCGCAGTCGAGATGGGTCTCCAGCTCGGCCGCGACTTCGTCCAGCGCCCGCTCGACTTCGGCACGATAGTCGAGGCCACCGCCCTTGATGCCTAGGCTTTCGAGGAATTTCCCGCGAAAGCCGTCGGCGCCGAACAGGCCATGCATGTAAGTGCCGATCACCTTGCCGTCCGCCGAGATCGCGCCATCCTCGGCGCCATTGATGATCGCCGACGGGCGCCTGGTGTCCGGACCCGTGGTGCGGCCGAGGTGGATTTCGTAGCCTTCGAGCGGCAGATCGAACGGTACCGAGCGGGCGGTGACATTGCGCACAGTCTTTTCCGGCTCCATCACCGTCTCGACATCGAGCAGGCCGAGCCCCTCGGCTTCCGTGACGGAACCTTCGATGCCGTCGGGATCGCGTACCATGCGGCCGAGCATCTGGAACCCGCCGCAGATGCCGACGACATGGCCGCCGCGCTTGCGGTGCGCCGCAAGATCCCGATCCCAACCATTCTCGCGAAACTTCAGGAGATCGCCGATCGTCGACTTGGAGCCGGGAATGACCACCAGCCCGGCATCGGCCGGCAGCTTCTTTCCCGGCGGCACGAACACCACTTCGACCTGCGGTTCGGCCTTGAGCGGGTCGAGATCGTCGAAATTCGCAATGCGGCCAAGCATCGGCACCGCCACCTTGAGCGCGCGCGCCTCGCCGGATGCCAGCCGCTCCAGCACCACGGAATCTTCCGAGGGTAGCCGTGCCGCGGCCTTCAGCCACGGCACGACGCCGAAACAGCGCCAGTCGGTGAACTTCTCGATCGCCTTGATGCCGTCATCGAACAGCGAGACATCGCCCCGGAACTTGTTGATGAGATAGCCGACGATCATGCGCCGGTCTTCTTCCGGCAGGATCAGATGCGTGCCCGCGACCGAGGCGATGACGCCACCGCGATCGATGTCGCCGACCAGCACCACCGGCACATCGGCGCGCGTGGCAAAGCCCATATTGGCGATATCGCGGCTGCGGAGGTTGATTTCGGCCGGCGAGCCGGCGCCCTCCACGATGACGAGGTCGGCGCCCTCGCCGACCTTGCCCCAGGACTCCAGCACTGCATCCATCAGCCGGCCCTTCAGCGCCTGGTAGTCGCGCGCCCGCGCCTCGCCGAACACCTTGCCCTGGACGATGACCTGCGCGCCGACATCGGTCTGCGGCTTGAGCAGCACCGGGTTCATATGCACCGATGGCGGCACGCCGCAGGCGATCGCCTGCAGCCATTGCGCGCGGCCGATCTCGCCGCCACCATGGTTGTTGTCGCCGGGGATATCGGCGACGGCGGCGTTGTTCGACATGTTCTGCGGCTTGAATGGCCGCACCTTCAGGCCACGCTTTTTCGCGGCGCGGCAAAGACCTGCGACCAGCACCGTCTTGCCGACATCCGACCCTGTGCCTTGCAGCATGATTGCCCTGGCCATCAGCCTCTGACCTGCGTCGCGGTGCCGGTGATCGTGGATTTTTGCGCCAACGGCCCGCCGCGCCAGATATAGAGCGCCAGCAGCGGCTCCTTGCCCGTTCGCATGGCATGGTTGACGTTGGAGGCATGGTGGACGACCTCGCCGGCCTCCCGCCTGCGAAAACCGCTTTCGCCCATGCGCCATTCCGTACCGCCAGTCAGCGGAATATAGATTTCCTCGGCGACGTGATGATGGTCGGGGTAGACGATCCCGGGTCCAAGAATCAGCAGCCCGGCGGCAGCCTCTTCGTTGACGAAGTGCCCACGCGTGCCGAAGATTTCCAGCCAGCCGTAATTGTCGATGAAGGCCCTGCCGAAATCAGCCTCGGTGTAGGTCTGTCCCCAATGCAGTTCGTTGCGCTGCTCGGCCAGCAATCGCACCAGCGGCCTCGCATCCGGCGGTGCCAGTCCGGCCGCGCGATCAAGATGGCGCAGGCAGCCAAGCGCATGCGGCTCCAACTTTCGGGCCGGCATGTCCCAACCTATGCGTGCCACGGCGTCGCGCACCAGAGCGTCATCGACGGAAGCGAGATAGGCGTGGAACTTTTCCAGCAGCTTATCGAATTTTGTCGTCACATCTTGCTCCGGGCATGCATTGGTGCACAGCCGCTCCGCGATAGGTCGGGTTGCGCGGCGGCATCATTGGTCTAGATTGATGCGCGCGCAAAGCCAAAAACGACAGGCCAGCTAGCTAGCTGGCCAGCCTACAGGGAGCACGCCATGGACGCCGCGGTCGATGCGAGCACCAGCCAGTTCGAACTCAATGAGGAACAGCGTGCCATCCAGGAGATGGCGCGGGCCTTCGCCGCCGATCGCGTGGCGCCCGATGCGCTCGACTGGGACCGCAGGCGACATTTCCCCGCCGATGTGATCCGCGAGACGGGGCCGCTCGGCCTCGGCGGCATCTATATCAGGGACGATGTCGGCGGTTCCGCGCTCGGCCGGCTCGACGCCGTACTGATCTTCGAGGCGCTGTCGCACGCCGACCCGGCCTTTTCCTCCTTCATCTCGATCCACAACATGGTGGCCTCGATGATCGACCGGTTCGGCAATGATGAGCAGCGCCAGCGCTTCCTGCCGAAGCTCACCTCCATGGAATGGCTGGCGAGCTATTGCCTGACCGAGCCTGGCTCGGGTTCGGATGCGGCGGCGCTGAAGACGCGCGCGGTGAAAAGCGGCGGCGATTACATCCTCAACGGCGCCAAGCAGTTCATCTCCGGCGCCGGCGACAGCGATGTCTATGCCGTCATGGTGCGCACCGGCGCCGACGGCCCGAAAGGCATCTCCACCATCGTCGTGCCCAAGGATGCGCCCGGCCTCTCCTTCGGCGCCAATGAGCACAAGATGGGCTGGCACATGCAGTCGACCCGCCAGGTCATCTTCGAGGATTGCAAGGTGCCGGCGGAGAACCTCTTGTCGGGCGAAGGCGCCGGCTTCGGCATCGCCATGGCCGGGCTCGACGGCGGCCGGCTGAACATCGCCGCCTGTTCGCTGGGCGGCGCCCAGTCGGCGCTCGACAAGGCGCTGTCCTATACCGCCGAGCGCAAGGCATTCGGCTCGAAGATCAACCAGTTCCAGGCGCTGCAGTTCAGGCTGGCCGACATGGAGACAGAGTTGCAGGCGGCGCGCATCTTTCTCTATGCGGCGGCCTCCAAACTCGACCGCAAGGCGCCGGACGCCGGCAAATGGTCGGCAATGGCCAAGCGCTTCGTCACCGACACCGGCTTCAACGTCGCCAACGACGCGCTGCAACTGCTGGGCGGCTACGGCTACCTGCATGATTACGGCATCGAGAAGCTGGTGCGCGATCTCAGGGTGCACCAGATCCTCGAAGGCACCAACGAAATCATGCGCGTCATCATCGCGCGCGCCCTGATCGGCCGCTGACGCCAGCAAACTCCGGGAGAGAGACTATGACGACGATCGCCTTCATCGGCCTCGGCAATATGGGCAATCCGATGGCCGCAAACCTGGTCAAGGCTGGGCATGCCGTGCACGGTTTCGACCTGATGCCGGAAAACCTCGCGGTCGCGCGCGAACATGGCGTCGTCGTTATGGCCAATGCGCTCGCGGCGGTGAAGGATGCCGACGTGGTCATCACCATGCTGCCGGCCGGCAAGCACGTGCTGTCGGTCTATGGGGACATTGCTCCCAAGGCCAGGAACGGCGCGCTGTTCATCGATTCCTCGACGATCGACGTCGAATCGGCGCGCAAGGCGCATTCGATCGCAGCAAAGCACGGCCTGCTGTCCATCGACGCGCCGGTTTCGGGCGGCACCGGTGGTGCCACGGCCGGTACATTGACCTTCATGGCTGGGGGAGCCGACGATGCTTTCTCGGCCGCCGAGCCGATCCTGAAGCCGATGGCCGGCCGCATCGTCCATTGCGGCGGTGACGGCGCCGGACAGGCGGCGAAGATCTGCAACAACATGATCCTCGGCATTTCGATGATCGGCGTCGCCGAGGCGTTCGTGCTGGCGGAAAAACTCGGCCTGTCGCATCAGGCGCTGTTCGACGTCGCCTCGACCTCGTCGGGCCAGTGCTGGTCGCTGACCACCTATTGCCCCGTGCCTGGCCCGGTTCCCACTTCGCCCGCCAACAGGGATTACAAGCCCGGATTTGCGGCGGCTCTTATGCTGAAAGACCTGAAATTGTCGCAGGAAGCAGCGCTTGGCGCGGGCGCGGTGACACCGCTTGGCGCAGAAGCGGCGCAGCTCTATGCCCTTTTCAACGCCCAGGGCCATGGCGGCGCCGATTTCTCCGGCATAATAAATTTTCTGCGCGGCAACTCGGCGTAAGCAGCGGATTTGGTTTAGTTTTTTTCGGGTTCTTCCGGACCAAGGGCCGCAAATTTAGATTTGCTTAAGCTCTCGATAACTCCGCGGTAACGATGTCCCTATAAAACAGATTGCGAGGCGGACATATCGCATCCGCCCGGCGCTCCGGATCAGGTCTCGCGTACCGGAGCCCGTAAGTTTCGCAAGTGTCTTCGTAGCGAAACGCCATGCGTATCTGGCAAAGCCGCGTTCCCGATGGGGCGCGGTTTTTGCGTTCCGACCCCTTTATTACCGACGATCCGTCTATATGCCGATCGCCGCACCCGGGATCGGCACATGGTCTTCATTGGTCAGCACGATCGGTGCATCGACGCCGTCGACGCGGACCACGAGCAGGCGCGTACTCCATGTGCCGGCATTGCGAACCAGATGGGAATATACGGTGCCCTTGCCCTTGGCGCCGTGGACGGGAATGCTGAACTGGGCGTCGCCCGCGCCATTCGCATTGACGTTGAGATGACCGCCGACCCAGAAATTGTCGGCCAAATCGTCGCCGATGGCGGCCGTGACCCGACCATCGGCGCGGACGGCGTCCATGGTCATGCGGTAGGCGTCGCTGCCTTTGAGCACGAAAGGGATGCTGCCGACCATCGTCGCACAACCGCCGATACTGACCACCCATACGGCAAGGCCGGCAATCGCCCAATTGCGCTGCGTCTTGCGGAACTGCTCGGCGTCGCGCCAAGCCCGGTTTTGCCAAGCCCAGCGGCTGCCGCGCGCGCCAAGCACGAAGATCATGATGAGGTTGACGACCGGGATCAGCGCCAGCAGCGCGATGAAGGTGCTGTTGCCGATGCCCCAAATCCAGTTGAGGAAGAAGGCGCCCCAGTTCCAGCGATCGAGTTCGGCTGGAATTTCAGCCGGTTGGTTGAGCGGTTGTCCGGCCATGTTGTTCCCCATCGGCGTGTATGCCGATTGGTTCTAGCGCAAGACTTCGACGATGCGCAAAAAAGTTCCGGGGCTTCCGCCTCAACCCTTTGTGGAAAGGCGGCGAAAATTTGCCCTCACCGCGCGGCCGGCCGGCTTCAGCGCTGCGCTGATCGACCGTTCGGCCGCGACGCCGTTGAACAGCGACGGCGTTCGACCCGAGAGAACCTCCGGCCAGAAACGTGACGCCGATTGCAGGAGAGACATTTGCGCCGCAAGCGCGCCCTCGGCCATGGCGACGGTCTTCTCGCTGACAGCCATTGCCGTCTCCGCGCTCCAGGGCTCGCCGCTTCGCGCCTCCATGGCCATCAGCGGCAGCCGCATCATCACCACCAGCGGCGCCAGCATCAGGTCCGCGCCAAGGCTGGCCGCCTCTTGCACGCGTCGGCTTTTGCCGGTCTTTCTCATGTGGGCAATCCCCTGTCGCGGCCGGATCGGCCGCCCCTTACATTACGCGCCGAAGGCGAAATTCGTTCCCGCTCATAGCGCATATTTCCGGGATTGGGCGTTTCTTCGCAAAAACGCCCAATCGAGGTTTGCTCCTATCGCTTGCGCAGGTCCGCCTGTGCCAGGTCGAGCGCCTTGCCGATGCGCTCGCAAGCCATGTCGATCGTATCGCGGGTCCAGATCAGCGGCGGCGACAGGATCATCGTGTCGCCGGTGGCGCGCAGCATCATGCCGTTGGCGATCGCGTGGTCGCGCACCGTCACCGCGGCACTCCCCGACGGCAGGAAGCGCTCCTTCGTCGCCTTGTCCTTGACGATCTCGATCGCGCCCATCAGGCCGATCGAGCGCACCTCGCCGACCAGGTCATGCCCGGCAATACGCTCCTGCAACGCGCTAGCGAAATAAGGTCCGGTGTCGTTCCTGACACGGTCGACCAGCCCTTCCCTCTCGATGATCTCCAGGTTCTTCAAGGCCACGGCGCAAGCCACTGGATGCCCCGAATAGGTGTAGCCATGGTTGAACTCGCCGCCCTTCTCGACCAGCGTCGAGGCAATGCGGTCGCCAACCAGCAGCGCCGAAAGAGGCTGATAGCCCGAGGTCAGCGCCTTGGCCGTGGTGATGGTGTCCGCTTCGATGCCGAAGGTCTGCGCCGCGAACCACTCACCTGTGCGGCCATAGCCGGTAATGACCTCGTCCAGCATCAAAAGCACATCGTATTTGCGGCAGATGCGCTGCACTTCGGGCCAGTAGCTCGCCGGCGGTATCTTGACGCCGCCCGCGCCCATCACCGGCTCGCCGATGAAGGCCGCGACCTTGTCGGCACCGGCCTCGAGGATGGCATCCTCGACGGACTTTGCCGCGCGCAGGCCGAAATCGTGGTCGCTTTCGCCCGGCAGAGCCAGCTCGTAGGCATAGGGCATCATCACATGGACGATGTTGGGCACCGCACCGTTGAGCTGCTTGTGCATGGCATCCATGCCGCCGAGCGAAGTGCCGGCAATGGTCGAGCCGTGATAGGCCATCTTGCGCGAAATGACGCGGTTCTTCTCCGGCTTACCCTCAAGCACCCAGTAATGGCGCACCAGGCGCAAGGCGGTGTCGTTGGCCTCCGATCCGGACGAGCCGTAAAACACCTGATTCACGTTGCGTGGTGCGATCTCGGCCAGCTTCTTCGACAACAGCACCGGCGTCGGCGTCGAGCATTTGAAGAAGGAATTGTAGTAAGGCAGTTCCTTCATCTGTGCATAGGCGGCCTCGGCCAGCTCGTCGCGGCCATAGCCGATATTGACGCACCACAGGCCGGCCATGCCGTCCAGCAGTTCCGTCCCTTCGGAATCGTAGATGAACGGGCCATTGGCGCGGGTGATGACGCGGGCGCCTGCCTCACGCAGCTCCTTATGATCGGTGAAGGGATGCAGGTGATGCGCGGCGTCGATCTGCTGAAGCTGCTTCAGCGAATAATTCTGATAGGTCATTGATCTGGTCTTTCCTCTGAAATCATTCCGGCGGTGCCGGGGCGAATTCGTCAGAGGACGGCAGGCGGCGAATAGCCGATGCGGGCGCACAGCCGCAAAAGCTCGGCGCGCAGCGTGCGTGACGACGGTGTCACCGCGACCCGGAATGCGCGAGCTGATAGTCTAGCGAGAGCCATGAAGGTACCTTAGAGCAAAGGGCGGTCGAGGTGAACCACCCTTTGCTCAGGGGTGCCATGGAATGAGGTCAGGCTTTTCCGCCCAGTGCCCGCTGCAGGAAGACATACTTCATCGCCGTCTGCGCCGCCTGCGGTCGGCGGTCGCCGCGCCCGCCATGTCCGCCTTCGGTCTCCTCGAAGAACAGCGTCTTGCCGTGTCCTGCCTCCTGCAGGCGGGCCGCCATCTTGCGCGCATGGCCGGGGTGAACCCGGTCGTCGGCGGTCGAGGTCGTCAAGAGCACCGGCGGATAGGCGACATCGGCCTTGACATGTTGATAGGGCGAATAGGCGGAAAGCCACTTGGCGTCTTCCGGCTTCGACGGATCGCCATATTCGGCCATCCACGAAGCGCCCGGCGGCAATTCGGTGTAGCGCAGCATGTCGAGCAGCGGCACCTCGATGATGACGGCGCCGAAAAGCTCGGGATGCTGCGTCAGGGAAGCGCCGGTCAGCAGGCCGCCATTGGAGCCGCCCTGGATGCCGAGCGATTGAGCCGTTGCTATGCCGCGTTCGACGACGTCCTGCGCCACTGCCGCGAAATCATCAAACCCGTTCTGGCGCTTGCCTTTCAGCGCCGCCTGGTGCCAGGCCGGTCCGAACTCGCCGCCGCCGCGAATGCAGGCCTGCACATAGGCATTGCCTTTCTCCAGCCACAGCCTGCCGCGCACGCCGGCATAGCCGGGCAACAGCGGCACTTCGAAACCGCCATAGCCGTAGAGTAGCGTCGGCACCGGACCGTTCTGGTCGCGCCGCCTGACGACGAAATAAGGGATCATCGTGCCGTCCTTCGAGCGCGCCTCGAACTGCTCCGAGATCAGCGGCGAGGCATCGAAGCGGGCCGGCTGCGATTTCACGGTCGCCAGCGTCTCGCCATTGTCATCGGACCAGATGATCGAGCTTGGCGTCAGGAAATCGGTGAAGGAAAAGGAGACGGTGGAGCCGAAATGCTCGGCATGGCTGATGCCGACAGTGCCGTTTTCAGGCAGCGCGATGGGTTTCAGCGACCAGGCGCCGCGCTCGCGCTCGCAGACGAGAACCTTGCCGCGCACATTGTCCATCAAGCTGATGAACAGGCGGTCCTGCGTTCTTGCGAGCCCGGCAATGGAAACCCGATGCGCCGGCGCCAACAAGGTTTCGATGGCGCCAAAACCGCCGGTTTCGATCCAATGCGCGAAGTCGAAGGAGTAAAGCCCGTCCGGCTGGCATGCGGTGCCGTCCGGCGCCGTCCATGGCGTGCGCACCCCGAACACCAGTTGATCCCTAAAGAGCGAGGTGTCGGTGACGTCGTCGGGCAGCGGGATGCGGCGGTTCTCGCCCGAAGGCAGGCGCAGGAAACTGTGCGATGCGAAGAAGTTGAGTGTCCGCGCCAGAAACAGGTGACGCTTCTCGCCGTCGAACTCGACACCAGCGCCAACGGCAAGATCCTCGATCTCTGCCTCGAAGATCGGGGTCGCCTCTTCCAGCCTGGTGCCGCGCTTCCAGAGCTTGACCACGCGCGGATAGCCGGATTCTGTCTTGTCGGCCTCTTCGAAAGCGGCCGAGATGATGACCGTATCCTCGTCCAGCCAGCCGAAGCCCGATTTCGACGCCGGCGCCTGAAAACCGCCTTCCACGAAGGACTTGGCCGCGATGTCGAACTCGCGCATCGCGCTGGCGTCACCGCCATCGGGCGACATCGAGACCAGGCAGCGGTTGAAATCGGGGTAGAGCCTGACGGCGCCGCCGAACACCCATTTTATCCCCTCCCTGGCAGCCAGCTGGTCGAAGTCGATGATTGTCTCCCAGTCGGGCTTGTCGGTCTTGTAGGAAGCGACTGTCGTGCGGCGCCACAGGCCGAGCGCATTGGTCTTGTCCTGCCAGAAATTGTAGACATGACCGGCGATCGCCGCGCCAACCGCGATATTGTCCTCGGCCGTCATCAGGTCGAGCGCCGTCTGGAACGACGCCTGATAGGATGGATCGCCCTGCAATTCCGCCACCGTGACCTCGTTCTGGCGATGCACCCAGTCGAGCGATTCCTTGCTTGTCCTGTCCTCCAGCCAGAGGAACGGATCGCCGGTCTTCTGAAAGGGCTGGGCTCTGGTTGTCGAAGCGGTCATGCAGGTCTCCGGGATTTTGAACGGCTTCGCCTACATTGCGTTGGCGGCGCTGACATTCAAGGTGCGATACGGCCTTTCGCGGCCCTTGCGGCGTTGCTTCACCGCACCCGCCGACGGATAATCGTCGCCAACGCAAGCGCGGCGCAGATCGCGCCGAGCGTCAACGGCAGGCCGCTCGCACCGGTCACATCCATTATGCCGCCCGCTAGCGGCGGGACGACAATGCCGCCGACACCCCACATCAGGGAGAATGCCGCATTGCCGGCAACCAGCACCGAACCGGTGAAGCGCTCGCCAAGTTCGATGATGGACATCGTGTAGATGCCGTAGGACACAGCTCCCCAGACGAAGACGCAAGGCCAGATCAGCGGCGTGTCGATCAGCATCGGCAAAAGCACGCAGCCAAACAGCGTCAGCAGGACGCAGTTGAAGCGCACGAGACGGGCCGTCAGCCGCTCGGCCAGCAGGCCAAGCGGAACCTGCATGGCGATGTTGCCGGCGATCATGACCGACAGCAGCGCCGACATGCGTGCCTCCGCGATGCCATGATGCGTGCCGTAGACGGGCAGCAGCGCCAGCACCGCCTGCTCGAAGCCGGCGGCCACGACCACCGCCGACAGGAGCAGCCAGGCGAAAGGCATGAAACCCATTACCGAAACCTGGTGCCCGGCCTCGTCCACCCTGGGCAGGCGCCTGACCACCAACGCCAGACAGAAGCCGCAAAGCACGAAGGCGCCAATGCCGACGAGGAACGGGGGCCAGCCCTGCGTGCCGACGGCGAGCAGGCAGAGCGGGCCGGCGGCGAAGCCGGCCGAAATGATCGTCGAATAGAGGCCCATTATGCGGCCGCGCCGGGCCGGCGGCGCCAGGGCGATCACCCAGATTTCGCTGAGCACATAGAGCGGGTTGGTCACGGCGCCGATCAGCAAGCGCAGCGGAAACCAAAGATAGACGTTCTGCGTCCAGCCGATCAGCGCCAGCACGACAGCCGAAAGCGCTGCGCAAATGAGGGCCGTGCGCCCTGCTCCGAACCGCCTCGCCAGCGCTGGAATAATTGGCGACGAGACGATGAACCCGATCGGCGTCATCGCCGCCGACAGGCCGATCATCGCGGGCGAGACACCCTGGCGCTGCAGGATGAAGCTCAGCAGCGGATAGGACAGGCCCTGCGCGATGGCGAAAACGGACACGGTCGCGATCACACCGGTGATCGCCGCCCATTGCATCGTCTCGTCGCTTCTCATGTCCACCAGGTCCATGATCCATAAATGCTGTCGCGGTTGCAGACTTATCGGTTCGGCCCGGCGGCGGTAAGCCCCGCGGCCCGGACGGATGCCCGGCTCCAGCCAAACCCTGTCAGGAGCCTCCGCGGCTGGCCGATCTGTAGAGCGCGAAGGCGACCAGCAAAGCGTCGAGGCCAATGATCACGGTTGGCAAACCCACCGGCCCGATCGCCTGCATCAGCAGGCCCGCGCCCGGCGGACCAACGATACCGCCGACACCCCATAGCAAGGCGAACGCCGCATTGCCGGTGACCAGCAGCGAACCTCTGAAGCGGCTGCCGAGTTCGACCAGCGCCATCGTATAGACACCGTAGCCCACCGCGCCCATCACCAGAAGCACGCCCCAGATCAGCGGTGTGGTAATCAGCAGCGGGAGCAGAACAGCGCAAACGGTCGTCGCCACTGCGCAGGCCAGGATCATCGGTCGGCCACCGAAGCGTTCGGCGAGCAGGCCGAGCGGGATCTGCAGAAGGATGTTGCCCAGCGACAGCGACATCAACAGCGCGGCGAGCACCGCCTCGGGCAAGCCATAGCCGGCCCCAAACACAGGAACCAGGGCATAGGTGCTTTGCTGGACGGCGGCCGAGACCAGCACCGCCAGCAGCAGCGCCGGCGCCAACCGGGCAAAACCGACAAAGCTGCCGGCAGGCTGGCCGTCATCTTCGAAACCGGCGAGCTTCGAGGAGACAAGGCGCAAAATGACGGCGCAAAGCACAAACCCGCCAATGCCGACACTGAAAGGTGCCCAGCCCTCGATGCCGACAAAGGTCAGCGTAAACGGACCTGCGGCATAGCCGGCGCCCATCAGTGTGTTGAACACGCCCATCACTCGCCCGCGCCGAGACGGCGGCGCCAGCGAGAGCGCCCAGACTTCGCCCAGCACATAGAGCGGGTTAATGACGATGCCGATCGTGAAGCGGATGACGTACCAGGCCACCCAGTTCTGGAGGTAACCGATGCCCAGGAAGCACAGCGCCCCGATCAGCGAGCAGCCAACCGCCAGGTTTCGCGCCCCGACCAGCCGCACGGCAGCCGGCACGAAAGAGGCCGACAGAATCAGGCCAACCGGCATCATCGCCGCCGACAAGCCGATCAGGGCGGGCGACATGCCTTGCTTCTGCATCAGGAGCGTAAACAGCGGCGAGCTCAACCCTTGCGCCGCTCCGAACATGGCTAATGCGGCGGTGACGCCCGCGAGCGCCGCCCATTGCGTTCCCGCTTCGCCTTCGCTCGAGCCGGTCGCGACCATGCCGTCATCCATGTCAATGCGGCCATCGGCCAGCAAGCACGACTAGCTACTGGTTCGACCAGAGGAAAGGAAGAGCCGGACCGGAGATCCGCTTGCACCAAGGAAATCGACCGACCGGCCGACGCCAATCGGCCCCGAATGAACTTGGATGCAGAACGCGACGGCTACGGGAAGTAGCGCGCGATTGCGCCTTTCTTGCCGTCCGCATAGGGCTTCAGCCACTTGTCGTCGATGGCAATCCCGTCAGCATCGGAAGGGCCCTTGCCGATCGTCCTGCGCCAGGCCCGGAACTTATAGTGGTCGAAGACGTCGAGCATGTGCACGGCATAGGCCGCGGCAAAGGTCTTGTCGCCTTCCACGATGACCAGATTCTCGTCGTTTTCGTAGGACGCCTTGTAACCGAGGTTATGGCTGCCGGTAATGACGGTGGCGTTGTCCTCCATCGGATCGATGATAACAATCTTGTCGTGCACGATCGCGTGGCCGACGGTGAGCACTTCGGCCTGGAAATCCGTCGCGATGGTGGCCCCGGTCAGGTTCGCCGCCCGTACAATGGAGACATTCGGGGCTTCCCAGACCTTCTCCGGATAAACAAAGGGCGACTTGCCGTCCTTGTTCGACTTGTGGGTGACCGGATCCTTGGTCGGAGCGACATAGTTGGGCATGGCCGTTTCGTCGCTGATCGCGCCCTGCACGATGAGGTTCGGATCGGCTTTCGCCGCCGCAACCGCCTGGTCCACGATCGAATTTTCGCCGAGCAGCGAAGGGTTGAACACCAGGAACAGCACGGCCCGCTTCGCCGCTTTGATGCGGGCAAAGACGTCCTGGAGGTCGACCGGACGCACCGAAATGTCCTTCTTGTTGCGGTTCGGGTCGTTGGGCGAAAACCACACCGTCATGCCGTCCAACACCGCCGAGGCGCCGTTGAGCGGGTTTGGCATGTGGTTCTCTTGCGGAACGGCACGCCCTGCGTCTGCGCGACGTGGCCGGCAGTACTTTCCGAAGCCGGTGGCGGAAACACATCGGCTTTCATGCGTTCCCAATAGCCGTCGAACACCTCCGCCATCGCCGGATCGTCGCGGACAAAAGCGTTGTTGGACTGGCCGCATATGCCGGTCGACGTCCAGTTGGTACTGCCGGTCATAACCGCTTGCGGATTGCCCTGGGTGTCGCGGTAGACGGCGAACTTGTTGTGGCCAATATGGTTGTTGTTGAACAGGCGGTCCGTCACCACGACGCCGGCATCGTGCAAACGTTTCCTGTAGGGTGCGTTGCCGGCATCCCAGGCCTTGGTCTGGTCATCCCTGCCCGAATTGGAGAGGATGACTTCGACTACATCCCTGGCCGCGATGATGGCGTCGCACAATTCGTCGTCGCCGAGCTCATAGAGCGCAAGCCTGACCGTACCGCCTTCGGCCTTGGCCCGTTTCAACAGGCTGGTCAGCACGTCAGGCACGTCGCCATGCAGATAGGCGCGGATCTTGCTGGTCGGGTCTTGCAGCACCGCCCTGATCTTGTCGCGCTGGCCGACCTTGATGCCGGCTTCCGCCAGCGCATGCGACATCCATTGCGTCGAAAGCACGCCGTTGGTGAAGGCAACGCGTGCCTTGCCGAACATTTGGCCCAGGAAGATTGGCGGACTGACCGCGCCCTGCCCGAGATAGCCAAGGGGCCGCGCCGGTCCGGTATAGGCGGGTTTGCCGTCGACGACCTGATCGGGGCGCACCGGCACGGGATCGAGACCCGGCTTCATGTCGCCAACGGGACGCACGCGGTAGGCGATCATCTCGCCGTCCGGCCTGACGTCTATGCTGTCGCGGCGGCGCCTGACGGTCAGATCGCGCCAGAATGTCTTCTGCACCGGCCAGACACCGGTATCCTGCGGAATCCATCGGGGATTGCGCTGACCCTTGAAGGGCACCCAGGACGCAAGGCAACGCTCCTCGTCTGTAGCGGGATAGAGGCGCACGATCTCGAAACCGAGGCAGCCTGGGATCATCCCGTCAAGGTCCCAGGAAAGGAACGCGACTTCGTTGTTTGTCGCGGCACGCACTTTGACGACGTCAGGCATGGCGTCCCTCCAAAAGCAGTTCAACGCGCAAGTATGTCAGAAGTAAAAGACGGTACTGTAACGCCTCTTTAAATCTGCACCATCCGACAGCCTCACGCAGACCCTGCCGGCGCGCCGGTGTGGCCAGGGCGGAGTCGCGGCCACCTGGCTGCCGTTCCGGCATGTCGCTTCCCTCGCTCTAGTGGTCGCCGCCTCCGCAATGGCCGGAGGGGCGCCGGTCCATTATGCCGCCCGTTATCGCATCCTACGAGGACCATCATGACCGCCGTCCTACAACCCTCAGAACCGGCATTGGCGCCCGACCGTGCCCGCCGCGGCGGTCGCGCCGGCAAGCGCGCCGGTGGCTCGGCCGCGTTCGAGCAGCCGGCTTTCCGCCAACTGAAAAATCCGCTGACGCCGACCAAGCTGGTGTCCGAGGACGAGCTGGAATCGATCCACCTCGCCTCCTTGCGGGTGTTGCGCGAGATTGGCGTAGACGTCCTGCACGACGAAGCCCGCAGCATCATGAAGGCTCATGGCGCCGACGTACGCGAGGGCTCGGAGCGCGTGCGCTTCGACAGCGACATGATCCTGGAGCTGGTGTCGAACTGCCCGTCCGAATTCACCATCCATGCCCGCAACCCCGAGCACAATGTGCGCTTTGGCGGTGACAATCTGATCATCTCGATGATGGCCTCGGCGCCCAATTGCTCCGACATCGATCGTGGCCGCCGGCCCGGCAACCAGCAGGATTATCGCAATTTCCTGCGGCTGGCGCAGATGCACAACATCCTGAATTGCACGGGCGGCTATCCGGTCGAGCCGACTGACATCCACCCGTCGGTGCGCCATCTCGAATGCATCCGCGACCTCGCCACGCTGACCGACAAGGTGTTCCACATCTATTCGCTCGGCAAGGAGCGCAATGTCGACGGCATCGAGATCACCCGCATCGCGCGCGGCATCAGCCATGAGCAATTGCTCGCGGAACCGTCCGTCTTCACCATCATCAACACCAATTCGCCGCTCAAGCTCGACGTGCCGATGATGGAAGGCATCATCCAGATGTCGAGCAAGGGCCAGGTCGTCATCGTCACGCCCTTCACCCTCTCGGGCGCCATGGCGCCCGTCACCATCGCCGGCGCGCTGGTGCAGCAGAATGCCGAGGCGCTGTCCGGCATTGCCTTCGCCCAGATGGTCAGGAAGGGCGCGCCGGTCGGCTATGGCGGCTTCACCTCTAACGTCGACATGAAGTCCGGTTCGCCGGCCTTCGGCACGCCCGAATACATGAAGGCACAGCTCGTCGGGGGCCAGCTGGCCCGCCGCTACAACATCCCCTACCGCACCTCCAACACCTGCGCCGCCAACACCGTCGATGCGCAGGCAGCCTATGAAAGCGTGTTCTCGCTGTGGGGCGCCGTCCAGGGCGGCGGCAACCTGATGATGCATGCGGCCGGCTGGCTGGAAGGCGGCCTGCGCTGCTCCTACGAAAAGACCATTCTGGATATCGACCTGTTGCAGATGGTGGCCGAATTCCTGACCCCGCTTGACCTTTCCGATGAAGCGCTCGGCTTCGATGCCATCCAGTCGGTCGGCCCCGGCGGCCACTTCTTCGGCACCCAGCACACGCAGGACCGCTACAAGACCGCGTTTTATTCGCCCATCCTTTCGGACTGGCGCAATTTCGAGACCTGGGCGGAAGCCGGCTCGCCAACGGCAATGGAAAAGGCCAACAAGGTGTGGAAGGAGCGGCTGGCGTCCTATGACGAACCTTACATGGATCCCGCCATCCGTGAGGAGCTCAACGCCTTTGTTGCGAAGCGCACAGCCGAAGGCGGCGCGCCGACCGATTTTTGAGCGGCAGTGTTCGTTTTGATGAGCCGATCATTCGTATGGATTCGATGAATAGTCGACCCCCACTCCGTCGAGCTTCGCTCGACACCTCTCCCCCGATCGACGGGGGAGAGGAAAAGCGCGAGCCTAGCCCAGTTGGCTCCCTTCCTCTCCCTCCGGAGGGGGGAGAGGTGGCGCTGCGAAGCAGCGACGGAGTGGGGGAAGGCGCTCCTCAAACGCGCAGTCGCCGAAAAACAGGCACAACCCAAAGAGCCAGAAAACTCAGGCAAGGCGACAATCAAGCGGAAGCACTGCTTTGGCTCGAACTAAAAGCCCGCAAGCTTGGCGGCTACAAGTTCACGCGACAGTTCTCTATCGAACCCTACTACGCTCACTTCGCCTGCCGCGAAAAATGGCTTGTTGTCGAAGTCGACGGACACCAGCATGCGGACAGTCCCTATGACCGCCGCCGCGACGACTTCATGCGCGCTCAGGGCTATTCGATCCTGCGCCTTTGGAGCCATGACGTCGTGAAACATCGCACTTCCGTCTGTGAAACCATCCTTGCCGCGCTTGACGGCAAGCTGATCGAAAACATCGCTGTATCCGACCTCCGCTTTGTCTTCGTGTCCCATTCCTCCGATTCAATCTCTTCAAAAACGGAACTATCCTCATGAAATCCCATGCAAAAGCGGTTGTCATTGGCGGCGGTGTCGTCGGCTGCTCGGTGCTCTACCACCTGGCCAAGGCCGGCTGGACCGACATCATGCTGATCGAGCGCTCGGAGCTCACCTCCGGCTCGTCCTGGCATGCGGCCGGCGGCTTCCACACGCTGAACGGCGATCCGAACGTCGCCAAGCTGCAGGCCTATACGGTCCAGCTTTACAAGGAGATCGAGGAGATTTCGGGCCAGTCCTGCTCGCTGCACCTGACCGGCGGCGTGATGTTGGCCGATACGCCCGAGCGTATGGACTTCCTGCGCCTTGCCCACGCCAAAGGCCGCTATCTCGGCATGGACACCGAACTGATCACGCCGTCCGAGGCCAAGGCGATGTTCCCGCTGATGGACGAGACCAATTTCGTCGGCGCCATGTGGGATCCGGTCGAAGGCCATCTCGACCCCTCCGGCACCACCATTGCCTATTCCAAGGCGGCCAAAAAACTCGGCGCCGAAATCGTGCTGCGCAACCGCGTCGTCGACCTGACACAGCAGCCGGACGGCACCTGGAACGTCGTCACCGAACAAGGCACGGTTCACGCCGAACATGTCGTCAACTGCGGCGGCCTGTGGGCGCGCGAGATCGGCCGCATGGTCGGCGTCGAGCTGCCGGTGCTGGCCATGGAGCACATGTATCTCTTGACCGAGCCGATGCCGGAGGTCGAGGAGTTCAACAAGTCGACCGGCCGCGAAATGATCGGTGTGCTCGACTTCAAGGGCGAGATCTACACCCGCCAGGAGCGCAACGGCATCCTGCTCGGCACCTATGAAAAGGCCTGCAAGCCGTGGTCGCCGGTCAACACGCCGTGGGACTTCGGCCATGAACTGCTGCCGCCCGATCTCGACCGCATCGCGCCGTCGCTGGAAATCGGCTTCAAGCATTTCCCCGGCATCGAAAAGGCCGGCATCAAGCAGATCATCAACGGCCCCTTCACCTTCGCGCTCGACGGCAATCCGCTGGTCGGCCCGGTCCAGGGCCTGACCAATTTCTGGTGCGCCTGCGCCGTCATGGCCGGCTTCAGCCAGGGCGGCGGCGTCGGCCTGGCGTTGTCCAACTGGATGGTGCATGGCGATCCGGGCTTCGACGTCTGGGGCATGGATGTCGCCCGCTTCGGCGAATGGGCTGGGCTGCGCTACACCAACGCCAAGGTGCGCGAAAACTATTCGCGCCGCTTCTCGATCCGCTTCCCCAACGAGGAATTGCCGGCTGCCCGCCCGGCGCAGACGACGCCGCTCTACGACACCATGCTCGCCAACAATGCCGTGATGGGCGACTCTTGGGGTCTCGAAACCCCGCTCTGGTTCGCGCCTAAGGGCAGCGAGCCGAAAGACGTCGTCTCCTTCCACCGCTCCAACGACTTTGGACCGATCGGTGAGGAAGTGCGCGCCACGCGCGAGCGCGTCGGCGTCACCGAGATCGCCAACTTCGCCAAATACGAAGTGTCGGGGCCGGGCGCGGAAGAGTTCCTCAACCGGCTGATGACCAACCGCATGCCGAAGACCGGCCGCATCGTGCTGACACCGATGATCAACGAGTTCGGCAAGCTGATCGGCGACTTTACCATCGCCAAGGCCGGTGAAGACCGCTTCATGATCTGGGGCTCGTCGGCAGCGCAGAAATACCACATGCGCTGGTTCGAAAAGCACCTGCCCAAGGATGGTTCGGTGCGCATCCACCGTTTCGACCAGACACTTGTCGGCCTGTCGATCGCCGGACCGAGTTCGCGTGATTTGCTGCAGAAGCTGGTCGATGTCGACATCTCGACCAAGGCTTTCCGCTTCATGGATTTCCGCGAGATGGCGGTCGGCGGCGCGCCCTGCCTGGTCAACCGCATCACCTATACCGGTGACCTCGGCTACGAGATCTGGATGGCGCCAGCCTATGAGCGCCTAGTCTACAAGGCGATCAAGGACGCTGGCGAGGAATTCGGGATCGTCGATTTCGGCATGCGCGCCTTGCTGTCGATGCGCCTGGAAAAAAATTTCCCGACCTGGTTCCGCGAGTTGCGGCCGATCTACGGGCCGTTCGAAGGCTCCATGGACCGCTTCATCAAGCTCGAGAAGAACGACTTCATCGGCCGTGAAGCGGCCGCCAAGGAACAGGCGCAAGGGCCGAAACTGCGCCGCGTCTCCTTCATCGTCGACGCCGCCGATGCCGACGTAATGGGCGACGAGCCGATCTGGGCCAAGGTCGACAAGGATTATGGCACGGTTGAAAAGCCGCATGGCTACGGCGCGCCGCGCTTCGACACGTCAGGCAAGGAAATACGTGGCTCGAAGGCCGCCGAAGGTGCGTCAGCCGTGCGCGGCATCGTCGACGGCGACTGGCGCGTGGTCGGCTGGGTGACGTCGGGCGGCTATGCGCACTACGTGCAAAAGTCGATGGCGCAAGGCTATGTGCCGGCCGCCCTTGCCGAGGATGAAGGCGCGGGGCTGTTCGAGATCGAGATTCTTGGGTCTCGGCGTCCGGCCCGCATCAATGTCGAGGCACCCTTCGACCCAAGCGGCGAGAAGATGCGGACCTGAGGACGGGATGGACAGCGGGGCGCCAAAGGGAAGCTTCGGCCGACACCGCAAGATCATGCCGTTTGTATCAGGCTCGATCGAGGCGCTGCGCGACGCCTCCCGCGAGAAGGCGGCTTCGCTCAACCAGCATGTGCTGGGCTATGGCGCGCAAGCCGAAGCGGAATGGGCGGCGGCGGGTGTTAGCGCGCCCGACCTGCCGACAATGCGAAAATACCGGCTCGAGCGCATCCGCGCCGAGCTGAAGCGCCGCGGCTACGCCGGCGCCTTGCTCTATGATCCTGTCAACATCCGCTATGCGACCGACTCGACCAACATGCAGCTCTGGGTCGCGCACAATCCGACGCGGCATTGCTTCGTCGCCACCGAGGGTCCGGTGGTGCTGTTCGACTACTTTTCCTGCGAGCACCTGTCCGATCATTCCGGCATCGTCGACGAAGTTCGGCCGGCCGTGTCGTGGATGTATCTTTATGGCGGCGAGCTGACCAAGCAGAAAGTCCGCCGTTGGGCCGCCGGTATCGCCGATTTGATCAGGGAGCATGGCGGCGGCAACAACCGCATCGCCGTCGATCACATCAACCCGGAAGGCGTTGAAGAACTCCACCGCCTCGGCATTTCCATCGGCAATGGCGAGGCGGTTATGGAAAACGCGCGGCTGATCAAATCGCCGGATGAAATCCTTGCCATGCGCCGCGCCATCGTCGCTTGCGAGGCGGCGATGGGCGAGATGGAACAGGCGCTCAAGCCTGGTATCTCCGAAAACGAATTGTGGGCGCAACTCCATCGCGGCAACATCGCGCGCGGCGGCGAATGGATCGAGACGCGGCTGCTGACGTCGGGACCGCGCACCAATCCGTGGTTCCAGGAATGCTCGTCGCGGATCATGGAGGCGGGCGATCTCGTCGCCTTCGATACCGATTTGATCGGCCCCTACGGCTTCTGCGCCGATCTCTCGCGCACCTGGCTCTGTGGCGATACAAAGCCGACCAACGAACAGCGCGACCTGTTCCGCATCGCCGCCGACCAGATCGAGTACAACACCGCTTTGATGCAGCCCGGCGTCTCGTTTCACGAACTGGTCGAACGCTCGGCTGTACCGCCTGGAGACTGCTTCCCAACCCGCTACGGCGTACTCTACCACGGCGTCGGACTGGCCGACGAATATCCGACCTTGCCGCATGCCAGCGACTGGACATCCCACACACCCGACGGCGTGCTGGAACCGGGCATGGTGCTGTGTGTGGAGAGCTATATCGGCCGGCTTGGCGGGCGTGAGGGTGTCAAGATCGAGGAACAGATCCTGATCACCGACACCGGCAACGAAAAGCTTTCAACCTACCCGTTGGATTCGAGGCTGCTCGGCTAATCCGGCAAGCGCTTCGCGCATCGCGCGCACGGTCTTTTCCGGCGTTGTCCTGGCGGTGATGAACGGCAAGCCTCTGCGTCGCGCCGTCCAGCCGACGATCACGACCTTGCGCGCCGCCGGCTCGAAACGCCGTGCCAGCGCCCAGCTTTCGCAATCGATCGCGGCGACATCCGCTTTGCCTTCGGCGACCGCCACGATCGAGTCGCGATGGCCGCCGCTTTCGCTGTGCGATGAAAATATGTCCAGGTTTTCGCCGGCCGCTTTCAGGTCGCGCGTCAGCGCGATGATGCCCGACATGGAATCGAGGCTGTTGAAGGTGAAGCGCCTGCCCCGGATGAGATCGAGCGGCAGCAAGGCCTTGCCATCGGTGGGCGACCGAACCTCCGGCCCCTCGCCCGACCGCATCACCAGCGCGCTCGAATAAAGTTCGCCCTGCCCGCCTTCATAGGCGTCATAGCTTGGCTGACCGACCACCTGCACATGCCGGGACAGACCGAGTTCCATCGGCCCCCAGCAGGTCTGCGCGAACAGCAGCGCCGGATGCATCCAGAGCTTGTGGAAATCGAGGTCGTCCGGCGGCAGCGCCGCCGGATCGGGCGCGACGAGTTTACCTTCGCCATCCCGAATGCCGCCCGGCACCGGCGGCAGGTCGCCATTGCGGCGCACGATGGATTGCGGCGCATCGATACCCCTTCGCCGGAATGAATCGCGCAACGACGCCCATTGCGCGTCGACCTCGTCGCGCGCCTCCGACCAGTCATACATCGGCAACGCCGCAATCAATTCGCTCATGCCGATATCAAACCACCATGCCGGGACAAAGGATCGCAAAAACGCGGCGCCCAATCAGAATTGGCCGACACGTTATCCACTCTACACGCGGATACTATTCCTTGGGCGGTTCGGCGGGAACCGGCGCGCTGCCAAGCCCACTGATGCTGCGCGCCCTGACGCGCGGCTTGAACGCCCTGCCCGGCTCGGGCGCGCGCCGCAGAACCGGATGCACGATCGGCTCCTTGGCCTTGAAAGCATAGGATCTGAGCAGCGCGAAATAGTTCGGATAGGCATAGCCATTGTTCATCCGCAGCCATTCCTCACGCCGGTCACGAAACAGCTTCGGCAGCCGGTACCAGGCGATGGTCGGGCTCTTGTGATGGACGAAGTGCAGATTGTTGTTGAGGAACAGGAACGACAGCGGTGAGCGCTCGACAATCACCGTGCGACCTTCCGGATGCTCCGACCACTGGTGCTCGGCATAGGTGCGGATCGAGATCAGCGACTGGCCGAGCCAGACCGGCACCAGCACATAGAGCCAAACCGGCATGCCGAAGCCGAACTGCACGACCGGCAGCACCACGGCAAGGCCTATCGCATGCAGCAGCCAGGCCTTGCGGATCGCCTTGTCTCCGGCAATCACGTGCTTGGCGTCATCGATGAAGAAGCCGATGCAGGACAGCCATGGCCCCAGGACGAGGCGACCGGCCATGGTATTGTTGACCTTCAGCACGAATTTCATCAGCGGCGGCATTTCTTCGTGCATCCAGAGCGCCTGGTAATAGCTCTCGGGATCGTCGAGCGGATCGGTCAGCCGCTCGTCCGCGTGGTGGCGCAGGTGAATGGTCTTGAAACGGCGGAACGGCCAGGCAAGGCCGATCGGCAGGAAGACGAAAGCTTCATTGACGAGGCCGTTGCGGGTCGGGTGACCATGCAGCACCTCGTGCATGATAGAGGATTGCAAAGCCAGCGTGACGGCCATGACGATCAGTGCAGCTATGGGATATGACGGCCAGAGGAAGAAGCCGGCGGCCAACCATGTGCCGTAGCAGAGGAAAGCGAGAACCACGGTCGGCCATTCGATGGCCGATCTGCTGCTTCGACGGATGCTCTTGCCAGTCATGCTATCGACCACTGTCCTCAGTCGCCGGAACCCCAACCGATTCCTGACAGCATTGTGTCAGGAGATATGATTCCACTCAACGCGACAAAGTGCACAAAATGTTGCGTCTGCGCATTGTTGGCTGCATATGTTATACATTGTAAACAGTCTTAGGGATTCGTTTACGCCTGAAGCGCTTCTTCGGCCGCTTCGGCGAAAAATTTTCCTCCCGATCCAAGGAGTGAGATGATGGACAAGCGCGACCTGTCGGCAATCTTCCGGGAGCGTCTGAAGCTCCTCCTGACACGCTCCGACCTCAACCAATCGGCTTTCGCGTCAGCAGTCGGCATCGACAGGTCGGCGCTGTCGCAACTGATGTCAGGTGCCTCGACCCGCCTGCCGCGCGCCGAAACCTTGCTCAACATCGCCGCCGAATTCAAAGTGTCGCTAGACTGGCTGCTTGGTCTTAGCCAGGACGAGGGCGTGACCGGCGAAATCCGCGAGAGCCTAGAGATCGAGGAAGCGCCCGACGGTTTCGACCGCACGCTGCTCGCCAAATGGTTCGCGGAAGCGGCGGGCACCAAGATCCGCTATGTGCCGGCTGGCATTCCCGATCTCCTGCGCACCCACGCGCTCGTCGACTACGAAGCCAACATCACCAACAGGAGCCGACTGGCGCAGGCCAGCGAAACGCAATACCGCATCGAGTACAACCGGCGGCCGGAAACCGACATGGAAGTCTGCATGCCGCGCCACACGCTGGAGATCTTCGCCCGCGGCCTCGGTGTGTGGGACCGTTTCCCGGCGGCCGACCGCCAGCAGCAGCTTGCCCATATGGCGACGCTGCTCGACGATCTCTATCCGACCTTCCGCCTGTTCCTTTATGATGGCCGCATGCGCTATTCGATCCCGCTGACCATATTCGGCCCCTATCGCGCGGCGATCTATGTCGGCGACATGTATGTGGTGCTGAACGCCACCCAGCCGGTCCAGGCCCTGACCCAACATTTCGACAATCTGATCCGCGCCGCCGACATCAATCCGCACGAAGCGGCCGCCTTCGCGCGCAACCTGGCCGGCATGTCGTTCGCATCAGGCTCTGCCTGAGCGCTCAGCACCGCATTCTCATTGACTGGACATAAAGACTTCTTTATATCCTTATTCGAATTCCCAGACATGTTCGAATTCCAAGACACGGTTCGAATTCCAGGACACGAAAGCCAATCCGATGACGACGAGCAATCCGATCGATGCGCTGCTGGCTGAAAAGGGTGTGCTGCTGGCCGATGGCGCCACGGGCACCAATTTGTTCGCCATGGGTCTGGAGGCCGGCGAGGCGCCGGAACTGCTGAACGAAACCGCGCCCGACACCATCACCAGCCTGCACCAGAATTTCGTCGACGCCGGCGCCGACATCATCCTGACCAACTCGTTCGGCGGCACCCGCCACCGGCTGAAACTACACCATGCGCAGGACCGCGTGCATGCGCTGAACAAGCGCGCGGCCGAGATCGCCCGTGCTGTCGCCGACAAGGCCGGCCGCAAGGTGATCGTCGCCGGCTCGGTCGGTCCGACAGGGGAACTGCTGGTGCCGCTTGGTGCCATGACCTATGACGAAGCGGTCGACGCCTTTGCCGAGCAGATCGAAGGTCTCAAGGAAGGTGGCGCCGAAGTCGCCTGGATCGAGACGATGTCGGCGCCCGACGAGATCCGCGCGGCGGCCGAAGCCGCCATCCGCGTCGGCCTGCCCTACACCTATACCGGCTCGTTCGACACCGCCGGCCGCACCATGATGGGCCTGCTGCCGAAAGACATCCACGGCGTCGCCGACGGCCTGTCGCAAGCGCCGCTCGGGGTTGGCGCCAATTGTGGCGTCGGCGCTTCCGACATCCTGGCCTCGCTGCTCGACATGACCGAGGCCAAGCCGGAGGCGACTGTCATCGTCAAGGGCAATTGCGGCATTCCCGAATTCCGTGGCACCGAGATCCACTATTCCGGCACGCCGGAACTGATGGCCGATTATGTCCGGCTCGCCGTGGATGGCGGAGCCAAGATCATCGGTGGCTGCTGCGGCACCTCGTTCCAGCATCTGGCCGCGATGCGCAAGGCGCTCGACGCCCACACCAGGGCGGATCGCCCGACCGTCGAAAAGATCGTCGAGCGCATTGGCCCGATGCGCAACAAGGTGGCGACGGCAAACACCGCCGAGACCAGCGAAGCCCGCCGCGAGCGGCGGCGCAGCCGCGCCTGAGGCGATTTCTTTTTGCGGTTATTCGCTGTTGTCGGCGTAGCTTGACTGCGCCGACTGGAAATCGACCACGTTGTCGCCGCGCATTGTTGCCAGCGCACCGGAAGCGATCGGATCAGAAATCTGCTCCAGCATGGCGCGGAAGCGGTCATTGGTCAGCGCCGACATGGCGGTGTGGCGCGCCTGCGCGACATCGTCGCTGATGCGTCTGGATTCGGCTGACGGGGCTGATAAACTCGCCGAAGCGTCACGTGCCGGCGGAGTCGGGTTGGCGATGGTTGTGATTTTCAATTCCGGCTCCCTCAAGCCTTAGACATGACCGGTGTAGCGAGAGGAAATTGCGATCCGGTACCGGAAATGCCGAGCAATTTAACGATCCCGTGCGCTGCTCCTGGATCGGTTGAGCTTCAGGTCAGGCCGAGCCGAAAACAGTGACTTCCGAGAACCGGAGCGGAGCGTACTTAAGTACGTGAGCGCCGGAAGCCACTGTTTGCAGGCCGGTCTCACCTGAATATCGTTAGATCCGAAAAGGGCCGGCAAGGAAAAGTATCCCTCGCCGGCCTGCCTCACCCGCCCGGGCCGGTTATCAGAACGATCCCATCATCTGAAAGAAACCGGCCGTCATCGCCACTACCGGTTGCCGCCCAGCGCCGAGGCAAGGCGCACAAGCGAAAGGAACTCGGACCTGTACCCAAACGGGTCGGCTCCTCGGGCGGCAGTGGCAATCTCCATGATCTTGTCGTAGCCGAACTTCGCGGTCGCATCCTCGTCGCGCAGCTTCTGGCCGAAGGCCGCGACGGCGACGGAGAAACGCTGGTCGGTACTGGCCTGATCGAAGGACGCGACCTCGTTGGCCGAGGTCACCGGCGTGGTGATCAGCTTTGAGACGTCCTCGTTGGGCAGCTTGTAGCGGATCTTGACGAAGGCATATTCGTCCGCATTGGCGACGCCGCCATTGTTGACCGTCGCCTGGCCGTAGCGCAGCGGATCGATCTGCTCGCCGCCACCGCCTTTGGACGTGATCTCGTAGATCGCGGTGACCGAATGGCCCGAGCCGATATCGCCGGCATCGACGCGGTCATTGTTGAAATCCTCGCGGTTGAGCGCCCGGGTCTCGTAGCCGATCAGCCGGTATTCCGACACCTTGTCCGGGTTGAACTCGACCTGGATCTTGACGTCCTTGGCGATGGTGAACAGCGTCGAGGAGGCATCTTCGACCAGCACCTTCTCGGCCTCGGCCAGCGTGTCGATATAGGCGGCGGTGCCGTTGCCGTTCTGGGCAATGGTCTGCATCATTTCATCGTTCAGATTGCCGCGGCCGAAGCCGAACACCGACAGGAACACGCCGGTCTTGCGTTCGCTCTCGATCAGCCGCTTCAGGTCGTCATCATCGGTCTGGCCGACATTGAAGTCGCCGTCAGTGGCAAGCATCACTCGGTTGACGCCATCCTTGATGAAGGACTGCTGGGCAAGCTTGTAGGCTTCCTTGATGCCGGCCTCGCCTGCCGTCGAGCCACCGGGCTGCAGATTGTCGATGGCATTGAGGATCTTGTCCTTCTCGGCAACCTTTGTCGGCATCAGCACGGTGCCGGCATCGCCCGCATAGGTGACGATCGAGATGGTGTCGTCGGCCTTCAGCTTGCTGACCAGCAGCCGGAACGCCGACTTGAGCAGCGGCAGCTTGTCCGGTTCGTCCATCGAGCCCGACACGTCGATCAGGAAGACCAGATTGGCCTTCGGCTGCTCGGTCGGCTTGATGTCGAAACCCTTGATGGCGACGTGCATCAGCTTGGTGTGCGCGTTCCACGGCGTCGGCATGACGCTGACGGTCGAGTTGAACGGCGTTGAGGCCGATTCCGGCCCCTTCCAGTCATAAGGGAAGTAATTGATCATCTCCTCGACGCGGACCGCGTCGGCTTGCGGCAGGTAGCCCTGCTTCAGCGAGCCGCGCACGAAGGAATAGGACGCGGTGTCGACATCGATCGAGAAGGTCGAGACCGGGTCTTGCAGTGCCGCATGCACGGGATTGGTCTTGAAATCCTGGACGCGATCGCGGTTTTCCTCCTGCGGCGCGATCTGGTCGGCCGGGATGGCCGCCGGCTGCTGCGGGGCCATAAGCTTGGGCTCGGCAGCCTGGACGCGACTGGCCCGCGCGGCATTAGGCGCGTTTGGCATGAGGCCGGCACTCTCCCGTGACACCTCACCACTGGGTGCGGGGGCCGGCCTGGAGGTTGGCAAAGTCCCATACTCCACCTTCTTGCCGCTGTAGGTCTTTAGGTCAAACCTCGACGATACAGTGGGGCTCACCGGCGCGCTCGGTTGTGCTGCGCCACCGGCGGCACCCGATTCGGAGTTCGGTGGTGCGGCCGGCGCAAGAGCATTGCTGGCGTCGCGGCTTTCCACATCCAAGTCTGCCTTCTTGTCCTTCTCCAGCGCCGTGGGAGCCTGTTTCGGCTCGGCGACGGTTGGCTTCTGCGTCGCCGGCTTGTCGGCCAGCGTCTCGGTGATCTTCTCGTCGCCGCCGAACGGCGACGGCTGTTCCCTCAGCAAATGGAAGGTGGCGTATCCAGCGATCGGCAGGGCGACGAGCCCGGCAAGGGCCGGCGTGGCAATGAGTTTCTTTTGCATGATCTCGCTCCAGAGCTTTTGTGCTCGCTCCGTGAGACGAAGGCCGCCAACCGATCCTTGGGTGACGGCGGAAATATTTTGCTGATCATAGG
Organism: Mesorhizobium sp. BR1-1-4; assembly: GCF_020165375.1. Classification (NCBI taxonomy): domain Bacteria; kingdom Pseudomonadati; phylum Pseudomonadota; class Alphaproteobacteria; order Hyphomicrobiales; family Phyllobacteriaceae; genus Mesorhizobium; species Mesorhizobium sp. BR1-1-4. The sequence continues at coordinate 382,812 of NZ_JAIUIB010000005.1, read as the reverse complement.
TGCGCAGGGCGGCTTCGAAGGCGCGTGCCTTCGCACTCTCGCCCGGCGCCGGTACCGCTGCGTTGCGCAGCTTTCTGAGTTCGTTGTCGTCGACCATGGTCACACTTCCCCGGCTGAACGCATCAACGTCTTCAGCCGTTTCTTCGCTTCGTGGATGTGCCAGGAAACCGTCGTCTCCGAGATCGCCATCGCTTCGGCGGCGGCCGCGTGGCTCAAGCCTTCGCCATAGACAAGCATCACGGCATCGCGCTGCTTGTCGGGCAATTGCCGCACCGCCGCCCACAACGCCCCGGTCGGGTCTTCACCCTCGGCCGGGCCCTCGCTCGAAATCAGCGCATGGACGCCATAGGCCGCGGTCTTGACCGTCTCGCGCTGGGTCTTGCGCATCGTGTCGCGCGCGGCGTTCATCGTCATGGTGTAGAGCCATGTCGTGAACGCGCCGCCGCCGCGATAATCGCGGATCGCCTTGCCCAGCCTGACACAGACTTCCTGGGCGATGTCTTCGGCATCCGCCTTCCTGCCGCACCAGCGATAGGCGGCGCGATAGACGAAGTCGTAGTGACGCTCCAGCAATTTGCCAAAGGCCCCCCTGTCTCCGCCCTTCGCCCGCCCGATCAGTTCGGCGTCGGAGGCTTCGCTCTCATCCAGCATCATCGCCATCATTTGCCTGTTGGACGAAGGCTAATGGCTAATCCTTGGGGTGATGGAAAGATTTTTCTCGAATTTGGGCGTTTGCGTCCAGGGCGTACCGAGTGAGGTCAGGCCGGCCTCACCTGAATGTCAACACGCCTGGCCCGCCGCCCAGCCCGACGACCACGCCCATTGGAAATTATAGCCGCCGAGCCAGCCGGTGACGTCGACGACCTCGCCGATGAAGAACAGGCCCGGCATCAGCTTCGCCTGCATCGTCTTCTGGTCGAGGCCGTTGGTGTCTACCCCGCCGAGCGTCACTTCGGCCGTCCGGTAGCCCTCCGAACCGGCTGGCTTGATGCGCCAGTCGTTGACCGCAGCCTCGACGGTTTTGATCTGAGCCTCGGAAAGATCGGCGAGGTTGCCGTCCAGCCCGGTTTGCTCGGCTATCGCCTGAGCCAGTCGTTTCGGCAAATGATTTGCCAGCACGGTCTGCACCGCTTGCCGGCCATTGCCACGCCTGGCAGCGCGGATGAGTTCAGCCACATCCGTGCCCGGCAGCATGGCGATGCGGATCTCATCGCCCTCGCGCCAATAGGAGGATATCTGCAGGATGGATGGCCCGCTGACGCCGCGATGCGTGAACAGCATCGCCTCGGAAAACCGCGTCCTGCCGCAGGCAATCTCGGCGTCGACCGCGTTTCCGGCCAGGGGCGAAAGCCGCTCAAGCGTTTTTGCGTCGAAGGTCAACGGCACCAGGGCAGGCCGTGTTTCGACGACGGCAAGGCCATACCGTTCGGCAAGCTCGTAGCCGAAGCCCGTCGCGCCCATCTTGGGGATCGACTTGCCGCCACAGGCCACGACAAGGGACTGGCATGAAACCGAGCCGGTGGAGAGGGCGAGTTCAAACCCTTCCTCGGTTCTGCCGATAGCCTCGACGCGGGTCGACAATACCAGCTCGGCGCCCCTGCCCCGCATTTCCGAGACCAGCATGTCGATGATCTGGCGCGCGGAGCCGTCGCAAAACAGCTGCCCCAATGTCTTCTCGTGGTAGGCAATGCCGTGGCGTTCGACCAGCGCAATGAAGTCGCGCTGTGTATAGCGGCTGAGCGCCGAGATGCAGAAATGCGGATTCCTCGATATGAAATTCTTCGGGCTCGCATGGATGTTGGTGAAATTGCACCGGCCGCCGCCGGAGATGCGGATCTTTTCGCCAGGCGCCGCCGCATGATCGAGGATCAGCACCGAACGGCCGCGCTTGGCGGCTTCCACGGCGCACATCATTCCGGCGGCGCCGGCGCCGATGATCACGACATCATAGGATTGCATCAGGTTGATCGTCCCCGCGCGGCTCCCGCTCATTCAACGAGACGCCCTGATACCGCGAACGGATCGGGCAGCCAACAGGTGGGAATAGCCGCGCGAGACTCAGGTCAGTGTCTCGGCAAACAGCGCCGTCAGCCGTTTCCAGTGACGCTCGGCTCCCCCTTCGTCGTAGACACTGTGGTCGGGCACGCACCAGCCATGCGCCATGCCGACATAATTCTCCAGCAGATAGTCGACTCCCGCCGTCCTCAGCGCCTCGGCCAGCTTGGTCGACTGCTCCGGGGGAAAACTCCGGTCGACGCCCGCCATGCCGACATAGACGCGCGCCTTGATGGAGGCCGCCTTGCGGTGCGGGCTGTCGGCGGCGTCGCTGGCAAGGTTGCCGCCATGAAAACTGGCCGCGGCCTTGATCCTGTCGGGGTAGGTCGCGGCGGCGTTGAGCGCCCGCGCCCCGCCCATGCAATAGCCGACAGTGCCGATCGGTCCCGTGACGCCTTCGCCGGCGAGCGCGTCGACAAAGGCGGCGCTGTCGCTGATGGTCATTTCCTGCGTCGTGCCGGTGACCAGCGCCATCAGCGGCGCCTTGGTCCTTTCTTCGACAAAAGCGGTCTTGGCGTCGAACGGGCCATAAGGAGCATTGCGGTAGAAGAGATCGGGCACCAGCACCGCATAGCCCTCGCCCGCCAGCCGTTCCGCAATCAGGTCAAGCGCCGGGCGCGGACCGAAGGCGTCCTGGTAGAGAATGACGCCAGCCTTGGCTGAAGAAACCTTGGCCGAGCGGAACAGGCCTGCCTTCGCCACACCGTCATTGGTCTTGATGTGAAGGTCCTGCTTCGTCATTGCCTGCTCCGTCTTGCCAGATGCGCGATACATATCCGCGCAAACCGCCACGGCAAGGCGTTCCCTGAGCCCGGCGGTCAACATTTCGTGCGGGATCGCGTGATGCGCTAAGGACCAGCGAACGCAGCCATGTGGAAGGCCTGGACCTCCGGCGGATAGCGATACTGCGCGCCATAGGGGCAGGCATTGCGGTCAAGACAACCACCGGCCCGGCACGGCTCGCCATTCGCCCCCCGCACATGCGCGAGGCAGGCCTGGTAGGCGAAACCATCCGTCGAATAAGCGGCGACCGGACAGGATTTCAGACAAGGTTTGTCGACGCAGGTGTCGCAAAGATGGATCGTCTCCCGAAATTCCGGAAGCGTTATCTCGTCCTCGAACAGCAGCGCGCCGCGATAAGCATGCCAAAGCCCGTATTGCGGATGCATGAGGATGCCGAGCGGCGACGGCCTCAGCCCTTCCGCCCGAACAGCCCATTGCTGAAACGGCAGGTAAGGTTTGTCCGACGGCGAAACGACGCGGGCACCAAACTCTTGCGCCACCTCGCCGATGACCTCCCGCGACCAGGTGTCGAGCGGATCGGCGATCGCCTGTGGCTGCTGGTCCCGCCAGCGCAGGAAATGCGGCCAAGGCGCGGCGCCCGCCTGCCCTACCAGCAGGACAGACTTTGCCGGCGCGCCCGAGGCGCCATCAGGAGCACCCTCGTCATCGGGAAAAAGAAGACCGCCACGCAGGATGAGGCCGTTGGCGCCAAGCGCGGCCGTGATCTCCTCGATCATACCGCGCACGCAATCATCCCTTCTTGTCCGGATCGGAGAAGGCGCTCCGCCAGACTTCCTTGTGGATGATGTTGGCGACTTTAGCCCCGCCTGACTCGGGCTCCTTTCAGGTGAAGGCGTCGGGCATCGACCCCTTCTTCTTGGCGATGAAATCCTTCAAGGCTTCATCGATGCCTTCATCAAGGTGCGGCGCTTCATAAGCCTCCAGCCAGCGCCGCGCCAGATCGTTGGCGCGCTGCGGTGCGGTCTTCTGGCCCTCGGCCAGCCACTGCTCGTAGGAGTTGTTGTCGGCGATCGACGAGCGGTAGAAGGCGGTCTGGAAATTGGCCTGGGTATGGTCGCAGCCGAGATAGTGGCTGCCCGGGCCGACCTGGCGGATGGCGTCCATCGCCTGGCCGTTTTCCGACAGGTCGACGCCCTCGGAGAATTTCTGGGTCATGCCGAGCTGGTCGATATCCATCATGAATTTTTCGTAGCAGGAGGCCAGCCCGCCTTCGAGCCAGCCTGCCGAATGCAGGACGAAATTGGTGCCGGCGAGAATGGTCGAGTTCAGCGTGTTGGCGCTCTCATAGGCTGCCTGTGCGTCCGGAACTTTCGAAGCACAGAGCGAGCCCCCGGTACGGAACGGCAAGCCGAGCCGGCGGGCGAGTTGGGCAGCGCCATAGGAGACCAGCGACGGCTCCGGTGTGCCGAAGGTCGGCGCGCCCGACTGCATCGAGATCGACGAGGCGAAGGTGCCGAACAGCACCGGCGCGCCCGGACGGATCAGCTGCGTGAACGAGGCGCCGGCCAGCACTTCGGCCAGGACCTGCGTCAGCGTGCCGGCGACCGTCACCGGGCTCATCGCGCCGGCCAGGATGAACGGCGTGACGATGCAGGCCTGGTTATGACGCGAATAGACCTTCAGGGCGCCAAGCATGGTCTCGTCGAACACCATCGGCGAGTTGGCGTTGATCAGGCTGGTCAGCACCGTGTTGTTCTCGACGAAGTCGTCGCCGAAGACGAGCTTGGCCATCGCCACCGTGTCCTCGGCGCGCTCCGGTGCGGTCACCGAACCCATGAACGGCTTGTCGGAATATTTGATGTGCGCGTAGACCATGTCGAGATGACGCTTGTTGACCGGCACGTCGACCGGCTCGCACACCGTGCCGCCCGAATGGTGGATCGACGGCGCCATATAGGCAAGCTTCACGAAATTCTGGAAATCCTCGATCGTCGCGTAGCGCCTGACGCCGTCGAGATCGCGCACGAAGGGCGGACCATAGACCGGCGCGAACACCGTCGCATTGCCGCCGATCTGCACCGAGCGTTCTGAATTGCGGGCATGCTGGGTGTAGATGGGCGGCGCGGTCTTCAAGAGCGAACGGCAGAGCCCCTTGGGAAAATGCACGCGCTCGCCCTTGACGTCGGCGCCGGCCTCTTTCCAGAGCTGCAGTGCTTCGGCGTCATCGCGAAAAATGATGCCGATCTCTTCCAGCACCGTATCGGTGTTCTTCTCGATCAGCGCCAGGCCTTCCTCGTTCAGCACCTCGTAGACGTTGATCTTGCGCTTGATATAGGTGAGCTGGGTGCCGGGGCCGCCGCCTGAGCGCGCCGCACGCCTGGCCGCCGCTCCGCCACTGGCGCCGCGCCCACGCCGCGCGTTTGACGCTTCCTGGTCGACTGCCGCGTGTTCGCTCATGATCGCTCTTCCCTGAATATGGCCCGCCTGACTATGGCTGGTCCGTAACCGTTGCGGCCGCATGACGCGGCTTTGCCCGGATCGTAGCCATGCACCCTATTCGAAACGGCCCGTCCGCGCCAACGCCTGTCGCAAAATCGACAAGAAAACCGATAGATTTTCCAGTCGCTTTCCTTTTGCGGGAAGTCGCAAATCAGCTATGGATACCCGCCCGTTGCGGGTTAGGTATGAACACCATTATTTTGTGCCTTGCGACACAGTCGCGATGCCGTGAGGAGCTGGATAAAAATGTCCGACGACGAGATCATCCTTTCCGAGCTTTCCGACGACGAGCTGGTGCAGCAGATGCACGACGATCTCTATGACGGGCTGAAGGAAGAGATCGAGGAAGGCACCAACATCCTCCTCGAGCGCGGCTGGGCGCCCTACAAGGTGCTTACCGAAGCGCTGGTCGAAGGCATGCGTATCGTCGGCGAGGATTTTCGCGACGGCATCCTGTTCGTGCCGGAAGTGCTTTTGTCCGCCAACGCCATGAAGGCCGGCATGTTCATCCTGCGTCCGCTGCTCGCCGCCACCGGCGCGCCGAAACAGGGCAAGATGGTGATTGGCACCGTCAAGGGCGACATCCACGACATCGGCAAGAACCTCGTCGGCATGATGATGGAGGGTGCTGGCTTCGACGTCATCGATCTCGGCATCAACAACGCGGTCGAAAAGTATCTCGACGCGATTGAAAAGCACCAGCCCGACATCATCGGCATGTCGGCACTGCTCACCACCACCATGCCCTACATGAAGGTCGTCATCGACACGATGAAGGAAAAGGGCATTCGCGACGACTACGTCGTGCTGGTCGGCGGCGCGCCGCTCAACGAGGAATTCGGCAAGGCCGTCGGCGCCGACGCTTATTGCCGCGACGCGGCGGTGGCGGTCGAGACCGCCAAGGATTTCATGAAGCGCAAGCACAACGTGCGTGCTTCGGCCTGATCCAAGGCATCAGGGCGACGAAAAAAAAGCCGCGCCTTGCAGCGCGGCTTTTTTGTCCCCAGATGAGGGACGGCCGCCGATCAATTGGCGACGGTGTCTTTGACCGCCCTCGCCGTCGATTTGACATCCTTGCCGACACCCCGAACGGTGTTGGCGCAGGCCGTAAGTGCCAGAGCGCAGGCAAGGATAGCCATCGGCGCTATGCGTAGCAGTTTCATGGACGGTGTCTCCCTCGACAGATAAATTAGCCCCGCAGCGAAAAGCCGGCTCGACTTGGTCAAGACGAAAAAAACAAAACCGAATCAGACAGACAGGCTGCTCGTCATCGCCTGCGGGATGATTGCGCGCGAGGTGTTGGCCGTCAAGGAACAGCTCGGGCTGGATCACCTCGAATTGACGTGTTTGCCGGCGGAGTTTCATTTCCATCCCGACCGCATCGCGCCGGCCATGGACAAGGCGATCGAGAAGGCCAGGGCGGAAGGCTATGAACACATCTTCGTCGGCTATGCCGATTGCGGCACTGGCGGCCTGCTTGACCGCGTGTTGGAGAAGCATGGCGTCGAACGCATGGCCGGCCCGCATTGCTTCGCGTTCTATCAAGGCATGGAAGCCTATGCGAAGGTCGCCGACGACGACATGATGTCCTTCTACATGACGGACTTCCTGTGCCGCCAGTTCGATGCCTTCTTCATGAAGCCGCTCGGGCTGGACAAGCACCCGGAGCTGATCAACGACTATTTCGGCAATTACGAGAAGCTGATCTATCTGGCGCAGACCGATGATCCGGAGCTCGACAAGGTCGCGGAAAAGGCCGCCGCCCTGCTCGGCCTCGCCTATGAGCGCCGCTCCACCGGTTTTGGCGACCTGACGCCAGGCCTGGAGCGGGCGGCCGCGAACGCCTGACGGCTTCAGGCCGGGTCTTCGGCTGCCAGCGCCGCCAGCACGTCGGCAAAGCTCGTCCTGCAAGCAAAACCCAGCCTGTCCCTCGCCCGCGACGCGTCATAGATCCGGTCGATCGAGGAAAACATCGTCCAGCCCTTCCTCGCGTAGAGAGCGGGAAATTCAGGAAAATACCGCGCCACCACGGACGGTGCGTCCTTGATCAACGCCTCGCAATCTTCGGGTTGGAACGGCGTCGGCGCGCAGACGATGAAGATGTCGAAGCCGAGCTCCGGTGCCTTCTCCAAGGCCGCGACATGCGCCTGCGCGGCGTCCTCCACCGTCAGCCGCCGAAACAGCAGTTCGTTCGCCTTGGTGTTGGCGTCCGACTGCTCGATGACAGGCGCCATGTCGTCGGCCTCGGGGAAGAAACGTGCCGTGCGCAGCACCACCACCGGCAGCCCGTGCTGGAGGTGGTAGAGACGGCAGAGATGCTCGGCGGATAGCTTGGTGACGCCATAGATGTTGCGCGGCTCGGGCGACATCGCTTCCGTCAGCCACGCCGCCTTGCGCGCACCGCCCTTGAAGCCGTCGCGTATCGCCTGCGAGATCATCAGCGAGGTCGTTGACGTGAAGACGACGCGTTGCACATTGGCCGCCACCGCCGCGTCGAGCAGGTTTAGCGTGCCTTGCACGTTGGCCGCGATGAAATCGCCGTTGGCGTGGCTGTCTATGTTGGGCTTGTGCAGCGCGCCGCTGTGAATAATGGCCTCTATCCGGTTTTCTCCGACGGCACGCATGACGAGGTCACGGTCGACAATCGAACCGACGATCCGCGTTTCGGCCGATGGAACGGGATCGAGGCCGGTCACGTCATGTCCAAGCTCACGCAGGAGTGGCGCCAGCGCGCTGCCCAGCCAACCCGACGATCCCGTAAGCAAGATTCGCATGCGTCACACCATGAGTTTTGACCGAGACGCTGTTAAGCACGGATGACAGGCGCCAGCGACCCGGTAAGTTATGCGCCAGGCGGCGGCAGCGCCGTTCCAGACAAAACAGGGAATTCTTTGATGATCCTTCGCTCATTGATCGCCGCCCTTGGTCTCCTCTGCTATATTTTGCCCGCCCTTGCCGACGGACAAGTGCAAAAACTGATCACGCCTGCCGATAAGGCGCGGCTCGACAAATATGGCGACACCCGCAAGGCGGCGCTCGCCGAAGCAAAGGCGGCCAACCCCGCCGAGCTCAAGCAGCTCGACACGCTGTTGGCCAAGCCGTTGGTCGCCTTCTCCGACAAGGATCTCACCGGCAACTGGCGGTGCCGCACGATCAAGGTCGGCGGACTGAGCCCGCTCGTTGTCTATGGCTGGTTCAAATGCAGGGTCACCGATGATGGCTCCGGCTGGCGGCTAGAAAAGATCAGCGGTTCTCAACGCACCCAGGGCCGCTTCTTCGACGACGGCGACAAGCGCTCGATCTATCTTGGCTCCGGCTCCGTCAACGACGATCGGGCAAAGCCCTATGGCAGCGGCCCGCAAACCGACCAGGTCGGTTACGCCTTCCGAAACAGCGCCAAGGAATGGCGCATCGAGTTCCCCGCGCCCTACTATGAATCGAAGCTCGACATCATGGAGTTCAAGCGCTGACCAGTCTTCATGCGCTGACCGGGGTCTTCATGGGTTGGTAAGGCTTCCGGCATACCAAGGATTAACCCGCCCGCCCTAAGGTCCGGCCACATCAGCCGGTCCTTGGAGCACGGAAAGATCAATGGCAGCGTCGCAACCAAATCCGCGACTTATCGTGGTCGTCACCGGTGGCGGCGCGCATGTCTGGGCCATGATCAACGACCTCGCCGACCGCGTCGGCCCTGTCAGCGTCGTCCTCGAAATCCCTGAATCTAAAAAGCAATTGCTGCGCGGCCGCGCCCGACGCCAGGGCTGGATCTCTGCCATCGGCCAGCTCGGCACCATGGTGCTGAGCAGGCTCGGCAAACGGCTTAATGTCAAACACGCCGCCCGGTTGATTGCCGAGGAGAAGCTTGAAACGGAACCGCGGCAAGGCCAGGTCATCATCCATGTGGCATCCGCCAACGGGCCGGAATGTCTGCAGGCAATCGAGACGATCAAGCCCGGCGTCGTGCTGCTGAACGGCTGCCGGCTGATTTCCAGGGAGATGCTGGCCAAAATGCCGTGTCCGGTGCTCAACTATCATGCCGGCATCACCCCGAAATATCGCGGCATGAATGGCGGCTATTGGGCGTTGACGTCAGGCGATCCGCAGAATTTCGGCACCACCGTCCATCTGGTCGATGCGGGCGTCGACACTGGTGGCGTGCTGAAGCAGGTGCGCGGCGAGCCGAAACAAGGTGACACCATCTCAAGCTATGCGCTGCGCCAGGCGGCGTTTTCGCGCGACATCTGCGTCGAGGCGGTCAGCGACGCGCTGGCCGGAAAACTTGCAACGTTCGATCCAGGGCTGCCATCGAAGCAGTGGTACCACCCGACGATCTGGTTCTACGTCTGGACAGGGCTGAGAACCGGCATTTGGTAACGTATCCAGTGTCCGGAACAGCGCAAATTCCGCCGCCATTACCGCTGCAGTGACCCCGTCGCGGCATGGGTCGCAAACGAATAAACGCACCTTTCATTTTACGACATCCAAATGCGTCGCTTTTGAATGCGCGCGCGTCGTCCCATAACAAGCGGGCCCACTGCGCTTGCGGCAATGCTCGGGGATCGAGGAGCGAGAATTCATGGCCGATCTTATCGTCGTCTACTGGCGCGACATTCCTGCCCAGGTCATCGTCAAGAAGGGCCGGCAGAACGCCAAGCGCGAACTGCCGTTGCGCTTCACCGAGGCGATCGACATGTGCGCCATGCGCACCGGCGCCGGCGGCACGGACGACTATCTGGCCGAATGGCGCAAGGCTGATCCAGTTCCGGTCGGTGACGATCTCGAAGCCGAGGTCGAAAAGGCTTTCAACGAGATCGACGCGAAATACGACCGCGAGCGGCTGGTCGCTCTGGTCAAGGCCGGCGGCAAAGAAAATGTCTGAAACCACTCCCGTCAGCAAGGAAGGCGTGGCCATTACGCAGGCCACTCAGGTCAAGAAGGCGGCGCCGAAGTCCGACTACAAGCCGGCCGATGTCTCGCCGCAGCGGCGCGTACAGCGCTCCTTCGCGATACGGCTGTGGTCGATCAGGCATTCGCGCTTGCTCGAATGGTTTTACGCCCGCTTCGCCGACACCTTCTTGCTGCTGCACCCGTTGTGGAAGGGTATCGGCTATGGCCGCGTCGAGGCTCCAATCAAGTTCGTCGAAAAGCGCGTAAAAGGCTTCATGTTCGACTGCCGCATGTGCGGTCAGTGCATCCTGTCCTCGACCGGCATGTCTTGCCCGATGAACTGCCCCAAGCAGTTGCGCAACGGCCCTTGCGGCGGCGTGCGCGCCAACGGCAATTGCGAGGTCGAACCCGATATGCCCTGCGTCTGGGTCAAGGCCTGGGAAGGTTCGCAGAACATGGTCAACTCCGACAGGATCCTCACCGTGCAGAAGCCGGTCGACCAGTCGTTGCGCGAAACCTCTGCCTGGCTGCGGGTGACCGCGCAGGCCGCGGCAGCCCGTGAAGCCGCCGCTGCCGCGAAGACCGGAGCCTCCGCGTGACCGGCCGCCAGCTCGACGAAAATCCGGCCGGCATCCATTTGCCGCTCGATCCCCTGCCCGGCCACACCTCGCGCGGCCGGCTGGAGCGCGTGCTCAGGCGCGGCGAGTTTGCGGTGACGACCGAACTGAACCCGCCCGACAGCGCCGATCCGGAGGATGTCTACAACCGTGCGAAGATCTTCGACGGCTGGGTCGACGCCATCAACGCCGTCGATGCGTCCGGCGCCAATTGCCATATGTCGTCGGTCGGCATCTGTGCACTTCTGACCCGCATGGGCTACGCCCCGATCATGCAGATCGCCTGCCGCGACAAGAACCGCATCGCCATCCAGGGCGACGTGCTGGGCGGCGCCGCGATGGGCGTCGCCAACATGCTGTGCCTGACCGGCGACGGCGTGCAGGCCGGGGACCAGCCGGGCGCCAAGCCGGTGTTCGACCTCGATTCCATGTCGCTGTTGGAAACTTGCCGCATCATGCGAGACAACGGCAAGTTTCTGTCCGGTCGCAAGCTGACGACGCCGCCGCAGCTGTTCCTGGGCGCTGCCGTCAATCCGTTCGCGCCGCCTTTCGACTTTCGCCCAATCCATCTCGGCAAGAAGATCGCCGCCGGCGCGCAGTTCGTGCAGACGCAGTATTGCTTCGACGTGCCGATGTTCAAGACCTTCATGCAGAAGGCGCGTGATCTCGGCCACACCGAGAAAGTGTTCATCCTGTGTGGCGTCGGCCCTCTCGCTTCCGCCAAGACGGCAAAATGGATCCGCTCCAACGTGCCGGGCATCCATATCCCTGACGTTATCATCAAGCGGCTGGAAGGCGCCCAGGACCAGAAGAAGGAAGGCAAGCAGCTCTGCACCGACATCATCAACGAGGTGAAGGAAATTCCCGGTGTCTCCGGCATCCATGTGATGGCCTATCGCCAGGAGGAATATGTCGCCGAGATCGTAGATGAATCGGGCGTGCTGAAGGGCCGCCAGCCGTGGAAGCGCGAGATCCGCCGCGACGACCAGATGGTCGCCGACCGGCTGGACCGCATCCTGCACGACGACATTACCGAAACCCAGGTGGACATGGTGAAGACCGCGCATTGACTTGCGCGGAGAGCGACCATTCGCTTGATCGACAAGAGATAACGATATAAAGAACTCTTTATATCACGACGGAGAGATTTCATGACCCGGACCATCGTCGCCTCGGCGACACGAGAAATCATCATCGGCTTCGACCAGCCTTTCTGCGTGATTGGCGAACGCATCAACCCGACCGGCCGCAAGAAGCTCGCCGCCGAAATGGTGGTTGGCAATTTCGAGACCGTCATCAAGGACGCGCTGGAGCAGGCCGCCTGCGGCGCCACCATGCTCGACGTCAATGCCGGCGTCACCTCGGTCAACCCGAACGAAACCGAACCTGGCCTTCTGGTGCAGACGCTGGAGATCGTCCAGGGCCTGGTCGATCTGCCGCTGTCGATCGACAGTTCCGTCACCGCCGCGATCGAAGCCGCGCTGAAAGTCGCCAAGGGCCGCCCGTTGGTCAATTCCGTCACCGGCGAGGAGGAAAAGCTCGAGGCCATCCTGCCGCTGATCAAGAAATACAATGTGCCGGTCGTCGCCATCTCCAACGACGAGACCGGCATTTCGATGGATCCGGATGTGCGCTTTGCCGTCGCCAAGAAGATCGTGCAGCGCTGCGCCGATTTCGGCATCCCGGCGCATGACGTCGTCGTCGATCCGCTGGTGATGCCGATCGGCGCGCTGGGCGATGCCGGCCGCCAGGTGTTCGCCCTGCTGCGTCGGCTCCGCGAAGAGCTCAAGGTCAACACCACCTGCGGCCTGTCCAACATCTCCTTCGGCCTGCCGCACCGCCACGGCATCAACGCCGCCTTCATCCCGATGGTGATCGGCGCCGGCATGACCTCGGCGATCATGAACCCGGTGCGCCCGCAGGAAATGGAAGCGGTGCGCGGCGCCAACGTGCTGAACGGCACCGACGAGAACTGCACCAAATGGATCAAGACCTACAAGGATTACAAGCCGGCCGAAGGCGGCCAGGCGGTGGCGGCGCCGACAGCGGTCAATGCGCCGGGCGAAGGCGGCGGCAATGGCGGCCGCCGACGCGGTGGCCGTGAAGCCCGCATGGGCCGGGGATAAGCGCGCAATCGTGAATTCGCCTGCAAACATAACCGATCCGCTCGTGCTGTTCATGCCGTCAGGCAAGCGCGGGCGGTTCCCTGTCGGCACGCCCGTGCTCGACGCCGCGCGCCAGCTCGGCGTCTATGTCGAGAGCGTGTGCGGCGGACGCGCCACTTGCGGGCGCTGCCAGATCGAGGTGCAGGAAGGCAATTTCGCCAAGCACAAGATCACCTCCTCAAACGACCACATATCGCCCAAAGGCCCCAAGGAAGAGCGCTATGAACGTGTGCGCGGCCTGCCCGAACGGCGCCGCCTCTCCTGCTCCGCCCAGATTCTCGGCGATCTCGTCATCGACGTGCCGCAGGACACGGTCATCAACGCCCAGACCATCCGCAAGGATGCCGACACCAGGGTCATCGCCCGCGATTCCGCGATCCGCATGTGCTACGTCGAGATCGAAGAACCAGACATGCACAAGCCGCTTGGCGATCTCGACCGCCTGAAGATCGCCCTGATGAAGGACTGGAACCTCAAAAGCCTGGACTTCGATTTTTATCTGCTGCCGCAAGTGCAAGGTATTTTGCGCAAGGGCAACTGGACGGCGACCGCCGCCATCTACAAGGATACGGACACCGAGACTGCGCGCGTCATCGCGCTGTGGCCGGGCCTCAAGAACGAGGCCTATGGCCTGGCCTGCGACATCGGCTCGACCACCATCGCCATGCATCTGGTGTCGCTGCTGTCGGGCCGGGTCGCCGCCTCGTCCGGAACGTCGAACCCGCAGATCCGCTTCGGCGAGGATCTGATGAGCCGCGTCTCTTATGTGATGATGAACCCGGATGGCCGCGAAGGCATGACGGTTGCTGTCCGCGAGGCAATCTCCGGCCTCGTCGACAAGGTTTGCGCGGAAGGCAATGTCCAGCGCAACGACATCCTGGATTCCGTCTTCGTCGGCAACCCGATCATGCATCACCTGTTCCTCGGCATCGATCCGACCGAACTCGGCGGCGCGCCCTTCGCGCTTGCCGTGTCGGGCGCCGTTCGCATCAAGGCCTCCGACATCGGGCTGAAGCTCAACCAGGGCGCACGGCTCTACATGCTGCCTTGCATCGCCGGCCATGTCGGCGCCGACGCGGCGGCCGTGACCCTGTCCGAAGGTCCGCACCGCCAGGACGAAATGATGCTGATCGTGGACGTCGGCACCAATGCCGAGATCGTACTCGGAAACCGCACACGGGTCGTCGCTGCCTCCTCGCCGACCGGTCCGGCCTTCGAAGGCGCCGAAATCTCCGGTGGCCAGCGGGCCGCGCCCGGCGCCATCGAGCGCGTGCGCATCGATCCAGACACGCTGGAGCCGAAATACCGCGTCATCGGCTCGGAACTGTGGTCCGACGAGCCCGGCTTCCTCGACAGCGTGCAGGCGACCGGCGTCACCGGCATTTGCGGCTCCGGCATCATCGAGATCGTCGCCGAAATGTATCTCGCCGGCATCATCTCCGAGGATGGTGTCGTCGACGGATCGCTTGCCGCGCGCTCGCCGCGCGTCGTCGCCAACGGCCGCACCTTCTCCTACGTGCTGAAGGAAGGCGAACCCAAGATCACCATCACCCAGACAGACGTGCGTGCCATTCAGTTGGCCAAGGCGGCGCTCTATGCCGGCACCAAGCTGTTGATGGAAAAACAGAACACCGAGCATGTCGACCGCATCCACTTCGCCGGTGCCTTCGGCTCCTTCATCGATCCGAAATACGCCATGGTGCTAGGTCTCATCCCCGATTGCGACCTCGACAAGGTCTCGGCCGTGGGCAACGCCGCCGGCGCGGGTGCTCGCATGGCGCTGCTCAATCGCGGCTATCGCCGCGAGATCGAGGAGACGGTGAGCCAGATCGAAAAGATCGAGACGGCGCTCGAGCCGAAATTCCAGGAGCACTTCGTCTACGCCATGGCGCTGCCCAACAAGGTCGACCCATTCCCAAAACTGGCGGCGGCGGTGAAGCTGCCGCCGCGCAAGACGGTGAGCGAGGATGGCATCGCCGGAGATGCAGCACCGCGCCGGCGCTCCCGCGAAGGCCATGCTGCTCGGCGCAGCCGCGAATAGACGCGCCGGCCACTCCCTCGATTTATTTGTATGCAAACGTTTCCGGATCGTCCGATCCGGAAACCGAAACACTGTTTTCGCGAAATCCAGCAGATACATGCACAGCGCATTTACCCGCACATCGAACGGCGGCTGAGGACAGTCCTTGGCCATCGCCGTTCTTCAAGGGAGATGACAATGACGATGTTCGAAAATTTCGGCCGCTTGGGTGTGGCCATCAGGCAAGCCCACGCCAGGAACAAATCGATCCGCGCGCTGAACAGCTTGCCGGCGCATGTCCAGAAGGACATCGGCTGGCCGGCATCGCCGCCGAACGATCCGCAGGCCACACTCGCCTCGCTGCTGCTAGGCTCCACGCGGTGACGACGTTCGCCGACAAATACAAATTGCTCGGCGTCCACCGGGGATCCCACACATCCCCGATGGCCACCAGCAACCGATTGCGCACGGCACTTTTGCCGCGGCGCCGACGACGCGCGGATCACACCAGCGTGTGGGCACGCCGTAAATCTTGACATTCTCGGCCAAGGCACGATCTTCGTTACAAGGGGGAGTTCTCTTAGTCGGCTGCAGCCCAAGTTCGTGTATTCGCATGCCAAGTTTGAAAAGCCACGTTGTGTCCTTCGTGCTCAGGCACAGCCGCAAGCAAGCCTTTTCCAGCCCGGAAAACCTGCAGCGCTGGATCGCCGCCGCGCGCAAGACAGAGGATCACCATCCGCCGGCCGCGCTGCATCAGCGTTTCGAAATCCAGACGCGCAGCGTGGACGGTTTTCCGGTCTACGAAATCGCCCCCAAGGCCGGAGAGCACAAGCGGATACTCTACCTGCATGGCGGCGCTTATGTCTTTGAGATCACGCCCTATCACTGGTATCTGATCGCCGACATGGCCGACCGGCTGGGCTACGGCATCACCGTGCCGATCTACCCTATCGCCCCGGAACACGATTTCCACGCCATGTTCGGCATGGTCGGCGCTGTCTACCGCCAGATGCTCGATGAGACAGAGGCGGAAGATATCGTCTTCATGGGCGATTCCGCCGGCGGCAACATGGCCGTGGTGCTGACCATGATGGCGGCGGACGAGGGTTTGCCGGTGCCGTCGCGCCATGTGCTGATTTCACCCGGCCTCGACGTCTCGCTCGCGAACCCCGAAGTGTTTGAGGCGGAGCGGAATGATCCATGGTTGGGCATCGCCGGCGGGCGTGAGGCAATCCGGCTCTATAGTGCCGGGTTGGATCCGACAGACTGGCGTATCAGCCCGGTCTATGGCGATCTGTCGGTATTGCCGAAGACACTGCTCCTGACGGGCTCCCGCGATCTTCTCACGCCCGACAATCTCATCTTTGCACAAAAAGCCAGCGCCGCCGGTGTCGAGGTGGATCTGATCTACGAGGAAGGCATGTTCCACGTCTGGCCGCTGATTGACATGCCAGAAGCGCGGCGCGCGCGTCAGCACATCGTCGCGTTTCTCACGGACGACGCCTACACTCGGGCTGAAAGGGAAACGGTCAAGTCGTCGACCAAAGCTTCATCCCAGCACACCAACCATTTCGGCCAGACGATCAATCGGCTCGGCGAACGTGACGAGATCGCCGAGCACTGAAACTCGGCCTCACGACATCGATCAGAACTTGCCGGTTTCCCTGAACACTTCGAAGGTCGCGCGGATGTGGTCGGCGACGGCCTTGACCGGCGCGCTGGCGTCCGGCGCCACCACCATGGCAAGATTGTAAGTGCCGATATCGGGCATTCCGTCCTTAGGGCAGAGTTCGACCATGTCGTTGCCCAGGAACGATCTCGGCAGCGGCGCGACCGCGAGGTCGGCCATGATCGCGGCGCGCTGGCCTGCGGTATGGGCACTCATATAAGCGACGCGATAGTTGCGGCCCTCGCGGCCCAATGCCTCGAGCGCGCCGGCCCGCCAGGCACAGCCCTCTTCCCAAAGCGAAACCGGCAGCGGTTCCCGCAGATGCGCGCAGCCGCCCTTGGCGCCGGCCCACACGATCGGCTCGGTCAACAGCACCTCGGCGCCGAGCGCGCTGGTCTTGTACGAATTGGTCAACAGCGTGATGTCGAGCGCCCGGTCATCCATGCGCCGGCGCAGATTGCTGCTCTGGTCGATGGTGACGTCGACGGCGATCGAGGGATGCGACTGCGCGAAACGCTTCAACACATGCGGCAGCACGCGCTCGCCATAGTCGTCAGGTGAGCCGAGCCGCACCACCCCGACAATATCGGGGATGATGAACTTCGACACCACCTCGCGGTTGATCGACAAAAGCCGCCGGGCATAGCCGAGCAGCATTTCGCCGTCCGTGGTCAGCGTCACCGAACGCGCGTCGCGCGCGAACACCGAGCGGCCGAGAATATCCTCCAGCTTCTTGATCTGCATGGAGACGGCCGACGGCGTCCGAAACACCGCATTGGCCGCGGTGGTGAAGCTGCCGGTCTCGGCAATCGCCACGAAGGTGCGCAAAACGTCGAGGTCGAGCAGCGGCAGCGGGTGATTGAGTGGGGCGTTCATGACGATCGACCTTCAATTTTTCTGATACAAAACATCATTCCATTTCGTTTGATTGAACATCAGACCGGGAGCATAGTCAACTCCATCGAAGCAGCATGCTGCCAAAAGCGGCCACGAAACGACCACGGCGCAGACCTGCATTCGACGTGAAATGAAGCTGAAACAGACCTGACGTAACGCATTGCCGGCGCCTGCCGTGCCGTAGCAAAGGAGATCGAAATGTTTATCCTATCGTCCCTCGGCCGCATCGCGACCGAATTCAACGCGGCCCGCGCCCGCTACCAGACCGAACGCGCCATCCGTTCACTGCCGATCGAGCTGCAGAAGGATATCGGCTGGCCGGAAGCTTCCGACGCCAAGACCGGCATTCGCAGCGGCGTCGGATCCTGGGCTGGAGCAAAGTAAATCGTGTGTACCCCGTGCTGAAGGCCTGCCGCGCAGCCCGCCCGGCAGGCCTTCTCTATTTTATTTGTATTCAAACGAATTCATGAGCCATGCCGCCGCTGCATGGCGCATATGAGCAAGCCGCATAGCAGCTCGATTTTTTGATTAACTTCCTGTAAATATTCATAAATCCTAGGCATATTGCTCGTAGCTTGCCAAAATATGTCGCATCCGGTGTCGCTTTTCATATCAAGCGCTTCGCTTTTGCGATTTAGTTCCTGCTCACACAAGCCTATATCACCGTCAGCAAACGAGCTGCCCCACTCCATCAAGCGAAGGCGACCCGTTTAGAGCGACGTGCGTCCTATTGGACGCACAAAGTACGCTCTAACACTTTGAGTCTGCGCATCGTGCTTTCCGAAAATCAATTCGATTTTCGGGCCAATGCGCGAGCAACCGATTGGAGATGATCATGAAGCTTTTTGCCCGCCTCTTCGCCCGCCGCGAAATGAACCTGACCACCGCTCTCGAGCGTCAGCGTCTTGCCAACACCATGCCCGGCCAGACCGGCGCCATGGCCGCGGCACGTCTCGGCTTCGTCGCCTGAACGAGCGCGGTTCCAGGAAAACCGTATTTTCCCGGCCGGAACTGCGTAGAAATCGAAAATACAAGACACCTCCAGAGCCGCGCCCCTGCCGCGGCTTCAGGGTTGACTGCCGCCGCCTCGGTCCGCCGAGGCGGCGTTTATTTTGTTGCGCTTCCATCGCCTTTCACAACCTGACGGTGGCCTGGTTCGAGCAGCACCGCGCGGCGATTGCCCATTTGCGACCCATGTCGCAAATTTAATCTTCCCAAAGCCGTCTAGACGATTGACAGGAATGGTTTTTCCTGATGACGCTATGCTATTCGCGACATCCTGTTCGCGTCATGGCAGATGAGGTTCCCCGTGAACGCCGTCAAGCATCCGATCAAGCGATCGTTTGTGTTCTTCCTTATCCCCGATTTCACCATGATCGCTTTTGCGACAGCGCTTGACCCGCTGCGCTCGGCCAATCGGATGCTCGGCTACGAGGCCTATCGCTGGCGCCTCGCCAGCATCGACGGCAAGCCGGTGCGCGCCTCGAACGGCGTCGAGTGTGCGGTCAACACCTCGCTGGAGGAGGAACGCAAGAAGATGGCGGGGCCGGATCGCCCCAACATGGCCATCGTCTGCAGTGGCACCAATGTCGAGCGCTACCAGAACAAGTCGGCCTTTGCCTGGTTGCGCGAGGAATACAATCGCGGCGTTGCCGTCGGCGGCCTGTGCACCGGTGCGCATATCCTCGCCGCCGCCGGGCTCCTGTCCAACAAGCGCTGTGCCATCCATTGGGAAAACCTGCCCGGTTTTTCCGAAGCGTTCCCGAAGGCCAATGTCTTTGCCGACCTGTTCGAGATCGACCAGAACATCTACACCTGCGCCGGCGGCACCGCCGCGCTTGACATGATGCTGAAGCTGATCGGCGACGATTTCGACGAGAACCTCGTCAACCGCGTGTGCGAGCAGGTGCTGACCGATCGTGTGCGCAGTCCGACCGACCGCCAGCGCCTGCCGCTGCGCGCCCGCCTCGGCGTGCAGAACTCGAAAGTGCTGACCATCATCGAGCTGATGGAGGCCAATCTGTCCGAGCCGCTGTCGCTGATCGAGATCGCCGACCATGTCGACCTGTCGCGTCGCCAGATCGAGCGCCTGTTCCGCACCGAGATGGGACGGTCGCCTGCCCGTTACTACCTCGAAATCCGCCTCGACCGCGCCCGGCATCTCTTGATCCAATCGTCGCTGCCGGTGGTCGAGGTGGCGGTCGCCTGCGGCTTCGTCTCGGCCTCGCATTTCTCGAAATGTTACCGCGAGCTCTACGCCCGCTCGCCGCAGCAGGAACGCGTCGACCGCAAGCAATTGCTGGCGGCCTGATCCCGATCAGGTCTCGGCCGACCGCACTTGCGCCGTCCGCATCGCCTCGACGCGGATGTCCTCGGTCAGCCGCGCCTTCAACGCCGAGAATTCGGCACTGGTCTTCAGCGTATAGTGCCTGGGATGCGGCAGGTCGATGGAGACATCCGACTTGATGCGGCCGGGCCGCGCCGTCATCACGATCACGCGCGAGGCCATGAAGATCGCCTCCTCAATGTCGTGGGTGACGAACAGCACCGTTTTCTTGCGCCGTTCCCATATGCCGAGCAGCAATTCCTGCATCAGCCCGCGTGTCTGGTTGTCCAGCGCCCCGAACGGCTCGTCCAGCAACAGGATTTCGGGATCGTTGGCTAGCGCCCGGGCAATCGCCGTGCGCTGCTGCATGCCCCCTGAAAGCTGTTTCGGCCAATGGTTCTCGAACCCCTTCAGCCCGACGAGATCGACATAGGAAGCGACAATGTCGTCCCGCTCCTTTTCGGCCATCCCCCGTTCGCGCAGGCCGAAGCCGATGTTTTCGGCGACCGTCAGCCATGGAAACAGCGTGTAGGACTGGAAGACCATGCCGCGGTCCGGCCCGGGCCGCGTCACCGTCTTGCCGTCCAGCAGAACTCGGCCTTCGCTTGGCGCCTCCAAGCCGGCGACGATCCTCAACAGTGTCGACTTTCCGCAACCTGACGGTCCCAAAACGGTGATGAAGTCGTTGGCCGCCACCGCCAGGTCGATTGGCATCAGCGCCTTGACGGGTTCTCCACCCCGCACGCCGGCAAAGGTTCGCGAGACACCCTCGATAAGAAGCTTGCTCACGCCAGGCTCCATGGAAAGAGCCAGCGGTTGAACGCCTTGAACGCAAAATCGGACAACAGCCCGATCAGGCCGATGACGATGATGCCGAAGATGATCTGCCCGGTCGCCAGCCGCGACTGGCTGTTGATGATCATGTAACCGATGCCCGACGATGAGCCGATCAATTCGGCCACGATGACATAGGTCCATGCCCAGCCGAGCACCAGCCGTAGCGTCTCGGCGATCTCGGGCGCATTGGCCGGCATGATGACCCGCCTGACGATGCCATTGTTGGTCGAGCCCAGCGTATAAGCGGCCTCGACCAGATCGCGCCGCGTGGCCCCAACCTTGACGGCAATGATCAGGATGATCTGGAACACCGAGCCGACGAAGATGACGAGCAGTTTTTCCAGCTCGCCAATGCCGGCCCAAAGGATGAGCAGCGGAATGAAGGCCGACGCCGGCAGGTAGCGGGCGAAGGAGACGAAGGGCTCCAGAAACGCTTCCACCGGCTTCCAGGCGCCCATGGCGATGCCGAGCGGCACCGCGACGACCGAGGCCAGTACAAAGCCGCCGAAGACCCGCCAGATGGTGATCAGTATGTCGAGCCAGAAACGATCCTCGACCAGCAGCCGCCAGCCATCCCGCAGCATCGACAGCGGATCGGCGAGGAAGATGCGGTTGACGTGACCGCCAAGCGTGATCCAGGCCCAGAAGGCCACGAACAGCACGAAGAAGGAGATACCGAGCACTGTTCGCAGGCTCGGAGAGACAGGATGCAAGGGGCGCATCTTCGTCCTTTGTCAGCGGCAAGGCGGCGGCGCTCTGCGCCACCGCACGGTGCCCAAGGGTTGAACCGTCAATTCGCCACGGCGCTGGTGTCGGCCAGAGTGGCGACGTCGGGTGCCTCCTTGATCAGCCCCATCTGCAGCAGCAGATCGCCGGCGGTCTTGGAAAAGTCCTGGAATTCCTTGGTGAAGAACTGCTTGTTCTCGGCCTTGTCGGCCCATTTCAGGTACTTTGCCGAATCCTCGAATTCATTGGCCGACTGTTTCACGTCAGCGCCCATGATCTCATAGGATTTCTGCGGCTCCTTCTTGATCATGTCGAGGGCGTCGAAATAGCTGTCGGCAAGCGCCTTGGCGGCGTCGGGATTGGCCTTGAGGAATTCGGGCGTGCAGCCGACCGTGTCGAGAACCATCGGATAGTCGAGCGTGGTCGCCAGGATATGCCCCTGGTCGGCCTTGTCGCGCACGGCCGAGATGAAGGGCTCGTAGGTGACGGCCGCATCGTTCTGGCCGGCGAGGAAGGCTTGCGCCGCCGCGTCGGGTTCGAGATTGACGACCGTGACATCCTTGGTCGACATGCCGTTCTTGTTCAGCACCCAGGCCAGCAGGAAGTAGGGCGACGTTCCAGGCGCCGAGGAAGCGACGGTCTTGCCCTTGAGATCGGCGACCGTCTTGATGTCGTTGCGCACCACAATGCCGTCGGCGCCATAGGATTTGTCGAGCTGGAAAATCTGCTTGGTGGTCACCCCGCTGGCGTTCCAGACCAGCCACGTCTCGACCGTGGTGGCGGCGCATTGCAGGTCGCCGCTGGCGATGGCGAGCGGACGGCTGGCCTGCGGCACCTTCTTCAAGGTCACATCGAGCCCATGCTTCTCGAACAGCCCTGCCTGCTTGGCGAGTGTCAGCGGCGCGAATCCGGTCCATCCGCTGATGCCGATGGTGAGCGATGTGGCGGCCATCGCCGGCGCGGACAAGCCTGTGGCAAGTGTCAATGTCGCGGCAAGGACGGTTATTCTGTTCATTTCGGTTCCCCTTTTGTTTTTCTGCGGGAAATTGTTCACAGAGGCCGATGGGCTTGTCAATCAACAGGACCGTGTTTGCGCGCAAAGCAGCCGGCAATCCGGTTTGGGATAGCGCTATCTGGCGTCGGGCATCCAGTTGCGGTTGCGCCACATTTTCTCGCCGACCTGGCAGTCGGCGGCGGGTTTGTCCTGGGCCAGCACCACTGGCGGGTGATCCGCCTCCTCCGCCGCCCATTGCCGTGACGCCGGGCCGGCGAGCTCCAGCACCAGCTTGCGGCGGATGGCTTCGGGAAATTGCGTCCAGTCGTTGACCGGGATCATGAAGGCGCCGGGACCGCCGATGACGCAGTCGCTGTAGTAGCGATCGAGATCGTTGACGTCATAGACGCCGGAAAAGCCGCCTCGGGTCATCAGCGGCAGGCCGTTGATGACTATGCCTTGCCTGACCACCCCGTCGCGGGCGAGATTGACCGGCGCGCCCTGGTTGTTTGGCCCGTCGCCCGAAATGTCGATGACGCGCTTGGTTCCCTGGTAGCCGCTTTCGGCGAAAAGGTCGCTGCCGAACTCCAGCGCGCCGGAGATCGAGGTGCGCCGCGCGCTGTTGGGCGGCTGAGCCGACAATTGCGCCACCACCCGCTCCGCATCGGCCCGGGTCGCGATCGCTGTCCACGGCACGATGACGCGTTGCCAGTTGGTGCCGGCCCATTCGACATAGGTGACGGCGATCTTGCCATAGGCGCCATCGGTAATCGCCTGCAGCACATTGTCGTGCGTCAGCGCCGCCCCGTAGCCATGACGCTGGATCTCGAGCTCGTCGGCCGACATCGACAGCGACACGTCCACCGCCAGCACCAGTTCGACATCCACCGGCTCGTCTGCGCGAGACATTGTCGTCGGCCAGAGCGTCAGCGCCAGCGCGACGACGCTCGAAAGCAGATGTCTTGCAGTGCCAAAACCAGACATGCCGCGAGGGTAAGCCAGAATCGACAGCTGAAAAAGAGAAAAGCCCGACCTGGGCCGGGCTCATCCGAACACGCGCGAAATTCTTGGCGAAGGCTCAGCTCCGCGGCTTGAGATTCTCCGCGTCGTAAAGCGGCTTGTAGCCGACGCTGGCGACCTCGACCGGATAGGTCTCGCCGAAATACTCGACCTTGAGCCTGCGACCCTCCTGGGCATAGGCCCAGGGCAGATAGGCGAGCGCGATGTTCTTGCCGATGGTCGGACCATAGGCCACCGAGGTGGTGAACGACCGGCGGCCGAGTTCGTCGACCAGCGTCTCGCCGGTTGCCGGGTCCATGACCGGCATGGTGCCGACCGGATAACGGGCGACACCTCTGGAATCCTTGTTCTCGGTCATCACCAGCGTGCATAGCATCGCCGGCTGGTGCGCGCGCTCACGATACTCCAAGTGCTTGGCCTTGCCGCAGAAATCGTTCTCCTTGACCTTCGGGCGGGCGAGATCGGCTTCCAGCAGATTGTACTCGGTCAAGAGGTCGGCGTTCTGCAGCCGCAGGCTCTTCTCCATGCGGCGCGTATTGGCGTAGGTCTCGACGCCGAATGGCATGACACCGGTCGAGCGCAGCGCGTCCCAGACGGCGAGACCATCCTCGTAGCGCATATGCAGTTCCCAGCCCTGCTCGCCGACATAGGAAATACGGAACGCCGTAACGTCCTTGCCGCCGATCCGGACCGGCTTGATCGCCGCGAACGGAAAATTCTCCGGCGAAAGCCCATCCGGGTTCTCGACCACCTTTTGCAACGTCGTGCGGGCATTCGGCCCCCAGATGCCGATGGTGACATACTTCTCGGTCACGTCGGTGATGGTGACGTCGAACCCTTTGTCCTGGGCCGTGCGGCGCATGTACTGGTAGTCGCGCGGCCCAGCGTCGGCGCCGTCGATCAGCCGGCATCGGTCGGCCATGCGGATCACCGTGAAGTCGGCGCGCACCATGCCTTGCTCATCGAGGAAGTGGGTGTAGATGCCCTTGCCGATGTTGTTGTCGCCGCCGATCTTGGCCGCGCACAGCCATTCCAGCAGCGCGACATGGTCGGGCCCTTCGATGTCATACATCGAGAAATGCGAGAGGTTGACGATGCCGCAATCCTCGCTCATCGCCAGATGCTCGGCGTTGGAGACGCGCCAGAAATGGCGGTTGTCCCATTCGTTCTCGCGCACCGGCACGCGGTTTCCATACTTCTCAAGCAGATGCTCGTTGGCGGCATAGCCATGCGCACGCTCCCAGCCGCCCAGCTCCATGAAATAACCGCCGAGTTCCTTTTCACGCTCCCAGAACGGCGAGCGCCTGATGTTGCGGGCCTTGGAGAAGGGTTCGCGCGGATGCACCGCCGGATTGTAGACCTTCATCGCCGTCTCGGTGCAGCGATCCCAGATGAATTGTTCCTTGGTCTGGTGCGGATAGAAGCGCGCATAGTCGATGGCGTGGTGGTCGATCGCGGTGCGGCCATCCGTCATCCAGTCGGCGATCAGCTTGCCCATGCCAGGGCCGTCCTTGACCCAGATGGCGACGGCGTACCACAGGCCCCTCACCTTCTGGCTCTCGCCCATGGACGGGCCGCCATCGGCCGTCACCTGCAGCAGCCCGTTGAAGGAATGGCTCTCGTTATAGCCGAGTTCGCCCAGGATCGGCGTCAGTTCCATGGCGCGCTCGAGCGGCGCCAGGATCTGCTCCATGTCGAGATCGCGCTGCGACGGCGACAGTCGTGCCTGGTCCTTCTCCAGCAGGTCGCGCGGATGGCAGAGGCGCGGATTGGTCTCTTCGTAGTAACCCCATTCGATCTGCCCGCCTTCGGCGGTCTTGGGGTCGCCGGTGTCGCGCATATAGGCCGAGTTGCCCTGGTCGCGCAGCAGTGGCCAACCGATCTCCTTGCCGGTGCCGGCAAACTCGGTATACGGGCCGAAGAAGGTCAGCGGATGGTCGATCGGCATGACCGGCAGGTCCTCGCCGACCATCTCGGCGATCAGCCGGCCCCAGATGCCGGCGCAGACGATGACATAGTCGGCCTCGATCGTGCCGCGGTCGGTCACCACGGCACTGATGCGGCCGTCCTTGACGACGAGCGACTTCGCCGGCGTGTTGGCGAAGGATTTGAGCTTGCCTGACGCTTCCGCCTGGTCGACCAGCTTGCCGGCAACGGTCTGCGAGCGCGGAATAACGAGGCCGGCATCCGGATCCCATAGGCCGCCCTGCACCAGATCCTGTTCGATGAGCGGGAATTTTTCCTTGATCTCAGCGGGATCGATCAAACGGGCGCGTGTGCCGAACGCCTTGGCCGAGGCGATCTTGCGTTTGATCTCGTCCATGCGGCCGTCGTCGCCGACACGGGCGACTTCGAGGCCGCCGACGCGCGCGTAATGGCCCATCTTCTCGTAGAAATCGATGGAATAGAGCGTCGTCCAGCACGACAGGAAATCGTGGCTGGTGGTGTAGCAAAAGTCGGAAGCGTGCGCGGTCGAGCCGATATCGGTCGGGATGCCCGACTTGTCGATGCCGACAATGTCGTCCCAGCCGCGCTCGATCAGATGATGGGCGATCGATGCGCCGACAATGCCGCCGAGGCCAATGATGACGACCTTCGCCTTTTTCGGAAACTCTGCCATTGCCCGCGACTCCAGAATGCTGTTGCGGGCGGCATCGGCGCCCGTCTGATCGTCGCACAATATGCAGGCGACGGGGACGGCGCTACCGCCTGTTTGCGACACGCCACAGATGCCTCGCGACCCCTCCCCAAATCAGGAAAAACATCTACCCGTCAGGCGAAAGCCCAGACGTCCTCGGCCTGGAAGCCGACCTGATAGCCCGCCGTCTTCAGCTTGACCACGACCTGTCCGATCTCCGGCGCGGGCAGCGCACCAACCTCGACCTTGATCATGCCGGGACGATAGCGCTTGAGGTCGAGCTGCTCGAACACCATCCAGTCGGCGCCTTCACAATCGACGAGGAAGGCGTCGATATGGGTGATGCCGTTGCGGTCGAGCAATGTCTGCAAGGTCTCCGACGGCACCTCGATGTCTTTCAGATGCGGCGCGAACTTGTTGAAATTGGCGTCGGCCTCGCCCCAGGCATTCTTGCCCGACATCAGGTTGGTGTCGGTCACCGACGAGCAGCCGATGAACTCGATCGGCAGGGTGCCGGCTTCGAGTGCGGCAGCGTCAAAGGTGTGGACCGTGATCGTGCCTTTAGTTCTCGTCACCGCGACGGGTTCGATGACGAAGCGGTCCGTGTCAGGGTAATTGGCGCGCAGCCGTTTCTGGTTGTACGGGATCGGCTCGACCAGCATGGCGCGGGCCTTTGGAATGCGGTGCAGCCAAGGCGTCACGTCATCGAACAGCGCGCCATCGCAGGCGCCGACATTGACCATCTGGAATGGCCGGCCGCTATCACCGAAGCGTGCCTTCAGCGCCGCCTTGGCGAGGAACTTGGTGCCGCGCAGCGACGGCCCGCGATCGAGCAGGCCGGCGGGAAGGCCGAGCGACAGGGCAATGCGCGCCAGGTTGGAAACTGAACTCATGATTTGTCTCCTGGTATGACGTGCAGGGCGGCGCGGTGCTGGCCGCCGGTGACCGCCGCCCACAACGCCATGAAGGGGGGTGCCAGCAGCAGGAATGGCGGGATCAGATGCGGGAAATAAATGCGCGTGTCGTGGATCGGGAAGACGCTGAATTTGGCGAGCGCACCGAGCACCAGCGCAGCAAACAGAATGCCCGCGCGGCGGCCGAGCCTGAAGCCGGCGCGGTCGGCCGCAAACCACCCGGCCAGCGCCAGAACCGAGACCCCGACCCAGCTGTTCAGGTTGATGGCGCGCAGCAGCGAGGCGGCAAACGCCCGGAGATAGGCGATGACGGAAAAAGCCGGCTCGAACCGGTCCATATTGTAGTGCTGCCCGATGCTGGAAAACCACAGATGCGGCCACCAGCCGGGATGATGGGCCCAGTGCGAAATGGCGAAATACGCGGCGAGCGAAGCGGCAAAGCCGACCAGCACGCCCCAGGCCTTCTGCCGGAACAGGACCAGCAGCACTGCGAAAACGGCAAGGAAAACTATGTTGTCCGGCCGCACCATGAAGGCGAGGAAGAGCAGGATCGCCGTCGCCACCTCGCGGCCTCGGACATAAGCGAAGAGACCGCCTAGCAACAGCGCCGAGGTAAGCAGGTCCGGTGTCGAAGCGCGCGCGGCGTCGCCGAAATCGGCCATGATCAGCACCGCGCCGACCACCGGTGCCAACGCCAGTGCCTTTTCCCCGCGCAGCCAGAGCAGCGTGATCGCGCCGAACAGCAGGACCGAAAACACCTGCACCAGCCGCATCGCCTCGACCGGCGACATGACGGAACTCAGCGTCGACAGGATTTCGGCATAGAGGAACTTGATCCGGTACATGCCGAGCAACGAATGGAAGTCGGCGGCGTTCTGCGTCATGTGGCTGCGGAAGCCACCGCCATCGTCGGTCAGCGCCTTGTAGTCGGCCGCCGAGACACTCGATTTGACGGTGCTGTAGGCATAGTCATGCAGTGCCTGCGCATCGGGGTAGGTGCTCTCCTCCGACATGGCGAGATAGGGCAGCATGTCCCAGTTGGCGTCGGGCATCACCCAGGCCGTGAACGCCGTCAAAAGCATATAGAGGGCGAAGGCAGCCGCACCGATCGGAGCCGCCAGCCGCGCATAGGTCCCCTCGCCCCACGCCAGACCGGCCTCGGCGAGCCGGTCGAGTGGACTTTGCGGAGCGGGCGACTTGGTCAGCATGTCTTCTCGGCGAACGTTCGTTTCAACGGACTTGGCTTTTGACGAAATCCTTCACGATCGCCACGATGCCGCGCGATAAGAGACTGTCGAAGGCATCGACGAAGAGGTCGACATGCTCGCGCTGGCAGATCAGCGGCGGCTCGAGCCGGATGACGTTGCGGTTGTATTCGGTGAAGGCGACGAGCACGTCGTAGTCGCGCAGCAGCAGCGCGCCGACGAAACCGGACAGCGAACCCTTCAGCTTGTCGTCGAGCACGCTGACGATAGGGCGCAGCACCATCGGCAAGGTCTGCGAGAAGTCGTGAAACTCCAGCCCGACCATAAAACCCTTGCCGCGCACGTCCTTGATGATCTTCGGGTATTTTTCCCTGAGTGCCTGCAGCCGCTGCAGCAGGTACTCGCCGGTGACGGCGGCGTTGTCGATCAGCCCCTCGTCGTAAAGCACGTTGATGCCCTCGATCGCCGTGGCACACGCCTCGCCCATGCCGCCGAAAGTGGCCATTGCATGGATCATCGCCGTCTTCGGCGTGCCGTAGGCCTTCATGTAGATTTCGCGGCGCGCAATCATCGCGCCGACAGCGGCCTTGCCGGCACCCAGCGATTTGGCCAGTGCCGTCACATCGGGCACGACGCCATGATGCTCGAAGGCATAGAAGCGGCCCGAGCGGCCATAGCCGCACTGCACCTCGTCGGCGACCCACAGCACGCCATACTGGTCGCACAGCGCCCGCAGCTTCTGCCAGTATTCAGTCGGCGCCTGGATGATGCCACCGCCGCCCTGGATGGTTTCCAGCACGATGACGCCGATCTCCGGATCGGAGCGGAACAGGCGCTCGACGGCCTCGATATCGGCAAAGGGAATGCGGACGGTATTGTCGGCCAGCCTGAAGTCGGCGCGGTAGAGCTGGCCGTCGGTGATGCCCAGCACACCCTTGGTCTTGCCGTGGAATGAATTCTCGGCATAGACTATTTTCGGCCGCTTCGGGCCGGCGGCACGCTCGGCAAGCTTCACCGCCGCTTCCATCGCTTCCGAGCCGGACGAGCCCAAAAACACCATGTCGAGATCGCCAGGCGAACATTTGGCGATGTTGTGCGCCAACGCGGCGGCATATTGCGACATGAAGGCGATGGCGATTTCCTGCCGCTTCTCCTCCTGGAATTTCTTGCGCACTTCCAGAATGCGCGGATGATTGTGGCCAAAGGCCAGCGACCCGAAGCCGCCGAAGAAATCGAGGATCTTGCGGCCGTTCTGGTCGATGTAGAACATGCCCTCTGCACGTTCGATCTTGATCTTGTGGAAGCCGAGCAGCTTCATGAAATGCAGCTGGCCGGGGTTGAGATGCGCCTTGAACAGGTCGGTCATCCCCGCGACATCCATCGCCTTGGCCTGCTCGACGCTGATCAGGTCGGGCTTGGCGGTGGTGGCGGGCGACAGTGTCGGCGCGCTGACCAGGGTGCGCGTATTCGTCTGTTCCGGCTTGGCCATGACGGTCATTTCAATCTCCTGTTCGCGCCCGCGGCTGGCGTCGAGCGCAATAAACTGTTCGGCGCGCCCCTATTCGGCGGGGACATGTTTGGTGGCGACGGCGGGCCCGGCCTTCTTGGCGCGGTATTCGCTGTAGGCGGCGATCAGCATGTCCTCGTCGCGGTATTGCGGCACCCAGCCGAGCTGCCGCTCGGCCTTGGACACGTCGAGCACACAGTCCTCGTCGGCGATCAGATATTGCTCCGGATCCATGATCGGCATGTTGAAGAGGTCGAGCAGGTCGAGCGTCCGCTTGACCGCCCAGCCCGGGGTAGGCAGCAGGATCGACTTCGAGCCGGCATGCCGGATCAGGTCGCCAAGCAATTTCTTCACCGGCGGCGGATTGAGCGACCCGAGATTATAGGCCTCGTTGGGCACACCGGCCTTCCACGCGGCGCGCGCCGCCTCCGCGCAGTCGAACACCGAGATGAACTGATAAGGGTTGCGGCCCGACCCGATCATCGGCACGGGAAAGTTCCAGTCGATCAGCTTGAACAGCTTTTCGAGGATGCCGAGCCGACCGGGGCCGATGATCAGGCGCGGGCGAAACAGCGAAATCGACATGCCGCGCTTGCGCCATTCGCCGGCCAGTTCCTCGGTCTTCTGCTTCGACCAGCCATATTCGCCGAGCGGCGCGACCGGGTGCTCCTCGGTCATCGGCTGGGTGACGGTGTGACCATAGATCATGTCGGTCGTATAGTGGACGAGCCTGCGGACACCAGCCTTGTCCATGGCCTGCAGGATGTGCTCGGTGCCGTGGAAATTGACCGGAAAGAAGAAGTCGTGCCGCTTCGCCCGCACCTGGATCGGTGACAGCATCTTGGCCGACAAATTGTAGACCATGTCGTCGGCCTTCAGCCCGACCGCGGCAACCGAGCCTTGGTCGGTGACGTCGCACTTGATGAAGCGGACGGTGCGGTAATGCGCAAGGTCGCTCCTGACGATGTCGGCGACGACAACCTCTTCACCGTCGGCCACAAGCTTCGGCGCCAGGTGACGGCCAACAAAGCCGTCACCCCCGAAAATCACATGTCTCATCGAACGATCTCGTTTGCTTGTATCTTGTCGGGCGTGATGGAAGCGCTCTGGTCTTCATGCCCTCGCCCACTTTGCGCGATCAGCACCGTACCGACGCAGATGCAGGCAATGCCGGCGATGCGCCAGCCATTCAGGTCTTCTCGGAAGACGAAATAGGCGAAGATCGCGACCGCGACATAAGCCAGGCTCAGAAACGGATAGGCGAAGGAAAGCTCGACCTTGGAAAGCACGTAAAGGTGCGAGGCCATCGAAATGACGAAGGTGCACAGGCCAAGGAAGACCCAGGGGCTGAAGACGATCTGCAACAGCTTGATCAGCGGATTGGTGCCCTCGAATGAAATCGGTCCGAGCGACATCATGCCTTGCTTAAGCATCAGCTGCGCAGCAGCATTTGTCATGACCGTAAACAAGATGAAGACGATATATTTCATGTAGCCCCGCAACCCTGTGATATTAGGTAATACAAATCTGAAAGATTTCGTGAACCCACAAGACATTTTTGGGTAAATCTGGATGTTAAACGTTCGTAAACCACGATTCATTCAAAGTTTACCTATTCGGCTGCCTCTGCATCGCGCCGCCGCGGGTCGACAATCCCGGCCGTGCGCGCCCAGAAGTCGGACATGAAGGCGGGATCGCGCAGCGCCTCCAGCCTCGGCCACTCCGGAAACGAAGCGACGAAGGTTGCCGCACTCATGCGCGCATCCTTGTAAGGATTGACCGCCCCCCCGGCCGCGATCGTCATGCGGTCGAGTTCGCCGAGCAGGGCAAGCGTCGCCGCTCCCCTGTTGGGGAAGTCCAGCGTCAGCGTGTAACCCGTACGAGGGAACGACAGCAGCGCCGGCGAGCGGATCGAACCGAAGCGCTTCAAGACGGTGAGGAACGACCCCTGCCCTGCCTGCCTGGCCGCCGTGAGCAGTGCCGGCACGATTGTGCGCGCGGCCTCTTCCGGGACCACGCTCTGATGCTGGAACAGCCCCTTCGGTCCATAGAGCCTGTTCCAGTCGCGCACACCGTCGAGCGGGAAGAAGAAGCCCTGGTATTCGACCTTGCGCGGCGCCTTGGCCTGCCCCTTTTTCCACCTGTAGGCGGCGTTGAAAGCGGTCAGGAACGGCCGGCTGAGCACGTTGAAAGGCGGCTGGAGCGGAACGGAGAATTTCGCGCTCGCAGGCGCGGCCGCGTGCGAACCGTGCTCGGCGTGGTTGCCGGTAAACAGCAGCCCCCGTCCGCTGTTGCGGCCACCGGCGAGCTGGTCGATCCAGGCGACGGCATATTCATTGGCCTGGTCCGCCGCTTCGGCAAGGTCGAAATATTCGCGGACGTCGCGAAACCGCGTCGTCTCTTCCACGATATCGAGCGACGGAATCCGCATCAGCCGGATCGAAGCCGACAGGATCAGGCCGGTGAGCCCCATGCCACCGATGGTCGCCCGAAACAGGCGCGGATTGTCGGTCGCAGAGCAGCGATAGCTGTGTCCATCCGACCGAAGGAGCGTGAAACTTTCCACATGGCAACCGAACGTACCGCGCCGGTGATGGTTCTTGCCATGGACATCGTTGGCAATGGCGCCGCCGAGCGTGACGAATTGTGTGCCGGGCACCACCGCCGGGAAGAAGCCATGAGGCGCGGCATGTGCAATGACATCCGCGAGCAGCACCCCGGCATCCGCTTCGAGCAGACCGCTCTCGGCGTTGAAGCCGCGAATGCGGTTCAGGGGCCGCATGTCGATGACGGTGCCGAGCTGGTTCTGGCAGGAATCGCCGTAGGATCGGCCGTTGCCATAGGCAAGCAGCGACGCTTGCCTGGCCTGGCCGCCCTTCAGCAGCGCAATGGCGTCATCGGCGTGGATCGCCCTTGCCGCTGGCGGCGTGGCAAGGCCAAAGCTCTGGAAGCGTTCCGCCATGCCTACCAGCCTCCGATGACCAGCAGCACCGCGCCGATCGCCACCACGATCTGGCTGCGCCAGTCGCGAATGATGAAGACGACCGGGTCGTCGTGCATTTCGTCGCGGCGCGCCAGGATCCAGACACGCATGGTGAGATAAAGCACGATCGGCGCCAGCGGCCAGATCAGCCAGGGATGCGGATAGAGTTCGCGCACCGCGACGCTGTCCATGTAGAGCGCCAGCACCAGCGCCGAGGAGAACGCCGAAGCCATGCCGGCCTGGGCGACAATCTCCTGGTCTTCGGTGCGATAGCCGCGGCCGGCAATGCGTTCGCCGGGCGGAATGGCCGTGGTGCGCAATTCGACAAAGCGCTTCACCAGTGCCAGCGACAGGAAGAAGAAGATCGAGAAGGCGAGCAGCCAGAACGAGACGTCGACGCCCGTGGCGGCCGCGCCGGCCAGCACACGAATGGTGTAGAGGCCGGCAAGCGTCAGCACGTCGACCAGAAGCATGCGCTTGAACGACAGCGAATAGGCCGTGGTAACGACCATGTAGCCGCCGAGCACAGCCAGGAATTCAGGCGACAGGAACAGCCCGGTGCCGACGCCGATCGCCAGCAGCACCGCGATTGCGCCAAGGCCGAACGGAATAGACAGCGCACCGCTGGCGAACGGCCTGTTGCGCTTGGTCAGATGCTTGCGATCGAGCGCAAGGTCGAAGAAGTCATTGAGGATGTAGATCGCCGACGCCACCGCGCTGAACGAGATGAACGCCAGCAGGCATTCCCAGATCATGTTGGAATTGAAATATTCGTGCGACAGCATCATCGGCACGGCGATCAGCGAATTCTTCAGCCACTGGTGGACGCGCAGCATCTTGACGATGGTCCGCAACGTCGGCTTGGGCGCCGGCATCGTTTCGGCGCCATGCGCCGCCTGCCAGCGCGCGGCATGACGGTCCGGCGCCACCACGATCGCGCTGCGTGCCGCGTCGAAGACCTGGAGGTCGTGGCGGCTGTTGCCGGCATAGTCGAAACCGGCATCGCCATAGGCCGCAAGGAGCGAGGCTCGCTTCTTTCCCGAAGTGAGATTGTCGAGACCCTCGGTGGCCAGTACCCGGTCGAAAATGCCGAGATGGACAGCAATGGCGTCGGCGAACTTGCGCGGCGTGCCGGTGGCCAGCACGAGTTTGCGGCCTTCGGCGTGCTCGGTGCGGAGCCGGTCGAGCAGGGGCGCCCGATAGGGCAGCGTGGCGGGGTCGATGTCGATGCGTTGGGCGATCGCCTGCTTCAGCCGCGCCGGTCCGCCGGCCGCCCAGAAAGGCACCAGGAAGAAATAGAGCGGGTTCTTCTTGAGGAGGATGAACAATCCTTCCCACAAAAGGTCCGTCGCGATCAGCGTGCCGTCGAGATCGACCGCAAGCGGTATTGCGTTCCTGTCCGACCGCGCGTCCATGCCCGTCCTGCCCTGCCAGCGTCTGATCCGGAAACCGGAACCCGTTGAGCGCCGTATTTCGGCGTCTTGATGCTGGTATAGCGGGGATCGTCTAGCGAACATTAAAACGTACGGTTGCAAAGGGCTGCCGCCGCGGTATTTCCATCGTCATTGTTAAACAACAGCTACCGGAAACAATAAAAGGCCGAGCAACGCCCGGCCTTTCCAAACGTGCCACCGAGATTACTTGATGCGGGCGACGCCGCCAGAAATCTCGACGGTTTCCGAACCGGTCAGGGCTTCAAGGTCGCCATTGGGCAAGGTGACAAAACAGCCACTCTGGCAGAACTCGACGGTTTCACCGCCAGCCAGCGCAAGCTCGGTCTTGCTGCCGCCCTCGGTCACGACCAGCGTGCGCGTCTCGGCGTCCTTGTTGACCGCGCTGGCGGCATGGGCCGAGCCGCTCACGGCGAGCAAGGCCACGGCAGCGACGAGAGACTTCCACATTTGCAATATCGGTGTTCCCACCGCCTCTGTTGCATTTCCACAAGGCATTCTCGCCTTTGCATGGGAGCTTATATGAGATGGAAGCTGAACCGCAACTGAATGCCGCATTCATGCCGCAATTGGCTTTGGCTTTCGCACATACCCACCCTGTCAATCTGGCCGCGCGGCAATGCGGTGCTCTCGGCAATGGCAGCCCGGCAGGAGGATCCAGAGCCTAGTCCGGATCGGGTTTCTTCGACTTGCGCTGCTTCGGCAGCTTTTTCGCTTCGGCCTCGGCTTGCGCCTTGGCCTCTTCCCGTTCGGCGAAATCGGCCTCGATCTTGTCGTCGTCGGTCGGCCATGCCACGTTCTTCTTGGCCTCGACGACCGCGCGCGGCGTGGACGGGATTTCGATGTGCTGGTCGTCGAATCTTTCCAGCACGGTGAAGCGGACGTCGTTCTGCACGATGTTGCCGTTCATCACATCGGCCAGGAACACGCGGATCTCGAATTCGAGCGCGGCGGGTCCAAAATTGGAAAACAAGACGAAAGGCTCGGGGTTCTTCAGCACCAATGGATGGCTGCGCGCGATATCCAGCAGCACCGCGTGGACCTGCTTGACGTCGCTGCCATAGGCGACGCCCACCTTGATGTCGATGCGGCCGAGCTTGTTGCGGTGCGTCCAGTTGCCGACGGCGTTGTTGATCAGGTTCGAATTGGGCAGGATCACCGACTGCCGCTGGAAAGTCTCGATCTCCGTGGCACGCACGCTGATCTTCTTGACCGTGCCGCTGATCTCGCCGGCCACGATCCAGTCGCCGACCTTGAACGGCCGTTCGGCCAGAAGGATCAGGCCGGAGACGAAATTCGACACCACATTCTGCAGGCCAAAGCCGATACCGAGGGAAAGAGCACCGGCGACCAGCGCCAGGCTGGAAAGATCGATGCCGGCCGCAGAGATGCCGACCAGCGCGGCGAGCGCAACGCCGGCATAGCCGACCGCCAGCCGGATCGAGTTGCGCACTCCGGTGTCGACCTTGCCGCGCGCCATGACCGAGCCGTCGAGCCAGCCCTGGAACCAGCGCGTCAGGAAATAGCCGATGACGAAGACGACGATGCCCGACAGGATGCCAGTGACCGAAATGGTCACCGAACCGATATTGATTCCGGTTGCGAGCTTGTACGCCCACGCCTCGATATCGCCGGGCTGGAAGCCCCACATCAAAAGGATCAACGGCAGAAACACCAGCACGATCATCACGTTGATGGCGATGCTGACGACAAGACCGAGCTGGTCGAGTGCGGTATCTTCATAGCTGGAATTGGCCGACAGCCAACGCCCGACCGAGGTGTTGGCGAAAGCGCCCTCCTCGCCGATCGCCTGCGCCGACAGGAAGCCGATATAGGCCGTTATCAGCGCGGTGCCGGTGACCACGACTTGCAGCGAGACGAACAGGGCAAGGCCGATATACCCGAGCAGCGCCGCGATGATGGTGAAAAGCCCCAGCCCGAGCGAGGTGTAGCGCAGCCAGGCCGGCCACGGGCGCCAGCTTCCGTCACGCGCCCTGAACGGCCTCAGCATCGCCATCAGGATCAGGATGACGCCGACGATGATGGTGGCCACGAAACTGCGCGCGATGGTCAGCGACAGCGGCGACCCCATCTTGTCGTTCACGACCGACAGGAAGGTGTTGAAGCTGATGACCACGGCCATGGCGGTGGTCAGCCGGACCAGCCAGCGCGCCGGCCCGGTTTCGACGGGGATGAGCCGCCAGTTGGGCAAACGCGGCTCGAGTGCAGCGTTGGTCAGCCGATTGACACAGAACACCACGCCGATGACCGTGGCCAACGCATTGAGGAAGAGGCCAATATCGCCGCGCAGCACGTTGTAATAATTGAAAAAGAAGATCGTCGAGCCGAGAAAGGCGGCGACAGCCAGCGTCGGCAGCAAGGTCGACCAGAAGGCCACGGACAGGCGGCTGAGATAGGATGGGTCCTCATTGGCCGGATCGGCCTCGAACACCCGCCCGAACAGGCGCCTCCCGCCGACCAGCAGCACCAGCGCCAGGCCGAGCGCCACGAAGGTGGCGGCCAGGATAGCCTGGAACTTGAACTTGATGGCGAAGCTCAGCCAGGACGACACCGCCTTGTAGAAATTGCCGAACTCGTCGCGCGCGTCGGAAAACACCTGCGGGCTCAGCGCGTCCGAGAGCACGTAGCGCTTGGTCAAAAGATTGCGGAACAGCGCGCTGCGCATGTTGCCGATCTTGTCGATCAGCCCGCTGATGCGGATCGACAAGGATTGAGCTTGCGCGATGACCGCGTTGATCTCGGCCTTTTCGGACGTCAGCCCCTCGCGTTCGGCGCTGACGATGTCGGGCTCAGCCGGTTGGCCGGCGGCGGGTGGCGGCCCGAGCTGTTCGAGCCTGCTGTTGATTTCGCCCAGGCGTGTGCGGAACGCCAGCGCGCTGGTCAGCGATTGCCGTGACAATTCCTCGAGTTGCAGGCGGATGTCGACAAGGTTGCTGTCGTCCTCGCCATCCTGCTGTATCTGCTTCTCGAAATTATCGGTCTTGATCGTCAGGCCTTGAATGATCTTTTGCTGATCGGCGACCAGTCCGGCGGGCGCCTGGCCAACGCCTTGCGCCGCCGCCTCGAACGACAGCGGCGCCGAAACGACAAGCGCCAGGACCAGGATGAGGCGAAGCAATCGAAAAAACATGATGGATTGGCGACTCGCGGGCGGCAAAGGCATTCAAAAAGCCTGTCCTTGATAAAGACGGCCATATCATGGGGCAAGTCACCGCGACGATCGCGCTCATCGAGCGTCGGCCAGTCGAAAGGCGATGGCGCAATATTGGCTTTGTATCAGCCCCCTGCTCTATAGTCTGTCGCATCGCCCGCAACGGACATCATACACATGGCAGAGTACTCGGCCCTTTCGCTGCTCGCGAACGCGCTCAAGGGAAACAAGGACTGGAAGCCGGCCTGGCGCAAGCCGGATCCGAAGGCATCCTACGACGTCATCATCATCGGCGGCGGCGGGCATGGGCTGGCGACCGCCTACTATCTAGCCAAGGAACACGGCATCACCAATGTCGCGGTGCTGGAGAAAGGCTGGCTGGGCTCCGGCAATGTCGGCCGCAACACCACGGCCGTTCGCTCAAATTACCTGCTGCCCGCCAACACCCGCTTCTACGAACATTCGATGAAGCTGTGGGAAAACCTGTCGCACGAGCTCAATTACAACGTCATGTTCTCGCAGCGCGGCTGCCTGAACCTGGCGCATACGCCGGCTCAGTTCGACGACTACGCAAGACGCGGCAATGCGATGCGCCATCTCGGCGTCGATGCGGAATTGATGACACCAGCCGAGATCAAGCGCCTGATCCCGGCGCTCGACATCTCCGACGGTGCACGCTTTCCCGTGGTCGGCGGCCTGATGCAGCGGCGGGCCGGCACCGCCCGGCACGACGCCGTCGCCTGGGGCTATGCGCGCGGCGCCGACCGGCGCGGCGTCGACATCGTCGAGAATTGCGAGGTCACCGGCTTCCTGCGCGACGGCGACCGGGTTACCGGCGTTGCCACCTCGCGCGGCGATATCAGGGCCAAGAAGGTCGCGGTCGCGGTGGCTGGCAGCACCGGACGGGTCATGCAACTGGCCGGCGTCGAGACGATGCCGATCGAAAGCCATGTGCTGCAGGCCTTCGTCACCGAATCGCTGAAACCCTTCATCGACACGGTCGTGACCTTCGGCATGGGCCATTTCTACATGTCGCAGTCCGACAAGGGCGGCCTTGTCTATGGCGGCGACATCGACGGTTACAACAGCTACGCCCAGCGCGGAAATCTGCCCATCGTCGACGAGGTGATGAGCGAGATGCTGGCCCTTTTCCCGGGCCTTGCGCGTGTGCGCATGCTGCGCTCCTGGGGCGGCGTCTGCGACATGTCGATGGACGGCTCGCCGATCATCACCATGGGCCCCCTGCCCGGCATGTATCTCAATTGCGGCTGGTGCTATGGCGGCTTCAAGGCAACGCCCGCTTCCGGCTGGTGCTTTGCCTGGACCATCGCCAAGGATCAGCCTCACGATTTCAATGCCCCGTTCACGCTGGACCGCTTTCATCGCGGGCTGGTGATCGACGACAAGGGCCAGGGTGCAAACCCGAGGCTTCACTAGACAAGGCTTCATTAGGAACATTCCGTGCTGATCACTTGCCCCTATTGCGGCCCGCGCGATGTCATCGAGTTCACCTATCAGGGTGACGGCAACCGCGAACGTCCCGACCCCGCCTCGCAGAATTTCGAGGCCTGGAATGCCTATGTCTACGACCGGCTGAACCCGGCCGGCGACCACAACGAGATCTGGCAGCATTCCGGCGGCTGCCGGGCTCACCTGAGGGTGGTGCGCAACACGCTGACGCATGAGATTTCCAGTGTCGCCTTCGCGCGTGGCGATCACAGCTCGGCCGCGCACCGCAAGGCGGAGGACAAGCCGTGAGCCCGCGCCGCACCGATACGGGCGGCCGCATAGACCGGCTGAAGACGATCCGCTTCACCTTCGACGGCGTTGCCTATACCGGGCATGGCGGCGACACGCTGGCGTCCGCGCTGCTGGCCAATGGCGTCACCCTTTTCGGGCGTTCTTTCAAATACCATCGGCCGCGCGGCCTGCTGAGCGCCGGCGTCGAGGAGCCCAACGCTCTGGTCACGGTGCTGAAGGGCGAGGTGCGCGAACCCAACATCCCGGCGACCATGGTCGAGATCCATGACGGGCTGGTCGCCGTCAGCCAGAACCGTTTCCCCTCGCTTGCCTTCGACATCCATGCCGTCAACCAGCTCGGCGGCAAACTGCTGTCGGCTGGGTTTTACTACAAGACCTTCATGGGACCGGTTGTCGGCCCGCTGAAAGGCACGCGCTTCTGGATGTTCTGCGAGCATTTCATCCGCCGCGCCGCCGGCCTCGGCAGCGCCGGATCGGCAAAGGACCCGGCCCGCTACGAGCGCATGAACGCTTTTTGCGACGTGCTTGTGGTCGGCTCCGGACCGGCCGGCCTGATGGCCGCCAAGGCAGCCGCCGACCAGGGCGCCCGCGTCATCCTGGCCGATCTCGAGCCGCGTTTCGGCGGATCGGCCAACTGGTCCGGTGAAACCATCGATGGCGCACCCGCCGCTGATTGGGTGCGGCGCACCGTGGCCCAGCTTGAGGCGCGAGACAATGTCCGGCTTCTGCCGCGCACCACTGTCTGGGGCTACTACGACAACAATACGCTTGCCGCGCTCGAGCGGGTCAGCGACCACAAGGCGCAGCCCGCCAAGGGGGAGCCGCGCCATCGCTACTGGGCGATCCGCGCCGGATCCGTCGTGCTGGCCACCGGCGCCTTCGAAAGGCCGCTGGTGTTTCCCGGCAATGACCGGCCCGGCGTGATGCTGGCGCATGCGGCGGAGCGCTACGCCAACGAATTCGGCGTGCTGCCGGGGCAGCGGATCGTGCTGTTCACCAACAATGACAGCGCCTACCGCTCGGCGCTGGCGCTGAAGCAGGCCGGTGCGGCGGTCGTTGCCATCATCGACGTGCGCCCGCAACCATCCGCCGAGGTGAGCGCCCTGGCCGGCGAAGCCGAGGCGGAACTGCTTTCCGGCCATGCGGTGGTCGCCACGGAAGGCGGCAAAGCCTTGTCCGGCCTCAAGGTTCAGCGCTTCGACATGGTCGCGGGTACGCTGAGCGGTGATGCGCGCAGCATCCATGCCGATTGCCTGCTGATGTCCGGCGGCTGGTCGCCGACCATCCATCTGGCCAGCCAGGCCGGCGCCAAGGCTGAATGGAACGCGGCCCGGCAGGCCTTCCTGCCGCCCAAGCCGACGCAAGGCTGGATCGGCGCCGGCGCGTTCACCGGCAGCTTTTCGACGGGAGAGGCAATCGCCGAGGGGCGCGCCGCAGGCCTTGCCGCGAGTGGCGGCACCGCCACGCCGGCGGCGCTGCCCACTGTCGAGGCAGCTCCCGGAGATCCAGATCCCGCGCCTGTGTTCGAAATCAAGGGCAGCGGCAAGAGCTTCGTCGACTTCCAGCACGACGTCACGGCGGAGGATGTCCGCCTGGCGCATCGCGAAGGCTTCGTCTCTGTCGAGCACCTGAAGCGCTACACCACACTCGGCATGGCCACCGACCAGGGCAAGAGCTCCAACGTCCCCGGCCTCGCCATCATGGCGGAAGCGCTGGGCAAACCGATCCCGGAAGTCGGCACCACCCGTTTCCGGCCACCTTTCGCGCCGGTGTCGATCGGCTCGCTGGCAGCGGAGCGCTTCGGCGATCTCAAGCCCGAGCGGCTGACCCCGATGCATGACTGGCATGTCGACAATGGCGCGACCATGTACTCCGCCGGCCTCTGGTACCGGCCGATGATCTACGGGCTTTCGGGCGAAACCGTCGAACAGGCCTATGTGCGCGAAGCCAAGGCGACGCGCGAAAGCGCGGGCATCGTCGATGTCTCGACGCTGGGCAAGATCGCGGTACAGGGTCCCGACGCCGCGGCATTCCTCGACCGTGTCTACACCAACATGTTTTCGACGCTCGCCGTCGGCAAGGCGCGCTACGGGCTGATGCTGCGCGAGGACGGCTTTGCCTTCGACGACGGCACCACATGGCGCCTGGGCGAACAGGATTTCCTGATGACCACCACCACGGCCAATGCCGGCAAGGTGATGCAGCATCTGGAATATTTTCTCGACGTGATCTGGCCGGAACTCAAGGTCCACGTCACCTCGGTGACCGACGAATGGGCGGGAGCCGCCATCGGCGGCCCGAAAGCGCGGCAGATTTTGGCAGCCTGCGTCACCGGCACTGCCGTGGACAACGCCACCTTGCCCTTCATGGGCATCGTGCACGGAGAGATCGCAGGCGTTCCGGTGATGATTTGCCGGCTTTCCTTCTCCGGCGAAATGGCCTTCGAAGTCTATTCCGGCGCCGGCCATGGCACCCATGTCTGGGAAGCACTGGTCGAGGCCGGTAAGCCGTTCGGGCTGGTTACCTACGGCCTCGAGGCGCTGGGCACGATGCGCATCGAGAAAGGCCATGTCACCGGCGCCGAGATTGATGGCCGCACCACGGCGCGCGACCTGCATCTCGACTGGATGCTGTCGAAGAAGAAGCCGTTCATCGGCTCCGCGATGATGGATCGGGAAGGTCTCGTCGCGTCCGAGCGGCTGGAACTGGTCGGCCTGATCGCGCTCGACAACCGGCCGCTCAATGGCGGCGCGCACATTGTCGAGGACGTCGACGAAGCCAATCCGCACGGCTCGATCGGGCACATCACCGCCTGCTGCTATTCGCCGGCGCTCGGCAAGCATATCGCGCTGGCGCTGGTCAAGGGCGGCAAGGCCAGGCACGGCACGCGTGCGCATGTCTCCGATCCCTTGCGCAACCGCTTCGGGCCCGTGGAGATCGTCTCCAACCACTTCTACGATCCGGAAGGGACCCGCATGCATGGCTGAGCGTCAATCGCCCCTCGAGCCGGAGTTCCATGTCGGCTCGCACGGCAATTTCGAACATGGCGTCGAGATCCTGCTCACCGAAACCAGGCCGGGCTCGATCGTGCAACTCGCGGCATGGCCAGGCGAGGAGAAGAAACTGATGGAGGCCATCCGCACCGTCACCGGGCTTGCTCTGCCCGATGGCGCCGGCGGCGGCTCGAGCGACGGCGTGAAAGCGGTATTCGGCTTCGCGCCGGGAAAATTCACGGTGACCGATGAAGCCGAAGGACTGGCCCTAGCATTGACCAAGGCGGTAACGCCGGCGATCGGCACGGTGACGGACCTGTCGCATGGCCGCACCGCGATCCGCATTGCCGGGCCGAAAGCCGAATGGGTGCTGTCGAAATTCTTCGCCATCGACTTCGCCCTGCCTGCCTTTCCGGTCGGCGCCGGCCGCTCGACAACGCATCACGATGTCTTCGCCCAGATCCAGCGCACCGGCACCGACCAGTTCGACATCTATGTCTTTCGCTCCTTCGCGCGCTCGTTCTGGAAGGCGCTCTGCCACGCCAGCGAGGAAGTCGGTTACGAGGTGCAGTAGGCATGCGGTCTTAGAGCCGCGGCCTCTGGCCTCAATGCCGGCTGGTTCTGCCGCTAGAGAATCCTGCCGAAGGCGCCCAAGGTGGAAAACGTGGTCGTCCAACCGGCCCGAGGGGTGAAAATCCCGGTTTAGAGTCGGCATATTTGGTTCGAACATCCCCATGACCGCTGAACTATCCACCGGCGCTACCGATCGCGCCGATGTGCCGGCCAGAGCCGTGCTCCTGCTGCCGCTGACGGTCGCCTGCGGCGTGTTCATGACCAGCCTCGACCAGAATGTCGTGGTGACGGCGCTGCCGGGCATCAGCGAAAGCCTTGGCCGTCCGCCAAGCCAGCTCGGCCTGCTGATCACCGTCTACGTCGCCAGCCTGATCATCTCGATGCCGCTCGGCGGCTGGGCGGCCGACCGTTTCGGCCTGCGCAACGTCTATTGCCTTGCCTTGCTGGTGTTTGCCGCTTCTTCGGCCATGTGCGGGCTCTCGAACGACCTCTGGATGCTGGTTAGCGCCCGCGCGCTGCAGGGCTTCGGCGGCGCGCTGATGGGAACGCTCGGCCAGGTCGTCATCCTGTCGACCTTCCCGCGCAGCCGGACCTTGAAGATCAACATGTACATCTCGCTGGCCGGCCAGTCCGGACCGCTGGTCGGTCCGCTCGTCGGCGGCGCGCTGACCACCTACATCTCCTGGCGCTGGATCTTCTTCATCAACGTGCCGTTCGCGCTCGCGGCCGCAATTCTTGCCGCCTCGCTGTTCCCGACAATGACCAAGCCGGTGCGCACGCGGTTCGATTTTCCAGGCTTTTTGCTGGTCGGCAGCGGCATGGTGCTGCTGGTCTTTGGCATGGACTCGCTGGCGGCGAAAGACGCCGCCGGCGGCATGATCGCGGCTGAGCTTGCGCTGGCGCTCATCATCCTGACGGCCGCCTCCCTCTACTGCCTGCGCGTGCGCAATCCGCTGCTCGATCTCAAGCTCCTGCGCATCCGCACCTTCCGCATCTCGTTTCTTACCGGCGGCGGCCTGGACACGATCGGCCTCAGCTCCGTCGTCTTCCTGCTGCCGCTGATGTTCCAGCTCGGCTTCGGCATGAGCGCGGTGCAGGCGGGATCGCTGACCTTCGTGGCGGCGGTCGGTTCGGTGGGTATGCGCATCTTCATGCCACGCCTCCTCAACCGTTTCGGTTTTCGCCGGGTGCTGGTCTTCAACACGCCCGTGGTTGCCGCCATGGTCGCGGGCTTCGCCTTGGTGCAGGCAACGACCCCGGTGTGGATCACGCTCACCTATATCTTCGTCTTCGGCGTCGTCCGCTCGGTGCAATGGGCCTCAACCGGCAACCTCGCCTATTCCGACATCGCGCCCGAACAGCTCGCCCGCTTCAGCGCGCTCTACTATATCCTGTGGCAACTGGCGGTCGCCATCAGCGTCGGCCTGGCGGCTGCGATGCTGTCGTTTCTCGCCGGCGGCGGGCCGGCCGTCGCCAGCGACTTCCGGATCCTGTTCGTGATCGAAGGCGTCATCACGCTCTGCGCGCTATCAGCCTATCTCAAGCTGACGCCGCAGGACGGCGCCCATGTCAGTGGCCACGGCGCGCACATGAATACGGAATAGCGGGCTTGCGCCGGACGGGAGCCTATTCGCTGAACGTCACCCATTC
Source organism: Mesorhizobium sp. BR1-1-4 (assembly GCF_020165375.1). Classification (NCBI taxonomy): domain Bacteria; kingdom Pseudomonadati; phylum Pseudomonadota; class Alphaproteobacteria; order Hyphomicrobiales; family Phyllobacteriaceae; genus Mesorhizobium; species Mesorhizobium sp. BR1-1-4. The sequence goes on along the minus strand of NZ_JAIUIB010000005.1, from coordinate 338,509 downwards.
CTCGAGCGGCTCACGTTCTGTGCGGAAGGCGTTCTCGGGCTTGGAAGTGTCTTCATAGCCGAGCGCCATGCCGCAGACGACGATCTCCTCGTCAGGAATGCCGAGCACCGGCCGGATCTGCCGGTGATAGGGCGCGAAGGCCGCTTGCGGACAGGTATGCAGACCCCTGCCCCGCGCCGCGACCATGATGTTTTGCAGGAACATGCCGTAATCGATCCACGAACCCTGGTTGAGCCGGCGGTCGATGGTGAAGATCATGCCGACCGGAGCGTCGAAAAAAACGAAGTTGCGGTCGTGCTGGGCGCGCATCTTGTCGACTTCCCTACGGCCTATGCCGAGCGCGCCATAGAGGCCGAACCCGTTGGCACGGCGGCGGGTGAGATAAGGCTCGAAGAACTGGGTGGGATAATAGCGATATTCGTCCCAGTCGGCTTTTTCCGCGCGGATGCCGGAATTCATGATGGCATCCGTGATCCGCTGCTTGGTCCCGCCCTTGGTAACGTAGACGCGCCACGGCTGCATGTTGGTGCCGGAAGGAGCGCGCGCCGCAACAGTCAGTATGTCACGGATCGTCTCGTCGTCGATCATGTCGGGCAGAAATGCGCGCACCGAACGGCGCGACATGATCGCATCGTCGACGATTTCGGCGTCAACCGCGATTCGAGCCTTCTTTTCCAGCATGGGCCGTCCCTTAGCCATGTTCTCGATCGGACGTCCCCACTCGCCGCTCGCGGCGGAGGCTTTGCATGAACCGTCAAAATCCTGCAAGCAAATCTTGAGCATTGGTGAAAATCTACTTGATTTTTTCATGAGCTTCATTTCTCATGAAATTCGCCTGAAAATTTTCATGAAGTGAGCGATTTGGCCTCCCCTACCGCACGAACATTGCAGGGACCTGGCGAACGAGTGCTGGCCGGCGACATCAGGGCGCTGCGCCGGGTGCGCGGGCTTACGCTGGCCGAGATCGCGCTGAAACTCGGCCGTTCGGTCGGCTGGGTAAGCCAGGTCGAGCGCGGCCTGTCGACGCCGTCGCTCAGCGATCTGAGGGCCTTCGCCGAGTTGTTCGGCGTGCCGATCAGCCTCTTCTTCAGCCATGACGTGCCCGTGGAAAGCGAGCGCGGCGTCGTGGTACGCGCCGGCAAGCGCCGCACGCTTGGCACCAGCGAATCCGGCCTCGTGGAGGAGCTTCTGTCACCGGACCTCGGTGGTACTTTCGAGATGGTGCGGTCTGTCTTCGCGCCGGGCGCGGAGTTGAAGAACGAGGCCCGCCGGCCGACCGAGGAGGCCGGATACATCGCGTCCGGGCAGTTCGACATCGAGATTGCGGGCGTCTGGCACCGGCTTGGCGAAGGCGACTCCTTCCGCTTCGAAGGCAAGCCTTACCGCTGGCGCAATCCAGGCAGCGAACCGGCGGTTGTCATCTGGGTGGTATCGCCACCGGTCTATTGATGCATGTCGCCGACGACATGCATCCATAAAGCAAAAGAAGCGCGGCGCGCTTGAAGATTGGGAGAAGAACATGGCGGGTTTGCCGAGCACGGCGCGCGTGGTGATCATCGGAGGTGGCGTTGTCGGCACCTCGTCGCTCTATCACCTGGCCAAGGCCGGCTGGACCGACTGCGTGCTCCTGGAAAAGAACGAGCTGACCTCCGGCTCGACCTGGCATGCGGCCGGCAATGTGCCGACCTTCTCCTCCTCCTGGTCGCTGATGAACATGCAGCGCTATTCGACCGAGCTCTATCGCGGCCTGGCCGACGCCGTCGACTATCCCATGAATTACCATGTCACCGGCTCGCTCAGGCTCGCCCACACAAAGGAGCGCATCCAGGAATTCCAGCGCGCCAAGGGCATGGGCCGTTACCAAGGCATGGACATAGACGTGATCGGGCTCGACGAGATCAAGCGCCGCTACCCCTTCCTCGAAACGCATGAGTTGAAGGGCGCGCTGTACGATCCGAGCGACGGCGACATCGACCCGGCACAGCTGACGCAGGCGCTGGCAAAGGGCGCGCGCGACATGGGTGCGAAAATCATCCGGTTCTGCCCCGTGACAGGCGTGCGCCGCGAAAAGGACGAGTGGGTGGTCGAGACACCGCAAGGCGAGATCCGCTGCGAGATCGTCGTCAATGCAGCCGGCTACCGTGCCGCCGAAGTCGGCAGGATGTTCGGCCGCGAAGTGCCGATGATGGTGATGAGCCACCAGTACATTTTGTTCGAGGAAATCCCCGAACTCGCCGCCTGGTCGAAGGAACAGGGCAAGAAGCTGCCGCTGCTGCGCGACGTCGATACCTCCTATTATCTGCGCCAGGAAAAGGCGGGCATGAATCTCGGCCCCTATGAGCGCAATTGCCGCGCGCACTGGGCCACCCACAACGATCCCATGCCGGACGATTTTTCCTTCCAGCTCTTCCCCGACGACCTCGACCGGCTGGAACATTATCTGGCCGATGCCGTCGCCCGTGTGCCGATCCTCGGCACCGCCGGCCTCTCCAAGGTCATCAACGGCCCGATCCCTTATGCGCCGGATGGCAATCCGCTGATCGGGCCGATGCCCGGCGTTCCCAACGCCTTCGAGGCTTGCGTCTTCACTTTCGGCATCGCCCAGGGCGGCGGTGCCGGCAAGGTGCTGGCCGAATGGGTTACGCAAGGCCAGACCGAATGGGACATGTGGTCGTGCGATCCGCGCCGCTTCACCTCCTTTGCTTCCGCGCCGGACTATTGCGTGGCCAAGGGCATGGAGATCTACGGCAACGAATACGCCATCCAGTTCCCGCGCCATGCCTGGCCGGAAGGACGTGACAGGAAACTGTCGCCGATCCACGATCGCATCAAGGCGCTGGGTGCCCGTTTCGACGCCTATAATGGCTGGGAACGCGCCGCCTGGTACGCGCAGGACGGCGACGACGTCTCCGAGGAAGCCACGCTGACCTTCCGCCGCGACGGGCCTTGGCAGCAGCGCGTGCGCGAAGAGTGCCTGGCTGTCCGCGACGCTGCCGGCATCCTCGACCTGCCCGGCTTCTCGCGCTTCAATCTCGAAGGCCCTGGTGCCGCCGAATGGCTGAGCCGACAGGTGACCGGCCTGGTGCCGAAACCCGGCCGCATCGGCCTGGTCTATTTCTCCGATGACAAGGGCCGCATCGTCACCGAAATGTCGGTGGTGCGCCATGGCGAGGAGTCCATGACGCTGATCACCGCGGCGGTGGCACAGTGGCATGACTTCGAATGGCTGAAATCGCACATGCCCGGGGATGCGGCGTTCAAGCTGATCGACCGGACGGAAGAATTCTCCACGCAGATCCTGGCCGGTCCCAACTCGCGAAAAATCCTTGCCGACGTCTGTGACGCCGACCTGACCTTGCCTTGGCTGACGCATCAGGAAACCAGGATTGCCGGGCGCTGGGCCAGGCTGGTCCGCGTCTCCTTCGCCGGCGAGCTCGGCTGGGAGATCCACACCAGGGTCGACGACACTGCCGCGATCTTCGATACGATCTGCGCTGCCGGGCAGAATCATGGGCTGAAGCCGTTTGGCATGTACGCACTGGATTCGCTGCGGCTCGAAAAAGGCTACCGCACCTGGAAGGGCGACCTGTCGACCGACTATTCGATCCTGCAGGGCGGTCTGGAGCGCTTCGTCAAATGGGAAAAGCCCGATTTCCGCGGCAAGGCGGCCCTCCAGAACGAAAAACAGCAAGGCGTGAAGAAGCGCTTCGTCACGCTGGTGGTCGAAGATCCCGGCGACTGCGACGCACCTTACATGTCGACGCTCTGGCACGACGGCCAGATCGTCGGCGAGACGACGTCGGGGGGCTGGGGCCATCGCGTCGACAAGTCGATCGCGCTCGGCATGCTGCGCGCCGACCTGACCGAACCCGGCACATCGGTTGAGGTCGAGATCTTCGGCGACCGCTTCAAGGCGATCGTGCAACAGGACGAGCCCTTGTGGGATCCCAGGAACGAAAGACTGCGCGCATGAAGAACGTTATCCTCACCGATGGCGGCATGGGCCAGGAGCTGGTGCGGCGCAGCCAGTCCGAGCCGACGCCGCTGTGGTCGGCCAGGGTGCTGATCGACGAACCGGACCTTGTGCGCGGCCTGCATGCCGAATTCATCAACGCCGGCGCCCGCGTCATCACCATTAACACCTATTCGGCGACGCCCGAACGCCTGGCGCGCGAAGGTGCGGAAGACCTGTTCAAGCCATTGCAGAAGCGTGGCATCGAGCTCGCCAGGCAAGCGCGCGACGAGGCCGGCGATGCGGCGATCGCCGGCTGTCTGTCGCCGCTCTTCGGCAGCTACGCGCCGGCGCTGACGATCTCCTACCAGGAGACGCTCGACATCTACCGCCGCATCGTCGCCGAGCAGGTGGACGGTGTCGACCTGTTCCTTTGCGAGACCATGGCGTCGTCGGAGGAAGCGCGCGCGGCGGTCACCGCCGCATCGGAAAGCGGCAAGCCTGTCTGGGTGTCATGGACGCTGGCCGATCACGGCACGCCGCGCTTGCGCAGCGGCGAGACTATTGCGTCGGCGGCCGATGCGCTCGGAAATCTGCCGGTGGCGGCGCGGCTGCTCAACTGCTGCCGCCCCGAGGCGATTGCGGCGGCCTTGCCTGAACTGATCGAGCTTGGCGGCCTGGTCGGTGCCTATGCCAATGGCTTCACTTCCACCGAAGCGCTCAAGCATGGCGGCACGGTGGATGTACTGCATGCCCGCCACGACCTCGGTCCGGATGCCTACGCCGACCAGGCTGTCGGCTGGGTGGAAGCGGGTGCGGACATCGTCGGCGGTTGCTGCGAGGTCGGTCCTGCCCATATCGCCGCCTTGCGCGACCGGCTGCAACAGGACGGCTACGCGATCACGGGAGTCTCACATGCCTAAACCATCATCGCGCATCACCGGCATTGTTCCATCGGGCAAGGACGGCTGGGAAGTTCATTTCGCCGCCTGGGCCCGCAAGGAAGCCGGCGAGGACATCATCATGCTGTCGGTCGGCGACCATGATTTCGACACGCCGTCGGAGACGATCGAAGCCTGCGTTGCGGCGGTTCGCGGGAGCAACCATCACTATACGCCGCTGCCCGGCCTGCCGCGCCTGCGCAAGGCGATGGCGGCGGCCTCCAGCGCCTGCACCGGTGTCGAGATGACGCCGGAAGAGGTCATTGCCACGCCCGGCGGCCAAGCCGCACTTTACGCGGCCGTGCAGGCCGTTCTCGACCCAGGCGACCACGCCATCGTGATTGCCCCCTACTATGCCACCTATCCCAACACCTTCAGCGCCGCCGGTGCCAGTTTCACCGTCGTCGAGACACCGGCCGAGGATGGGTTCCAACCGCGCGCGGACATGATCCGTGCCGCACTCAAGCCCAACACGCGCGCCATACTGATCAACACGCCGAACAACCCGACGGGTGCCGTCTATTCGCGCGAGCGGCTGGAACAGCTGGCCGAAATCTGCCGCGAGCACGATCTCTGGCTGCTGTCCGATGAGGTCTACTGGACGCTGGGCGGCGGCGAGCATGTCTCGCCGCGCTCGCTGCCCGGCATGGCCGAGCGCACGCTGGTGATCAATTCGATGTCCAAGAGCCACGGCATGACCGGCTGGCGCATGGGCTGGCTGACCGGGCCGGAAAAAATGATCACGCTGCTGATCAATCTCAATTTGGTGACGACCTACGGCCTGCCGGCCTTCATCTCCATCGCTTGCGCCGAGGCGCTGGAGCAGCACTATGGCGTCAAGGACATCGCCGAACGCTACGCGGCGCGCCGCACCGTCCTGCTCGATGCGGTGCGCGGCATGAACGATGTCACCGTGCGCGGTTCCGAAGGCGGCATGTATGTCATGCTCGACATATCTGATGTCGAACCCGACGACGAGAAATTCGCCTTCGCCTTCCTCGACAAGGAGAAGGTCGGCGTCATGCCGGGCTCGAGTTTCGGCGAAGCCGCGGCCGGCCATATCAGAATCAGCCTGTGCCAGCCCGAACCCGTGCTCAGGGAAGCAGCCGCCCGGCTGCGCCGTTTCGTTTCCAGCTACCGTCGTGAGGCCGCATGACCGCCAGGAGCCTTCCCACGAAAGCCATCCCCACCAAGGCAAGGGCCGTCATCATCGGCGGCGGCGTCTCCGGCTGCTCGGTCGCCTACCACCTGGCCAAGCTTGGCTGGACCGACATCGTGCTTCTGGAGCGCAAGCAACTGACCTCGGGCACGACATGGCACGCCGCCGGGCTGATCGGACAGTTGCGCGGCTCGCAGAACATGACCCGGCTGGCGAAATATTCGGCCGATCTCTACGTCAAGCTGGAAGCAGAGACCGAGGTCGGCACCGGCATGCGCCAGGTCGGCTCGATCACCGTGGCGCTGACCGAAGAGCGCAAGCACGAGATCTACCGGCAGGCGTCGCTCGCCCGCGCCTTCGACGTCGACGTGCGCGAGATTTCTCCCAATGAGGTCAAGGAGATGTACCCGCATCTCAATGTCTCGGACGTGGTCGGCGCCGTGCATCTGCCGCTCGACGGCCAGTGCGACCCGGCCAACATCGCCATGGCGCTGGCCAAGGGTGCGCGCCAACGCGGCGCCACAATCGCGGAGAATGTGAAGGTCACCAAGGTCCATACGAAAAATGGCCGCGTCTCCGGCGTGTCCTGGGCGCAAGGCGAAGGCCAGGGCACGATCGAGACCGACATCGTCATCAACTGCGCCGGCATGTGGGCGCGCGACCTCGGCGCCCAGAACGGCGTGAACATCCCGTTGCACGCCTGCGAGCACTTTTATCTGGTCACCGAGCCGATCCCCGGCCTTGGCCGCCTGCCAGTGCTGCGCGTGCCGGACGAGTGCGCCTACTACAAGGAAGACGCCGGCAAGATGATGCTCGGTGCCTTCGAGCCGGTGGCCAAGCCATGGGGCATGGACGGCATCCGCGAGGATTTCTGCTTCGACCAGTTGCCGGAGGACATGGACCATTTCGAACCGATCCTCGAAATGGGCGTTAGCCGCATGCCGATGCTGGCGACCGCCGGCATCCACACTTTCTTCAACGGGCCTGAAAGTTTCACCCCTGACGACCGCTATTATCTCGGCGAGGCGCCGGAGTTGCGCGGCTACTGGATGGCGACCGGCTACAATTCGATCGGCATCGTCTCGTCGGGCGGCGCCGGCATGGCGCTGGCGCAGTGGATCAACGATGGCGAAGCCCCGTTCGACCTGTGGGAAGTCGACATCCGCCGCACTCAACCCTTCCAGAAGAACCGCCGCTATCTGAAGGAACGCGTCTCCGAAACGCTCGGCCTGCTTTATGCCGACCATTTCCCCTATCGCCAGATGGCAACCTCGCGTGGTGTGCGCCGCTCGCCCCTGCACGAGCACCTGAAGGCGCGCGGCGCCGTGTTCGGCGAAGTCGCCGGCTGGGAGCGCGCCAACTGGTTCGCGCGTGAAGGCCAAGAACGCGAATATCGCTATTCCTGGAAGCGGCAGAACTGGTTCGACAACCAGCGCGAGGAGCATCTGGCGGTCCGCAACAAGGTCGGTCTGTTCGACATGACGTCGTTCGGCAAGATCCGCGTCGAGGGCCGCGACGCCTGCACCTTCCTGCAAAGACTCTGCGCCAACGACATGGATGTGGCGCCGGGCAAGATCGTCTACACGCAAATGCTCAACCAGCGCGGCGGCATAGAGAGCGACCTCACCGTGTCGCGGCTTTCGGATACGGCCTATTTCCTCGTCGTGCCGGGCGCCACGCTGCAGCGCGACCTCGCCTGGCTGCACCGGCATGTCGGCGACCAGTTCGTCATCATCACGGACGTAACCGCCGCTGAAAGCGTGCTCTGCGTGATGGGCCCGGATGCGCGAAAACTGATCCAGAAGGTCAGCCCCAACGACTTCTCCAACGAGAACAATCCGTTCGGCACGTTCCAGGAGATCGAAATCGGCATGGGCCTCGCCCGGGCGCACCGCGTCACCTATGTCGGAGAGCTCGGCTGGGAGCTTTACATCTCGACCGAACAGGCCGCCCATGTCTTCGAGGCCATCGATGAGGCCGGTGCCGATGTCGGGCTAAAGCTCTGTGGACTGCACACGCTCGATTCCTGCCGCATAGAAAAGGCTTTCCGCCATTTCGGACACGACATCACCGATGAGGACAATGTGCTGGAGGCGGGCCTCGGCTTCGCGGTGAAGACGGCCAAGGGCGATTTCATCGGCCGCGATGCCGTGCTGAGGAAGAAGGAGGCCGGATTGGACCGCCGCCTGGTCCAGTTCCGCCTCAAGGACCCGCAGCCTCTGCTCTTCCACAACGAAGCGATCCTGCGCGATGGCAAGATCATCGGTCCGATCACTTCGGGCAATTACGGCCACCATCTCGGCGGAGCGATCGGGCTGGGCTATGTGCCGTGCCAAGGGCAGAGCGAGGCGGATGTGCTCGCCTCGACTTATGAAATCGAGATCGCCGGCGAACGGTTTGCGGCTGAGGCATCGCTGAAACCGATGTACGATCCGAAATCGGAACGGACGAAGATGTAGCGGCGCTTTTTCCTTCTCCCTCGTTCACGGGGAGAAGGTGCTAATCTTTCAAAACCGCTCCAACTTCGCCCGCACCTTGACCAGAAACGCCGCTCGCGTCTTCGGCGTCGAGGCGTCCATCAAATAATGCGCCAGGAAGAACGTCTTGCAGCGCCTGGCGCACAGCGCCCGCATGCCGCGCAGCAAGGTCTTGCGCCCGGGCTGGCCGACGACGACGCTCCACCAGGTCGGCGCGCCGCAAGTGGTGATGACGCCGACCTTGGTGACATGCGTCATCAGCGACTTGATCCCTCCCCTGCCCGCCGGCAGCTTGAAGGCGACATCGGTCGCCCACACCCGGTCGAGCCAGCCCTTCAGCATCGCCGGCAGCCCGTACCACCAGGTCGGGTAGACGAACAGGATCGCCTCGGCCCAGTTGAGCAGTTCGAAATGCAGTTTCAGCGCCGGATCCTGCGGCGCCTGACTATTGTAGGTACGCCGCTCCTCGCAACTCATCACCGGATCGAACTTTTCGGCGTAGAGGTCGAGCAGCCGCACGTCCCAGCCTCGCCGCGTCAGCACATCCACGGCGGTGTCGCGAATGGCGGCGCAGAAGCTCTCCGGCACCGGATGGCAATAGACGACAAGCGCCCGCATCAGAATGCATCCATGCTGGCCGCGACCTTCGCCGTGAAGGACTTTCGGGTTTCATCGGTCGACAGGTTCATCGAATAATGCGCGAGGTAGGTCACCGGAGCACCCGGCTTTACCGTGGCGCGCAGCATGCGCTTGATCAGTTTTCGCGGCGGGTCGCCCATCAGAAAGGCGCGGAACCGGCTGCCGCCATAGGTGGTGACCGCCGCGACCTTTCTTATGTTGTGCAGCGACGGCTCCACCTTGCCGTCGACCAGCTTGAACGACACGCCCGGCAGGAAGACGCGATCGAAAAACCCTTTCAGGATCGCCGGGAAACCGTAATTCCAGACCGGATAGGAAAGCACCAGCGCATCGGCCCGCAACAGGCGCTCGACGTATGGCGCCGCAGGATCCCCGGGACCGCGCTGATTGTGATAGTCCAGCCTTTCCCTGCGCGTCAGCCGCGGATCGAATTCTTCGGCATAGAGATCGCAATCGTCGACCACGTGACCCGCCGCCGTCAGCCGCTCGACGATCGTCCCATGCAGCCCGGCATTGAAGCTGGTCTCGACCGGATGAGCGTAGAGGACGAGGATTTTCACGGGAGGATATTCCGCAGGTCGGCGCGAGGCACCCCCCTCTGGCCTGCCAGCCATCTCCCCCGCAAGGGGGGAGATTGGCAGCTTAAACGCTGCCGCCAACCTGCCACGCTGACAATTGGCGAAAGCAATGAGGCAGTCCGATCTCCCCCCTTGCGGGGGAGATGGCCGGCAGGCCAGAGGGGGGTGTTCAAGCGCGAACTTCTCCTCATCCCGTCCTCTGCAGCCCCTTGAACAGGAACGTCCGGCCCGAGCGGTAGTCATAGTCCGGGTTTTCCCAGGCGATCATCTTGCCGGGATTGAGCAGGCCTTGCGGGTCGGTCTCGCGCTTGAAGGCGAGTTGCACCGCGTCGGTCTGCTTCATGCCGCCCTCTTCCAGCGTGTAGCGGTGCGGGTTGAAGATCGGGCAGCCATTTTCCTCATGCAGGCGGATGATCTCGTTAAGCCGCGCCTCGGTGGTGAACTTGACCAGCGGCAGGCCGAAGCAGGTGATGTTGCCATCCAGCCGCACGAATTCGAGATGCGAGAACACTTCGCCCGGAAACATCGCATCCATTTTCTCTACCAGCGCCAGCTGGTTGGGAAAGGGATAGAGCGACTGCAGGTAGGTGACGGCGGGGTCGACGCGCAGCGCCCGGAGCGTCGTGTGGTTCCAGGCCAGCTCATAGGCCGGCGGCAGGCCCTTTTTCTCCTCAGGGGTCGCAGTGGTGGCGTTGTAGGTCACCTCACCCCCGGCGCGGCGCGTAAAGGCCAGAAAAGCATCCAGCCCATGTTGCGCCACCATGACGACGCAGATGCTTTGACCTTCCCTGAAGAATTTCTGGTGCCGCTTGAAATAAAGCTGCGGCACGGGTGCCGCGATCGGCGTGATCAGCTTGGTCAGGATGCCGTCCTGGCAGGCCAGCGCATTGCCATAGCGCGCCGCATCCATGAATTGGTCGAAGCCGACGATGACGTCGATCCAGTCATAGGCCGCCGTCAGCGGCATCTCGACTCCCGAGATGATGCCATTGGTGCCATAGGCGTGGGTCACCTTGTGCAGGTCTTCGCCGGTGAGTTCGAGCACCCTCGGCTCGGCCTCCATCGTCACCACGCGCAGGCGCAGCACATTGCCGAAATCACGCAATCCGCCGAAATTGATCGAGCCGACGCCGCCGGAGCCGCCGGCGATGAACCCGCCGATCGAGGCGGTGTTGTAGGTGGAGGGCGACAGCCGCAGCTCCTGCCCGGAATGCGCGCGCGTCGCCTTGTCGATGTCGGACAGGACCGCGCCCGGTCCGGTCACCACGCGCCCCGGCGCGATCGACTTGATCTCGTTCATCTCGGCGAGATTAAGCACCACACCGCCCGAAAGCGGCATTGCCTGGCCATAATTGCCGGTGCCGCTGCCGCGCGGCGTCACCGGCACGCCATGGCGATGACAGGCGGCAAGCACGCGGATCAGTTCGGCTTCGTTCCTGGGCGTCACGATGAGGTCGCCGGTGACATGGTCGAGCTGTTGTTTCAGGACCGGACTGTACCAGTAGAAGTCCCGGCTCTTCTGCTGGACGATGGCCGGATTGTCGTCGAGTTTTATCCCGTCGAGATCGCGTTTGAGCGCCGAAACATCCATCATTCCACCATCAGCTCGTCGAGTTCGGCATAGTCGGGCAATTGCCGGTCTATCGCTCGCCCCGCACGCACGACGATGCGATCCGATTCGGGGCGCGACAGCAATTCCGTCCAGCTTCGACCTTTGAACAGCACGAAGTCGGCATCGCCTCCGGCGGCGAGCGTGCCGAAGCCATCGAGCCGCATCACATGGGCCGGCGTCGCGGTGACCGCCTGCGGCCAGTCGCCGACCGGGTGATCGAAATGCAGGATGCGCGTCGCCATGCGGTAGACCTCCAGCATGTCGAGATCGCCATAGGCATGGAAGGGATCGCGCGTGTTGTCCGAAGCGACGGTCACCGCAATGCCCCTCGCCTTCATCTCGTGCAGCAGCGTCACGCCACGCCAGCGCGGTGTGGTTTGGTCAGCGCGACGGTCCTGCAAATAGAGATTGCACATCGGCAGCGACACGATTGCCAGCCCGGCCTTCGCCACCTTGTCCAGCGTGTCCAACACCTCGAGATCGGGCTGGCGCGCCAGCGAGCAGCAATGGCCGACGAGGATGTTGCCCTCGAAGCCGTTCCACAGCGCTGCCTCGGCGATCTTCTTCAGCGAGATCGCGGCGATGTCGTCGGTCTCGTCGGCGTGGAAATCAAGGTCGATCCCGTGCTTGATTGCCTGCGCGAAAACGTGGTCGAGCAGCTCTTCCAGGTCCGGCACCATATAGGTGACGACGCCCAGCACGCCCTTGGCGGCGGCCACGCGTTTGGCCAGCCTGTCGAACCATTTCTTGTCGCGCACGCCCTCGATGCCGAGCAGGCAGGCACCTTGCAATTCGATGCGGCCACGCCATGCCTCGCGCATCGTCTCGAACACGGGCCAGGAGATTTCCTCCTGCGGCGCGACGCTGTCGATATGAGTTCTAAGCGCCCTGGTGCCATGCGCGTAGGCCGAGCGCAGCGAGAAATCCATGCGGCGCGCCACATCCTCGGCGGTCCAGCGCGCCACGCGGTCGGCGCCCGTGGCGTTCAGAGCGCCCGTGAAGCTGCCGTCTGGATTGGGCTTTCGTGGCCAGATATGGCCCTTATCGATATGCGTGTGGCAGTCGACGAAACACGGCAGCACGATACGGCCGGCAAGGTCGATGGCGCCCGCCGGTAGCTTCGATGCGGCCTGCACGGCGATGCTGGAAATCTTGCCGTCCGCGACGGTAATGTCGGCAAGGGCGAAACCGTCGCTGTCGAAGGTCGCAGCCAGACCAAGCGTGACAGATTGATGAACACGCGCGTTGGCAAGGCGGTAGGAGCCAGAGGCTGGTATCAAGGTCTACCGCTCCTGCTTCAGCGCGCTTTCGTGCCAGCGCCGCAAAATGAGATGCGAAATCAGCGACAGCACGAGAAAGATCAGGATGCCTGTCAGCGATATCAGGAACAGCGCCGCGAACAGCCTTGGCGCGTTGAGCCGGTAACCCGCTTCGATGATGCGCGAGGCAAGTCCGGACGACTGGCCGGTGGCGCCGGCGACGAACTCGGCCACCACGGCGCCGATCAGCGACAGGCCGCCGGCGATCTTCAGCCCGCCAAGGAAATACGGCATCGCCGCCGGCAGCCTGAGATAGCGCAGCTGCTGCCAGCGCGTCGCGCCGTTGAGCTTGAACAGGTCGCGCAGGTTGCGGTCGACCGAGTTGAGGCCGAGCGTGGTGTTCGACAGGATCGGGAAGAAGGCGACGATCCAGGCGCAGAGCAGGAGCTTGGTCGTCTGATTGTCGACATAGATGTTGATCAGCGGAAAGATCGCCACGATCGGTGTCACCTGCAGCACGATGGCGAAGGGGAAGAACGACATCTCCACCCATTTCGACTGCGCGAACAAGACCGCCAGGCCGACGCCACCGACAACCGCCAGCAGCAGGCTGAGGAAGGTGATGCGCAAGGTGACCAGCAGTGCGGAAAACAGCAGGCCGGCATCGTTGTAGAGCGTTGTCAGCACGACGCCGGGGCGCGGCAGGATGTATTGCGGGATCTCGTTCCACACGCAGATGCGGTCCCACAGCCAGATCGCCAGGATCATGATCGCCAGCGGCAGAACCCAGCGGCCGATCCGCTCAAACCGCTCCTGGCGCACGCGGCGCGCTTCCTCGGGGTCGAGTTTCAACGTGCCGTCAATGGCTGTCATGATGCGAGCCCGCTGTTGAATTGATGGCATTGACCAGCACATCCGAGGCTTGCCGGCAAAGGGCCGCATAGTCAGGCGAGGTGCGAAACGCCTCATCGCGCGGATAGGACGCCTCGATCGCGAGTTCGTCGAACACCCGCCCCGGCCGAGCCGCCATGACGACGACGCGGTTGGAGAGAAACACGCTTTCGAACACACTGTGGGTAACGAAGACGACGGTGAAGCGCTCGTCTTGCCACAGTTCCAGCAGGTCGTTGTTGAGCTTGAAGCGGGTGATCTCGTCGAGTGCCGCGAACGGCTCGTCCATCAACAGCACGCGTGGCTTGGTCACCATGGCGCGCGCGATCGAGACGCGCATCTTCATGCCGCCGGAGAGTTCGCGCGGCACGGCGTCCTCGAAGCCGGTGAGGTGCACCCGCGCCAGCATCTCCGATATCGCCGGGGCGGCCTTGGCGCGGGAAATGCCTTTCAGCCTGAGCGGCAGCCAGACATTGTCGAAGACGCTGGCCCAGGGCAGCAGCGTCGGCTCCTGGAAGACGAAGCCGATATTGGCACGGTCGAGCGAGCCGCCGCCGCGCCAGTCGAGCACGCCGGATGTCGGCGTGGACAGGCCGGCAATCAGCCGCAGCGCCGTCGACTTGCCGCAGCCCGACGGTCCGAGCAGGCTGAGGAAATCGCCTTCCCGGATCGTCAGGTCGACATCGCTGAGCGCCGTCACGCCGTTGGAAAAGACCTTGCCGACGCCACGCAGCGCCAGCAAGGTCGGAGCCATGTGCGAGGCGGGCGTTTGCGCCACCTGTTCCCGCATCATGCCGGGCCGGCCTATTTCTTCAGCTCGAGCCCGACCCCCTTGTTGATGAAGGCCAGCGTGTAGGCTTTCGTGATGTCGATGCCTTCAGGCGTGACCTTGGCCTTGACCATCTTGTCGTAGAAGCTCTTGATCCGTTCTTCCTTCATGGCGCCGATGCCGAGCTTCTCGGTGTCGCCGGAATCGGCGAGGCCGAACTTCTTCATCTGCTCGATCGAGAAGGCGATCTGGTCGTCGCTCATGTCAGGATTGTCTTTCTTGATCATGTCGTTGGCGGCCTTGTTGTCGCCGTAGAGGTACTTGTACCAGCCCTTGGCCGAGCCATCGACGAAGCACTGGACCACCTCAGGCTTCTTGTCGATCGTCTCCTGCATCACCTCGATCGTGGTCGAATAGGTGTCCCAGCCGTAGTCGGCGAGCAGGAACTGGTTCGGCACGAAGCCGCCTTCCTTCTTGACCGCGAACGGCTCCGAGGTGACGTAGCCCTGCTGGATCGACTTCTTGTTGGCGAGGAAAGGGGCGGTGTTGTAGGTGTAGGGGACGCGCTTTGAAGCGTCGAAACCGAGCTCGATGACCATCCACTGGAAGAAGGTCTGCACGCCTTCGTCACCCAGAATGTACTGCTCGGCGTTCTTCAGGTCTTCCCATTTGTCGAGCCCCTCGCCGGGGTGGGACATGATGACCTGCGGGTCCTTCTGGAAGTCGGCTGCCACCACACGCATCGGAATGCCTTGCTGGACGGCGTCGAAGGCCGACAGCAGATTGCCGCCCATGTAGAAATCGATCTTGCCGGCGAGCAGCATCGGCCGGCCGCTGACCTGCGGGCCGCCCTGCATGATGGTGACGTCGAGACCGCAGGCGGCGTAGGTCCCATCGGCCACGGCCTGGTAGTAGCCGCCATGTTCCGGCTCGGCGAGCCAGTTGGTGCCGAAAGTGACTTTTTCATTCGCCGCCGCGCCCAGCGTGCTGGCCGCAAGCAGGGCCACCACCGTGGCCGAAATCTTCTGTTTCACGTACATTGACACCGCCCTTTATTTGCACCGGCGCGTTGCGCGCCGTGCTTGACACCAAAGATTCAAGAAGCAAGACACATGCCACCGGCGTCGCGCGCCGGGACCCGCCCGCCTGCACCACAGCCATCTGCGAAAGCCGGAAAGGTCGTGCTGCACCGAAGGGCATCGTGCCTATTTTTTGAACGCCTGTCCACAATCGCACCGGCGACATGCACCACCATCTTGATGGTGCAATGCATCCGGCCTTAGGCTGGCGATATCCAGGAGATTGCCATGTTCAAGTTCCTTACCCCGAAGTCGATCAAGCCACCCTTTGCCCGCTACAGCCACGGCGTCGAGGTGCCGGCCGGCAAGCGGCTGGTGCTGTGCTCGGGCCAGGTCGCCATCACGGCGGACGACCAGATACCGGAAGATGCCGGCGCACAGGCCGAACTCTGCTTCAGGAACATCGCGGCGGTTCTGGGCGAAGCCGGGCTGGGACTTGGCGACATCGTTCGCATCAACGCCTATGTCACCGACCGCGCGCATCTGCGGCCCTATATGGAGGTTCGCGACCGGCTGTTTTCGAGCCCGGCGCCAGCCTCGACGCTGATGATCGTTTCCGGCTTTGCCCGGCCCGAATTCAAGGTCGAGGTCGAGGCCATCGCGGCCGGGTGATCGACAGGCCGGCCGCACCGCGCTAGGTCTGACCTGATCATTTGAAGAGGCGTGACATGACTGCTGGCAAGAAACGCGTATGGTGGGGCGACTACCGGACCACCGAATACGCCTCGATCGATCCCGAGGCGACAATCGCGGTGCTGCCGCTGGCAGCTATCGAGCAGCATGGACCGCATCTGCCTGTGTCGACCGACACTTCGATCATGAACGGCATGCTCGACACGGTGATTTCACGCTTGCCCGACGATCTCGACATCCGCATCCTGCCGGTCCAGGCGGTTGGCAAGTCGAACGAGCATCTGCACGCGCCGGGCACTCTCACCTTGCCGGCAACGACGCTGGTCGACGCCTGGACCGAGCTTGGCCTGTCGATCGCGCGCGCCGGCGTGCGCAAGCTTATCGTCGTCAATTCGCATGGCGGCAATGAGGAGATCATGGGCATCGTCACGCGCGAATTGCGCGTGCGCGAAAAGATGCTGGCGGTGAAGACCAGTTGGCAGCGCTTTGGCCGCCCGGCCGGCATGTACACCGAACTCGAGGATCGTCACGGCATTCATGGCGGCGATGTCGAGACGTCGCTGATGCTGCATTTCCGGCCAGATCTCGTCGACATGGGCAAGGCCGACAATTTCGTTTCCAACGTCGCCAAGGCCGAGAAGGAATTCTCGCTGTTGCGCCACACAGGCACCCACGCCTTCGCCTGGATTGCCGGGGATCTCAACCCGAACGGCGTGGTCGGCGACGCCAGCATCGCGACAGCCGAGAAAGGCCGGCTGACCGCGGAATATCAGGCTGACGGGTTCATCAACCTGGTGCGGGATGTGCGCAAGGCCAAGCTCGCGGAGTGGCTGAAATAGCTAACCGTTGATCTGGAGGGCGAACGGCGTGCCTTCAAAGGCGTCGGCGCCGCGCCCGATCGACTCGATCGCCTCGATCATGCGGCCGTTGCGCTCGAGCAGCGCGTCGGCCACCGCGATCAGCCGCGGATTGGGCGTCGCCGAAGGCGACAGCGCTCGCAGCGTCCGCGCCAGTTCCACCTCGTTGCGTTTCGGCGCCAAAGCCGCGGCGATGACATAGGCCGAGGCGGTCGAACGGCTGATGCCGGCATAGCAGTGCACCAGCATTGGTTTCGCCCGGTCCCAGCGGCGTGCGAAATCGAGCAGGTTACGGACATGCTCCTCGCCCGGCATGGTCATGCCGTCCTGCGCCACGGCGATGTCGTGCATGACGAGGTGCAGATGGTTTTCCCTTGGGATCGAGGCCGGTCGGACTACGTCCGTTCCGGCGGCGAGCAGCGACAGCATGCGGTCGGCGCCGGTCCTGGCCACCACTTCCTCGATTTTCGCCAGTGAGCAGACATGGATCATTGTTTGAAACCTTTCGACCGATCCTCGCGCCGCGACGCCCAATCGGCAAGGGCGGATTCGATCCTGCGCCACTCCTCCTCGCTCCCCGGCAGTCCGGCGCGCAAGGCATGCGGCCGTTCGGAGAAATGCCGCAGCAGGATACCGCTCTGGCCAAGCCCGGAAAACAGGCCGCCGGCATCGGGCAGGCTGAGATAGCGGAACAGCGTGGTGCCGCCCGCGACGGGAACGCCGAAACGGCTAAACAGCGCGTCGAGCCGCACCGTCGCTTCCGCCAGCGAGGCCCGCATCGCATCCTGCCAGTCGAGATCGGCGAGCGCGCGGATGCCGTATTCCAGGGCCGGTCCTGCGACAGCCCACGGCCCGAACTGCATGTCCAGCCGTTCAGCCGTCGGCGCGTCGGCAAGCGCGAACCCGAGCCGCAGGCCGGCCAAACCAAAGAACTTGCCGAACGAACGCAGCACGACGATGCCGCCCTGGCCGACATCGCCGGCGAGGCTGTGCTCGCGTGGACCCACATCCATGAACGCCTCGTCGACGACCAGCAGCCCGCCCTTGGCGCGAAGTCCAGCGGCCAGCACCAGCAACCGGTCGCGCTCGACGACGCGCCCATCGGGATTGTTCGGATTGACTATGATGGCGAGGTCGGCTTCCGCCAGCGCCGCGAAATCGCTGACCTCGACCACCTCGTGCCCGGCAATCGCCGCCGCCCGGGCGTGTTCGGCATAGGTCGGCCCCAGCACCATTGCCTTGCCGGGCCTCACCAGCGAGGCGACGCGCGGCAACAGGATCTGTGTGCCAGGGGCCGCCACCACGCTTGCTGGGGAAGGCGCGCCATAGGTGTTGGCCGCGATCTCTACCAGTTCGCGCCCACGCGCGGCCTCTGGCAATCGCCACAGCGAGGTGGCGGGCAGGTCGAAAAGCGGGTAGGAGTGCGGATTGATACCGGTCGAGAGGTCGACGAAAGGCAGCACGGCATTGGGGAAAAGCGCCCTTGCCCGGCCAAGACTTCCACCATGGTCCACCGCTCCTTCAAGAAGCTTCATGTCAGTCCTGATCGCTTTCCTGTCATTAATTGTCGAATTCGCCCTTGGTTATCCCGACTGGCTGTTTCGCGCCATCGGCCATCCGGTGACATGGTTCGGCAGGCTGATATCCTTTCTCGACTTGCGGCTCAACCGCGCCACTGATCCCGACGCGCTGCGTCGTCAACGTGGTGTCCAGGCGCTTCTGTTCATCGTGCTGGTGCCGGCGATAGCAGGCCTTTGCGTGCAGCTTGTTCTGCTCTGGTTTGTCCCCCTGGGGTGGATCATTGCCGTCTTTCTGGCGACATCGCTTCTGTCGCAGAAAAGCCTTTACGAACATGTCGAAGCCGTCGCCGACGCGCTCGACAGCGGAGGCCTCGACATGGGCCGAGCCGCCGTTTCGCGGATCGTCGGCCGTGATCCCGAGACGCTCGACCGTGCCGGCGTCTGCCGCGCGGCGATCGAGAGCCTGGCGGAAAATTTTTCCGACGGCATCGTCGCCCCCGCCTTCTGGACCGGGGTCGGAGGGCTCGCCGGCGGCGCGGCCTACAAGGCGGCCAACACCGCCGATTCGATGGTCGGCCACCGGACTCCGCGCCATGAGGCCTTCGGCTGGGCGGCGGCGCGCTTCGACGACTGGATCAACCTGCCTGCATCGCGGCTGACGGCGCTGCTGATCGTGCTCGCTTCCCTCCTGGTCGAGGGCGCCGACCCCCGCGGCGCCTGGAAGGCGGTACGGCGCGACGCGAAAAAACACCGCTCGCCCAATGCCGGCTGGCCGGAAGCGGCCATGGCCGGCGCGCTCGGGCTGGCGCTCGCCGGACCACGCAGCTATGGCGGTGTCATGGTCGACGACATCTTCATGGGCGAAGGCGGCCGCCGCGATGTCGACAGCGGCGATATCAGGCGGGCGCTCAAGCTTTACCGGGTCGCGGACTACCTGCTGATCGGCTTGTTCGGCCTGGTCGCGCTGATCGCCGTTCTGGTTTTCTAGAACTCGATGCCTTGCTGCGCTTTCACGCCCGCCGAGAAATGGTGCTTTGTCACCCCCATCTCGGTGACCAGGTCCGCCGCCTCGATCAGTGCCGGCTTGGCGTTGCGGCCGGTGACGACGACATGCAGGCCTTCGCGGCGAGCCTTGAGCGCCGCAACCACCTTGTCGAGAGCGAGATAGTCGTAGCGCAAGGCAATGTTGAGCTCGTCGAGCACGACAAGGCTGATCGAGGGGTCGGCGATCAATTCCAGCGCCTTGGCCCAGGCGGCCTCGGCGGCCGCGATGTCGCGCTTCAGGTCCTGCGTCTCCCAGGTGAAACCCTCGCCCATTGCGTGCCAGACGACACGGTCGCCAAAGACGGCAAAGGCGTCCTTCTCGCCGGTGTGCCACTTGCCCTTGATGAACTGGACGACGCCGACGCGCTTGCCGTAGCCGAGCACGCGCAGCGCGAGACCGAAGGCGGCCGTGGTCTTGCCCTTGCCGGGACCGGTGTTGACGATCAGCAACCCTTTCTCGATCGTCTTGCCCGCAACCTCGGCGTCCTGCACCGCCTTGCGCTTGGCCATCTTGGCGCGATGGCGTTCTTCATCCTTGTCGTCGATATCGGTCATTTCACTTCACCTTGAGCGGTAGCCCCGCCACCATGAGCAGCACCGTGTCGGCAATCGCGGCGACCCGCTGGTTGAGCCGGCCGGCATCGTCACGAAACCGACGCGCCAGCGCGTTGTCGGGCACGATGCCTTGCCCGACCTCGTTCGTCACCACGAACCACGGTCCGCGCGGCCGAGACAGCACGTCCGCCAGCCGCCGGCACGCGGCCTCGACGTCGTGATCGGCCAGCATGTGATTGGTCAGCCACAGCGTCAGGCAGTCGGCAAGCACCGGCTGCCCGTCTGGCAACGCCTCCAGCGCTTCGGCGAGGTCGAGTGGCGCATCGATGGTCGACCAGCCCTCACCGCGCCGCGAGCGGTGCAGCGCGATGCGCTCGCGCATCTCGTCGTCATAGGCTTGCGCCGTGGCGATATAGGCCCATGGCGAGGGCAATGCCGTCATCAGGGTTTCGGCGTGGGGGGGGGGGGGGGCGCGCGCACCACCGATGATGAAGGTCAGCCTGCCGCGATCAGGCAAAGCTGTCGCGCAGGCTGGTCGCCATGCCGGTGAAGCGCCTGCGCACCACGCCCACGATCGCGCCGAGCACCAGCCAGAACACCAGATTGGTCACCGTCACCGCCACCACGAACTGATGGTGCAGGCCTTCCGGGATCGGTGTTTCGAAACTGTCGGGCTGCGGCGCGCCGACGACATGCGGCGCGACGATCAGCAAGACGGCGAGGATGGTCAATGGCAGCGATCTGCGAAACACGATCAGGCCTAGGCCGATCGCGGTCGCGGCCGCCGTCGCCGTCCACCAGATCTGGCGCGGCAGAAGATCGGCCGCCGGCATTGCCGGTAGTTCCGGCTGCAGTCCGAGACCCGGTGCCAGTGTGAACACGGCAAAGCCGGCCAGGCCCCAGAACACACCCTGGCGCCAGTTGCCGACGCCGCCGAAGAACTCGGAAACCGCGACCAGGACCAGTGCGAAGCCGATGCCGGTGACGATATTGGCAACCACGCTAAAGGCGAAACGCTCGAAACCGTCGGCCGGCGCCCAGCCTTCGTCTTCCTCCGCCGGTGTCACGGCATCGGTGCCCGCGGGCGCGGCAGAGCTCATGGCATTCCCAGCGGGCGCCACCGTGCTCATGGCATCATTGGTCGCCGCTGGTGCGGCCGCGTGATCATGGTGGTGGCCGCCGCCGGCCTTTTCGTAGACTTCCGCCTTGAGGATCAGCGGCACGGTGGCATAGGCCTGCATGCAGGCGAGAACGACACCGGCCACGAGCCCCGCGATCGCCGCGACGAACACGACGTTGCGAAACAGATTCATGATGTCGGATCCTCGTTAGTGGCAGGGAAACGCCATCGAGTGGCGATAGTCGTGGGCAGCATTGTGGACCGCATCGATATGCGAGAAGCCGACAAAGCCGACGACGAAGATGCCGAGCAGCGCCGCGAGCGCGAGCTGCATGAAGCGCGACTGCGAGGAGACGGAGGCGCCGAGGGAGACGGAAGCGGTAGTCATGTCTTGTCCTTTCGCCCTCCACCCGAGGGCATCGAAGTCAGTTTCCTGTCGCCGGCAGGTCTCCTGGCTCGCGGATAAGCGCCCTTCCCCACCTTCCCGAAGAAAAATCTTCAGTGGCATATGGAGAGGACTACCGCACACAGTTGCGGGGGCAGCCACGGCATTGGGCAGGAATTCCTGCCCGCACCGCATTCCCTCTTGGCTCCAAAAAGGAACCGACGACATCGGGGACTATAGGGAAATTCGCCGCGCCCGGCAAACCAAATTCCGACAGCCGCCAGCGCAGGAGCGCCGTATCGGCGAAGCTGCCCTCATCCCGTCCCGATTGACAAACTTCATGGCCGGGTGTCGGCTGGCACCCCTCACGGGAAGCCAGCCATGCAGCCCAATGCCAGCGAGCGCGAGCCCTACAACGGCCTGACTCGAACGGAGCCGACGCTGCCCTCGTCGGCCTATTGGGACCAGGACAACTATCAGCGCGATCTCGACGCCATCTGGTACAGGAACTGGCTGCTCGTCTGCCGCGAGGCCGACCTTGCCCAGCCTTTGGCGTTCCGCACCTTCCGCGTCGGTACGCAGGAAATCCTCCTGCTGCGCGACGACACCGGCGAGTTGCATGCCTTCCACAACACCTGCCGGCATCGCGGCTCGCAGCTTTGCCAGGAAAGCCAGGGCCGGCTGAAGGCGCGGCTGATCACCTGCCCGTATCACGCCTGGTCCTATTCGCTGCGTGGCGATCTGGTGCGCGTGCCGTCGAAATCGCTGCCTGACGGCTTCGACAAGGCCGATCACCCGCTTTATCGCGTCGCGCTCTCGGTGTGGCGGGGCTTCGTCTTCGTCAATCTTGCGGAAGATGCCGCCAGCTCGGCGCAATCCTCCTTCGACCCGGCCTCCGGCGACTTCGACAACTGGCCGCTGGAAACGCTGGTATCAGGGCACGTGCTGCGCAAGGTGATGAACTGCAACTGGAAGATTTTTTGGGAAAATTTCAACGAGTGCCTGCACTGCCCGGGCGTCCACAAGGACCTGTCGCGGCTGGTGCCGATCTATGGCCGCGGCCTGATGAGCCGGCATGACGATCCCGAATGGCTCCGTCACGCCGACAATGACGCGCCGGAATTTTCCGGCGGCCTGCGCACCGGGGCTGAGACATGGTCGCGTGATGGGCAGGCGCACGGGCCGGTCTTCCCGGGCTTGACGCCGGCGGAACGAACCGCCGGTCAGACTTACGCCACCAACCTGCCGTCGATGTTCATTGTCGGCCATGTCGACTATGTCAGGACCGTGCGGCTTACGCCGCTCGGTCCCGAACAGACCGAATTGACCGCGGAATGGCTGTTCGCGCCCGAGGCGCTCGCCGAGACCGACATCGACAACATCGTTGCCTTCGGCACACAGGTGCTGGAGGAGGACGCGGCAATCTGCGAGGTCAACCAGAAGGGCCTCCGCTCGATGCGTCATACAGCTGGCGTGCTGATGCCCGAGGAGTACGACCTGCACCGTTTTCACAACTGGGTGCGCGAACGGCACGCTGCGCGCTCACCCGAGGCCTGAAGATTACAGCGACTTCGGCAGATATCGCCAGGTCATGAAGCCGCAAAAGGCTGCCAGTAGCCCAAGCGTGACGAACACCGAGCCCAGGCCGAAGAAGGCCAGCACCACCGAATAGACCAGCGGCGGCGTCAGTTCGGAAAAATCGAGATAGGTGCGGTAGACCGCCGCCATCTGCGCGCGCTCATAAGAGCGCACCGAGCGCATGAAGGCGGTCGAACCCAGCGCGTCGAGCGCGATGGTGAAGAAGGCGCCGCACAGCAGGAAGGCACCGGTGAGCAACGGCACGGTTTCGCCCACGGCACCGGCCGCCAGCAGCGTCGCCGACATGGCGAAATAGGCAAAAGTCATGGTCCTGCGGCCGCCGAAGCGTTTCCCCGCCTTGCCCCAGAAGATCGCCATGAACAGCAGCGCGTTGCCGGCCGAGACCAGCAGGCCGCCGGCCAATTCACCCTCGCCGGTGATGACCATGAACAGCGGTCCATAGACGAAGAAGGTCGTCCAGAAGCAGGAACGGCCGAAGGCTATCAGCCAGGCCAATCTCAGCCTCGGCTGGGCGACGAAGCGGCCGATATTGGCGAGCGGATTGGCCGGTCGTGTCTTGCCCGGGCGGATCGACTGGTTGTCGCTCAGCCGATAGGTCCAGAACAGCGCCAGCAAGGCCATGGCGAACACCGCCACCGCGCCATGCGCGGCACAAATGCCGAAGCGCGTATAGAGAAAAATGCCGAGCGTCGGCCCGCAGGTCCAGGCAACCATCGACCACGCCATGCGCAGCGATTCGGCCTGCATGAAATCGGTCTTGCGGATGTGATCCATGATGTAGAGGTTGAGCGTGATCGACAGCGCGCTGGCACCCATCACCCGGCACAGCATCCCGGCCAGTTGCCCGGCGAGCGTATGGGTGACGAAGAACAGCGAGCCGATAGCGAGCAGGCAGGCGCCCGCCGTGTAGACCCAGCGCCGCGCGAAGCGGCGGATCAGCATCGGCATGAATAAGGTCACCGACAGGCCGAGCAGGGACACGGCGGTGTAAAGGATGGAGACGATCTGCTCGTTGTGGAGAATCTCGTAGGCCTGGATCGGTATGACGCTCGACACCATGGCGCGGGCGAAGGATTCGACCGCGTAAAGCGAGGCGAAGGTGCGCGCATCCGCGGCCTTGAGGGCCGGAAGCCAGATCGGATGACGAACATGGGTGGACATTGCTTCCCCAAAGCAGAATCGCGGCGTCAAATCTGCCGTGGACATTTCAGGCCCATTAAGAGGAAACCGACGCACATCCGGCAAAAAGCGAAGCCGGTCAAAGGCTTTTCCGCGCTGGCCCAACCCGGCGGCTGGCGCGGACCCCGCCGCGCGGTGCAGGCCAAGGCGCCCGGTCTTCTTCTATCCGGTGCAACCGTGATAGTCGTCGTGGAGGGGCTGAATCAGATCGCGAGACCATGAGCATCCACACGCCGACCGTACCCGTCCCGCAGCCATCGAAGCGCATCGTCGCCATCGATATTTTGCGTGGCATCGCGCTGATCGCGATGGCGAGCTACCACTTCACCTGGGACCTGGAATTCTTCGGTTACACCGATCCCGGCCTCACCGCCTTCGGCTGGTGGAAGTTCTACGCCCGCTGCATTGCATCGACCTTCCTGTTCCTGGTTGGCGTCAGCCTCTATCTCGCCCATGGCCGGCAGATCCGCTGGAACGGCTTCTGGAGGCGGTTCGCCATGGTCGCCGGCTCGGCGGTCGCCATTTCGGTCGTCACCCGCGTCGCCACGCCCGACGGGTTCATCTTCTTCGGCATCCTGCACGAGATCGCGCTCGCCAGCCTGCTCGGCCTCGCCTTCCTGCGCTTGCCGGCATTGCTGACGCTTGCCGTCGCCGCGCTCGTCATCGCGGCACCAGTCTACCTGCGCTTCGAGGCTCTCGATCATCCCTGGCTCTGGTGGATCGGCCTGTCGGCGATCAATCCGCGCTCCAACGACTACGTTCCGCTGTTCCCCTGGTTCGGCGCCGTGCTTACGGGCATTGCGGTGGCGAAATTCGCCTCCACCTCCGGCATAAGGGCACGCCTGGCGAACCTGGCGCCCGGACGCTGGTCCAACCCGCTGGTCTTCATCGGCCGCCACAGCCTGGCTTTCTACCTGATCCACCAGCCGCTGCTGATCGGCTGCGTCTGGCTGTTCTCGCAAGTGATGCCGGCGCAGGTCGAAACCCCGCAGGTCAATTTCCTGAAAACCTGCCAGCGATCGTGCGAGCAGATGCGCAACGCAACCTTCTGTTCGAGCTATTGCGGCTGCATGCTCGAAACGCTCGAAGGTGAAGCCTCTCTTGATCGGCTCTTCAACAACGACCAGACTGCGGACTTCAGGGCGCATCTGTCCGATCTTGCCGCAACGTGCACCGCCAAGACCGACGACAAGATGACGGAGGGAGGGACACAATGATCGGGCCAAAACCTGGGATCGAACCGAAGCCTGGGACCGGGCCGAAGCCTGGGCTGGTACCGTGGCCGCCGGTGATCTACGCCGCCGCCATCCTCATCAGTGTCGTGCTCGGCCTCTACATCCCGCTGCCCTGGATCGGCGATCTCCTTGGCGACATCCTGTTCGCCGCCGGCTGGGTGGCATTGTTCGCCGTGGCCGTACTCTGGTTCACAGCGATCCGCACCATGATACGGGCCAGGACCACGCTCAATCCCAACGCCGTGCCCGATCATCTCGTCACGACCGGCCCCTTCGGCGTCAGCCGCAATCCGATGTACCTGGCCAACACGCTGCTGTTGATCGGCGTCGCCTTCGTCTCGGGCATCGCCTGGTTCTTCCTGCTTGCCTTCGTCGCCGCCTTCGTCACCCAGAAGGTCGCGATCGAGGGCGAGGAAAAGATATTGGCGGCGAAATTCGGCAAGAAATACCGCGACTATGCAAAAAGAGTCCGGCGCTGGATTTGAGCAGGGCTACGTGTTGACGCCGAGCTCGACCAGCCGCTCGACGCAAGACTCCTCGGCCTGGTCGAGTTCGGCCAGTGTCTCCTCGAGGTCGCGACGTTTCTGCCTGAGGTCTTCGCGCTTTTCCTCGATGCGTTTGATCATCAGCTTGAGCTGCCCGACCTCGCCCGGCGGCTCCTTGTACATCTGGATGATCTCGCGGATCTCGTTGATCGAGAAGCCGAGGCGTTTTCCGCGCATGATCTGCCGGATGAGGTGGCGGTCGGAAGGGCGAAACAGGCGTGTGCGGCCGCGCCGCACCGGCTGCACCAATCCCTCGTCTTCATAGAAACGCAGTGTCCGCGTCGACACGTCGAATTCGCGGGTCAGCTCGGTGATCGAATAATATTCCCGCATTGTCACTCCCTGCCGGAATTCCAGGCGCTCGCCATGCGGCGTCGCCCTTCTGTCCCGAACCAAACCCTTGTCCGCCGGAATCGACGCGACACCCCGCACAAGCCTCGCACGGCATTTACGTAAAAGTCAATTGAGACCGTTACCGGACGCCGAACCACCAGCTCGCGAGGCCGAGGAAGGCAAAGAATCCAACGACGTCGGTGACCGTGGTGACGAAAACCGCCGAAGCGACCGCGGGATCCACCTTGAACCTGTCGAGCAGCAGCGGGATCAGGATGCCGGCAAGGGCCGCCACGAACATGTTGATGATCATAGCCGCCGCGATGATGCCGCCGAGATTAGGGTCGTGGAACCAACTTGCGGCGACGATGCCGATCAGCACGGCGAAGACGATGCCGTTGATGAAGCCGACGCCCATCTCGCGGCGGATGATGCGGCCGGCGTTGTAGATGTCGAGATCCCTGGTCGCCAGCGCCCGCACGGTGACGGTCATGGTCTGCGAACCGGCATTGCCGCCCATGCCGGCCACGATCGGCATCAGCACGGCGAGTGCCACGATCCGCTCGATCGTGTGGTCGAACAGGCCGATCACCGATGCCGCCAGGAATGCCGTCAGCAGATTGACGAGCAGCCAGGGAACGCGCGAGCGCGAGGTCGCCAGAATGCTGTCGGAGAGCTCTTCGTCACCGACGCCGCCCATGCGCAGCAGGTCTTCCTCCGCCTCCTGCTGGATGACGTCGACGACATCGTCGATGGTCAGCACGCCGACCAGCCGTTCGTTTTCGTCGACGACCGCGGCCGACAGAAGGTCGTATTGTTCGAATTCCCGCGCCGCCTCTTCCTGGTCCATGGTGGCGGGAATGGCGTGCCGCGTCTCATGCATGACCTCCCCCACCTTGACCGCGCGCTTGGCGCGCAGGATCTGGTCGAGATCGATGGCCCCCAACAACTTGAAGGTCGGATCGATGACGAAGATCTGGCTGAAGCGGTCCGGAAGGTTCTTGTCCTCGCGCATGTAGTCGATGGTCTGGCCGATGGTCCAGAAAGGCGGCACAGCGACGAACTCAGTCTGCATGCGCCGCCCGGCGGTCTCTTCCGGGTAGTCGAGCGAGCGCCGCAGCCTGATCCGCTCGGTGAACGGCAGCTGCGACAGGATCTCGTCCTGGTCTTCCGGCTCGAGGTCTTCGAGAATGTAGACCGCGTCGTCGGAATCGAGTGCCTGCACGGCCTGCGCGATCTGCGCATTGGGCAGATTGTCGACGATATCCATGCGGATCGCCTCGTCGACTTCGGTCAGCGCGGAAAAATCGAAGTCGGCGCCCAGCAGTTCGACCAACGCGCGCCGCTGCTCGGGATGCAGCGCCTCGATGAGGTCGCCAAGTTCCGACTGATGCAGGTCGTCGACTTCGCGCTTGAGTGTCAGCGTATCGCGGTCGGCGATCGCCGCACCGATCTGGGCAAGGAAGGACGAAAGAACCGCGCCGTCCTCGCCATAGATGTCGGCGTGGGCGTCGTCAGCCGCCTTGGCGGAGGTCGTCTGCTTGTCCTGGCCTTCCACCAGCGTCTCCAGCCATCAGAATCCCGGAAAGGTTGCCAGTCAGGTCTAGACCATGATTCCGAAAAGTGGAAATCGGTTTTGGGTCCGACCACAAACAAGAAATTTGGAGCGGCGGCATGATTCGATTTCGCAGCCCGTCGCTCCAACGCACGGGAATTCAGCCGAAAATCCCGCTTGCGCAAAGGCGTCGTTTTCCACCGACGCGACATTGTCCGGCGTGCGCAACCTGATCGATTCCGTCAAAAGCGGGTGTGCTTGTGGCCCGGCCACGCGACAGCGCATGTCGCTGGGGAAAGAGCACCCGTGCGCGATTGGGGCAGAATTGTCATGATGCAGGTCCAGGCATCGGCTGGACCCCCAAGCCGCAACAAAAAAGCCGGAAGCCCTTGAAGATCAGGTCGCGGACAGAAAACAAGGCAATCGACGAGCGGCGCGTTCGCGTGGTCGTGGCCGAACGCAATCCGCTCGTCATATCGGCTCTGCGCGAAATGCTGGACTGCGACGGGCGCTTCGAGCTTTTGGCCTCCGTACAAAGCGGCAGGCATTTCCTGGAGCTGGCAGCGGTCCAGGAGTTCGATGTCGCCGTGATCGGCTGGAAGCTCTCCGACATGGACGGCGCTGATGTCCTGGCCGAGGTCCAGGCCCGCAAGCTCGACGTTCGCATCGCGGTCTTTTCAAACGACCATGACATCGGCATCCTGAAACAGTGCGTGCGCCTGGGGGCCCAGGGCTACTGCTTCCAGTTCGACGATCCCGCCATCATCTTCGACACGATCCTGGCTGTCGCGCACGGCCGCATCTGCATCCCCTATATCGACATCAACAAGGTCAACGATACGCCTCTATCCCGGCTTACGGTGCGCGAGCGTGAACTGCTGGCGGTATTGTCCGACGGCTGGACCAATTTGCAGATCGCCACCCGGACCGGCATCTCCGAAAACACCGTGAAGTACCATCTCAAGAATCTGTACGACAAGCTGGACGTCCGCAACCGCGCCATGGCGGTCGCGCTCTATTCACGAGAGAGGCGTAGCCAAAGGCAGCCTTTCGGGTAGGGCGACCGGGTAGGCCATACCCACCCGCATGCGGTGAGATCTTACCCGCCAAGGTGTTGTCGGCATCGGCCGTCGAAACGAAACTCCCACCACCGCTTTGCTGGATCAGGAGGAGTTCGCATCATGGCCGGTTTCACCCATCTTTTCATTCCCGGGCCGACCAACATCCCCGAGCAGGTACGCCAAGCGATGAACCTGCCGATGGAGGACATGCGCGCGGCCACCTTCCCCGACCTCACCCTGCCGCTGTTCGAGGACATCAAACGGGTCTTCAAGAACGAGACCGGCCGCGTCTTCATCTACCCGTCCTCGGGCACCGGAGCCTGGGAAGCGGCGATGACCAATGTGCTCAGCCCAGGCGACCGCGTTTTGATGTCGCGTTTCGGCCAGTTCTCGCATCTGTGGGTCGACATGGCCGAACGGCTCGGTTTCGAGGTCGACGTCATCGACTGCGAATGGGGAACCGGCGTTCCGCTGGAACTCTATGCGGAGCGGCTGAAGGCGGACAAGACGCACCGCATCAAGGCGATTTTCTGCACACAGAACGAGACGGCGACAGGCGTCACCAGCGACGTCGCCGGCTGCCGCGCCGCGCTCGACGATGCGAACCACCCTGCCCTTCTTTTCGTCGACGGCGTCTCGTCGATCGGCTCGGTCGACTTTCGCCAGGAAGAATGGGGCGTCGACTGCGCCGTCAGCGGCTCGCAGAAAGGCTTCATGCTGCCGGCCGGCCTCGGCTTCCTGTCGGTGAGCAGGAAGGCGCTCGTCGCTTCGAGAACCGCCACCCACCGGCGCTGTTTCTTCTCCTTCGAGGACATGATCCGCGCCAACGATGCCGGCTATTTCCCTTACACCCCGGCGACACAATTGCTGCGCGGCCTGCGCGCCTCGCTCGACCTGATCGCCGAGGAAGGGCTGGAGACCA
Source organism: Mesorhizobium sp. BR1-1-4 (assembly GCF_020165375.1). Taxonomy (NCBI): domain Bacteria; kingdom Pseudomonadati; phylum Pseudomonadota; class Alphaproteobacteria; order Hyphomicrobiales; family Phyllobacteriaceae; genus Mesorhizobium; species Mesorhizobium sp. BR1-1-4. The sequence continues at coordinate 308,610 of NZ_JAIUIB010000005.1, read as the reverse complement.
TCTTCTCCCGGCACCATCGCCTCGCCGAAGGTGTGCGCAAGGCGGTCGACGCGTGGGGGCTGAAGCTCTGCGCCAAGGCGCCAAAATGGCATTCGGACACGGTCAGCGCCATTCTCGTGCCGGATGGCATCGACAGCGGCGACGTCGTCAAGCGCGCCTACCAGGCCTACCAGACGTCGCTGGGCGGCGGCCTCAACAAGGTGTTCGGCAAGGTTTTCCGCATCGGCCATCTCGGCTGGCTGAACGAGGTGATGGTGCTGGCCTCGCTTTCGGCGGCGGAAATGGCGCTGCTCGATTGTGGCGTCCGGCTGGCGCCGGGCTCCGGCGTCGGCGCCGCCATCCAGCATTTCCGCGCCTCGGCCGCGCTGCCGGTCGCCGAAGCCGCCTGAGGGAGTCGACGATGAGCCACACCATTAACCACCTCAAGAAACTCAGGCTGCAGCGCAGCGAACTGGCGGTTCCAGGCTCCAGCCCGGAGATGATCGACAAGGCGGCCAACAGCGCCGCCGACTTCGTCTTCCTCGACATTGAGGACGCCGTCGCGCCGCCCGACAAGGAACGCGCACGCAAGAACATCATCCAGGCGCTCAACGACATCGACTGGCGCGCCAAGGGCAAGACCGTCTCGGTGCGCATCAACGGGCTGGACACGCACTACATGTACCGCGACGTTGTCGACGTCATGGAGCAGGCCGGCGACCGGCTGGACACCATACTGGTGCCCAAGGTCGGCGTTCCGGCCGACCTCTACATGGTCGAGGCCATGGTCAACCAGATCGAGATGGCCAAGGGCTTTAAGACCCGTGTCGGCCTGGAAGCCCTGATCGAGACCGCGCTCGGCATGGCCAATGTCGAGGCTATCGCCGCCACCCCTGGACGGCTGGAAGCCATGCATTTCGGCGTTGCCGACTATGCGGCAAGCTGCAAGGCGCGGACCGTCAATATTGGCGGCCTCAACCCCGACTATCCCGGCGACCAGTGGCATTTCGCCCTGTCGCGGATGACCGTCGCCTGCCGCGCCTACGGCCTGCGCGCCATCGACGGACCGTTCGGCGATTTCTCAGATCCTGAAGGCTACAAGGCGGCCGCCAGGCGCGCCGCCGCGCTCGGCATCGAAGGCAAATGGGCGATCCATCCGTCGCAGATTGCCTTGGCCAACGACGTCTTCTCGCCGCCGGAGAAGGAAGTCACGCGCGCCCGCCGCATCCTCGAAGTGCTGAAGGAGGCGGAGGCGCAGGGCAAGGGTGCCGCCGCGCTCGACGGCAAGATGATCGACGCCGCGTCGGAACGCATGGCGCGCAACGTTCTGGTGGTCAACGACGCCATCGAACGCGCCGGCCAGCAGCACGTCGCGGCACTTTGACGATTTGGGGAGGAGAAAAGAATGGACATACACGAATACCAAGCCAAGGAGCTGCTCGCCCGGCATGGGATCCACGTGCCGCGTGGCGGCCTGGCCTACAGCCCCGAACAGGCGACCTACCGGGCGCGCGAGATCGGCGGCGGCAAATGGGTGCTGAAGGCGCAGGTTCATTCCGGCGCGCGCGGCAAGGCCGGCGGCATCAAGCTCTGCGCCAATGACGAGGAAATTTCCAGCGCCGCCGAAGCCATGCTCGGGCGCAAGCTGGTGACCCACCAGACCGGCCCGCGCGGCAAGCTGATCTCGCGCCTCTATCTGGAGGAAGCCGTCGACATCGCGCAGGAGCTCTATCTCGGCTTCGTGCTCGACCGCAAGGAAGAGCGCGTCATGATCGTGGCCTCGGCCGCCGGCGGCATGGAGATCGAGGAGATAGCCGAGAAGGCACCCGATTCGATCATCCGCGCCACCGTCGATCCTGGCGTCGGCATGCAGCGCTTCCAGGCGCGCGAGATCGCCTTCGGGCTCGGGCTGGAGGACAGTCTGATCGGCAAGGCGACCGAGACCATCTTCAGCTGCTACCAGGTGTTCCGCGACTACGACGCCTCGATGCTGGAGATCAATCCGCTGGTGGTGACCCGTGACGGCAGCCTGGTGGCGCTCGACGCCAAGATGTCGTTCGATGAGAACGCGCTGTTCCGGCGGCCCGAAATCTCCGAATTGCGCGACAAGAGCCAGGAAGACCCGCGCGAAACCTTCGCCAGCGATCGCGGCCTCTCCTATGTCGGCCTCGACGGCAATATTGGCTGCATCATCAATGGCGCCGGGCTCGCCATGGCGACGATGGACATGATCAAGATCGCTGGCGGCGAGCCGGCCAACTTCCTCGATATCGGCGGCGGCGCTTCGCCCGAGCGGGTCGCGAAATCCTTCCGCGCCGTGCTCGGCGACAAGAATGTCGAGACCATCCTGGTCAACATCTTTGCCGGCATCAACCGTTGCGACTGGGTCGCCGAGGGCGTCATCAAGGCGATCCGCGAGGTCGGCGTCAACGTGCCGCTGGTGGTGCGGCTGTCCGGCACCAGGGCCGAGGAAGGGCGCAAGATCCTGGCCGATTCCGGCGAGGCGGTGATCGTCGCCGACACGCTCGCCGAAGCCGCCGAAAAAGCCGTCGCCGCCTGGCGCGTGGCCACCAACAAAAAAGCAGCCTGAGGGAGGACGGAAAAATGGCAATCCTGCTCAACCGCAGCACACGCGTCATCGTGCAAGGTTTCACCGGCAAGATCGGCAGCTTCCATGCCGAGGACATGAAGCGCTACGGCACCAAGCTCGTCGGCGGCGTCACGCCCGGCAAGGGCGGCCAGACGCATCTCGGCCTGCCCGTCTTCAACACGGTCAAGGGCGCGGTGCGCGAGACCCGTGCCGAAGCCAGCATCGTCTTCGTGCCGCCGCCCTTTGCAGCCGATTCGATCATGGAAGCGGCGGATGCGGGGATAAAGCTCTGCGTCTGCATCACCGACGGCATCCCGTCGCAGGACATGATGCAGGTCAAGCGCTACATGCGCCGCTACCGCTTCGAGGACCGCATGCGGCTGGTCGGGCCGAATTGCGCCGGCATCATCACGCCGGGACAGGCGCTGATGGGCATCATGCCCGGCTCGATCTACCTGCCCGGCCGCATCGGCATCGTCGGCCGCTCGGGAACGCTGGGCTATGAAGCCGCCTCGCAGATGAAGGCGCTCGGCATCGGCGTGTCGACCAGCGTCGGCATTGGCGGCGATCCGATCAACGGCTCCTCCTTCAAGGACGTTCTGAAGCTGTTCGAGCAGGACGACGAGACCGACGCCGTGGTCATGATCGGCGAGATCGGCGGACCGCAGGAAGCCGAAGCCGCGATCTGGGCGCGCGACAATATGAGGAAGCCGCTGATCGCCTACATCGCCGGCCTGTCCGCCCCCAAAGGCCGCCGCATGGGTCATGCCGGCGCCATCATCTCGGCCTTCGGCGAGTCCGCGCAGGAAAAGGTCGAGATCCTGAAAGAGGCCGGCGTCATCATCGTGCCGACGCCGTCATCGTTTGGCGAGGTTGTGGCAGATACGCTGGCGCGGAGGAAGCAGGCGGCGTAGCCGCAGGTTCGGGCGAAAGACGGACGCGGCGACGCAGTCTCCAAGACGCGCCGCCGCCTTCGTTTCCGGGCGCGCAAAGCGATTGATCCGTTATAGCCATTCCCAGCGATTAAATACTCGTGGCGCACTTGTTTCGCTGGAAACGATTTGCTACACGCCGCGAGCCGGTCGGTTCCGGCTCTACCACGTGCGGTCGTGGCGGAATTGGTAGACGCGCAGCGTTGAGGTCGCTGTGGGGCAACCCGTGGAAGTTCGAGTCTTCTCGACCGCACCAAATCATCCTGACGACACAGCTGCGAATTGAACCAGCAAGCACTCATTGTCTTGCCGGCGCGTCGGATGCCCGGCGCCACGTGCACGGCGAACTGGACGTTTCTGCTTGATATCGCCATATGGAAGGCGACAAGAGAGACCCCATGACAGAACGCAGCCAGATCGCCACGTCGTTCCTGCCCTTGCCCGGTTCGGCACCGGTGGAATGGCTGGTCGAGCCCGGCCTTGTCGCCTATCCCGATGCGCTGGCGTTCATGGAGGCGCGCGCCGAGGCGATCCGCGGCGGGGCTGCCGGCGAAATGGTCTGGCTGGTCGAACATCCGCCGCTCTACACCGCCGGCACCAGCGCCCGCATCGAAGACCTGATCGAGCCCGATCGCTTTCCGGTCTTTGCGGCCGGACGCGGCGGCGAATACACTTATCATGGGCCAGGCCAGCGGGTCGCCTATGTCATGCTCGACCTGAAGCGCCGGCGCGAGGACGTGCGCGCCTTCGTCGCGGCGCTCGAACAGTGGATCATCGGCACGCTCGCCGCCTTCAACGTGCGCGGCGAACGCCGCGAGGACCGGGTTGGTGTCTGGGTGGTACGGCCAGATCGCCCTGCTTTGCCCGACGGCTCACCTGCCGAGGACAAGATCGCGGCAATCGGCATAAGGCTGCGGCGCTGGGTGAGCTTCCATGGCATCGCCATCAATGTCGAACCGGAGCTCGAGCATTTCGGCGGCATCGTGCCGTGCGGGGTCCAGGACCACGGCGTCACTAGCCTCGTCGACCTCGGCCTGCCCGTCGGCATGGCCGATCTGGATCTGGCGCTGAAATCAGCCTTCGAGGATGTTTTTGGTCCCGTGGCGGCTTTGCCGGTCGAGGCTGCCCGCAAGACGGGTTGATCCTTTCGGACCCAACCAGCTCAGAGCAACTGCCCTGACGCCCACAACACGCCGCAGCCGTGGATGGCGAACACCGCCAGCAAGGCCCCGGCGATGACCAAACGATCGACAGTGCCGATCGGCTCCAGTTCGTGGCGTGGCTTCACCCCGCTGCCGACGGTGAGCAGGCTGAGAATCGAAAATACCGCACCGGCCGCGAGCAGGAAGCCCAGGGAAAAACCGGCCCGCCAGCCAAGCGCCAGAAAGGCCGAGAGCAGCGAGAAGGACGCCAGCGCCAGGACGACCGGCCCCGGGCAGATCTGTCGCAGCACCTGGCCGCCGTCGAATTTCCACACCGGCACCAGATTGGCGATGTTGAACAGGGCAGCGCAGCCTGCGAGTGCGGCGAGCAGCGCGGCAGCCGCCTTGTGACCCTCGCCGCCGGCAAGCACGCTGGCGGCGATGACGATCGGCACCAGGAAGGCGGAAAACCCCGCCCCCATCAACGCCACGAAGGCCACTTCGAAACGGCTGTTATAGGGCCGGCCGCCAATGGCGATGCCGCCAAGCAGCGGGATGAAGATCATCCGCGCCCTGCGATGGCCCGTCAGCCGGAACGCCGCCATGTGGCCGAGTTCGTGCAGCGCCACCACCGACGTCAGGATCGCGGCCAGCGCCAGCCCGCCGAGGTGAAGGCCGAAGAACGGCCACAGCATCAATGCCGACAACACGGCAAAGCCGACCTGGCTCAGCGGATGCTCGAACCAGCCACCCTTGCGATACTGCCCGGTCCTTGCCCAACGCTGCAGCTTGGAGAGCTCGCGGCGCATGGCGAAATAGCGAAACACCAGGAAAGCCACGCCGCGGTACCGGTCGGTCCGGCTGAGCGTCACGCGCGTGCCGCTTCCCTCCGAAACCAGTTCGGCGGTCTCGCCATAGTCCTTCCAGAACGAGCTATCGAGCGCGGTGTCCTCGATCACCCGCATCGAGAAGCGGCTGCCCTCGACGACATCTTCAAACTGCGCCCTGCGCTCTATCGGCTTGCCATCGCGGCCTTCCCAAGAGAGCGTGACGCGGGCGACGCCCTCTTCGTCCAGCGGCTGCGCCGACAGGATCTCGCCGGACCAGCCGGCATCGCTGCCGAGCGGCCACAGCGCCTGCCACAGGCGCTGCCGGTCCATCGCCACGATGCGGCTCGACCTGACCGTGCGCAAACCAAGCGGCACGGTCATCAGGAGAAAGATCAGCCCGAGATTGCTGGCCACGAGAATGGCCGTGACGATGGGCGACACCTGGACGTTGCTCCCTGCCTTGGAGACGCACCCTAACTTTGCTGCGGCAAGAAAAGCTTAACGGCGGGGCGGCATTGGCCTTCGAGAAACAGCGACGGCCGACGCCGCCAAATCACATGGCTCCGATCCAGATCGCCATGGAGACAAGAAACGCGCTCATGCAAACCAGCGAGACGACATCCTGAACCAAATCGGTCATAACTCTCTCCTGTTGTGGATATGTTTCTAATTTGTTCTAATTTTGTTCCATTGTCAACCGCTGGGAGGTATGGCCATGGGCGGGGAACTGTGCACGGTTAGCGAAACGTTAATTGGTCGCTAAGAGAGGGAGTTGGAAGCTTGCCAGGGTAGGCTTCAGCCCGGGAAGAACAAATTAGCGAGCGCTTGTATTAAATTTTGGCTGAGCCGAAAATGCCTGGGCCTGAGGCATTGCTGAGCGATCGACATGGGGAAATACGGAGGCGCAAATCAAGGTGAACGCTGGCGAAAGCGTATGCGACAAGGTCGCCGGCGGCGCCTCTCTCGCAATCTCGTAATTTGGTTGGCCATCCTGGCGACGAGCGCGATATCGTCCACTCTGATCGCAATGAGCGCTCACTGGCGGTTCTAAGCTACCCCCGCGCGGTACACGTCGGGTGAGAATCGTCCTTAGAGCGGCACCACCTTGCCGTCGGCCAACGTGACGCGCCGGTCCATGCGCGATGCAAGCTCGTGATTGTGGGTGGCGATCAGCGCCGCGAGGCCCGATTGCCGCACCAGTGCCTCCAGCGCCTCGAACACGTAGGAGGCTGTGACCGGGTCGAGGTTGCCGGTGGGCTCGTCGGCGAGCAGCACCAGCGGCGCATTGGCGACCGCACGCGCGATGGCGACGCGCTGCTGCTCGCCGCCGGAAAGCTCCGACGGCCGGTGCGACGCCCGTTTGCCGATCTGCATGTAGTCGAGCAGTTGCGCCGCTCGCTCGGACGCTTCCTTACGCGGCAGGCCCTTGATGAGCTGCGGCATCATGATGTTTTCCAGCGCGGAAAACTCCGGCAGCAAATGATGGAACTGATAGACGAAGCCGACATCGTTGCGGCGGATCGAGGTGCGCTCGTCGTCGGACAGCCGGCCACAGGCGCGTCCGGACAGGATCACGTCGCCGGCATCCGGCCGCTCCAACAGCCCGGCCGTATGCAGCAGCGTCGATTTGCCGGTGCCCGACGGGGCCACCAGCGCCACCATTTCACCGCGCCGCAGCGCGAAATCGGCGCCGTTCAGGATGGTGAGCTTGCGCGGCCCCTGGACGTAGTGCCGTTCGACGCTCTTCAGCTCGATAAGGACCTCGGCCACTACTCGTACCTCAAGGCTTCGACCGGATCGAGGCGGGCCGCCCGCCATGCCGGAAACACGGTTGCCAGGAAGGACAGCGCAAGCGCCATGATGATGACATAGGTCGTCTCGCGCGGATCCATCTTGGCCGGCAACTGGCTGAGGAAATAGAGCTCCGGGTTGAACAGCACCTTGCCGGTCATCCAGGAGAAGAACTGGCGGATCGATTCGATATTGGTGCAGATCACGACGCCGAGCAGCACGCCGGCGAGCGTGCCCGTCACGCCGATCGCCGCCCCAGTCATCAGGAAGATGCGCAGGATGGCGCCGCGCGAGGCGCCCATGGTGCGCAGGATGGCGATGTCATGCCCCTTGTCCTTCACCAGCATGATCAGTCCTGAAATGATGTTGAGCGCCGCCACCAGCACGATCAGCGTCAGGATCATGAACATGACGTTGCGTTCGACCTGCAGAGCCGAAAAGAAAGTCTCGTTGCGCTGGCGCCAGTCGACCATGTCGATCGGCCGCTGCGCCGCCGCTTCCACCTTGGGTTTCAGCGCGTCGACATCGTCGGGATTGTCGACATAGATCTCGATCGTCTGCGCCCGGCCGTCCATGTTGAAATAGAGCTGCGCTTCGGAGAACGGCATGTAGACGATCGAGGTGTCATATTCGGACATGCCGACCTCGAAGATCGCCGCGATCTTGTAGCCCTTCATGCGCGGCGTGGTGCCGAGCGGCGTCACATCCCCGTCAGGCGAGATCAAGGTAATGGTATCGCCGAGCGTCAGGCCGAGATTCTCGGCCATGCGCTTGCCGATGGCGACGCCCTCGCCGGTATCGAAATCGGCGAGCGTGCCTTGCTTGATGTTGCTGGCCACGATGGCGATCTTGCCGAGATCTTCACCCCGGATGCCGCGCACCAGCGCGCCGGTGCCGCCGCCGACATTGCCTTGCGCGAGCACCTGGCCGTCGATCAGCGGGATGGCGTATTTGACCCCGGGTACGCCGTTGATGCGCCTGGCGACCTGGGCATAGTCCTCAAGCGGCGAATCGAGCGGCTGCACGATCAGATGGCCGTTGACGCCGAGGATGCGCGTCAAAAGCTCGGCGCGGAACCCGTTCATCACCGCCATGACCACGATCAGCGTCGCGACGCCCAGCATGATGCCGAGAAAAGAGATCGAGGCGATCACCGAGATCACCGTCTCCTTGCGCCGCGAACGCAAATAGCGCCAGGCGACCGTGCGCTCGAAGATGGAAAAAGGGCCGGCGCCCGCCGATCGCGCTGCCGCCGCCTCGCTCATGCGGCGGCACCGAAGTGTTTGGCCGCGTCGGCGATCGGCAGCGTCACGCGCTCGCCGGTCTTGCGATTCTTGATCTCGACCTCGCCGGCGGCGACACCGCGCGGCCCGACGATCACTTGCCAGGGCAGGCCGATCAGGTCGGCGGTGGCGAATTTGCCGCCCGGCCGCTGGTCGGTATCGTCGTAGAGGACGTCCTTGCCGGCGGCGGTGAAGGCGGCGTTGAGCTCGTCGCAGACGCGATCGCAGTCGGCATCGCCCGCCTTCATGTTGATCAGGCCGATATCGAACGGCGCCACCGCTTCCGGCCAGATGATGCCGTTCTCGTCATGGCTGGCCTCGATGATCGCCGCGACCAGCCGCGACGGGCCGATGCCGTAGGAGCCGCCCGAGGCGAAATGATCCTTGCCGTCGGGCCCCGTCACCTTGGCCCCCATCGGCTTGGAATATTTCTCGCCGAAGTGGAAGATATGGCCGACCTCGATGCCGCGCGCCGAGACCCGGTCGCCAGTCGGAACCTTCTCCCACGCCGCCTCGTCATGCATCTCGTCGGTGGCGGCGTAAGGCGTCGTCCACGTCTTGACGATATCTGCTATCTCGCCGTTATTGGCGAAGTCGGTGTTCGCGCCGGGCACGGCAAGCGACAGGTAATCGCGATGGCAGAAGACCTGGCTTTCACCAGTGTCGGCCAGGATGATGAACTCGTGGCTGAGATCGCCGCCGATCGGACCGGTGTCGGCCCGCATCGGAATGGCCTGCAGGCCCATGCGCGTGAAAGTCCTGAGATAGGACACGAACATCCGGTTGTAGGCGGCTCTCGCGCCTTCGAAGTCGAGATCGAAGGAATAGGCGTCCTTCATCAGGAATTCGCGCGAACGCATCACGCCGAAGCGCGGCCGCACCTCGTCACGGAACTTCCACTGTATGTGGTAGAGGTTGAGCGGCAGGTCCTTGTAGGATTTGACGTAAGCGCGGAAAATCTCGGTGACCATTTCCTCGTTGGTCGGACCGTAGAGCATGTCGCGGTCCTGCCGGTCCTTGATGCGCAGCATCTCCTTGCCGTAGTCGTTGTAACGGCCGCTCTCGCGCCACAGATCGGCCGACTGGATGGTCGGCATCAGGATCTCCAGCGCACCGGCGCGGTTCTGCTCCTCGCGGATGATCTTGCAGACCTTGTCCAGCACCCGTTTGCCCAGCGGCAGCCAGGAAAAACTGCCTTGCCCCTGCTGGCGGATCATGCCGGCGCGCAGCATCAGCCGATGCGAGACGATTTCGGCCTCGCGCGGGTTTTCTTTGAGGATAGGCAGGAAATAGCGCGACAAACGCATGGACAGGTCCGTGAATGAGAATGGCCACGCCAGAATCGGCGCGGCGCAGGCTTGCTTGCCCCGGCTTCATAGCGATTTCATGACCGAATGGAAACCCGGCCATCCCACCACGTCAGCCCCTTCCGAGCCCGAATCCCTCGCTTCCGGATCGACCCGCGCCGACAATGGAACGCACCGAACCTCTTCGGGTTTGGCCGTCAATTCTTTGCGCGCGTCAATTGCGAACATGCCGCAAAGGCTCTGTCGACCCTGACTGGACGTTTCAAAAGCAAAGCCTGCCGCACTATTGTGCAGTGCAGCACGAGATTGCCCGTTTCAAGGCAAAATTCTTCGTGACATTTTCATTTCCGTTGGGCTAATGTGCCCCGATAACCGAGAGGGCAGAAAAAAATCTGCTCTCCTACGCGGTCAAAGTCTTGGGAGGATGCGATCTAGGCGCGGTTACTCGCTGCCGCCGGATACCGGAAACAGATCGGACGCGTTTAATTGCAAGGCCTTGTGCCTTGCATTTTTTTTGTGCAATCATCTGGTTAGCGCCGCGAATTGGCAGGCTACATGATCTTGCGTCAGCAGCCAGTAGCCGCCGTACAGGGCGGCATCTCAATCCCATCCGCAGCGCTCCGACCTTATCGGAGCACCCTTGCCGCCACGTCTATTTCCCTGGGGTCGGACTGAGTTCCGGCACGATGTGCGGGATGTCGTTGAGGCTGTATCCCAGCCCGTGCGTCAGGCCGTAGAAAATGCCCATCAGGACCGCCGTTGCGATGGTGGTGCGGATCACCGCACGCAGCATATGCGGCCCGCGCGGCGCGCTCGGTACCGTGCCCAGCGTCACGTCGTGATCGTCGTCCTGCGTTCTGACGCTGAACGGCAGGACGGCAAACAGCACCACCCACCAGGTCGCGAAAAACAGCGCGGTGAACGAGACCCAGCTCATGATTGCTCCAGTTCGATCAGCGTGCCGAAGAAATCCTTCGGATGCAGGAACAGCACCGGCTTGCCGTGCGCGCCTGGTTTGGGATTGCCGTCGCCAAGCACCCTGGCACCGGCGGCCTTGAGCTGGTCGCGCGCGGCCAGGATGTCGTCGACCTCGTAGCAGAGATGATGCATGCCGCCCGACGGGTTCTTCTCGAGGAATGCCGCGATTGGGGAGCCCTCGCCAAGCGGCTCCAGCAACTCGACCTTGGTGTTGCCGACATCGACGAACACCACGGTGACGCCATGCTCCGGCAACGCCTGCGGCTCGGTCACTTCGGCGCCGAGCGTGTTGCGGTAAGCTGCAACGGCGGCGGTCAAATCCGGCACCGCAAGCGCGACGTGGTTCAGCCGTCCGAGCATGTCCGAGCTTTTCTCCCAGGTCCAACGACTGGCGTCATACGTCAAATCAGCCGAGATCAACAGCCTTTCGCGAGGAGCGCACTGTCGCACCTGTTGCAACCGGCAGCCACAAAGTACAAAGGCCAATGTCCGGAATCAGCCCTGCCCGCCCCCGCGTTTTCACCTTCGATCTCGGGTCGTTCAAAATTGCCGCTCTGCTCGATGCCGTCGATGTCAGAGACGGGCTTGCATCGGCCTTCGCGGCCGGACAGCCGCCGGCGGCCGTGCTCGAACTCGCGGTTTCGAACTTCATCGACCAGGATCGCTACGAGCATTGCTTCATCCCGACGCTGGTCGATACCGGTTCCGAAAAGATCCTGTTCGACACCGGCTGCGGAGATGAAGACAGTTCACTCCTGGAGTGCTTGCAAGCCCTTGGGCTCGGCCCTGATGACATCGATGTGGTGGTCATCACGCACGGGCACCCGGACCACATTGGCGGGCTTGTCCGGAATGGCGCATCCGTTTTCAGCCGCGCACGCCTGGTATTCGGCGCAGCGGAATTCGCCTTCTGGACCGAAGGAAATGCGGTGCGTCCGGCCAGGTTGGCCAATCGTGATCTCTTTAGGCGCATTTGCACCGGCCTGGCCGACCGCGCGACGTTCATAGCGCCTGGAGACGAAGTGGTGCCGGGCATCACTGCCATCGACGCGGCCGGTCACTCCGCCGGGCTTTTGGCCTTCCTTGTCGAAAGCGACGGACAGCAATTGCTGATCTGGTCGGACGCTTTCCTGCATTATGTCGTGTCGATCCAGCGTCCGCAGTGGCATGCCGATTTCGACGACGACAAGGAAAAGGCAATCGAGACCCGCAAGCGGCTGCTCGGCATGGCCGCCGAGCGGCGCCTGCTCGTCGCCGGCCACCACATGCCGTTTCCGGGCTTGGGCTATGTCGGGCGGATAGACCATTCCTTTCGCTGGATTCCGGTCAGCTATCAGCTGAACATCCGAGCACCCGACGCCTCCGTCACCGGGTGACGAAAACCGTCACCAGCGGTTTCTTGCCCCAGGCTTCGTTGGCCGCGCCGCGCACCGCGCGCCGCACCGCCTCCTGCACCAGGTCGAGGTCCTTGCGGCGTTGGCGGGGGATCGAATCGACCGCACCGACGGCCGCATCGATCATCAGGTCCTCTAGCGTCTCGCCACGGGCATCGGTTTCGGCGACGCCAATGGCGACCAGGTCGGGATCGCCGGCCAGCTCGTACTTGTCATCAAGCACGACATTGACCGCGACATGACCGGCAAAGGACAGCTTGCGCCTGTCGCGAATACCCATCGCCTGATCGGTGCCGATCAGATTGCCGTCCTTGTAGACGCGCCCGAACGGCACCTGGTCGATGATCGTGGCGGGACCAGGAGCGAGCCGCAGCATGTCGCCGTCGCGCACCTGCGCCACCTGGCCAATGCCGGAGGTGGACATCAGCGAGCCCTGCGCCACCAGATGCGCCGCCTCGCCATGCACGGGAACGCCGACTTGCGGACGCACCCATTCATACATCTTGCGCAGTTCGCTGCGGCGGGGGTGGCCGGAGACATGCACCAGCGCATCGCCGTCTTCGATGATCTTGATGCCGAGATCGATGAGGCGGTTCTTGATCTCGAGGATCGCCTTCTCGTTGCCGGGAATGGTGCGCGAGGAAAACACCACCGTGTCGCCCGCTGTCAGCGACACCGATTTCATCTCGTCGCGCGACAGCTTGGCAAGTGCCGCCAACGGCTCGCCCTGGCTGCCGGTGCAGATGATGACCAGGTTCTCGCGCGGGATGAAGCCGAAATCCTCCTCGGCGATGAACTCCGGCAGGCCGTCCATGTAGCCAAGCTCGCCGGCCACATCGATGACGCGCTTCAACGAGCGGCCGAGCACAAGGCACTGGCGGCCGGCATCGCGCGCTGCCCTGGCGATGGAAACGATGCGTCCGACATTGGAGGAGAAGGTGGTGACGGCGACGCGGCCCTTGGCCGCCTGGATGACGCCTTTCAGGCCCTCGCCCACGGCCACTTCCGAAGGCGACTCGCCTTCGCGCAGCGCATTGGTCGAATCGCAGATCAGCGCCAGCACGCCCTTGTCGCCATAGGCGCGGAACCGCGCCTCGTCGGTCTTGGGACCGATCGTCGGCTCCGGATCGATCTTCCAGTCGCCGGTGTGGATGACGGTGCCGGCCGGCGAGGTGATCGCCAGCGACATGGGTTCGGGAATGGAGTGTGCCACCGGAATGGCTTCGATCTCGAAGGGGCCCACCGTGAACTTTTCGCCCGCCCGGTAGATTGTCAGCGGGATCTTCGGCGCGCCCTGCTCGCCCTGACGCTTGGCTTCCAGCAGCCCGGCGCTGAACGGCGTCATCCAGACCGGCGCCTTCAGCTTCGGCCAGATGTCGAGCAGCGCGCCGTAGTGGTCCTCATGCGCGTGGGTGATGATGATGCCGCGCAGATTGGCGAGGTTCTCCTCGATGAAGCGCGTGTCGGGCAGGATCAGGTCGACGCCTGGATGCGCCGCGTCGGGAAAGGTGACGCCGACATCGATGATGATCCATTCGCGCGCGCTCGGCGGGCCGTAGCCGTAGAGGGCGAAGTTCATGCCGATCTCGCCGACGCCGCCGAGCGGCACGAAGACGAGTTCGGCGTTGTCCGCTTTCGCCATGATTTTTTCCTTCCTGACCCTCAGGCCAAGCCGTTAAAGCAATTCCAGCAAGTGCCTACCGGTTTTCCGTCCGGAATTGCTCAAAAACAAATTATATCCGCGCGGACGCCACCGCGCCGAAATGCACATCGCCGGCGGCGACCGTCAGAACAGACCCGTCATCGTCGCGGATCACGAAACGGCAGTCCTCGTCAATGGTCTCGAACACGCCACGCACCACATTACCGTCAATTCTGACAGCAACCTCGCCGCCAAGGCCCGCCGCGCGGGCCAGCCAACGCTTCCTGATGGCGGCAAGGCCACGTCCTTCGTCCCACAGGCGGGCATTCTCGCTCCAGGCATCCGACAGCGCCAGAAACAGCGTTTCGGCATCGCAAGCCGCGCCCAACGCGTGAAGCGATGTCGCGGGATAAGGCAAATCCCGCGGGTGCGCCACCACATTGACGCCGATGCCCACCGCCACCGCGAAGCGGCTACCGTCAAGCATCGCCGACTCCAGCAGGATGCCGGCCAGCTTGGCGCCGGAGGCGAGCACATCGTTTGGCCATTTCAGCTCGAAACGGTTCTGTCCCTGGCTCGCTCCGTCGAGGCCTATCGCGATGCGGCCCTTCGGCACCACCGCGTCGAGCGCGTCGGCCAGCGCCAGCCCCGCGACGAAGCCGAGCGTCGCGGCAAGGCGCAATTCGCCGCCGGTGATGAGGAGCAGCGTCGCCGCCAGATTGCCTTCCGGCGTTGCCCAGGCACGGCCACGCCGGCCGCGTCCGCTTTCCTGCTTCTTGGAAACGACCCAGAGCTTGCCCGGATCGCCCGCCCGGGCATGGTCTAGCGCCAGCGCGTTGGTGGAGCCGACACTGTCATGCGCTTCGAGCCGGAACCCTTCCGACGCCGAGGTTGGAGCCAGCCGAAATGCCATCCCGTCAGAAAAATGTCTTGGCGGCGGCTTCGGCATAGGTCCCGATCGGCCCGCCGATCAGCACGTAGAACAGCACGAAGGCGCCACTGACGCCGAGCACGACACGCAACTCGCTGGCCATCGGCACAAAGCCGCCGACCGGCTCATCGAACCACATGATCTTGATGATGCGCAGGTAGTAGTAAGCGCCCACCACGGAAGCGAGCACGCCGATGATTGCCAGCGCATAAAGGTTGGCGTTGATGGCGGCGAGGAAGACGTACCACTTCCCCCAGAAGCCGGCGAGCGGCGGAATGCCGGCCAGCGAGAACATCAGGATGGTCAGGATCGTCGCCATGATGGGGTTGGTCGACGAGAGGCCGGCGAGATCGCTGATCTGCTCGACATTGCCTTCCTTGCGCCGCATGGCAAGGATGAAGGCGAAGGTGCCGAGCGTCATCACCAGGTAGATCAGCATGTAGATGGCGACGCCGCGCACGCCGGCCTGGCTGTTCGCGGCAAGGCCGACCAGCGCGTAGCCCATATGGCCGATCGAGGAATAGGCCATCAGCCGCTTGATGTTGGTCTGGCCGATCGCGGCGAAGGAGCCAAGCGCCATCGAGGCGATCGAGATGAAGACGATGATCTGCTGCCAGTCGGAGGCGATCGGCTTGAACGCACCCATGGTGACGCGCACGATCAGCGCCATCGCCGCCATTTTCGGCGCTGCCGCCAGGAAGGCCGTCACCGGTGTCGGTGCGCCCTCATAGACGTCTGGCGTCCACATGTGGAACGGCACCGCCGAGATCTTGAAGGCAAGCCCGGCCAGCACGAAGACGAGGCCGACGACAAGGCCAAGCTGGCGCTCGCCGCCGCCCAGCGCCGTGGCGATCTCCTGGAAGCCGGTGTTCCCGGTATAGCCGTAGACCAGGCTGATGCCGTAGAGCAGCATGCCCGACGACAGCGCGCCGAGGACGAAATATTTCAGGCCGGCTTCTGTCGAACGCAAATTGTCGCGATTGATCGCCGCCAGCACATAGATCGCAAGCGACTGCAGTTCGAGGCCGAGATAGAGCCCGATCATGCCGTTGGCCGAGATCATCAGCATCATGCCGAGCGTGCAAAGCAGGATCAGCACCGGATATTCGAACTTGTCGAAACGTTCCGCCTTGGCAAAGCGCATCGACATGATCAGCGTCACCGCCGAGCCGATCAGCGCCAGCACCTTCATGAAGCGGGCGAAGGAATCCTGAATGAAGGCATTGCCATAGGCGCTGCCCTGCCCTGCGTGGAAGATCAGCCAGGCGCCTGCGATCACCAGCACGGCGACGGCAAGGCCGGTCACGGTATTGGCGGTGTTGGAACGCGAATAGGCCCCGACCATCAGCAGCGCGAGCGCGCCGATGGCAAGGATCAGCTCGGGCGTCGAGAGCGACAGGCTGGAGAGAAGGTCCGGCGTCATGGTTCGCAAAACCCCTGGGTCAGTTCGCCGCCGCGGTCTGCGCGGCGCCGATGGATGCGGTGACATTGGTGACGAGCGACTTGACCGACTGGGCCGTCGCGTCGAAGACGGGTGCGGGGTAGACGCCGAAGAAGATGACCAGCACGACCAGCGGATAGATGATCGCCTTCTCGCGAGTCGACAGGTCGAGCAGCCCCTTCAGGCTGTCCTTGGTCAGCGCGCCGAAGATCACCCTTCGGTAGAGCCAAAGCGCGTAAGCCGCCGACAGGATGACGCCGGTGGCTGCGAAGAACGCCACCCAGGTGTTGACCCGGAACACACCGAGCATGGTCAGGAACTCGCCGACGAAGCCTGACGTACCCGGCAGGCCGACATTGGCCATGGTGAAGATCAGGAACACGGTCGCGTATTTCGGCATGTTGTTGACGAGACCGCCATAGGCAGCGATCTCACGCGTGTGCATGCGGTCATAGATGACGCCGACGCACAGGAACAGCGCGCCCGACACCAGGCCGTGGCTGAGCATCTGGAAGATGGCGCCCTGCACGCCTTCCTGGTTCATGGCAAAGATGCCCATGGTGACGAAGCCCATATGGGCGACCGACGAATAGGCGATCAGCTTCTTCATGTCCTCCTGCATCAGCGCCACCAGCGAGGTGTAGATGATGGCGACCACCGACAGCGTGAACACCAGCGGCGCGAACATTTCGGAGGCCAGCGGGAACATCGGCAAGGAGAAGCGCAGGAAGCCGTATCCGCCCATTTTCAGCAGGATGCCGGCCAGGATGACCGAGCCCGCCGTCGGCGCCTCGACGTGGGCGTCGGGCAGCCAGGTGTGCACCGGCCACATCGGCATCTTCACCGCGAAGGAGGCGAAGAAGGCAAGCCACAGCCAGGTCTGCATGTTGGCCGGGAAGCTGTGCGTCAGAAGCGTCGGGATGTCGGTGGTGCCGGACTGGAAGAACATCGCCATGATGGCGAGCAGCATCAGCACCGAGCCGGCCAGCGTATAGAGGAAGAACTTGAACGAGGCGTAGACGCGCCGCTTGCCGCCCCATACGCCGATGATGATGAACATCGGGATCAGGCCGGCTTCGAAGAAGACGTAGAACAGCACGATGTCCAGCGCGCAGAACACGCCGATCATCAGCGTTTCCAGAAGCAGGAAGGCGATCATGTAGGCCTTGACGCGCTTCTCGATCGCTTCCCACGACGCCAGGATGCAAAGCGGCATCAGGAAGGTCGTCAGGATGACGAACAGCATGGAAATGCCGTCGACGCCCATATGGTAGGAAATGCCGGAATCGAGCCAGGCGACCTTTTCGACAAACTGGAACCCGGCCTGCGAATTGTCGAAGCCGGTCCAGATGAACAGCGACACCAGGAAGGTGAACGCCGTGGTGATGAACGCGATCGCCCGGATGTTGCGCCGCGCGTTTTCGCTCTCATCGTTGATGAACAGGATCAGCAGCACACCAACCAGAGGCAGGAAGGTGACCAGCGAGAGGATTGGCCAGGCGGTCATCAGAGCATCATCCAGGTGACGAGTGCGGCAACGCCGATCAGCATGGCGAAGGCGTAGTGGTAGAGATAGCCGGTCTGCAGCTTGACGACGCGGTTGGTGACGTCGACGACGCGCGCCGAAATGCCGTCAGGCCCGAGCCCATCGATGATGGTCCCATCACCGGTCTTCCACAGAAAGTGACCGAGACGCTTGGCCGGGCGAACGAACAGGAAGTCGTAAAGCTCGTCGAAATACCACTTGTTGAGCAGGAAGGCGTAAAGCCCGCGATGCTGGGCGGCCAGATTGACCGGCATCTCCGGCGAGCGGATGTAGAACTTCCAGGCCAGAGCGAAACCGATCAGCATGGCGATGAAGGGCGAGAGCTCTACCCACAGCGGCAATTCGTGGATCTCGTGCAGGATATGGTTGTCCGGCAGCGTGAACAGCGACGCCTTCCAGAACTCGGCATAGCCTTCGCCGATAAAGGAATTGTGGAAGATGATACCGGCAAACAGCGCGCCGGCCGCCAGCACGAACAGCGGCACCAGCATCACCGGCGGCGATTCATGGACGTGATGCATCACCTCATGGCTCGCCCGCGGCTTGCCATGGAAAGTCATGAAGATCAGCCGCCAGGAATAGAAGGAGGTGAAGCCGGCGGCGATGACCAGCAGGATGAAGGCCAGGCCGGCGACCGAATTGTGGCCTGCGAAGGAGGCCTCGATGATGGCGTCCTTGGAGAAGAAGCCGGCGGTGCCGATGACGGTCACCGGAATGCCGACGCCGGTCAGCGCCAGCGTGCCGATCACCATCATCCAGTAGGTGGTCGGGATCAGCGTCCTCAGGCCACCCATCTTGCGCATGTCCTGCTCGTCGGAGACGGCGTGGATGACCGAGCCGGAACCGAGGAACAGCAGCGCCTTGAAGAAGGCGTGCGTGAACAAATGGAAGATCGCCGCGCCATAGGCGCCGACGCCAAGCGCCACGAACATGTAGCCGAGCTGCGAGCAGGTCGAATAGGCGATGACGCGCTTGATGTCGTTCTGGACCAGGCCGACGGTCGCCGCGAAGAAGGCGGTGAAGGCGCCGATGAAGGTGACCACCGTCAGCGCCGAGTGCGACAACTCGAACAGCGGCGAAAGCCGCGCCAGCATGAACACGCCGGCCGTCACCATGGTGGCGGCATGGATCAGCGCCGACACCGGGGTCGGGCCCTCCATGGCGTCCGGCAGCCAGGTGTGCAGGGGCACCTGCGCCGACTTGCCCATGGCACCCATGAACAGCAGCAGGCAGACGACGGTCATTGCCGCCTGCTTGTCGAGCGCATGGCCGAGGAAGGTGAGTACGGCGGCACCCTGCGGCGCGCCTTCGGCCGGGATGAACGTCGCCGCATTGGCAAAGATCGTGCCGAGATTGACCGAGCCGAACAGCACGAAGACGCCGAAAATGCCGAGCGCGAAGCCGAAATCGCCGACGCGGTTGACGACGAAGGCCTTTATTGCCGCGGCATTGGCCGACGGCTTCTTGTACCAGAAGCCGATCAGCAGGTAGGACGCGAGGCCCACCCCTTCCCAGCCGAAGAACATCTGCACGAGGTTGTCGGCCGTGACCAGCATCAGCATGGCGAAGGTGAACAGCGACAGATAGGCGAAGAAGCGCGGCCGGTTCGGATCGTGGTGCATGTAGCCGATCGAATAGATGTGAACCAGCGCCGACACTGTGTTGACCACCACCAGCATCACCACCGTCAGCGTGTCGATCCTGAGCGCCCAGGAGACGTCCAGCCCGCCGGACTGGATCCAGTGCAGCACCGGCACGGTGAACACCTCGCCATGGCCGAAGCCGACGGAAAAGAAGGCGACCCATGACAGCACGGCCGCGATCACCAGGAAGCCGGAGGTGATGTATTCGGATGCCTTGGCACCGAGCGCATTGCCGAACAGGCCTACGATCAGGAAGCCGAGCAGCGGAAGGAAGACGATCGCTTGATACATAGTCGCCCCGTCAACCCTTCATCATGTTCACGTCTTCGACCGCGATCGAGCCGCGGTTGCGGAAGAAGACGACGAGAATGGCAAGCCCGATGGCGGCTTCAGCCGCCGCGACCGTCAGCACGAACAGCGCGAACACCTGGCCGACCAGATCGCCGAGCGCCGCCGAAAAGGCGACGAAATTGATGTTGACCGCCAGCAGGATCAGCTCGATCGACATTAGGATGACGATGATGTTGCGGCGGTTGAGGAAGATGCCGAACACGCCGAGCGTGAACAGGATCGCCGATACGGTCAGATAATGTGCGATGCCGACGACCATCTCAGACTCCTTCGCCCGACTTGACCTTGCGGATTTCCATGCCGGTCGCCGCGGTGCGGCCGACCTGGGCTGCGATCGACTGCCGCTTGACCCCTTCCTTGTGGCGCAGCGTCAAGACGATGGCGCCGATCATGGCGACCAGCAGGATGAGGCCCGAAATCTGGAAGTAGTAGAGGTAGTCGGTATAGAGGATGTCGCCGAGCGCCGCCGTGTTCGATCGCGCGGCGAGATCCGGGATGGGCTTTGCGACTGTCGAGGCGAGCTTCGGCGCGAAGGTGTAGCCGCCCAGCACCACGATCAGCTCCGCCGCCAGGATCAGCCCGACCAGCGCGCCGATCGGCGCGTATTGCAGGGCGCCGCTCTTCAATTCGGCGAAATCGACGTCGAGCATCATGACGACGAACAGGAACAGCACCAGGACCGCGCCGACATAGACGACGAGCAGGATCATCGCCAGGAACTCGGCGCCGGTCAGCATGAACAGGCCGGCGGCGTTGAAGAAGGTCAGGATCAGGAACAGCACCGAATGCACGGGGTTGCGCGACGAAATGACCATGAACGCCGACGCCACGGCGACAAAGGCGAAGAGGTAGAAGAAGGCCGCCTCTAGTCCACTCAGCATTGGGGATCCCCCGGGTTCCTGTCCAAACAGGACGCTCGTCCTGTTTGATGTTTGCGACCGCCTCCGGTCGGCAAGTTTCGTTGTGTCCTATCGCATGTTCCGATCGGGTTGAAATACCCGATCAAAAGAAACATGCGACACTTTTGTCTTCCGGAGGATGATCTTGTCCGAAAAGTCCGCAACTTTTCGGGATCATCCTCCGGACGAGGCCCCTCGCCCCGTCCATGCGTCAGATCTCAGCGATAGGGCGAGTCCAGTGAGATGTTGCGCGCCAGTTCGCGCTCCCACCGGTCGCCATTCGCCAGCAGCCGGTCCTTGTCGTAGTAGAGTTCCTCGCGCGTTTCCGTCGCGAATTCGAAATTCGGCCCCTCGACAATGGCGTCGACCGGGCAGGCTTCCTGGCAGAAGCCGCAATAGATGCACTTCACCATGTCGATATCGTAACGCACCGTGCGGCGCGTGCCGTCATTGCGGCGCGGGCCGGCCTCGATGGTGATCGCCTGCGCCGGGCAGATCGCCTCGCACAGTTTGCAGGCGATGCAGCGTTCCTCGCCGTTGGGATAGCGGCGCAACGCATGCTCGCCGCGAAAGCGCGGGCTGATCGGTCCCTTCTCGTGCGGATAGTTGATCGTCTCCTTCGGCGCGAAGAACTGGCGCATCGACAGGAAGAAGGCGCTGACGAAATCCTGCAGCAGCAGCGATTTCGCGGCCTGGGACAAAGCGGACATCACGCAAACCCCGTGATCTTGAGGAAGGCCGCGGTGGCGACGACCATGAACAGCGAGATCGGCAGGAACACTTTCCAGCCCAGCCGCATCAGCTGGTCGTAGCGGTAGCGCGGCACGAAGGCCTTCACCATCGAGATGCCGAAGAACACGAAACAGACCTTCAGCACGAACCAGATGACGCCGGGCACCCAGGTGAAGGGCGCGAAGTCGAAGGGAGGCAGCCAGCCGCCGAGGAACAGGATGGTGGCCAGCGCGCACATCAGCACGATCGCGACATACTCGCCGAGGAAGAACAAAAGGAACGGCGTCGACGAATATTCGACCATGTGGCCGGCGACCAGCTCCGATTCGGCTTCGACCAGATCGAAGGGCGGACGGTTCGTCTCCGCCAACGCCGAGATGAAGAAGATGACGAACATCGGGAACAGCGCCAGCCAGTTCCAGTCGAGGAACGTGTTGGGCAGGCCGAGCCGCGTACCAAGCCCACCCTGCTGCGACAGCACGATATCGCTGAGGTTGAGCGAGCCGGCGGTGAGCAGCACGGTGACGATGACGAAGCCGATCGAAACTTCGTATGACACCATCTGCGCCGCCGAACGCAACGCGCCGAGGAACGGATATTTCGAGTTGGACGCCCAGCCGCCCATGATCACGCCATAGACCTCGAGCGAGGAGATGGCGAAGACATAGAGGATGCCGACATTGACGTTGGCGATCGCCCAACCCTGGCTGACCGGTATGACCGCCCAAGCCGAGATCGCCAGCACGGCGGAGACAAGGGGCGCCAGCAGGAAGACGCCCTTGTTGGCGCCCGACGGGATGACCGGTTCCTTGAAGACGAATTTCAGCAGGTCGGCGAAGGCCTGCAGCGTGCCCCAGGGGCCGACGACATTCGGGCCACGGCGAAGCTGCACCGCCGCCCAGATCTTGCGGTCGGCATAAAGGATGTAGGCGACGAAGATCAGCAGCACCACGATCAGCACGACCGACTTCAAGAGGATCAGCAGCGCCGGCAGCACGTAGAAGGAGAAGAAGGTGTCCATGCTTATTCCGCCGCCTGCTTGAAGCCGCTCTTGGCCAGTGCCGAGCATTCAGCCATCACGGCCGATGCGCGCGCGATCGGGTTGGTCAGGTAGAAATCCTTGACCGGCGAGGTGAAGGTTCCCTTGTTCAACCGCCCGCCGAGCTTCGCCACGCCGGCGATATCCTCGGCGTTGCCGGCCGCGACCTGGTCGATGCGGGCCAGATGCGGGTATTCGCCATAGAGCTTTGCGCGCAGCTGCGGCAGCGAATCGAACGGCAGTTTCTTGCCCAGTACGTCGGACAGCGCCCGCAAGATCGCCCAATCCTCGCGCGCGTCGCCCGGCGCGAAGCCAGCGCGGTTGGTCTGCTGCACGCGCCCTTCGGTGTTGACGTAGGTGCCGGACTTTTCGGTATAGGCAGCCGCCGGCAGGATGACATTGGCGCGATGCGCGCCGGCGTCGCCGTGCGTGCCAACATAGACGACGAAGGCGCCGCCGGTCTTGCTCATATCGATCTCGTCGGCGCCGAGCAGGAACAGGACATCCGTCTCGCCCAGCATGCCGGCGACGTTCTTGCCGCCCTCGCCCGGCACGAAGCCGAGGTCCAGGCCGCCGACGCGCGCCGCTGCGGTGTGCAGCACGGCAAAGCCATTCCAGTCGGCGCGTGCGGCATTCACGGCGGCGGCGAGCCTGGCCGCTTGGCCGAGCACGGCCGCGCCATCGGCGCGCGCCAGAGCGCCCTGACCGACGATAATAAGGGGATGCGTCGCCTTCTTCAGCGTCTGGAAGAACTTGCCGTTGCCGTCCGCCAGATCCTTCAGCGAATCCGGCCCGGCGCCCAATTGTTCGTAGTCATAGCGCGTGTCGCCGACATCGCCGATGACACCGACCGGCAGATTGCCGAGGCGCCAGCGCTTGCGGATGCGGGCGTTGAGCACCGAGGCCTCGAAGCGCGGATTGGCCCCGATGATCAGCACCGCGTCGGCCTGCTCGATGCCTTCGATGGTCGGGTTGAAGATATAGCTGGCGCGTCCGAGTGCCGGATCGAGCGTCGCGCCATCCTGGCGGCAGTCGGTGTTCTTCGAACCGAGCGAGGCCATCAGGAGCTTCAGCGCGTAGATTTCCTCAACCGCCGCGAGATCGCCCGCGATGGCGCCGATCTTGTCGGGGGCCGCCGCCGAAACCGCGCCCTTGATCGCCGCGAACGCTTCGGCCCAGCTCGCCGGAACCAGCCTGCCGTCCTTGCGCACATAGGGGCGATCGAGGCGCTGCGTGCGCAGGCCGTCCCAGATGAAGCGGGTCTTGTCGGAAATCCATTCCTCGTTCACGGCTTCGTTGACGCGCGGCAGGATGCGCATCACTTCGCGCCCACGGCTATCGACGCGGATCGCCGAGCCGACGGCATCCATCACGTCGATGGATTCGGTCTTGGTCAGCTCCCACGGCCGGGCCTGGAAGGCGAAGGGCTTGGAGGTCAGCGCGCCGACCGGGCAGAGATCGATCACGTTGCCCTGCAACTCCGAGGTCATTGCCTGTTCGAGATAAGTGGTGATCTCGGCATCCTCGCCGCGGCCGATCAGGCCGAGTTCGGAAATGCCGGCAACTTCGGTGGTGAAGCGGACGCAGCGCGTGCAGTGGATGCAGCGGTTCATCACTGTCTTGACCAGCGGGCCGATATACTTGTCTTCCACCGCGCGCTTGTTCTCGTGGTAGCGCGAGGAATCGACGCCGAAGGCCATCGCCTGGTCCTGCAGGTCGCACTCGCCGCCCTGATCGCAGATCGGGCAGTCCAGCGGATGGTTGATCAGCAGGAATTCCATCACGCCTTCCCGGGCCTTCTTGACCATCGGCGTGTTGGTGAAGATTTCCGGCGGCTCGCCGTTCGGGCCGGGGCGCAGGTCGCGCACGCCCATGGCGCAGGAGGCCTGCGGCTTGGGCGGTCCGCCCTTCACCTCGATCAGGCACATGCGGCAATTGCCGGCGATCGACAGCCGCTCATGGAAGCAGAAGCGCGGCACTTCCGCGCCCGCGTCCTCGGCCGCCTGCAGCAGCGTGTAATGGTCGGGTACAGTGATTTCTTTCCCGTCGACCTTGAGCTTTGCCATTCGCCTCAAACCCCTGCGGATTCCCGCAATCTCATTTTCCGGGCGCGACAGACGCAGCGCCCGAGATTTCATTCACTTCTTCGCGGCCAGCGCCGCCGCCTGGGCAGTCCAGTCGTCACGGCCGATGCGGCCCTTGAACGACAGATAATCGTCGACCCAGGCAATCTCTTGCGGCGACCATGCGGCGATCTGGGCAAACGTCCAGATACCGAGGCCGTTCAGCACTCTTTCCAGCTTCGGGCCGATGCCCGATATCGCCTTGAGGTCGGACGGCCTCGTCGGCTTCTCCATGGCCTTGGGCTGCCTGAAATCTTCCGGCAGCAGCACATCCGCTGCCTCGCTTGTTGCCGGAGCGGCATTGGCGGCCGGCGCGGTGGTGGCGGCTTCCCTGGCTGCGATATCGGTGACTTCCTGGGCGAAGGACTGCGCCTCGGCAATCATCGTCTTCGCGGTCGCCCGCGCCCTGATGGACGACGAGTTCGCATCCTCGAATTGCTCGACGCGTGCCTCGAAATCCTCGATCAGCGGCTGCATGAGGCGTTGTGATGCGTCGGCGGCCCCCGAAAGCGCGCCCATCCAGACGCCGAACGCATGATTGGCGAGCCCCATGCCAAGCGCCGACATCGCCGCCGCACCCGCGACAGGGTGCGCGAAAAGGTTGACGGCGCTGGCCATCTCCTTCGGCATCATCCTGGTCAGGTCCTGGTTCATCTTCTCGATCTGGTCCAAATTGGGCATCAATGGGTAGGGTGTCGAATACGGCGCCATAGAGTTCTCCTGGTCGTTTCTTCGTTCGCCCCGCCCCGTTTCTTCCCGCGTTCAAAAGTTTCTTGTTATTCCGCCGCCACCATCACCGGTTCGGCCCGGTGCGCGTTGCGCGAAAACTCGTCGATGCGCCGCTCCACCTCGCCGCGGAAATGCCGCATCAGGCCCTGGATCGGCCATGCCGCCGCATCGCCCAGCGCGCAGATCGTGTGGCCTTCGACCTGCTTGGTGACGTCGAGCAGCATGTCGATCTCGCGCTTCTGAGCCTCGCCGCGCACCAGCCGCTCCATCACCCGCCACATCCAGCCGGTGCCCTCGCGGCACGGCGTGCACTGGCCGCAGCTTTCATGCTTGTAGAAGTAGGAAAGCCGCGCGATCGCCTTCACGACATCGGTCGACTTGTCCATGACGATGACGGCGGCCGTGCCGAGGCCGGACTTGAGATCGCGCAGCGCGTCGAAATCCATCGGCGTATCGATGATCTGCTCCGCCGGCACCAGTGGCACCGAGGCGCCACCCGGAATGACGGCGAGCAGATTGTCCCAGCCGCCGCGGATGCCGCCGCAATGGGTTTCGATCAGCTCGCGGAACGGGATCGACATCGCCTCTTCGACGGTGCACGGATTGTTGACGTGGCCGGAAACGCAGAACAGCTTGGTGCCGACATTGTTGGGCCGGCCGAAGGACGAGAACCAGGCAGCCCCCCGGCGCAGGATGGTCGGCGCCACCGCGATCGATTCGACATTGTTGACAGTGGTCGGGCAGCCATAGAGGCCGACATTGGCCGGGAATGGCGGCTTCAGCCGGGGCTGGCCCTTCTTGCCTTCGAGGCTTTCCAGCAGCGCCGTTTCCTCGCCGCAGATATAGGCGCCGGCGCCGTGATGCATGTAGATTTCAAAATCGTAGCCCGACGTGTTGTTCTTGCCGATCAGCTTGGCCTCGTAGGCCTCCTCGATCGCCCGCTGCAGCGCCTCGCGCTCCCGGATGAACTCGCCGCGCACATAGATGTAGGCGGCAATCGCGCCCATGGCGAAGCCGGCCAGGAACGCGCCCTCGACCAGCGTGTGCGGATCGTTGCGCAGGATGTCGCGGTCCTTGCAGGTGCCGGGCTCGGATTCGTCGGCGTTGATGACGAGATAGCTCGGCCGGCCGTCGCTCTGCTTGGGCATGAACGACCATTTCAGCCCGGTCGGGAAGCCGGCGCCGCCGCGTCCGCGCAGTCCCGACGCCTTCATCTCGTTGACGATCCACTCGCGCCCCTTGGCGACGATGCCGGGCGTGTTGTCCCAGGCGCCGCGCGCCATGGCGCCGGCCAGCGACTTGTCGAAGAGGCCGTATATGTTGGTAAAGATGCGGTCTTTGTCCTGAAGCATTTTTCGTCCCTCAGACCGGCTTCTTGGTCGGCTTGGCGGCAGGCTGCTTGGTCTCCGGCGCCTTGAAGGCGCTGCCCGGTTCGGCCCGGTTCTTCGGCCCATTGCGTTGTTTTGGAGTCGCCTCGACTTCAGGAGCGGCCTTGTTGGCGTTGGCGGCCGAGTGAAGGGGTGGCGCAACGCTAGCCGCGTTCTCGGTGACCGGCGCGACCTTGGCCGGCGACGGCGTCTTCAACGTCGGGTTGGTCTCTGGCGCGGCGGTCTTCGGCCTGCTGGATTTCGACGGAGCAACCGGACCAGGCGCAGCTGGGGCGGCCGGTGCCGGCACAGGCGCAGCGATGATCGCGTCGGGCGCTGCCTTCGCGGCCCTGGCCGCTTCCCGGGCTTCACGGTCGCGGGTCGACTTGAGGATCGCCTTTTCGCTCTTCAACGTGGTCAGGCCGGAGGCCGGCTCCGAGCCGGTGCGGCCGTTCTGCGGTCCCGGCGTCACCGAGGCGCCCTTGCCCGCATCGTAGAGATCGATGATTTCAGCCAGCCGTTCCGGTGTCAGATCCTCGAACGTATCCTTGAACACCATGACCATCGGCGCGTTGACGCAGGCGCCGAGGCACTCGACCTCTTCCCACGACAAGGTGCCCTTGTCGTTGGTGTGGAATTGGTCGTGATGGATCTTCGAGCGGCACACATCCATCAGCGCTTCCGAGCCGCGCAGCATGCAGGGCGTGGTACCGCAAACCTGGATGTGCGCACGGGTGCCGACGGGGTTCAACTGGTACTGCGTATAGAAGGTCGCGACCTCGAGGCCGCGGATACGCGGCATGCCGAGCATGTCGGAAATCGTCTCGATCGCCGCCTTGGTGACCCAGCCTTCCTGCTCCTGCGCTATCATCAGCAGGGGAATGATCGCCGACTGCTCGCGGCCCTTGGGATACTTCTTGATCCATTGCTTCGCCGCTGCCGCATTCGCCCGGTTGAAGGCGAAGGAGGCTGGCTGGACGCTGGCTTCTGCGAGACGGCGGACTGACATTTAGCGATCGACCTCACCAAACACGATGTCGAGGGAGCCGAGGACGGCGGTGACGTCGGCCAGCATGTGGCCGCGGCAGAGGAAGTCCATGGCTTGCAGATGCGCGAAACCGGGTGCGCGCAGCTTGCAGCGGTAGGGCTTGTTGGTGCCGTCGGAGACCAGGTAGACGCCGAACTCGCCCTTTGGCGCCTCGACCGCCGCATAGACTTCGCCGGCCGGGACGCGGTAGCCCTCGGTATAGAGCTTGAAGTGATGGATGAGCGCTTCCATCGAACGCTTCATCGCCTGGCGCTTGGGCGGCACCACCTTGCCGTCGAGGTTCGACACCGGGCCGGTGCTTTCCTTGCCGAGCAAGAGATCGATGCACTGGCGCATGATCCGTGCCGACTGGCGCATTTCTTCCATGCGCACGAGGTAGCGGTCGAAACAGTCACCATTCTTGCCGACAGGAATGTCGAAATCCATTTCCGAATAGCATTCATAGGGCTGCGACTTGCGCAGGTCCCACGGCGAGCCCGAACCACGGACCATGACGCCCGAAAAGCCCCAGGCCCAGGCGTCGGCCAGCGAGACGATGCCGATGTCGACATTGCGCTGCTTGAAAATGCGGTTGCCGGTGAGCAGCCTGTCGAGATCGTCGAGCGATTTCAGGAAAGGGTCGATCCACTTGCCGATGTCCTCGACCAGCTGGCGCGGCAGGTCCTGGTGGACGCCGCCCGGACGGAAATAGGCCGCATGCATGCGCGAGCCCGAGGCGCGCTCATAGAACACCATCAGCTTTTCGCGCTCGACGAAGCCCCACAGCGGCGGCGTCAGCGCGCCGACGTCCATGGCTTGCGTCGTCACATTGAGGATGTGCGACATGATACGGCCGATTTCGCAATAGAGCACGCGGATCAGCTGGCCGCGCCTCGGCACCTCGATGCCGAGCAGGCGCTCGGCGGCCAGCGCGAAGGCGTGCTCCTGGTTCATCGGCGCGCAATAATCGAGCCGGTCGAGATAAGGCAGCGCCTGCAGATAGGTTTTTGCCTCGATCAGCTTCTCCGTACCGCGATGCAAGAGCCCGATATGCGGATCGACGCGGTCGACGACTTCGCCGTCCAACTCCAGCACGAGGCGCAAAACGCCGTGCGCGGCAGGGTGTTGAGGTCCGAAGTTGATGTTAAAGTTGCGGACGGAGGTTTCAGCCATTACTGCTTTGCCTTCTCATCCCCTGGCAGCACGTAATCCGTGCCTTCCCATGGGGACAGAAAATCGAAATTGCGGAATTCCTGCTTCAGTTCCACCGGCTCGTAGATGACGCGCTTGGCTTCGTCGTCGTAACGCACTTCGACGAAACCGGTGAGCGGGAAATCCTTGCGCAGCGGATGGCCTTCGAAACCGTAGTCGGTCAGCAGGCGGCGCAGGTCCGGGTGGCCCGAAAACAGCACGCCATAGAGATCGTAGGTTTCGCGCTCGAACCAGTCGGCGCCGGGATAGACGCCGGTGATCGAAGGCACCATCGTCTCCTCGTCGGTCTGCACCTTGATGCGAATGCGCACATTCTGCTTCGGCGAAAGCAGGTGATAGACGACATCGAAGCGCTTGGCCCGCGACGGATAGTCGGCACCGCAGACATCGATGATCGAGATGAACTGGCAGCGCGCATCGTCGCGCAGGAAGGTCATCACCTCGATCAGGTTTTGAGGCTCGACGTGAACGGTGAGCTCGCCATAGGCGAATACCGCATCGCCGAAGCGGCCAGGCAGCTTCTCGCCGAGATAGGTCGACAGTTCGCTTAAGGAGGCGGCCATGGATTTACCGTTCGATCGTGCCGGTGCGGCGGATCTTCTTCTGCAGCAGAAGAATGCCGTAGAGCAGGGCTTCGGCGCTCGGCGGGCAGCCGGGCACATAGATGTCGACCGGCACAACCCGGTCGCAGCCACGCACCACCGAATAGGAATAGTGATAGTAGCCGCCGCCATTGGCGCAGGAGCCCATCGAGATGACGTAGCGCGGCTCCGGCATCTGGTCGTAGACCTTGCGCAGCGCCGGTGCCATCTTGTTGGTCAGCGTGCCGGCGACGATCATGATGTCGGACTGGCGCGGAGACGCGCGCGGCGCGACACCGAACCGCTCCGAATCGTAGCGCGGCATCGAGGTGTGGATCATCTCGACCGCGCAGCAAGCCAGACCGAAGGTCATGAACATCAGCGAGCCGCTACGCGCCCAGGTGATCAGCGCCTCGGTCGAGGTGACCAGAAAACCCTTGTCGGCAAGCTCATTGTTGATTTCGAGGAAGAAGGGATCGTCCTCCCCTACCGGCCTACCGGTGTTGGGGTCGATAATACCTTTGGGCTTCGGCGCGACGAGGGTGCCTGAACTGTCGTTCAATCCCATTCCAGCGCTCCTTTTTTCCATTCATAGGCAAAGCCGATGGTCAGCACTGCCAAAAACACCATCATTGACCAGAAACCGAGCATGCCGATCTTCGAGAAGGACACTGCCCAGGGGAAGAGGAAGGCAACTTCCAGGTCGAATATAATGAACAGGATCGACACCAGGTAGAAGCGGATGTCGAATTTCATGCGGGCATCGTCGAACGAGTTGAAACCGCACTCGTAGGCGGAAAGCTTTTCGGGATCGGGGTTGCGATACGCCACCAGGAACGGAGCCGCCAGCAGCGCCAGGCCGACGACCAGTGCCACGCCGATAAACAGGACGATGGGCAGGTACGAACTGAGAAGTGCGTTCATGCAGCGGCTTTCCGTTGGCGCCAATCCACTTTGACTACAGCACCGAACCTTAATGCGGAAGCGTGACAGATTAACCGCTGAACCGTTTTAAGGGGCCTATGCTGCAACGCGGCGAGGGTTAGCGCAGCACTTCCAGCGAAGCAAGTCAAACCTTGTTCAAAACACCGAGCTGGACGGCATTCCGGGAGAAACTGGTCCCATCCGCTCCTGTTTGATTTCCTTCGCTTTTAACTCCACTTTTGTCTCCTGACAGGGTTGCCGCCAAAACCCTGCTAGCATGGACGGGAATCACGCCGGGCAATGACGCCAGATAGGTCCATCAGGGACGCATACGCATGAAGGAAAAGATCTCGCTTGCCGCCGCCCGGCGCATCGCCCTCGCCGCCCAGGGATTTCTCGATCCCCGCCCCGCCGGCACGCCGGACCGCCGCCATTTCGCCCGCGTTCTGTCCCGCACCGGCCTGTTGCAGATCGATTCCGTCAGTGCGGTGGTGCGCGCTCATTACATGCCGCTCTATTCGCGTCTCGGCCCCTATCCCCTCGCTTTGCTCGACAACGCCGCCGTAACGCGCAAGCGCACCGTCTTCGAATATTGGGCGCATGAAGCCTCGTTCCTGCCGGTCGAGACCTACCCACTGATGCGCTGGCGCATGCAGCGCGCCGAGCAAGGCGATGAAATGTATCTGGGGCTGGCCAAATGGGGCCGCGAGCACGCCGCCTATATAGAAGAGATCTACCGCGAGGTCGTCGCGCGCGGGCCGATCGCCGCTTCGGCGCTCGAAGGCCAGAAAGGCTCCGGTGGCTGGTGGGGTTGGAGCCATGCCAAGCACGCCTTCGAATGGCTGTTCTGGGCCGGGCGCATCACCACCGCGCACCGGCGCGGCTTCGAGCGCTTTTACGACCTGCCGGAGCGCGTGCTGCCGCAGGCGATCCTCGATCTGCCGGTACCGACGCCTGAGGACGCGCACCGCGAATTGCTGCGCATTTCCGCCCGTGCCCATGGCGTGGCGATATCAGGCGACCTGCGCGATTATTTTCGGCTCTCGCCGGCCGACATGAAAGGCCGGCTGGAGGAACTGGTCGAACTCGGCGACTTGCTGCCGGTCCGTGTCGAGGGCTGGGACAAGCCGGCTTACCTTCACAAGGACGCCCGTATCCCGCGCAAGATCGAGGCCCGCGCTCTGCTGGCGCCGTTCGATCCGGTCGTCTTCGAGCGTTCGCGCTCGGAGCGGCTGTTCGACTTCCATTACCGCATCGAAATCTACACGCCGGCCGACAAGCGCCAATACGGCTACTATGTCCTGCCTTTCCTGCTCGGCGACAGGATCGTGGCGCGCGTCGACCTCAGGGCTGACCGGCCGGCCAGTGTCCTGCGCGTCCATGCCGCCTACGCCGAGCCCGGCGCACCGCCCGAAACCGCAGCCCAGCTCTTCGAGGAATTGAAGCAGATGCAGGGCTGGCTTGGCCTCGAGCGCATGGAAATAACGCCTGCCGGCGACCTCGGCCCGGCGCTGTCCGACATCGCGGTGTCGTAAGCTCGCGTTGACACCGCTGCCCGCAAGAGCCTAAATCCCATCCAGACGGTCTCCTCTCGGCAAAGAGAGGAGCCAAGAGGGAATGCGGTGCGGGATTGAAAATCCCAAATCCGCGGCTGTCCCCGCAACTGTGAGCGAAGAGCCAAGGCCGAAAGCCACTGGGATTGTCCCGGGAAGGCGGCTACCCAAGGCGATGACCCGCGAGCCAGGAGACCTGCCGTCTGGAATGCAAGAATCCGATCGCCTGGCGGGTTTTCCGGGCAAGGAGCCTGATGTGGATCGCGACAGCAGTTTTTCGGCTGAAACAACCGACATTTCGTCCGGCGGGGATCATCCCCTGGCCGGCATCACGGTCATTGTCTGCGCTTCCTGTCGCGACGAGACTGGATCCGACGCCCATCCCCGGGCCGGCGAACTTTTGGCCGAAGATACGCGCCAAGCCGCCTCGGGCGAGAAGATTCGCATCCGCACGGTCGAATGCCTCGGCAATTGCAAGCGCCGGCTGAGCGCCGCGATCCTGCGCGACGGCTGCTGGAGCTATGTGTTCGGCGATCTGACCGCGAGCAGCGGCGCCGATCTCGTCACTGGCGCGAAACTCTTCGCCACCTCGAGCGACGGCCTCATTCCCTGGCGGGGCAGGCCCGACAGTCTCAAGCGCGGCCTCGTTGCCCGCATCCCTCCCCTCGACATGCTGAAAGATTGATCATGACAACATCTCTGTCCCGCGTTCCCTGCACCGTCGTCACCGGCTTCCTCGGCGCCGGCAAGACGACGCTGGTCCGCCATCTCCTGGAAAACGCCGGCGGCAAGCGGATTGCCATCATCGTCAACGAGTTCGGCGACATCGGCATCGACGGCGAGATCCTCAAGGGATGCGGCATCGACACCTGCCCAGAGGAAAACATCGTCGAACTGGCCAATGGCTGTATCTGCTGCACCGTGGCCGACGATTTTGTGCCGGCGCTCGACAAGATCCTGTCGCTGACGCCGAAGGTCGACCATATCCTGATCGAAACCTCGGGCCTCGCTCTGCCCAAACCGCTGGTCCAGGCTTTCCAGTGGCCGACGGTGAAGAGCCGCGTGACCGTCGATGGCGTCATCGCCGTGGTCGACGGTCCCGCACTGGCGGAAGGCCGCGTCGCCAATGACATGGACGCCCTGCAGGCGCAGCGCGCGCAGGACGAGAGCCTCGACCATGACGACCCGGTCGAGGAAGTGTTCGAGGACCAGATTTCCTGCGCCGACCTGATCATCCTGTCGAAGAGCGACCTGATGGACGCCGCCGGTTCAGCCCGCGCCAAGGCCATCGTCAACGAACACTCGGCCCGCGCCGTAAAGATCGTGCCGACGTCTCATGGCAAGGTCGATCCCTCGGTGCTGCTCGGGCTCGGTCTCGCCGTCGAGGACGACATCGAGAACCGCAAGTCGCATCATGACGGCGCCTTCGACCATGAGCATGACGACTTCGACACGTTCATCGTCGACATTCCCTCGATCGCCAATCCGGACGAATTGGCCAAGCGCGTCGCCGCGGCCGCCGAACAGGAAAACGTGCTGCGCGTGAAAGGCTTCGTCGAGGTCGGCGGCAAACCTATGCGGCTCCTGCTGCAAGCCGTCGGCCCGCGCGTCAATCATTACTACGACCGCGCCTGGACCGCTGGGGACGACCGCCGCTCGCGGCTCGTCGTCATTGGCCTCAAGGGGCTGAACCGCCCGGCGATCGAACGTATCCTCGCCGGCTGATTTTCAGGCCCGGGCCGCGATGCACATCCTCACCACGACCTCCGCCTCGCTCGACGACCTCGCCGAGCCTGTCGATCTCAGGCAGGCGCCGGCGGATATCGTAGCCCTGTCCTTCACCGACAGCGATCTCGCCGGACTGGCTGCGGCGTGGAAGGCCGACGCTGGTCGCCTGCCCTCGATGCGGCTGGCCGCACTGCGCGACCTGCGCCATCCCATGTCCGTCGACCTCTGGATAGACAGCGTCGCCCGCCACGCCAAAGTCATCCTGGTGCGCATCCTCGGCGGCTACGACTGGTGGCGCTATGGCTGCGACCAACTGGCGGTGATTGCCCGCGAACGCGGCATCAAACTGGCGCTGCTTCCCGGTGAAAGCCACGACGAGGATCTCAGGCTGGTCGAAGCCTCGACGCTGCCCCGCGCCGAACTGGACGGCCTGCTCGGCTATTTCCGCGAGGGCGGCCCGGCCAATATGGGCGCGCTGGTGCACAGGCTGGCAGGCTTGGCTGGACAGGATGCGCCCGTCGCCAACCCGGTCAGCGTGCCGAAGGCCGGTTACTATCAGGCTGGATTGGGGGTCGCGGAAGAGCCGGCCGGTTCCAATAGCGGCACTCCCATTGTCCCGATTCTCTTCTACCGATCGATGCTGCTCGCCGCCGATGTCGCCCCGATCGATGCGCTGGCCGAGGCTTTGCGCTCCAGGGGATTGGCACCGGTGCCGATCTTCGTTTCCAGTCTGAAGGATCCGGTGTCGCTGGCGTTCGTCGAAAATGCCATCGCATCGCTGAAACCCGCCGCGATCGTCACCGCGACCGCGTTCGCTTCCGGCGCCGAGCCCGGCGTCGAAACCTTGTTCGACCGCGCCGGCGTGCCCGTCTTCCAGGTCATCGTCGCCACCACGCGCCGCGACATCTGGGAAAACAACCAGCGCGGCCTGGCGCCCGCCGACCTTGCCATGCATGTCGTGCTGCCCGAACTCGACGGCCGCATCCTCGCCGGCGCCATTTCCTTCAAGGCCGAGAGCGATATCGATCCGGCGCTTGGCCATCGTGCGTTGGCGAACCGCCCGGAACTGGATCGGGTGGAGCAAGTGGCGGGGCGAGTCGCGGCTTTCATCCGGCTGCGGGAGACGAAGCGGGAGGAGCGCAAGCTCGCGATCCTCATTCCCGATTATCCCAGTGCCCCTGGCCGCACAGGCTATGCGGTCGGGCTGGACGTGCCGTCCAGCGTGCTGGCCATGCTGCGCGACTTGAGCGAACAGGGCTATGCCGTTGACGGGATTCCGCAAACGCCGCGTGAATTGTTGGATTTGCTGGAGCATAGCAACGACGGATTGGCCCTACAGGAGTATTTGAGCTTCTCGAAGGAGTTGCCGCTCGCAGCAATCGCCGCGGTAGAAGCCGCTTGGGGAAACGCAGAGGGGACAGGTTTGCGCGAGGCGCCCCCCTCTGTCCTGCCGGACATCTCCCCCTCTAGTGGGGAGATCGAACTTGCGTCGCGGCTTTCGCCAACTACCAACATTGCAGAAGGAACGTCGGCCTGCGAACTGCCAATCTCCCTCCTAGAGGGGGAGATGTCCGGCAGGACAGAGGGGGGCGTGACAGAACGCCAGCCTCGCCATGCTATCGAAAAGAATTTCCCCTTCCGCGCCGCGCATTTCGGCAATATCACCGTGGCACTCGCCCCCGACCGGGGCCGCTCGGCCGACCGTCGCGCCGACTACCACGATCCGACCCTCCCGCCGCGCCATGCCCTGATCGCCTTTGGCCTGTGGCTGCGCAAATCGCTCGGCGTCGACGCTCTCGTCCATGTCGGCGCCCACGGCACGCTGGAATGGTTGCCCGGCAAGACCGTCGCGCTGTCGCAAACCTGCTTTCCCGAGATCGTCACCGGCGCATTACCAGTCATTTATCCCTTCATCGTCTCCAACCCAGGCGAAGCAGCGCAGGCCAAACGGCGCATCGCCGCCGTCACGCTTGGCCATTTGCCGCCGCCGCTGGCAGGCGCCGGACTGGACGAGGACCAGCACGAGCTCGAACGGCTGGTCGACGAATACGCCCAGGCCGACGGGCTCGACCGCCGTCGCCGGGACCGGCTCGCCAGGCTGATTGTCGAAACCGCGCAAAAGACCGGCCTTGCCTCGGAAGCCGGCGTCGCCCAGACCGACGCGCCCGACGAAGCGCTGCGCCGCATCGATGCCTGGCTCTGCGACCTCAAGGATTTCGCCATCAAGGATGGGCTGCACATCTACGGCCGCGTCCCCAACGACGAACCGGACTCCATGCGCCGGCAAAGCGCGGACGCCGAGAAAGCCTCCCTGCTCGCCGCGCTCGATGGCCGTCACGTCAAGGCGGGCCCGGCCGGCGCACCCGCGCGCGGGCGCTCCGATGTTTTGCCCACCGGCCGCAACCTGTTCACCTCGGATCCGCGCACCATGCCGACGCCGACCGCCTATGATCTTGGCAAAGCCGCGGCGGAAGAAGTGGTGCGCGGCTACATGCAGTCGCATGGCGACTGGCCGCGTTCGCTGGTGATCGATCTCTGGGGCTCGGCTTCGCTGCGCACCGGCGGCGAGGAGATCGCGCAGGGCCTGGCCTTGATGGGCTGCCGGCCGCAATGGGACACTGCCACCGGCCGCGTCACCGGCATCGAGGTACTGCCCCCGGCGGCGCTCGGCCGCCCGCGTGTCGACGTCACCTGGCGTATATCAGGTCTGTTCCGCGACATGTTCCCGACCCAGATTGCACTGATCGACGCCGCCGCCAAGGCCGTTGCCGCGCGCGACGAGGACGATTCGGAAAACCCGCTCGCCGCCAAAACCCGCGCCGACGGCAAGGTCAGCCCACGGATCTTCGGCACTTCGCCCGGCACGTACGGCGCCGGCGTCGAAGACATGCTGTCGAGTGGCGACTGGACGGCGCGCGAAGAGATCGGCCGCGCCTATCTCGACGCGACCTCGCATGCCTATGGCGGTGCCGGCGGCGAAGGCGTCTCGGCACCTGGAGCGTTTGAAGGCCGCATCGCCGAGGCCGATCTTCTCGTCCACACCGGCGACGACCCCGGCCGCGACATTCTCGAAGGCTCCGCCGACGTCGCTTTCATCGGCGGCTTCTCGGCCGCCTTGGCCATACTTGGCAGGAACGCCGACATCATCGTGCTCGACACCACGGATCCGCAGAGGCCGAAACCGCGATCGGTCGCCGAGGCGGTCTCGCGCGTGGTGCGCGCCCGTGCGGTCAATTCACGTTTCATATCGGGCCAGATGCGCCACGGCCCGCGCGGCGCCTCCGAATTCGCCGAAACCGTCGACCGGCTGGTCGGCTTCGCCGAGACCACCCATGCGATTTCAGGCGCGCTGATCGAGGCTGTGCACGATGCCTATCTTGGCGACGCCGACGTCCGCGCCTTTATCCTGCGCGAAAATCCCGCTGCCGCCAAAGTCATTGCCGAGCGCTTCCTGTCGGCGCGGCGGCGCGGCCTCTGGCATCCCTTGCGCAATTCCATCGACGACGATCTCGCCGCGCTGATCGCCGAGGCCAACGCGCTCGGGGTCGCCGCATGAACGCCTTCTCGCGCCGTGGCGCCTGCCCTGCTCTGTCCGCACCGATGCAGACAGGCGACGGCCTGCTGGTGCGGCTCAACCCGGTCGCTGGAGGTCCATCTTCCGGAGGGTTGTCCCCGAAGCTCTTGATCGCCCTGGCTGAGTCCGCCTCGCGGCACGGCAACGGCATCATGGAAGTGACGGCCCGCGGCAGCCTGCAGATCCGCGGCCTGACAACGGAAAGTGCCGCGTTGCTGGCGGCGGAGGTCGATGCGCTGGGCATCGCGGTGCGCACCGGCGTACCGGTCGAGACCGGCCCGCTGGCGGGTATCGACCCACACGAGATTGCGGATCCCCGGGCGATGGCTGAGCGGATCATGGCGGCGATCGAAGATGCCGGACTGGCACCAAGGCTGGGGCCGAAGGTTTCGGTGGTCGTCGACGGCGGCGGGCAACTCACGCTGGATGCGGTGACAGCCGATGTGCGGCTGAAGGCGGTTCGGGTCAGCGCTGGCACCCTTTGGGCCATATCAGTTGCCGGTGACAGCCAAAGTGAGAAGCGACTTGCGACGGCTGACGAAGATGCGGTGCGCGACATTGCTGTCGCAGCGCTTCGGATGGTCGCTGAGAAAGGTCGGGACGCACACACACGGGATTTGTCGGAGCGGCAGTTGGCCTCTCTCGCAGGTTGGCACTCTACGGCGCCCCCCTCAGAGGGGGGCGCCTCGCGCAAGCCTATCGGCCTTTTCTCCTTAGCCGGCGACATTTTCGCCTTCGGCATCGGCCTCCCCTACGGCAGCATGCCGGCGGACAAGATCATCGGCCTCGCGCAAAAAGCTCTTGCCCTCGGTACGTCAGAAATCCGCCTCGCCCCCGGCCGCGCCTTGCTTTTCCTCGGTCAACCGGCGGAAGCCAATCAATCCCTTCAAGATACCGCCGCCACCCTCGGCTTCGTCACCTCTCCCACCGACCCGCGCACGCGCATCGCGGCTTGCCCCGGCGCCCCGGCCTGCGCCTCCGGCCGGATCGCGACCCGCGACATCGCCGAGGCGATCGCCACCGAAAACGCCGACATCCTCGATTTCACGCTGCACGTCTCCGGCTGCGCCAAGGGCTGTGCGCATCCCGGCCCGGCAGCGCTCACAATTGTCGGCGGCGAAAATGGAGCCGGACTTGTCGTGAACGCGACGGCAAAGGCCCTTCCTGCCGGCTACAGGCCGGGTTATGACGCCGCGCGCGGCTTCAGCCGCGTCGCGGCGACGATCCGCGGCGCACGATATCAGGGCGAAACCGCCGCCGCTTGCCTGACAAGGCTTGGCACGGCAGCAATCGCCGAAATGTACCAACAGGAATGAGCATGGCCGCCTACGACTATATCCACGACGGCACGGCGATCTACGAGCGCTCCTTCGCCATCATCCGCGCCGAGGCCGATCTCTCGCGCTTTTCCGAGGCCGAGGCCGATGTCGCCATCCGCATGGTCCATGCCTGCGGCCAGATCGAGGCGGCAAGTCATTTCGTTTTCTCCCCCGATTTCGTCAGCGCCGCGCGCAAAGCTCTGGCGGCCGGCGCGCCGATCTTCTGCGACGCCGAAATGGTCTCGCATGGCGTCACCCGCGCCCGGCTGCCGACCGGCAATGAGGTGATCTGCACCTTGCGCGACCCGCGCACGCACGACATCGCGAGGCAGATCGGCAATACCCGCTCGGCGGCCGCCATCGACCTCTGGGGCGAGCGCATCGCCGGTTCGGTGGTCGCCATCGGCAACGCACCGACCGCGCTCTTTTATCTCCTGGAGAAGTTGCGCGATGGCGCGCCCAAGCCGGCAGCCATCATAGGCATGCCGGTCGGCTTCGTCGGCGCTGCCGAATCCAAGGACGCACTGGCCGAGAATTCCTATGGCGTGCCCTATGCCATCGTGCGCGGCAGGCTTGGCGGCAGCGCCATGACCGCCGCCGCGCTCAATTCACTGGCGAGGCCGGGTCTGTGAACGCGCTCCCCAAAGGCCGTCTCGTTGGTGTCGGCACCGGTCCCGGCGACCCAGAATTGTTGACGCTGAAGGCCGCGCGGGTGCTGGCCGAGGCCGATGTCGTGGCGTATTTCGCCAAACGCGGCAACAACAGCAATGCGCGCGCCATCGTCGAGGCGCGCTTCCGGCCCGACATGCTGGAACTGCCGCTGCTCTATCCCGTGACCACCGAGATCGAGAAGGACCACGACGATTACCGGTCGCAGATCACGGGTTTCTACGAGGAGTCGGCGGAACAGGTCGCCGAGCACCTCGACGCCGGCAGGGTGGTTGCCGTGCTGTCCGAAGGCGATCCCCTGTTCTACGGGTCCTACATGCATCTGCATGTCCGCCTTGCCCATCGTTTCCCCACCGAGGTCATCCCCGGCGTCACCGCCATGTCCGGTTGCTGGTCGCAGACCGGTGTGCCGATCGTCCAGGGCGACGACGTGCTGACCGTGCTGCCCGGCACGATGAGCGAGTTCGAGCTGACGCGCCGCCTCGCCGACACCGATGCTGCCGTCATCATGAAGGTCGGCCGCAACCTGCCCAAGATCAGGCGCGCGCTGGAGGCGACCGGCAAGCTGACGCGCGCCGTCTATGTCGAGCGCGGCACCATGGCCGGCAGCGTCTCGATGAAACTTGCCGACAAGCCGGACGACAAGGCGCCCTACTTCGCCATCGTGCTGGTTGCCGGCTGGTCCGGTCGGCCAGGCGCGGCTGGAGCCCAGATATGAGCGGCCGTCTCACCGTCATCGGCCTTGGGCCCGGCAATGCAGACCAGGTCACGCCGCAAGCCAGCCACGCTATCGCCGAGGCCAAGTTTTTTTACGGCTACAAGCCCTATCTCGACCGGCTCGACCTGCGCCCGGACCAGACCCGTGTCGCTTCCGACAACCGCGAGGAACTCGCCCGCTCCAAGGATGCCCTGACCAAGGCCGCCGAGGGCCACGACGTTGCCGTGGTGTCGGGCGGCGATCCCGGCGTCTTCGCCATGGCCGCAGCGGTCTGCGAGGCCATCGAGGCCGGCCCAGCCGAATGGCGCGCGGTCGATGTCGCTGTCGTGCCCGGCGTCACCGCTATGCTCGCGGTCGCCGCCCGCATCGGCGCGCCGCTTGGCCACGACTTCTGCGCTATCTCGCTGTCCGACAATCTGAAGCCTTGGGATCTGATCGAACTGCGTCTTCTGGCGGCGGCCGGCGCCGGCTTCGTCATCGCGCTCTACAATCCGATCAGCAAGGCGCGTCCCTGGCAGCTTGGCCGCGCCTTCGAATGCCTGGCCGCCATCCTGCCCGGCACGACGCCGGTGATCTTCGGCCGCGCCGCCGGCCGGCCGGACGAACGCATCGAGGTCTATCTGCTGGCCGATGTCGACGCCGAAAAGGCCGACATGGCGACCTGCATCATCATCGGCTCGCCGGAGACCCGGATCATCAAGCGCGGCGAAAAGCCAGCGCTGGTCTACACGCCGCGCTCGGCATCGGGCTCGACGAAATGACGGACCATCGCGGCCAGCGCTTCGACGGTCTCAGCCGAGGGCACATCCGGCAGGACGGGCCTGCGCACCATGATCACCTCGATGCCGAGCGTTCGCGCCGCGGTAATCTTCCCGTATGTCGCCGTGCCGCCGCTGTTCTTCGACACCACGACATCGATACGATGCTTTTCGAGCAGCACGCGCTCGTCGGTCTCGCCAAATGGCCCCCGCCCGAGCAGATAGTCGGCATCGGGCACAACCAGCTTCGGCTCGACCGGATCGACGCTGCGGATGAGGTAGTGGTGCTGGGGCGCAGCCTCGAACGCGGCGACCTCCTGCCGGCCCAGCGCCAGAAACACGCGGTGCGGCACATCGCCAAGCGCCCGCGCCGCGCCGGCAACGCTGTCGACCTCAAGCCAGCGGTCGCCCTGGACGGCTTCCCAGCCTGGACGCCGCAGGGCAAGGATCGGCACGCCGGTGGCGCGTGCCGCTTGCGCGGCATTGGCGGAGATACGCGCCGCGTAGGGATGCGTGGCGTCGATCAGAAGACCAGTGCCTGTCTCCCTGAGATAAGCGACCAAACCGTCGGCACCGCCGAACCCTCCACTTCGCACGGGCACGCCCTGCGCGACGGGGTTTTCCGTACGGCCGGCCAGCGACAGCGTGACCGAGCAATCGGCGCGTGCCGCCAGTTTTCCGGCCAGTTGCCGGGCTTCGGTGGTGCCGCCAAGGATCAGAATGCGGTGGGTCATCATGCCTGCTGAGGGTCCGCGCGCCGCCAAGCCCAACCCGAGATGGCTCACAATCGTCGGCATCGGTGAGGACGGTTTAGCGGGTCTCGGCGACGAGGCCAAGCGGCGGATCGCCGAGGCGGAGTTCATCTTCGGCGGCAAGCGGCACCTGGCGCTCGTCGCTTCCTTCACCAAGGGCAAGCCGCGTCCCTGGCCGGTTCCTTTCGATGCCGGGATGGCCGATGTCCTGGCGCTTGCCGGCAGGAACGTCTGCGTGCTCGCCTCCGGCGACCCGTTCTTCCACGGGGTCGGCGCCACCCTCGCCCGCAAGGTCAAGCCGCGCGAGATGCACGTCATACCAGCGCCGTCGGCGTTGTCGCTGGCCGCGGCGCGGCTTGGCTGGGCGCTACAGGATATCGAGACCGTCTCACTGCACGGCCACCCGATCGACCTGATCCGCCCGCTGCTGCAGCCCAATGCCCGCATCCTGGCGCTGACATCCGATGGCTTCGCTCCGGCGGCGATTGCCCGCCTGCTCGCCGAACTCGACTTCGGCACTTCGCGGCTGACGGTGCTGGAAGCGTTGGGCGGGCCGAAGGAGACGTTGCGCTCGGCTTGCGCCGATGCCTTCGACATCGAAAACATCAATCCGCTCAATGTCCTGGCCATCGAAATTGATTCGGCCCCGCAGGCGCGCGTGCTGTCGCTCACGGCAGGCCTCGCCGACCATCTGTTCGAGCATGACGGCCAGATCACCAAGCGCGAAATCCGCGCTATCACCCTGTCGGCGCTGGCGCCGAGGCGGGGCGAATTGCTGTGGGATGTCGGCGCCGGCTCGGGCTCGATCGGCATCGAATGGATGCTCGCCCACCCTTCGCTGCGCGCCATCGCCATCGAGGCCGACCCGGCTCGCGCCGCCCGCATCGGCCACAACGCCGTTGCCTGCGGCGTTCCCGGCCTTGTCATTGTGGAAGGCAGCGCGCCCAGGGCCCTGGCCAGACTGGAGACACCTGATGCCATCTTCATCGGCGGCGGCGGCAGCGACGCCGGCGTCATGAATGCCGCCATCAGAGCCTTGCGCGCCGGCGGCCGTCTCGTCGCCAACGCGGTGACGTTGGAAATGGAAGCCCTGCTCCTCGCCCAGCACACAAAGCGCGGCGGCGACCTCACCCGCATCGGCATCTCCCGCGCTTCGCCGGTCGGCTCCATGCAGGCATGGCGGCCGGCCATGCCCGTCACGCAATGGAGCTGGGTGAAGCCATGATGGTCGCGGGCATCGGCAGCCGAAGGGGCGTCACCGTCGAGGACGTGCTCGCGGCCATAGAAACCGCGCTCGAAACGCATGGCCTGGCGATGACAGCTCTTTCGGCACTGGCCACCGCGGCGCTCAAGAAGGATGAAGACGCCATCGCCGCCGCCGGTCGCAAGCTGAACCTTCCCGTCATTATCGTCGACGACGCAGCCCTTCAGGCCGCCTCGCCGGGGACGCTCAGCAGCTCCAGCCTCTCGCGGGAGCTGGCGGGCACGTCATCGGTCTCGGAAGCCTCCGCCCTTGCCGTCGCCGGCAAAGGCGCGACGCTGCTTGGGTCCCGCACCGTGCTCGGTCCGGTCACCTGCGCCATCGCCATCAGCGGAGACGCGCCATGACCGTCCATTTCATCGGCGCCGGCCCAGGTGCGGCGGACCTCATCACGCTGCGTGGCGCAAGGCTCCTGGCGAGTTGCCCGGTCTGCCTCCACGCCGGCTCCATCGTCGCGCCGGAACTGCTGCAACATTGCGCGCCGGGAACGAAGCTGATCGACACCGCGCCGATGTCGCTCGACGAGATCGAGGCTGAATATGTGGCCGCCCACATGGCCGGTCATGATGTTGCCCGCCTGCATTCCGGCGACCTGTCGGTGTGGAGTGCCGTCGCCGAGCAGATCCGCCGGTTGGAAAAGCATAACATCCCCTACACGCTGACGCCGGGTGTCCCTTCCTTCGCGGCCGCCGCCGCCGCACTTCGCCGCGAGCTGACCATCCCCGAAGTCGCGCAAAGCCTGGTGCTGACCCGCGTTTCCGGACGTGCGTCGAAAATGCCGCCGGGCGAAACCCTGGCCGGCTTCGGCCGCACCGGCGCCACGCTGGCCATCCACCTTGCCATCCACGCCATCGACCGCGTCGTCGCCGAGCTGACGCCGCACTATGGCGGCGATTGCCCGGTGGCGATCGTCTTCCGCGCCTCCTGGCCGGACCAGCGCGTGATGACCGGCACGCTGGAATCCATCGAGGCACAACTGGCGGCCGATCCGATGGAGCGCACGGCCATCATCTTCGTCGGCCGCTCGCTGGCGGCACAAGATTTCGGCGAGAGTTCATTATACGACGCCCACTATCAGCGGCGTTTTCGCGGACGGGACGGATTGTGAGCGCCAGCACTGGAAATAACGGCGAAAACGCCACACTCGAACAGGCGCTCGCACGGCTGAACTTCAAGCCGCGTCCGCTTGAGCCGGGGCATGTCTGGCTGGCCGGCGCCGGTCCCGGCGATCCCGGCTGCCTGACGCTGGAGGTGCTGGCGGCACTGGCCGAGGCGGATGCGCTGGTCTACGACGCGCTGGTTTCGCCCGATGTGGTTGCTGTTGCCGGAAATGCCGAGCTTTTCTTTGCGGGAAAACGCGGCGGCAAGCCCTCGATGAAGCAGGATGACATCACCGCTCTGCTGGTGCGGCTGGCGCGTGAAGGCCGCCGCGTCATCAGGCTGAAGGGCGGCGATCCCTATATTTTCGGCCGTGGCGGCGAAGAGGCGCTGGCGCTGGCGCGTGAGAACATCCCGTTCCGCGTCCTGCCAGGCCTCACCTCGGGTCTCAGCGCGCTCGCCGCCACCGGCATTCCCGCCACCATGCGCGGCATCAACAAGGCTGTCATTCTGGCGACCGGCCACGCCGCCGGCACCGATGACGATCTCGACTGGGCGGCGATCGCCCGCACCGGCCAGCCGGTCGTCGTCTACATGGGCATGGCCAATCTGCCTCTGATAGCAGCCGCCCTGCTCGACGGCGGACTGGCGCCATCGACACCGGCGGCCGTGATCGTCGCCGCGACGACGCCGCGGGAAAGGACCATCGTCGCCACGCTCGCCACCATTGCCGAGGCAGCGGCGGCGGCCGGGCTCGCCTCGCCGGCAT
This sequence comes from Mesorhizobium sp. BR1-1-4, assembly GCF_020165375.1. Lineage (NCBI taxonomy): Bacteria > Pseudomonadati > Pseudomonadota > Alphaproteobacteria > Hyphomicrobiales > Phyllobacteriaceae > Mesorhizobium > Mesorhizobium sp. BR1-1-4. The sequence continues at coordinate 263,998 of NZ_JAIUIB010000005.1, read as the reverse complement.
TGATCGTCGTCGGCGGCATCGTCGCCATGCGCGCGGCAGTGGCGGGTGGGGCATGACGGCCCGGGCGATCATCATCGGCGCGCCGCGCTCTGGTTCGGGCAAGACCAGCGTCACCATCGGCATCCTGCGCGCACTCACCCGGCGTGGCCTGAAAGTGCGCGGCGCCAAGTCCGGCCCCGATTATATCGATCCTGGCTTCCACACCGCCGCCACCGGCCTGTCCGGCGTCAATCTCGACAGCTGGGCGATGTCACCGTCGCTGCTCAATGCGCTCGCCGCGCAAGCGGCCGACGACACCGATTTCGTCATCCTCGAAAGCGCCATGGGCCTGTTCGACGGCATCCCGGCCTCGCCTGGCCGCACCGGTTCGGCTGCCGATCTGGCCCGGCTCTACGGTCTGCCGGTGCTGCTGGTGCTCGACGTGTCAGGCCAGTCGACGACGGCGGCGGCCGTCGCCAAAGGTTTTGCCACGTACGACCCGGATGTGCGCATGGCCGGCGTCGTGCTCAACCGGCTGGGCAGCGAGCGCCATCGGAAGCTGTCCGGCGACGCCATCGAGGCGATCGGCCTGCCCGTCGTCGGCGCTATTTTGCGCGACCCCTCGCTCAATTTGCCCGAGCGCCATCTCGGCCTCGTCCAGGCCGGCGAATATGACGACCTGATGGCGCATCTCGACCGGCTCGCCGACACGGCGGAGAAGTCGCTCGACCTCGACGCGGTCATGGCCCTGGCAACGCCCTTCGCCCCGGCAGCAGGTTCCTTCGCCGACGCGCTGCGGCCGCCCGGTCAACGCATCGCGCTTGCCGAGGATGCCGCCTTCACCTTCCTCTACCCGCACGTCGCCGCCTATTGGCGCAAGGCCGGCGCGGAAATCGTCCCGTTCTCGCCGCTCGCCGACGAAGCGCCCGATGAGGATTGCGACGTCTGCTGGCTGCCCGGCGGCTATCCCGAGCTTCATGCCGGCAAACTCGCGGCCGCCGTGAATTTCCATGCGGGGATGGCACGTTTCGCCACGACAAAGCCGATCCATGGCGAATGCGGTGGCTTCATGGTGCTTGGTGAAGCGCTGGAGGATGCATCAGGCGAAACGCATCGCATGCTCGGCCTGCTCGGCCATTCCACCAGCTTCGCCAGGCGCAATATGAATCTTGGCTATCGCGAGGCACGGCTGCGCGCCGACTGTCCGCTGGGTTCGCAAGGCGCGCTGATCCGGGGTCACGAATTCCACTATGCGCAGATGACGGCCACCGGCAATGACGAGCGTTTGGCCGATCTCGCCGATGGCCAGGGCAATCCGCTCGGCGCCTCAGGCTACCGGCGCGGCCATGTCAGCGGCACCTTCTTTCATGCGATTGCGAGGAGCTAGGGCCATGAAGCTCCCGAAAATCACCCTGTCGCCCCGACAAGTCCTCGACGACATCGCGCTTTGCCTGGTCTTCTTCACCCGCCTGCCGCTGCCCGTGTTTGATTTTCGCGGCCGCAACCTCGCCGCCGCGATCTGGGCCGCCCCCATTGCCGGCCTTGTCGTCGGCCTGATCGGCGCCATCGTTTTTGCCACGGCGGAACGCTTTGGCCTTGCCATTGGGCCGGCGGCTGCCCTTGCCCTTGTTGCAACCGTGGCTACCACGGGCTGCCTGCACGAGGATGGATTGTCGGACGTTGCCGACGGCTTCGGTGGCGGCAAGTCGCGCGGCCGCAAGCTCGAGATCATGCGCGACAGCCGCATCGGCGCTTATGGCGCCATGGCGCTGGCGCTGGCGCTGCTGATCCGCTGGAGCGCGCTGTCGCAAGTGGTGGAACCCACACAGGCTCTGTTTGCGCTCGTGGCGGCGCACGCAGCCTCGCGTGGCGTGCTCGGCGCCTTCATGCATCTCTTGCCACCGGCGCGGTCCGACGGCCTGTCGGCTGGCGCCGGCGCCGTTTCGCTCGAAACGGCAATAGCCGGAGCCGTGCTCGGCGCGATACCACTGCTCCTGCTCGGGCTTGGCGGCGCCATTGCCGCGCTCATCCTGCTCGGCCTGTTCTTTGCCGCCTTCCACGCCCTTTGCCTCAACCAGATCGAGGGCCAGACCGGCGACACGGTTGGCGCCTTGCAGCAGTTGAGCGAAATCGCGGTGCTTCTCGTCGCTTCCGTCGCCCTTTCCTGACCCCTTGACCTGATTCCCTTCCGGAGACATTGCCCCCATGCCCTTCAAATCCCTCAATGAACTGCGCGCCGCCTGCCTCGACCTGCCTGCCGGCAGCGAAGTGGCCGCCAGTGCCGTCGCTCGCCGCCAGGACACGCTGACCAAGCCGCAAGGCAGCCTCGGCAAACTCGAAGCGATCGCCGCCTGGCTGGCGCGCTGGCAAGGCCGCGACATGCCAAGGCTCGACCGCGTGAAAGTCTTCGTCTTCGCCGGCAACCACGGCGTCACCGCGCAGGGCGTGTCGGCCTACCCCTCCGAAGTCACCGTGCAGATGGTGGCGAATTTTGCCGGCGGCGGTGCCGCCATCAACCAGCTCGCCCGCATCGCCGGCGCGGAACTCGACGTCATCCCGCTTGATCTCGACCATCCCACCGGTGACTTCACGCAAGTGCCGGCAATGGATGAGAAGGCCTTCCTCGCCGCTGTCTCGGCGGGCTATGACGCCGTGACGAAAGACCTCGACCTAATCTGCTTTGGCGAAATGGGCATCGGCAACACCACGCCCGCCGCCGCCATTTCGGCTGCCTTGTTCGGCGGCGGCGCCGAAAAGTGGACCGGGCGCGGCACTGGCGTCGACGATGCCGGCCTGAAGCGCAAGGTGGTCGCCATCGAAGCCGGCCTGAAGCGCCACGCCGCGGCCCTTGCCGACCCGTTGAGCGTCGCTGCCAGCCTCGGCGGGCGCGAACTCGCCGCCATCTTCGGCGCCACGCTCGCCGCCCGTCATCTCGGCGTACCCGTGCTGCTCGACGGCTTCGTCTGCACCGCCGCCGCCGCGCCGCTGGCGAAGCTGCACCCGACCGGCCTTGCCCATACGATCGCCGCCCATGTCTCAGCCGAATCGGGTCATCGCGGCCTGCTCGAAGCGCTCGCAATGCCGCCGCTGCTCAATCTCGGCATGCGGCTCGGCGAAGGCTCCGGCGCATGCCTCGCCGTCAACATCGTCCGCTCGGCGCTGGAATGCCATGCAGGGATGGCAAGCTTTGCCGAGGCTGGGGTTTCGGAGAAGTAATCCGTCAAACTTTTAACGTGATTGAGCCAAAATAATAACGTCGTTGTGATTGTTACATGAGATCAGTGGATCTCATGTGGAGATCAGGCGATGTATTTGAAGGCGATACCTGCCATTGCACTGCTTTTCGGCACTGCTGCGCCAGCTTTTTCGCAGTATGTCGATGAGAACGGCCGCTTCCGGCACGCGGGCGACGATGGACTGGCCAAGGTCCAGTCCAGCCTGACCATGACCCTTCCGGTCAAGGACGAAGAGGATGTCGCCACACAGCAGCAAACCGCGCTGCGTTCGTTCTACAAGGTCGCTGCCGCCAGTTGCGCCATGGTGCTCGATACCGTCGCCGACACGTGCGAGGTAACCAGCGTGACCACGAACGTCAACGCCAGGGATCGCAGCATGGGAGGCGCTGCGGGATCGCAGATGACGGTGACCGGGCAGATCGCCATGAAGGTCAAGTTCAAGGCCAGTATTGGCAAAGCGGCGCAGTGAACGGCCATTGCGGTCCGAGACGCGCCAAACGCGTCTTGCCTTCCAGGGTCTTTCCACCAAGTCTTCTAGGAATTTGGTGGGTGCGCACAGGATTGAACTGTGGACCCGCTGATTAAGAGTCAGCTGCTCTACCAACTGAGCTACGCACCCACTCGGCCGGCAAAAACCGGCGTTGGCGGGCATATAGCCGCCGATACCGGTCCTGTCCAGCCCTGCTGGAATCATTTCCCGACAAATCGACCGAGGCTCTCTCCAATCAGGCGAAAAGCTTGCCTTCCGCCACCTTGATCGCATGCCCGCCAATGCGCGCGGACGCCAGTTTTCCGCCTTGCACGGTCAGTTCGAGGCGGATGCGCGACGGCCGGCCCATCTCCAGTCCCTGTTCGATCCATAGCTGCGAAACCCCGTCCGTCGGACCGTCGAAATGCATGATGGCGCCGGCGAAGGCCGCCGCTGCCGAACCGGTCGCCGGGTCCTCATAGGAAGGCGTGCCGGGAACGATCATGCGGACATGGAAAGCGCTTTCGTGGTTCACCGTTTCGCGGCAATAGACGTACGGGCTGGCGAAGGCCCATTCGCTCTTGCGCGGCGCCAGTTCCGACCATGCCTGGTTGTCCAGCCGGATGCAGCCCGCCGCTTCGAGATTGGCGACAGGAATGGTCACATAGGGCACGCCGGCCGACCAGAAGGCGATGCGGTGATTCTCGAAGCCGATCTCGTGCGGCGCCAGGCCAAGGGCAGCGCCGATCGCCTCCGGATCGGCCTCCAGCTTCAGCGGCTCCGGCAATTTCGCCAGGTCGAACTCGGCGAAGGTGGCGCCGTCATGCGTGCTGACCGCGCAACGCACCGGGCCGATGTTCTCTTCAAGCACGAAGATGCCGGCGCCGCCCTCGCCCGCCAGTTCGGCCAACGCGATGGCCGAGCCCACCGTCGGATGGCCGGCGAATGGCATTTCATAATCGGGCGTGAAGATGCGGATGCGGTTGCGGTGCTTGGGATTGTCCGGCGGCAACACGAAAACCGATTCGGACAGGTTGAACTCGCGCGCGATGGCCTGCATCGCGGCCGTGTCCAGACCTTTGCAATCCAACACCACGGCCAGCGGGTTGCCAGCCAGTCGCTCGGTCGTAAACACATCGTAAAGCAAGTAATTCCGGGTTTGCATCCCTGCCTCAATCCCAACATGGGCGAAATTTAATTTGATATTCGAACCGGTAAGCCTGATCTGTGCACAGACAGGGACATTACGCATCATAGGGGTCCGACGTGGACCAGATTGTCAATCTGCCAAAGACGGAATCGGATTCCGCCATCGAGACGGCGCTTGGGCTCGACCAGACCGGTCGGCGCAGGACGCGCCGGCGTGGCTGGCTCTATGCGTTGCTGACCCTCATCGTGCTTGCCGCCGGCCTTGGCCTCTATCAATGGTATGCGGGCACGCCGACCAGGATTGACTACACCACGGTGCCGGCCGCCAAGGCCGACCTCACCGTCCAGGTGTCGGCGACAGGCACGCTGCAGCCGCTCACCCAGGTCGACATATCAAGCCAGCTCTCAGGCATCATACGCTCGGTCGCGGTCAACGAGAACCAGCAGGTGAAGAAGGGCGACGTGCTGGCGGCCCTCGACACCGCCAAGCTGCAGGTCCAGATCGAACGCGCCGAAGCGTCCGCCAAGGGAGCGGCCGCCAATGTGGAGGATGCCAGGGTGACGCTCGCCGAGAACGAGAGCGCGCTTGTCCGCGCCGCGGCCCTGACCAAGCGTGGCATGGCAACCGACCAGTCGCTCGAGGCGGCGACCGCGACGCGCGACCGTTCCAAGGCGGCACTCGATAGCGCCGAGGCCAATCTCGCCATCGCCAATGCCGATCTCAAGTCGCAGCAGACCGACCTTGCCAACAGCACCATCTACGCGCCGATCGACGGCATCGTGCTGACGCGTTCGGTCGACCCCGGCCAGACGGTCGCTTCCTCGCTGCAGGCGCCGGTGCTGTTCATCATCGCCGCCGATTTGAGGAACATGGAACTGGTGGCGGCGGTCGACGAAGCCGATATCGGCGCGGTCAAGTCGGGCCAGCATGCCCGTTTCACCGTCGACGCCTTCCCGGAGCGGCCGTTCGATGCCAAAATCCGCGACATCTCCTATGCCTCGGTCACGACGGACGGCGTCGTCACCTACAATGCGCGGCTCGAAGTCGACAACAACGAGTTGCTGCTGCGGCCCGGCATGACCGCCACCGTTTCTGTGGTCACGAGGGAAGCCAAGGGCGTGCTCACCGTGCCCTCGTCCGCTTTCCGCTATCGCCCGGCGCAGCAAGCGGCGCGCGGCTGGAGCCTGAGCGACCTGTTCACCGGCCGCATGGGCCGCGGCAATCGCCAGCGCCCGGTGGCGAAGGCCCCGACCGATGGTTCCCGCACGCTCTATGTGCTGGAGAACGGCCGCCCGCATCCGGTCAACGTCAAGATCGGTTCGACCGATGGCGAACTGACCGAGATCACCTCCGGCCTGGAGGAAGGCGCGCAGATCATCACCGCTTCGCAGTCGCGGAGCTGAGGCAGTGGCCGCGGGCGCCCCCCTCATCACCTTCGACAAGGTCTGGAAGAGCTACGGCCAGGGCGAAGCCAAGGTGCATGCGCTGGCCGGAGTCGACCTTGCCATCCGGCGCGGTGAATTCGTCGCCATCATGGGCCCATCGGGCTCCGGCAAGTCGACGGCGATGAACATCATCGGTTGCCTCGACACGCCTACGGCCGGAACCTATTCCTTCATGGGCGTCGATGCCGGCCGGCTCGACCGCAACCGCCGCGCCATGCTGCGCAACCTCTATGTCGGCTTCGTCTTCCAAGGCTACAATCTGCTGGCACGCACCACCGCGGCCGAAAATGTGGAACTGCCGCTGATCTATCGTGGTGTCGCCGCCCGCGAGCGCCGCGACCTCGCCATGCAGGCGCTGGCCGAGGTCGGCCTTGTCGGCCGCGAGCATCACACGCCGGCCGAACTCTCCGGCGGCCAGCAGCAGCGCGTGGCGATCGCACGCGCCATCGTCACCAGGCCGACGCTGCTCGTCGCCGACGAGCCGACCGGCAATCTCGACACCGCACGCACGCATGAGATCATGGAGCTGCTGACGCGTCTGAACAAAGAGCTTGGCCTGACCGTCACCATGGTCACCCACGAAGCCGATGTCGCCGAATATGCCGAGCGTACCATCCGCTTCCTCGACGGCCATGTCGCCTCCGACACCATGAATATGGAGGTGGCATGATCTGGGAAACCGTCCGCCTCTCGCTGCGCTCGATCCGCCGCAACGTGCTGCGCTCGTTCCTGACCTTGCTCGGCATCGTCATCGGCGTTGCCGCCGTCATTGCCATGCTGACCATCGGCTCCGGCACCACGCAAAAGGTCAAGTCCGACATTTCCAAGCTCGGCAGCAATCTTCTGGTCGTCCGAGCCGGGCGCCCGGCCGGCCCCGGCGGTCCGGGCGGGCTCGACCAGGCGGTGCGGCCGCTGGCGGAAAAGGATCTGGCGGCGCTGGTTGCGCATCTCACCGGTGCGCGCGCCATCTCGCCGGCGGTGCAGAAGCAGGTGCGCGTCATCTTCGGCACCGAGAGCCTGACCTCTGGCGTCACCGGCACCGACAGCGCCTATCTCGACGCACGCGACTGGAAACTGGTGTCCGGCCGCCCGTTCAGCGATTCCGAAACCCGCTCCGGCACCGGTGTGTGCCTGATCGGCGAGACGGTGCGCCAGCAATTCTTCGGCGCCGGCGATCCCGAGGGCGAGATCATCCGCGTCAACCGCACCTCCTGCAGGATCGTTGGGCTGCTCGAGCCGAAAGGCTACACCGGCTTCGGCCAGGACCAGGACAATGTCGTGCTGATGCCGCTCGCCGCCTATCAGCGCCGCATCGCCGGCAACCGCGACATCGACAACATCTACATCGCCGCCGACGACCGCACGCCGACCAGCGAATTGCAGCCGCGCGTCGAGGACATTTTGCGCGATGCGCGCCGCATCACGCCCGACCGCGAGAGCGATTTCGCCATCCGCGACATGACCCAGATCGCCGACGCCATGGCCAGCGCCACCACCACGATGACCGGCATGCTGGGCGCGGTCGCCGGTGTCAGCCTGCTGGTCGGCGGCATCGGCATCATGAACATCATGCTGGTGTCGGTCACCGAGCGCACGCGCGAGATCGGCATCAGGCTCGCCATCGGCGCGCATGAAAAGCACATCCTCATCCAGTTCCTGGTCGAGGCGACGGTGCTGTCGCTGCTTGGCGGCATCATCGGCATCCTGATTGGGCTGGCGCTGGCCGGCCTTGCCTCGGTGACGCTGACCATACCTTTCGCGCCTAGCCCGGCCGTCATTCTGCTTGCCGTCGGCTTCTCCGCGCTGATCGGCATGGTGTTCGGCTTCTTCCCGGCGCTGCGCGGCGCCAGGCTCGATCCGATCGACGCCTTGCGTCACGAGTAAAAGGGTAAGCTGCGAGGGCGTCCGGCACTCCGGGCCGGTTTTACACAACCTTCGACGTTTCCGCCTTGCCCAACCTATCGTCACTGTGTTGGCGATGTTATGCCAAGGCATATCTGGTCGAGGAGCGGCTGATGAGCAAGAAGGCGCGCGTGATCCTGGTGATGATCATCATCGAGGCCGCCCTTGCAGGCATCTGGTGGTATCTCGCCCGCTACGGCATGACCAATCCCGACCGCGTCACCGCCGATTTCCAGGCGGTCGTTGGCCAGACGATGGGAATGGCCATCGGTGGGTTGCTGGGTATCGGCTTCATCCTGTTCTTCGCCGCCGCGCGCAACGACCGCAAGGCACTCACAAGCAAGACATCATAGGGCCTGGCCGCTCCACGACATGATCGCGGCACCGACGTACGGTTTCAGTGGCAGGCGGGGCTACGACGCGCTTTCCCACGGATTGACGATGTTCAAACCGGCGGCCGCGAATGGACCGGTGTCACGTGTGGCGACAGTGAGACCGTGCGCTACGGCCGTCGCCGCGATATAACCGTCGGCGTTGCCGATCGCCTTGCCTGCGGCTCTCGCCTGTACCATGAGATCGGCATAGGCGCGCGACGCGTCGAGGTCGAACGGCAGAATGCGGCCCGCAAACAACGGCAACGCGTCCTGCTCAAGACGATCATGCAGGATCGTGCGGCGCTTGCCGGAAGGCATGGCCGCGATCCCGAAACGCAACTCAGCCACGGTGACGGCCGAAAGATATAGGGTTTCGACGGCCTGGGCGTCGATCCACGCGATGACGCGAGGATCGGGTGCAGGTCTCCATGGCTCAAACATGACGCTGGTGTCGATGAGGATCATTCGAACCGCACCGGCTCGCCCGGTGTTTTGTCGCGGAGCTGCTGCAAGGTATCGACATCCTCTTGCGACAATCCGGCCTCGCGGCCGATGGCGGCGAGCAGCGAACCGAGCTTGACCCGATTGGCCGGCCGCACGGCCGTTTCCAGGATCTCACGCATTTCGGCCTCAGTGCTGCGGCCATGATGCGCAGCCCGCACCTTCAAGGCGCGGAGCGTCTCCTCTGGCAAATTGCGGATCGTGACGGCGCTCATCGATATCATTCCAATCTACAATGATGTCACTGCTATCAACATAGAAAATCTGCTATCGATACAACTGGTACGCACCGATATTAGTCTGCGCGCGCGAAATGCCACTCGATCAGCGGCTTCATGTGCGGCGACAGGCCGTCCGGCAGGTCGCCGGCATGGCGGATGATCACCGGCCCCTCGATCTCCGGGTCGGCTTCGGTGGCGACGAAGGCCAAGATTTGGCGCGCGATCTCATCGGCGGGCGCGTCGACGTGATAGCGGCGGAAGATGACGGTGCCGCTTGCCGTCGACAGAGCGTGCCAGCGCACACCACGCCTGGCATCCGACAGGTCGATACCGGTCTCCTCGCGCACCTCGCGCATCATGTTGAAATCGACATCGACGAGACCGTCGCGGAAATCGATCGGCTCGAACGAACCGGCGGCGAAATAGACCCGGCCGGCACTGACGGTTCGCGGTCCCATGCGGATCGCCACCAGAGCGTTGTCCCCGGCCACCAGCACGGCATGGGCATAGGCGTGTTCGGCGCCGGAATTCTCGCGCCGCTTCCGCCACAGCATGAAGGTGGAGTAATTGACCGCATGGCAGCGGCCGATAAGGCTGCGGTCGCGATAGGCAAGCTCGGAAAGCAGCACCACAATGCCGTCGAACAGCGCCGGATTGGCAGCGATCTCGCGGCGCCAGTTCTCGGCAATCGCCGCGGCATTCTCCACCGCGAAGGGATGCGAGCCGGGATCGAGACGCACATCGATGGCATCTACCGGCAGGATGACGTTGCGCGGAAGATCAAAATTCATGTCGGCTCAGGCCATGTCCAGCGTGATCGCCACCGGGCAGTGGTCCGAAGCCTTGGGCCGGTCCCAGCCGGCGCGCGGGAAGCGCTCGACTTCCTGGCCCGCGGGAAAGATCGTGCGCCAGGGCTGGCCATTGCGGATGATGTCGGGAACTGCGGTGGCGTTCTTCGCCGCCAGCCCCTTCGACAGCAGGATATAGTCGAGCTGGCACAGATGCCGCTCTTGCGGCCCGCGTGTGTGATAGAAGGTCCAGCGGTTCATTTCCGGCCGCCGCTCGACCACATTTTCACAGAAGCCGCCCGCCGTCAGCACATTGATGCAGGACAGGTTCTCGTCGACCACCTCGAAACGGTAGCCGTCGACCTCATCGCCGGCGATCTTCACCCGCTGGCGGTAATCGTTCATGTCGCCGCAGATCGCCCAGCGCTTGTCGGCCGCGTGCTCCGCCCCGAAACGCTCCTCGATGATGCGCCGCACGGCCTGCGCCTCCGCGATGCGCACCGGCATTGTCGCCTCGCGTCCGTCGAGCCCGTTGCGGGGAGAGCCCATGGACTTGAAGTGCACGAGATAGAGCGTCATCGGCGCGCCGCCCACCTTGATGTCGACCTCCAGGCAGTCGCGCCGGAAGATGCGTTCATTGGGCTGGTTGCCGAGGGCCGCCAGCTCGGGCGTATGCAACCCGAACTGCTCGTAGGTGACATAGGCGTGGCTGGTCATGCGCACGAATTCGATCGGCTGTCCCTGCGCGGTCTCGTTGCGCATCATCACCGCGACATCGATGCCGCGCGAATCATTGCCCGACGTGGTGTATTTCTGGCGGTAGCCCTGCCCCACCATCTTGAACAGATAGCCGTACTCGAAGGCCTTCAAGGCCTCGATGTTGTCGACCTCCTGCATGCAGATGATGTCGGCACGGGCGGCTGCAATCGCCAACGCCGTCAGCTGGCGCGTGTCGTCGGATTGCGCGATGGCGCGCGCCTGTTCCAGCATCTTGTATTCGGCCTCGCTCTGGATATCGAAGAGCGCCAGCGTGCGATCCTCGTTGAGCTGGTTGCGAAAGCCGGAAAAATCGAACCTGTTCATCAGGTTCTCGACATTGAAGGTGGCAAGGCGCAGCGACATGCGCTGACCTTTGCCTGCAAGAGCGGCGGAAAACAAGATCGCAGGACCACAAGCAGGGATCCCTTGGTCCCGGTGGGTTTCACGCCATGGTTGACGGAACCTTTCCGTTCATCCGCCGTTCAGACGCAAAGGTCCACGGTAAGCCCATTCCCAGGGTAGGCGTGGGGCCTGTTCTCTTGGAGAAGTGCAATGAACGCGCTCTTTTCTTCCACTGTCAAATCCGGGCTGATAGCGCTCGGTATTGTCTCCGGCATCACGGCGCCATCCGCTGCCGCGCCGATTCTGCAGCCGGATGTGTCGATCCCGGCCAGCACCGCCGCGCCGACGGTCATCCCGGTCCGCGAGGGCTGGGCTGGCGGAAACAACGGCGGCGATTGGAGATGGCGCCGGTCAGGCAATTGGAACGGCCGCCATTGGAATGGCGGAGGCAACTGGAGCGGCCGCCACTGGAACGGTGGTGGCAACTGGAACCGCGGCGACAACTGGCGCTGGCGCCATGGCCGCCATCATTATCGTGGCGGACGCTACTACGATGATGGCGCTGCGGCGGTCCTCGGTCTCGGCCTGGGGCTCGGCCTCGGCAGCATGTACAACAACTACAACAACTACGATTACTATGCGCCGGCGCCGCGCCGCTATTATCGCGCCGGCCGGTTGTCGAACGCGCATGTGCAATGGTGCTATAACCGCTACCGCTCGTATCGCGCCTACGACAACACGTTCCAACCCTATAACGGCCCGCGCCAGCAGTGCTGGTCGCCCTATAGTTGAGTTGCCTGAGACTAGAAATGAAAACGGCGCCACGTGGCGCCGTTTTCATGATTGACAGCGGAGCGTGGTTCGCTCAGTTCTTGGCCTTGTCGACCAGCTTGTTCTTGGAAATCCACGGCATCATGGCGCGCAGCTTGGCGCCGACTTCCTCGATCTGGTGGCCGTCGTTGTTGCGGCGGATGCCCTTGAAGCGGGACATGCCGGCGCGGTATTCCTGCATCCATTCCGAGGTGAACTTTCCCGTCTGGATGTCCTTCAGCACGCGCTTCATCTCGGCCTTGGTCTCGGCGGTGATGATGCGCGGACCCGAGACATATTCGCCCCACTCGGCGGTGTTCGAGATCGAGTAGTTCATGTTGGCGATGCCGCCTTCATAGATCAGGTCGACGATCAGCTTGACCTCGTGAAGGCACTCGAAATAGGCCATTTCCGGCGCATAGCCGGCTTCCACCAGCGTCTCGAAGCCGGCGCGGATCAGTTCGACCAGGCCGCCGCACAGCACGACCTGCTCGCCGAACAGGTCGGTCTCGCATTCCTCGCGGAAATTGGTCTCGATGATGCCCGAACGGCCGCCGCCAACGCCGCAGGCGTAGGAAAGCGCGAGATCGAGCGCGTTGCCCGAGGCGTCCTGGTTGACGGCGACCAGGCACGGCACGCCGCCGCCCTTCTGGTATTCGCCGCGCACCGTGTGGCCCGGGCCCTTTGGCGCGATCATGACGACGTCGACGGTCGACTTCGGCTCGATGAGGCCGAAATGCACGTTGAGACCGTGCGCGAAGGCGATCGCGGCACCGTCGCGGATGTTCGGCGCGATTTCGTTCTTGTAGATGTCGGCCTGCAATTCGTCGGGCGTCGCCATCATCATCAGATCGGCCCATTTGGCGGCGTCGGCGACGCTCATCACCTTGAGCCCGTCGGCCTCGACCTTCTTGGCGGTCGCCGAGCCGGCCTTGAGACCGATGGCGATCTCCTTGGCGCCGGAATCCTTGAGGTTGAGCGCATGCGCCCTGCCCTGGCTGCCATAGCCAATGATGGCGACCTTCTTGCCCTTGATCAGGTTCAGATCGGCATCACGATCGTAATAGACACGCATTTTACTTCCTTCCCGTTTTGAAGATCAAAAGCCCTGAGGCCCGTTTTTTGCTCCGAAAAGAGCGAGAAACTGCTGCGTCGCGCGGACGGCATCGCCGCCGATCGTCGCTTCAGTCAATTCCAGCCGGTCGCCGAGCAGCAGGCGGATCTGCACGTCCCGGCCAACCAGCCCGAAAAAGGTACGGAACGCCGTCTCGGCATCCGTAAATTCAAGGAGCCCGGCCTGCCGGCCGGCTTCCAGCACGGGCTTCAGCCGCTTGGCCAGCGCAAAGCGCCCATTCTCCAGCACGACGGCGCCGAGATTGTCCTTCCCCGAACCGGCATGGCCGACCGCCACCCTATTGAGGGCGATCGACGTATCGCTGGAGATCACCTTCAACCAGTCGGAGGCAAAGCGCTCCAGGCTCGCCGTGAGCGAGGCAAGGTCAAGCCCCTTGCCGTCGACCGAAGCCACCCGCACTTTCGAGGCCTGCCACTGCACGGTCGCCGTCAAGAGTCCGTCGCGATCGCCGAACCATTTGTAGAGTGTTTCCTTCGAGCAGCTCGCGCGACGCGCCACGGCGGTCATGGTCAGATGATCGCCCTCCTCAACCAGCAGCCGCAAAGCCGCGTCCAGGACGGCCTGCTGCCGCTCCGTCAGCGCCGCGCTGTTGTCGATGTCGGGCACGCTGTGCAACACGCTCTTCCCTCGGCAAGACAAAGCTCACCTGGTCATCCAGAGAGCCGTACCGTACGTTACGGTTCGGAACTTCTATGACGTATTGTGTCGACGTATGCAAGCCCTTTCGCCGCAGCGAGCCCCGGGACGGGAAACCTACAAAGCCATGCTTATTGTAAATCTGGCGGTAATGCGGGAACGTTATTCCTGACCAAGCGCAACGTGAATTTCCGGACGAGCGATGCAGACTGTAACGCCATCCGACGGTGACCAATTCATAGTCATTCCAGGCGAGCCCACTTTCCGGAAATCCGTGGTCCCGCCAGCAGTGGTCCAGCTTCCGGTTACGGCATATGTGAACAGACGAATGACCATCTTCGTCGGCGCTGTCTGGACATTCGTTGCGCTCATAATGGCCATTGCCGCGGTGACGTTGTTTCTCGGCACTCCCCAGATCCACCGAACGTTATTTGAAGACATGGCATTAACGCTGTTTGGACTTTTCGCTCTTGGGATGGTCCCGCTTGCATCGGCTGCCGCGCTTTTTTCCTTCCAGGATACCCGATCGAATGAACCAGTTTTGATTATCGACAAACAGGGGCTGATCGACCATCGCTCTGGGTTGTCGGTCAAGTGGATGGATGTCGTGAGCGCGCGGCCAATCCATAACTGGGGCGCCACACTACAAATGCGCGACCCCTCCCTTTTGCCCAGATCCCTGCGGCTCGGATATCCGCTTCTGATCTGGCGCAAACCTTGCGAGGTCCATGTTCAGTCCAAATTCCTGAGCACACCGGAGCACGAAATCGTCAATTCAGTATTTGGGCTCGTCCGGCTAGGCGGAGGTCGGGTTTTGCCCAGCCGACTGTCCCGGCTACTCTGATTTCGAATAGGCGACAGAGATCAGCCCGCGGTTGGCGGATCGCGCAGCCGGCCGAGGATTGCCGAAAACGTGTTTAATTCGTCCGACGACAGCTTCGCGCCAACCAACTCCTCGATCGACCTGCCGTAGATCGCCCACATGCGGCGGCGCGTCTCCCGTCCCTTGGCCGTGACGCGGATGGTCTGGCCGCGGCCATCATCGGCCACCGGCAGTTTCTCGACCAGCCCGTCGGCCTCGAGCCGAGCCAATAGCCGCGAGATGTTGTACTGCGCGAACAGGGTGCGTTCGATCAGTTGAAACGGCCGCAAGCCGCCCTCGCCCGCCTCGGCAAGCTCGTGCAGCACATCGTACCAGGCGAGCGGCGGCAGGCCGCCCTCCTTCAGCGCGTCTTCGGCCCGTTCCATCAGTTGGCGCGAAACCCGCATCAGGCGGGCCCAGGCCTTGATGGCTTCAGGCGAAGGCTTGGCTTTTTCGGTCATGGCCCACCCTAGGCGATAGATGCAGATGCATCAAGCTTGACGTTCAATGCACATGCATCTACATAAATGCAATTTGCATCGACATTGAAAGGCACATTCCTATGAGACCCGCCGACACCCTTGTTCTCGTCAGCCATCCGCTCTGCCCCTATGTCCAGCGCGCCGCGATTTCGCTGGCCGAGAAAGGCGTGCCGTTCGAGCGGATCGACATCGACCTTGCCGACAAACCGGACTGGTTCAAGGCGATCTCGCCGCTCGGCAAGGTGCCATTGCTGCGCGTACGGCAAAATGGCGACGAGACGATAATCTTCGAATCCGCGGTCATCCTCGAATTCCTCGAGGAAACGCAGGCCAATCCCCTCCCACCCCGCCGACCCCTATGCACGCGCCCGGCACCGCGCCTGGATCGAGTATGGCTCAGCCATCCTCAACACCATCGGCCGGTTCTATTCAGCGCCGAGCGAGGCCGGCTTCCTCGCCGAAGCCAGCGCGCTGTCGGCAATGTTCGACCGTGTTGAGGCTGAACTGCCGGGCGGCGCCGGGCGGAGCGGGCCATGGTTCGCTGGCAGCCGCTTTTCCCTCGTCGATGCCGTTTACGGTCCGGTCTTCCGCTACCTCGACGCCTTCGATCGGATCGGCGATTTCGGTATTCTTGACGGCAAGCCGCTTGTCCAGGCTTGGCGCAGTGCGTCGAGTGACCGTCCGTCGATCAGGCAGGCCGTGGCGCCGGACTATCCGCAGCGCCTGCATGCCTTCCTGCGGGCGAAGGGATCATTTCTATCGAGCCTCATTCGGCAAGGCGATCCGGCCATAGCGCTTCGGCAAGCCCAGCCCGCCTGAACGGATCGATCACCGTGCCGGCGACCATGGAGGCCAGGAACCGCGGCGCCGGCGGGATCTTGGCGATCGTCGCCACCAGCCTGTCGCGGATGAAGGGCAGCGCCACCGAATCCGACTGGTAGAAGGGCGTGAACGCCAGCGACAGTGCCTGAAAGACCCTGACATGCCGGCGCCGCGCTCGCGCATAGGCTTCCAGCGCTGTCTCCACGCCGTCCGCTCGCGCCAGCGCATAGCTAAGTGCCGCGGCGTCGAGCAGCGCCATGTTGGCGCCCTGGCCAAGCTGCGGGCTGGTCGAATGGGCGGCGTCGCCGATCACGGCCAGCCGCCGGCAAACCGGAAACTTCATCGTGTGATGGCCGTAGCGGGCCAGCGAGAGCTGGTCGAAACTGTCGATCTGGTTGGTGAACGCCTCGGCCTGCGGCCACAGCCGCACCACCCGCTCCTTCCAGGCATCGATGCCGAAGCTGCGGACTATATCGGCATCCGCCGGTTTCAGGCTCCAGAAGAAGGCCGCCATCCTTTCGGCGCCCGGCTCGGGCCGCCCGATCGGCAGCACGCCGATCATCACGCTGGCCATGTCGTAGCGCTGCAGAAGCGCGTGCTCGTCAAAGCCCTCGCCGCGCCAGCCGAGCGATGCCCAGAACGCGCCATAGGTGAGTGGCCGCGGCGCTTCGGCACTACCGGCGCACCGCCGCAGCTTCGAGCGCGCGCCGCTGGCGTCGACAATTAGATCGAACGGCCCTTCCCTTCGGCCATGACCTCGGATCAGCGTCGCCCGCTCGCCGGTCTCCAGGGCCTCGATTTCGACGCCGGTCTCGATGGGGATCGCCTCGCGCCGGGCAGCGCGAAAGAGTACGCCGAACAGGGCGGCCCTGTGTACCGCCAGGCCGAAACGGTTGCCGCGCTGGGCATCGTAGCGGACATCGAGCACGGTGCGGCCGCTCGACGCATCGACCCCATGCAGTCGATCGATCCTGCTGCCTAGCGCCATTATATCGTCGAGCAGGCCGAGATCGGCGAGCACCGTCAGCCCAGTCGGCTGCAGGATCAGCCCGGAGCCGACCGGCCTCGGTTCCTCGAAGCGCTCGAAGATGGTGACGCGGTGGCCGGCGCGCTTGAGATAAAGCGCCGCGGCGAGCCCGGCCGGACCAGCGCCGGCGATTGCGATATCGTAGGAAATGCCGCTGCCCCCAAGCCGAACTGGCCGGGACAATCCTTCAGCCGCCGGATGAAATCAAGTCGCGACGCCGAGCGCTACCCGGTGGGTCAAGCCTGCGTCGAATCGAAGGCAGTGCGCGCGCCACGCACTGCGTCATGGTTGTTTTCGGCCCACTGCAGCAGACACTGCAAAGCGTCGAACATCGATCGCCCAAGGTCGGTCAGGCTGTATTCGACGCTGGGCGGCTTGGTCGGAAACACCTCGCGGCGCACATAGCCGTCGCGCTGCAGATCGTAGAGCGTCTGGGTCAACATGCGCTGCGAGATATCGGGAACCAGCCGCCGCAGCTCGCCGAAGCGATAAGGCTGCTCGGCCAGCGCCGCCGTCAGCAGCGAACTCCATTTGCCATTGAGTCCCTGGATGACATCGCGGACCGGGCAATCGGCAATGTTTCCGCCGTCGGTCATCGCTTTGTAGACTTCGAGTTTGGATTTCAGATTGACGGTCCGGCTGTCCATGGCTGGTTCCCTGCGTGTGCCTACCTCCCCAAAAACTGC
The DNA here is from genome assembly GCF_020165375.1 of Mesorhizobium sp. BR1-1-4. NCBI lineage: Bacteria > Pseudomonadati > Pseudomonadota > Alphaproteobacteria > Hyphomicrobiales > Phyllobacteriaceae > Mesorhizobium > Mesorhizobium sp. BR1-1-4. Next base: position 246,372 of record NZ_JAIUIB010000005.1, on the reverse strand, counting down.
CTTCTTTACGGCACCGGGTCAATTCCTATTTTAGTGTTGGTCTCTTTTTGAGACCACCACCCGAACCGCCCTTCCGGCGCAATGTCAGGATCCCCCATGACCGCAACTCTTCTCGTCACCGGCGCGTCCGGCCAGCTCGGCCGCAGCGTCATCAACCATCTGCTGGACACGTTCGAGGTGCCGGCGGCCCGGATCATCGCCACGACCCGCACGCCCGCCAATCTTGCCGACCTGTCGGCGCGCGGCGTCACCGTTCGCGAGGCTGATTTCGACGATCGGGCCTCGCTTGCCCAAGCCTTCGCGGGCGCCGACCGGGCGCTCATCATTTCGACCAACGAGCTGGCGATCCAGGGAAAGCGGCGCGAGCAGCAGCTTGCCGCCGTCGCGGCGGCCAGGCAGGCTGGCGTCGGCCACCTGCTTTACACCTCGTTGCCCAACACCGAACCCGGTTCCGCCGTGCTCTTTGCCCCCGATCATTACGACACCGAGCAGGCGATCAAGGCCAGCGGCATTCCCTACACGATCTTCCGCAACGGCTGGTACGACGAGAACCTGTTCATGGCGATGCCGCAAATCCTCGCATCGGGCCAATGGTATACGTCGGCGGCCGACGGCGCGATTTCCTATGGCGCGCGTGACGACCTCGCCGCGGCCATAGCCGCGGGGCTGGCTTCGGATAACACCGAAAGCACGACTTACACGCTGACTGGCCCCAAGGCCTATACATCAGCCGAAGTCGCGGTGCTCGTCACCGAAGTCACAGGCAAGCCGATCCAGGTCGTCCAGCTCTCCGATGAAGCGCTGACCGAAGGCATGAAGGCAGCCGGGCTGCCCGAGCCGATCGCCAGGCTCCTGGTGTCCTTCGACGCCGCCACGCGCGCCGGCGACCTTGGCATGGTAACGGATTCGGTTGAGACACTTTCCGGTCGGAAATCGGTACCGCTGAAGCAGTTCCTCGAGGCCAACAAGGCCGCCTTGGCGGGTTGATGTCAGCGCGGCGGGAAGTCTTTCTCCCGCCGCGCTATTTCGGGGTCTTGACCAGCCCGAGCCGGACCAGGCTTTCGGCGGTGGCGGCCAGCGCGTCCTCGCGCGAGCGCGGCCTCCAGCCGAGCATGCGCACCGCCTTGGCGTTGGTGGCGTTCTTGACCTTGCCGAGTTCCGTCACGAGTTGCGCGGCTTCCGCGTTGAACAGCCCCACCATCCGCACCAACCAATCGGGAAGCTCCCGCGTCGTGACCCGCGAGGCGGCCGCGCCGAGCCGCGTTTTCACCGTCTGGGCGATCTCCCGCACGGTCATGAAATCGCCGGCAACAGCCAGGAAGCGCTCGCCACTGGCGGCGGGATTGGTCATTGCGCGCACATGCAGGTCCGCCACGTCGCGCGCGTCGACCACGCCGAACGACAGGCGCGGCAACCCAGGCATCGCACCGTTCATCATGCGCTGAACAAATTCGGTGGAGGTCGAATGGTCGGACCCGAGCACTGGTCCGAAAATGCCGACAGGATTGACCACGGCCAACTCCAGCTTGCCACCCTCGGCGGCGATGAAATCCCAGGCCGCGCGCTCGGCGAGCGTCTTCGATTTCACATAGGCGCTGACCTTGGCCGTCGGATCGGTCCAGCTCTCCTCAGTGAAAGGCCGGCCGCCGGGCGGCATCTTGCCGTAGCCGATGGCGGCGAAGGACGAGGTCAGCACGACGCGTTTGACGCCAGCATCTCGCGCCGCCCTGAGCACGCGCAACGCGCCTTCGCGAGCCGGGATGATCAGGTCGTCCTCATGCTTCGGCACGCCGGGCGGAAATGGTGACGCGACATGCAGGACATAGTCGCAGCCGGCGACAGCGTCGGGCCAGCCGGCATCGCCCATGAGGTCGGCTATGGCAAAGGAAAGCCTGTCGCCCGGCTCGCTGCCGCCGGCCTTGAGCATGGCGATAACATCGGCTTCACGCCTGGCGGCGCGCACCGTCGTGCGCACGCGATAGCCCGCCTTCAACAGGGCAAGAATACAGTGCGCGCCGAGGAAACCCGATCCGCCGGTGACAAGCACCAATTCGCCGCCCAATGGCCGCCTCCCCGTTCAGGCCGAGGCGATCCAACTCGTCAGATCGCCACCTGCGTGCCGATTTCTACCACACGTCCGGTCGGGATCTGGAAATATTCGGTCGCGTCGGCCGCCGTGCGCGCCAGGCCGATGAACAGCCTGTCCTGCCACACCGGCATGCCTGAATTGGGCGAGGCTTTCAGCGACCGCCGCGACAGGAAGAACGACGTCGTCATGATGTCGAACTTCCAGCCCTGCTTGCGGCAGATCGCCAGCGCGCGCGGGATGTTGGGCTGTTCCATGTAGCCGAAGGTCAGCGTCACCCGCATGAACAACTCGTTGACCGTCTCCATCTTGACGCGTTCGCTGTCGGGCACGACCGGCTGCGGCGCGGTCACCACCGAAAGGATGACGTTCTGCTCGTGCAGCACCTTGTAGTGCTTGAGGCTGTGCATTAGGGCGGTCGGCGCGCTCAAGGGATCGCTGGTCAGGAACACCGCGGTGCCGGACACCAGCTGCGGCTTCTTCTTCAGCAGATTGCCGGCGAGGAAATCGAGCGGGATTTCGTTGCGGCGGGTCTTGTCGAAGAGATAGCGGCTGCCACGCACCCAGGTCCACATGCCCAGCACGATGGTGAAGGCCACCACCAGCGACGCCCAGCCGCCTTCGAACACCTTGACGATGTTGGAGGCGAAGAAGCCGACATCGATGAAAGCGAACAGCACGGTCAGCGGGACCGCCACCGACAGCTTCCACTTCCAGATACGGGTCATAACCACATAAAGCAGCACCGTCGTCACCAGCATGTTGCCGGTCACCGAGATGCCGTAGGCGGAGGCCAGCTTGCTGGACTCGCCGAAGCCGACCACCAGCATCATCACCACCAGCGCCAGCAGCAGGTTGACGCGCGGCATGTAGATCTGGCCGGACTGCTTTTCCGACGTGTGCAGGATTTGGAGCCTGGGCAGCATGTTGAGCTGCACCGCCTGGCGGGTCAGCGAAAAAGCCCCTGAAATGACCGCCTGGCTGGCAATGACCGTCGCCGCCGTCGCCAGCACCACCATCGGGATCAGCGCCCAACCCTCGTTCATTTCGAAGAACGGATGGCCGACCACGCCGTTCTTCGCCAGCACGAAGGCGCCCTGCCCGGCATAATTCAACAGCAGGCAGGGGAACACGATCGAAAGCCAGGCGAGCACGATGGGTTTGCGGCCGAAATGGCCGAGATCGGCGTAAAGCGCTTCCGCGCCGGTGACGGCAAGGAAGATGGCGCCGATGGTGACGAAAGCCACATCGGGCGAATGGATCAGGAAAGCGACGATATAGTGCGGGCTGACTGCCCACAGGATCTCCGGATCGGCGATGATGTGCTTGAGACCGGAAAGGCCGATGGCCAGGAACCAGATCGCGGTCACCGGGCCGAAGACCAGCCCGACGCCACCGGTGCCGAAACGCTGAACCGCGAACACCATGGCGAGGATGACCAGCGTCAGTGGCACGACGTAAGGTTGGAAGGTGGGGGTGACGACATTCATGCCCTCGACCGCCGACAGCACCGAAATCGCCGGCGTGATGACGGCGTCGCCGAAAAACAGCGAAGCGCCGACGATGCCGATGCCGAGCATCAGCGCCGAGCGTTTCGGAAAACTGCCGCGCGCCAGCGCCATCAGCGACAGCACTCCGCCCTCGCCGCGATTGTCGGCCCGCAGCACGAACATGATGTATTTGATGGTGACGATGATCGTCAGCGACCAGATGATCAGCGACAAAACGCCAAGAATGTCGCCACGGTCGGCAACTTGCCCGCCCGACGACGCGACCAGCGCCTCGCGGAAAGCATAGATCGGGCTGGTGCCGATATCGCCATAGACCACGCCGAGCGCGCCCAGCATCAACACCTTGGTGCTGTGCTGCTCGATTTCGGGATGGCTCGATTGGTCGACGGGTTCTGCCTCACTACCAGCACTGGCAAGGGCCATGTACGACACTCCGATAAACGCGCGGTGCTCTACGCTTGCTGCACTGCAATATCAAGTGCCGTAACGTTATGGCACTCATGTTGGCAGCGCGCGGCTTCTTGTGGGCGACTTCGAGCGAACGCCGGCCAATGCGACATTCGCGGGCTCATGTCCGGGCCTGTGGCAAAACCTGCGGGCCGGCGAGCACGTGTCTGTTAAATGGCGACCTGCGTGCCGATTTCAACGACGCGGCCTGTGGGTATCTGGAAATACTCCGTCGCGTCGGCCGCCGAGCGCGCCAGTCCGATGAACAGCCGGTCCTGCCACACCGGCATGCCTGAATTGGGCGATGCCTTGAGCGACCGCCGCGACAGGAAGAACGACGTCGTCATGATGTCGAATTTCCAGCCCTGCTTGCGGCAGATCGCCAGCGCGCGCGGAATGTTGGGCTGTTCCATGTAGCCGAAGGTCAGCGTCACCCGCATGAACAACTCGTTGACCGTCTCCATCTTGACGCGTTCGCTGTCGGGCACGACGGGCTGCGGCGCGGTCACCACCGAAAGAATGACGTTCTGCTCGTGCAGCACCTTGTAGTGCTTCAAGCTGTGCATCAGGGCGGTTGGCGCGCTGAGCGGATCGCTGGTCAGGAACACCGCGGTGCCGGACACCAGCTGCGGCTTCTTCTTCAGCAGATTGCCGGCGAGGAAATCGAGCGGGATTTCGTTGCGGCGGGTCTTGTCGAAGAGATAGCGGGTGCCGCGTATCCACGTCCACATGATCAGTCCCATCAGGCAGGCAACGGTGATCGAGACCCAGCCGCCTTCCACGATCTTCACGACATTGGCCAGGAAGAAGCCGCTGTCGATGACGCCGAACAGCAAGGTCAGCGCCAGGGCGAGCGCCAGCTTCCATTTCCACATCTTGCGCATCACCACGAACAGCAGGATCGTCGTCATCAGCATTTCGCCGGTCACCGAGATGCCGTAGGCGGACGCCAGCGAACTCGAACTGCCGAAACCGACCACCAGCAGCATCACACCCATTGCTATGAGCAGGTTGACGCGCGGCATGTAGATCTGCCCGGACTGCATTTCCGAGGTATGCTGCACCTCGATGCGCGGCAGAAGATTGAGCTGCACCGCCTGGCGGGTCAGCGAAAAAGCCCCTGAAATGACCGCCTGGCTGGCAATGACCGTCGCGGCCGTTGCAAGTCCCACCATCGGCATCAGTGCCCAGTCAGGCAGCATCTGGAAGAACGGATTGGTCGGTTTTCCGTCATTGGCGAGCACAAAGGCGCCCTGCCCGAAATAGTTGAGCAGCAGGCAGGGGAAAACCACGGAAAACCATGCCAGCACGATCGGCTTGCGTCCGAAATGGCCGAGATCGACATAAAGCGCCTCGGCCCCGGTTACCGCCAGGAACACGGCGCCGACGGTGACAAAGGCGGCGGTCGGTGTGCTGGCCAGATAAATGACCGCGTAATAGGGATTGATGGCAAGCAGGATCGATGGATCGTCCATCAAGTGATAGATGCCGGCAACGCCGATGGCCAGGAACCACAGCGCCGTCACCGGCCCGAACACCGCCGCCACCTTTCCCGTGCCGAAGCGTTGCACGGAGAACAGGATGGCAAGGATGACCAGCGTGATCGGCACGACATAGGCGTCGAGCGTTGGGGTCACCACGGTGAGGCCTTCGACCGCCGACAGCACCGAGATGGCCGGCGTTATGATCGAATCGCCGAAAAACAGCGCCGCGCCGCAAAGACCGATCACCAGAATCAGTCGAGCGCCTTTGGGATAGGCGCTGCGTGCCAACGACATCAGTGACAGCGTGCCGCCTTCGCCCTTGTTGTCGGCACGAAGCACGAAGGCAACATATTTGACGGTCACGATGATCGTCAGCGCCCAGACGATCAGCGACAGCACGCCAAGCACGTGAACGCGCGTATCGATGCCGGGCGAAGCGTGAAGCGCCTCGCGAAAGGCGTAGATCGGACTTGTGCCTATGTCGCCATAGACAACGCCGAGTGCGCCCAGCATGAGAACCTTGGTGCTGTGCTGCTCGACCCCGGCATGGCTCGATTGCTCGACGGTTTCAGCTTCGCTCCCGCTATTGGCAAGGGCCATCGACCACTCTCCGATAAGCGCGCGGATACGATATCAAATGCACGCGATGGCTGCCATATCAATACGAAGCATTGCCCCCTACCAGCCGCAGGCCCTGAGGAACCGGCCCACTGTGCCGGCCATGCCATACTCCAACGCGTCGGCTGTCAACCCATGTCCGATCGACACTTCGGCCAATGCCGGAATGCGCCTGGCCAGCGCGGGCAGATTGGCCACCGTCAGATCGTGCCCGGCATTGACCTGGAGACCGGCGGCAAATGCCGCGTCAGCGGTTTTTCCCAATCTTTCCAGTTCTTTGGCCGCCTTACCTGAATCGGAATGGTAGCTGCCATAAGGGCCGGTATAGAGTTCGATACGATCGGCGCCCGTGTCGCGCGCGGCCGCCATGCCGGCGGGGTCGGCATCGGAAAACAGCGAGACCCTGAAACCACCCTTCTTCAGGCGTCTGACGATCGGCGTCAGCAACGCCGCATCGGTGACGAAGTTCCAGCCATGGTCGGAGGTTGCCTGGGAGGGATCGTCGGGCACAAGCGTCACCTGTTCGGGCTGATGCTTCTCCACCAGCGCCAGGAAATCCTCGCTTGGGTAGCCCTCGATGTTGAATTCCGCCTGCGGGAACTCGTCGTCGATCAGCGCCCTGATCTCGGGCAGGTCGGAATGCCTTGTGTGACGTTCGTCGGGGCGCGGATGCACCGTCAGCCCATGCGCTCCGGCGGCAAGGGCGAGGCGTCCGACAGCGATCACATTGGGCCACGGCAGGTCGCGCCGGTTGCGCAGCATGGCGATGGCGTTGAGGTTGACGGAAAGCTTGGCTGGCATGGTTTGGCGTCCGTGAAACAGGCGATCGAGGCGCGCCACGCTCATTCGTTCCGGCACGGCGCATTTGAGACGGCGCATCTATAGCGTCTTTGACGGGAACAGATAGGGCCTTTCCGGTGTTCCAGAAGACCAACATACTCCACGAAAGGGAGGCACCACCTTGAATTTCCTCCAATCCGTGCCGGCGATCCGCCGCATCGAGACCAGCCGCGACGACCTCTTTGCCATCGATGTGGTCGGCCATGTCTCGGCCGCCGATGCCGAAAACCTGTTCGGCCTGCTGGAGGCGGCCTATTTGCTCCATCAGAAAATCGACGTGGCCGTGCGCATAGTCGATCATGAGGGCGTCGACTGGGCCGACATCTCGGACGAGACCATCAAGAAGGGTGCCGTCCATGCATTGGAACATATTGGCCGTTGCGCGGCGATCGGCGCCCCTGACTGGACGCCGAATGCACGACACGCCTTGCCGGCTTCCTCGCCCGTCGAATTCAGGCATTTCAAGGTCGAGGACGAAGCCGCTGCCTGGGAATGGCTCGGCGCGCGGCCGACGAGTGAGGAGGCGACCGCCGCTCCAGAAAGAGGATGAAACGGTTCTCCCGGCTACCCCCTTCTACCTGACGATGGTCAGGCGTTCGGCGGCCCGGGTGATAGCTGTGTAAAGCCAGCGCTGGCGCGTTTCCTTGAAGGCCCAGCTCTCGTCGAACAGCACGATCTCGTTCCACTGCGAGCCCTGCGCCTTGTGCACCGTCAGCGCATAGCCATAGTCGAAATCGTCGAAGCGCTTCTTCTGCTGCCAAGGGATTTCGGCGTCAGGATCCTCGAACGCCGCCTTCAGCAACTTGATTTTCGCGACGCCGCGATCCGGATCGTCCTCCTCGGGCGAAACCAGAAGATTGATCCCGGGCTTGACCGTCTCGCGCGACGAGGTCATCACCTTCCACAGCGAGCCGTTGAGCAAGCCCTTGGCGGGATCGTTGCGCAGGCACACCAGCTTGTCGCCGGCTTGCGGATAATCGGCATTGAAGCCCTTGAGCTCGCGCAGGCGCTGGTTGTAGCGCCGCCGCGTGCGGTTGGTGCCGACCAGCACCTGGTCCGCCCTCAGCACCAGTTCCTGATTGACGTCTTCCTTGCCGATCACCTTCGCGGTGCCGTAGTCGCCGCGCATGAATTCGCGGCCCTCGCGCACATCGAGCGCCAGCCGCAGGATCGGATTGTCGCGCGCCTGCCGGTGGATCTCGGTCAGCAGGAAGTCTGGCTCATGGTCGGTGAAGAAGCCGCCACCCGAGATCGGCGGCAACTGGCCGGGGTCGCCCAGCACCAGGATCGGCGTGCCGAAACTCATCAGGTCACGGCCAAGCTGCTCGTCGACCATCGAGCACTCGTCGATGACGACCAGTTTGGCGCGCGAGATCGGGCTCTGCCGGTTGAGTGAGAAGGTTGGCGACATCGAGGTCTTGCCGGTGACCTCGTCGGCCACCGATTCCTCGCCCTTGGGCCGGTAGATCAGCGAATGGATGGTGCGGGCGTTGACCGCGCCCTTGGAGCGCAGCACCTGGGCGGCCTTGCCGGTGAAGGCTGCGAACTGCACCTGGCCGTCGACATGTTCGGCGAAATAGCGCGCCAGCGTCGTCTTGCCGGTGCCGGCATAGCCAAACAGCCGGAACAGCTGCGGCGTGCCGGTCTTCAGCCAGCGGGCGACCGCTTGCAGCGCCTCGTCTTGTTGGGGTGAAAATTCCATCTGATCGTGTGACCGGATTCGCGAGGCAAACACAAGATCGCCGCCACCACCATCGACACGCCGGTGGCGAACTTCCCTGCTGTTCAGGCTATCAGCCGCAGGCAAGAACGTAAAGGGAACGAAAATTCAGTTGGCAGCGTGCGGATCGTTCTCCAGCAGGATCGGCTTGCCATGCGGTGTGGCGTGCGCGGCGCGCTCCCAGGCCCGCGCCATCGCATCGACGTCCGGCTTGGCAGCCAGCCCCTTGGAGGCGAGCAGCCCTTCCAGCGCCGCCAGCCAATGCTCGTAATAGTCATGGCCGTCCGCCGCGGCATCCGGCTTCTTCACCTCGGCTGACAGGGCATCCGCCCATTCGTTCCACGAAAACAGGCCCTTGTCGTGCAGTGCCACAGTCATGGCGAAGGCTTCGGCCTGCCATGGCTCGGCGAACACCGGTGCGTCGAAGCCGGCGGGCAAACTGGCGGCGGATCCCTTCGCTTCAGGCCGGCTCAAGATAGCTCTCCCAGGCGTCGATCGAGACGGTCAGTGTCGGGTCGGCGCCCTCGCCCCAGATTTCCGTGCCATCGAAAACCACGGTATAGACCCATTGCGGATTCTCGCCCTGCCCATGCGCGTTGCTGTCGGGAAAGACGAAGCCGTCGCGCACCGCCTCGATGGTGCCCTGCTTGTCGCGCGCATAGCGCGGCAGCCTGGTATGGCCGGTCGGGTTGAAGTTTTTCGTCCGCACCGAATCCCCGGCCTTGAATCGTGGCGCTGTCTCCACCGGCCGATCGCAAGGACCGCCCTTGGCCAGCACAGCGGGAACGTTTTCCGCCTTCAGCACTCTTTTGGGTGTCGCCGCCGGATCAATCGCCTCGCCCGCCCCGAGGTCGCGCTCGCTGACGAAACCATGCCGCTTGAGCAAGATCTCAAGCGCCTTGATCCATATCTGATAGTAGCTGGAGCCATAATATTCGGCCGGATGCAGCGATTCCCGTGCGTGCCGGCTCTCGTCGATGTTCCAGGCGCCCATGCCGCCGGCGCAGAGCGTCAAGCCGAGCGCCCGCCTCTCCCAGTCGGCATGGAAATACGGCTCGTCTCGTTCGGGCGCGACCGGCCCGAAACCCATCTGTCCGCCGAGATCCTGCGGCCCGTTCATGCCGGGTGACTCGCCAGAGCCGTGCCGATCATGGCATCGCGGCTCACCAGCTCGGCCAGCCGCTCCTCGCTCCAGCCCTCGGTGCCGTCGGGCCGCGTCGGCACGACGAGATAGCGCAGTTCCGCTGTCGAATCCCAGACGCGTATCTTCGTCCCGGCCGGCAGCACCAGCCCGAACTCCTCGAGCACGCCGCGCGGATCGATCACCGCGCGCGACCTGTAGGGCGGCGCCTTGTACCACACCGGCGGCAGGCCAAGCACCGACCACGGATAACAGGAGCACAATGTGCAGACGACGAGGTTGTGGGTATTCCCGGTGTTGAACACCGCCTGCATATGCTCGCCTTGCCGGCCGGTATAGCCCAGCGATTCGATCGCCGCCGTCGCGTCGCGCTTCAGCCACGCGGCAAAAGCGGGATCGCTCCAGGCCTTGGCCACCACCCGGGCGCCGTTGCGCGGACCGATCTTCGTCTCGTAGGTATCGACAATGACGTCGATCGCAGCCGGATCGATCAGCCCCTTGCGGGTCAGGATGGTTTCCAGCGCGCGCACCCGCGCGGCAAACGGATCGAGTTCGTTGTCGTGGTCATGATCGTGGGACATGACGGCAAACTAAAGTTCCGATCCGCCGGCCGCAAGTATGACGGCTTGGGCCAGCGGAACTCGGTGCGTGCCCGCTTGCTACTCGGCGGCGGTCTTCTGCGGCTCACCGGGGATGTCGTCATTGGTGCCGAACAGCGAGGGCTGGTCGCCCTCTTCGACCAAGTGCAACTCGGCCTTGCGCTTCGGCATCAGTCCGACCAGCCAGCCCGAGAAATTCTCCATGTAGACGTAGATCACCGGTGTCACGAACAGGGTCAGCGCCTGCGAGGCGAGCAGGCCGCCGACGACGGCAACGCCCAGCGGCTGGCGCAGTTCCGCGCTGGCGCCGGTGCCGAGCGCGATCGGGAACGTGCCCATCAGTGCCGCCAGCGTCGTCATCATGATCGGCCTGAACCGCATCAGGCAGGCTTTGTGGATGGAATCGGTGGCCGACATGCCCTCTCGTCGCAGTTCAAGCGCGACGTCGACCATCATGATGCCGTTCTTCTTGACGATGCCGATGAGCATCAGGATGCCGATCACCGCGATGACGGACAGATCCATGCCGGCGAAGCGCAAGGCGACAACCGCCCCGAGCACAGCCGACGGCAGGCCGGTCAGAATCGTCAGCGGGTGGATGAAGCTCTCATACAGAATGCCGAGCACGATATAGATGGTCAGGATGGCGCCGCCGACCAGCAGGCCCTGGTTGGCAAGAGAATCCTGGAAGGTCTTGGCGGTGCCGGCGAAGGTCGTGGAGATCGCCGTCGGCATGCCGATCTGCTCTTTCAGCGCGTCGATGCGTTTCACACTGTCGCCCAGCGCCACGCCCTGCGGCAGGTTGTAGGAGATCGTTACCGCCGGAAGCTGGCCGAGCTGGTTGACCGTCAAGGCTCCGGCCGTGCGGTCGACCCTGGCGAAGGCACCGAGCGGCACCAGGCTGCCGCTCGCCGTCCGCATCTGGATGGCAAGCATCCGCTCCGGCGACCATTCGATCTTGGGATCGAGTTCGGCGATGACTTCGTAACTGTCGGCCGAGCCGAAGATCGTTGAAACCTGGTCGGTGCCGAACCCGCCATAAAGCGCCGAGCGCAGCGTGTCGGTGTCGATACCGAGTTGGGCGGCCTTGTCGCGGTCCACCACCAGCGTCGCCTGCAAGGCGTTGTTCTGCAGGTCGCTGGTGACGTCGGTGAAGGTCGTGTGGTCGGCCGCCATCGCGTCATTCAGTTTCTGCGCCCACTGATCTGTCAGGCCGGTATCGAGGCCCTGAACCACAAGCTGGTAGGCACTGGCCGACGAGCGCGAGCCGAGCCGCAGATTCTGCACCGGCTGCATGTAAGTCTCGATGCCCGCCACGCCGGCCAGTTGCTTGCGCAGATCCGCAAGCACCTTCTCGATATCGGGACGCTGGTCCTTGCCCTTGAGCTGGACGAAGAGCTGTCCCTGGTTCAGCGCATTGTTACCGCTGCCCGCCGACCACGCCACATGGTCGACATAGGGTGACTTCGAGAACACGCTGGCCACCTGCCCTTGCAGCTTGGCCATAGCGTCGAACGAAATGTCCTGGCGCGCGATGGTGGTCACCGAAATCTGGCCGATATCTTCTTGCGGGAAGAAACCCTTCGGCGAAACCTCGATCAGCCACACCGAGGCTGCCGCGGTGCCGACGAAGACGAGGAACACCAGGAAGGTGTGCCGCAGGCAGAAGCTCAGAATCCGATCGTAGCCGCGCGTGAGGAAATCGCGCTTGTGGCCAGCACCATGTGCCTCGCGGTCGGCCTTGGTCACCGACAGCAGCCGCGAGCACAACATCGGCGTCAGCGTCAGCGACACGAACATGGAGGCCAGGATGGCGACGGTCACCACGACGGCGAACTCGTTGAAGATGCGCCCGATCACGCCACCCATCAGAAGCACCGGGATGAACACCGCCACCAGCGAGATCGAGATCGAGATGATGGTGAAACCGATTTCGCGCGCGCCCTTCAGCGACGCGTCGAAGGCCGACAGCCCATCCTCTTCCATATGGCGGAAGATGTTTTCGAGCATCACGATGGCATCGTCGACGACAAGGCCGACGGCGAGCGTCAGGCCCATCAGCGATATGTTGTCGATGGAAAAGCCGAACAGGAACATCGCGCCGAGCGTGGCGATCAGCGAGATCGGCACCGCCACGGCCGGGATGATGGTCGCCGTGACGCGACGCAGGAACACGAAGATCACCATCACCACCAGCGCGATGGTCAAAAGCAGCGTGAACTGCACGTCGTCGACCGCCTGGCGGATCGAGCTCGAGCGGTCGTTGAGCAGCTTGATCTGGGCTGCGGCCGGCATCTGGTCCTGGAAGGACGGCAGCATCGCCTTGACCTTGTCGACGACGTCGACCGTGTTGGCGTCCGGCTGGCGCTGCACCGCCATGATGATCGCGCGGGTACCGTCATACCAGCTTGCGGTTGTGGTGGTCTGCACCGAATCGACGACACGGGTCACCTCGCCCAGCCGCACCGGGTGGCCGTTCTTGGTGGCGATGATGAGGTTTGAGAAACCGGCCGCGTCGGTAAGCTGCGTGTTGGCGGTGATGGTGAGCTGCTGCTTGTTGTTTTGCAGAACGCCGAGCGGCGTGTTGCTGTTGGCGGACGCGACCGCCGCCTGCAGCTGATCGATCGAGATGCCGCGCGCGGCAAGCGCGGTCGGATCGATCTGGATGCGCACCGCGTATTTCTGCTGGCCGAAGATCGAGACCTGCGCGACGCCGTCGATGGTCGACAGCGACGGCGAGATGACGTTTTCGGCGAAGGCATCGAGGTCGGTCAGCGGCACCGTGTCGCTGACCAGCGACATCAAGAGGATCGGCGCATCGGCCGGATTGACCTTGCGGTAGCTTGGCGGCGCCGTCATCTGCGGCGGTAGCGATTTCTGCGTGCGCGCGATCGCCGCCTGGACGTCGGCGGCGGCCGCGTCGATGTTGCGGTTGAGCACGAACTGGATGGCGATCGAGGTCTGGCCGAGCGAGTTGGTGGTCGAAATGGAATCGATGCCGGCGATGGTCGCGAACTGCTTGATCAGCGGCGTCGCCACCGACGTGGCCATGGTTTCGGGCGAAGCGCCGGGCAGCGAGGCCGAGACGTTGACGACCGGGAATTCGGCGCTCGGCAGTGCCGCCACCGGCAGGAATTCGTAGGCGAACAGTCCGCCCAGCACGAGGGCGAACGACATCAGAAGGGTGGCGACCGGCCTGCGGATACAGAATTCGGAGATCATTGGGCCGCCTCGCCGGCGTTGGTCGCCTCGGCAACCTTCGGCGCGGCCGCCTTGCCTTCATGCACCGCGGCGCCGTTCTTCAGCCTTGTCTGGCCCTCGGTGACGACCTTCTCGCCGCTTTTCAGCCCCTGACTGATGGCGCTGTTTGCGCCTTCGGTCAGCACCACCTGCACCGGCCGCATCTCGACAGTGCTGTCCGGCTTGACCACGTACACGAACGGCCCCTTCTGGCTGGGCTGCACCGCCACGGTCGGAACCGAGGTCATCCGCGGCATGATGCCGGCGTCGAGCACGACATTCACATACTGGCCCGGCCAAAGGGAAAGATCGGCATTCGGAATGCTTGCCCGCGTCGCGATCGTGCCCGATGCGGTGTCGACGCTGGAATCGACGAAATCGAGCGTACCCTTGCCGATCGGCGTCGGGTCGCCGTTCTGGATCAACGTCACCGCGTTCTGCTGTGGATTGGCAAGCGCCTTATGAAGCAGCGCAAGGTTGCTTTCCGGCAGATTGAAGTTGACCTGCAGCGGGTCCATCTGGGTGATGGTTACCAGTGGCGTCGCCGTGCTGCTGTTCCCGTTGCTGACGGTGACGAGGTCGCCGACGGCGACATTCACGGCACCCAGCCTGCCGGCGATCGGCGCGGTGATGGTGGCAAAGCCAAGCTGGACATTGTCGGCGTCGATCGTCGCCTTGTCGGCATCGACGGTCGCCGCCGCCGCCTTCTGCGCGGCAACGGCCTGGTCGTAGGTCTGCTGCGTACCGGCCTGCTTGGCGACAAGGTCCTTGGCGCGCTGAAGGTCGGAGTTCGAGCTGGCAAGCAGCGCCTGGTCCTTGGCAAGCGCTGCCTGATCCTTGGCGAGTTGCGCCTTCAGCGCCCGATCGTCGAGCGAGAACAGGAGGTCGCCCGCCTTCACCATCTGCCCGTCCTTGACGTCGATCGACACGATCTGGCTGGAGACGCGCGCGTTGATGTTGACCACGGCCGGAGAGGAGACGAAGCCAATGGCATAGCGGCGGATCGGGAAATCCGCGGTCGTCGCCGTCGCCGAAACGATCGAGGCCGAACGGGCACCGTTGCCGCCACCCGCCGCCTTGTCCCCCGCCGCCGGCTTTTCGGTCGCTGGCTTGTCTGTCGCGGCGACCTGCTTTGCGCCGAGGAACTGCTGAGCCTTGTTCAGCGCGTCCGGCGACAGATAGAGCCAGGCCGCGCCGACACAGGCGACCGCCAGCAATGAAAGCATGACTTTTCCACGCATCGACAAAAGACCTCTCCGTCCGACACGCCATAGCCAGGTGGTCGTATTCTAGCGCAATTCCCGGCTCACTGCCGCGATTTCGCCGAATAGATAGGACGCGGGTTTGTCGGAAAAGGGCCAAAACACGGCATTACGAAGATTTAATGTGCACTGCACAATAGCTGTGCAGCCGGCTATCCTCAAAGCCGGAAGCCGGATGGGCTCCGAAAAATGGCCTCCGAGAGGGCAGCCTTATCTAGCGCAGCATCGGCCAAAGCGTCGCCGCCAGCAGCACGCCCATGGCGATGTTGAACCATTTCAACCGCACCGGGTCGGACAGGAAGCCGCGTAGTGCCGTGCCGAATCCGGCCCAGACCGAGACACTGGGAAGATTGACCACAGTGAAAGCCACGCCGATCAGAATGACGGACAAGAATGGCCGTTCGGGATTGGTATAGACGGCCATCGCGGTGATTGCCATCACCCAAGCCTTGGGGTTGACCCACTGGAAGGCCGCGGCATCGATGAATCGCATCGGCCGCGCATCCGTCTCGCCCTTGCCGCTGAGCGAGCGCGACATGGCAATCTTCCAGGCGAGATAGAGCAGATAGACGGCGCCGGCGATCTTAAGCCCGGTGTGCAGCGCGGGGAACGCGGTCAGCACCGCCCCAAGCCCGAAGCCGACGGCAAGCAAAAGGACGAGAAATCCGATGCTGATGCCGAGCATATGCGGGATAGTCCGCACGATGCCGAAATTCACGCCCGACGCCAGCAGCATAAAGTTGTTCGGGCCCGGCGTGACCGAGGTCACCAGGGCGTAGAGCAGCAGGGCAAGGAAGGCGTCGAGGGTCATGACGGCTCCAAAGGTCAGCAATACTGACTTAAATCGACCGGGCGCCGGACGCAACGTCATTCGAGTGGTCCAATGCGCGCCGCAGTGATCCGCCTGTACGGCCAGCGGCGCGTCTGGACCCCGCGTGGAAGAAGATCAGGTCCCAGAATCTGGTTGGATTATCCGCATAGGCAACCCATTCATTGCCTCGTAAGGCTGGGACTGTCATCGTCACCCAGCCGTGGGCAAGCACCCAGATCGAGTATGCGATCAGTGCGTACATCATCACATGTATCACCAGATCTTGTCGTGGGGTCATGCGCCACCAAGTCTCAGTTCGCTTTTCGGATCGCCTCGCCCGACCGTGATTGCTGAACTTTAATTTCGTATGACTGCTACATCCCCTGCGGGCCGCGGTTCATGGCTGCCACGCCGGTGCGGCAGATCTCGACCAGTCCGAGCGGCTTCATGATGGCGATGAACTGGTCGAGCTTGGAGCCCTTGCCGGTGATCTCGAAGATGAAATGCTCGGTGTTGGCGTCGATGACGCTGGCGCGGAACGCGTCGGCGAGCCTGAGCGCCTCGACCCGGGCCTCGCCGGTGCCGGCAACCTTGACCAGCGCCAGTTCCCGTTCCAGCGGCCGCTCCTGTCCGAACTCGTGCGAACGCACGGTGAGATCGACCACGCGATGCACCGGCACGATGCGCTCGAGCTGATGCTTGATCTGCTCCAGCACATGCGGCGTGCCGCGCGTCACGATGGTGATTCGCGACAGGTGTTTTTCATGCTCGGTTTCCGAGACGGTCAGGCTCTCGATGTTGTAGCCACGCCCGGAAAACAGGCCGATGACCCGGGCAAGCACGCCCGGTTCGTTATCGACCAGCACGGAAAGCGTGTGGTTTTCCGGCCGTTCCGTTTCCTTGGCGATGAAGTAGGCGGAACCGGTGGGTTGAAGGTGCTGTGCGTTCATGACATGAATCTCAAACTCTTGATCTAACTATCTGTTTCCGCACGGCTTATCTTGACAAGCCCTGCCCCGGTCCGTCGTCTACACCAGTTCCCTGCCCTTGGCGTCGATTGCATTGGCCACTACCTCGTCGGTGGCCTCGTCCGGCAACAGCATCTCGTTATGCGCCTTGCCAGACGGGATCATCGGGAAGCAGTTGGCGAGCGTCGCCACGCGGCAGTCGAACAGCACCGGTTTCCTGACCGAGATCATCTCCTTGATCGCGTCGTCCAGTTCGTCTGGCTTGTCGCAGCGAATGCCATGGCCGCCATAGGCCTCGGCCAGCTTGACGAAGTCGGGCATCGCTTCGGTGTAGGAATGCGACAACCGGTTGCCGTGCAGCAGCTGCTGCCACTGGCGCACCATGCCCATATACTGGTTGTTGAGGATGAAGATCTTGATCGGCGCGTCGTGCTGCACGGCGGCGCTCATCTCCTGCATGGTCATCTGCACCGAAGCATCGCCGGCAATATCGACGACCAGCGCATCGGGATGCGCGATCTGCACGCCGAGCGCGGCAGGCAGGCCGTAGCCCATCGTGCCCAGCCCGCCCGAGGTCATCCAGCGGTTCGGCTTCTCGAAATGATAATGCTGCGCCGCCCACATCTGGTGTTGGCCGACCTCGGTGGTGATGTAAGTGTCCATGTCCTTGGTCAGCTCGTAGAGCCGCTGGATGGCGTATTGCGGCATGATCACGTCGTTGTTCATCTTGAAGGCGAGTGAATCGCGCCCGCGCCATCTGGCGATCTGCTCCCACCAGGGGTAGAGCGCCTTCTTGTCGGCCTTGGCGGTTGCACGCCACAGCCGCACCATGTCTTCCAGCACGCGCCCGACATCGCCGATGATGGGCACTTCGGTGTGGACGTTCTTGTTGATCGAGGACGGATCGATATCGATGTGGATCTTGCGCGAGTTCGGCGAGAACGCATTCAGCCTGCCGGTGATACGGTCGTCGAAGCGCGCGCCGATGCAGAGCATGACGTCGCAGTCATGCATGGCCATGTTGGCTTCGTAGGTGCCGTGCATGCCGAGCATGCCGAGCCAGTTCTTGCCCGACGCCGGGTAGGCGCCGAGCCCCATCAGCGTCGAGGTGATCGGGAAACCGGTGAGGTCGACCAGTTCGCGCAAGAGATGGCTCGCTTCCGGGCCGGAATTGATGACACCGCCGCCAGAATAGATCACCGGTTTCCTGGCGCCGGCCATCAGTTCGACCGCAGCCTTGATCTTCTCCAGGTCGCCCTGGACCTTGGGCTGGTAGCTGGTGCGCGGCGCGATCTGCGGCGGCACATAAAAGCCCTTGGCGAACTGCACGTCCTTCGGGATGTCGACCACGACCGGACCGGGACGGCCGGTCGTCGCGACATGGAACGCCTCGTGGATGGTCGCGGCGAGTTCGTTGACGTCCTTCACCAGCCAGTTGTGCTTGGTGCAGGGCCGCGTAATGCCGACCGTGTCGCATTCCTGGAACGCATCGGAGCCGATGAGCGAGGTCGGCACCTGACCGGTCAGGCAGACCAGCGGGATCGAATCCATCAGCGCATCCTGCAGCGGCGTCACCGCATTGGTGGCGCCGGGACCCGATGTCACCAGCATGACGCCGGCCTTGCCGGTCGACCGCGCATATCCCTCTGCCGCATGGCCGGCGCCCTGCTCGTGCCGCACGAGGATGTGCTCGACCTCGTCCTGCTGGAAGATCTCGTCATAGATCGGGAGAACGGCGCCGCCGGGATAACCGAAGACATGCTTGACGCCATTGTCCTTCAGCGCCTGCACCACCATTTCGGCGCCGGTCATTTCCCTACCTGCCATCTCGCGCCGCTCGTTCTGTCCATTGCTCATCGGTCTGGTCCCGTACTGTCCGCCATTGGGCGTTGCTGGTCGTTTAGTCGTGTTTCAGGCAATAAAAAAGGCCCCCGAGGGAGCCTGTGTCTGCGCATGGGGGGTTTCGCCCGGCGGTTACACCGCCTTGCCCACGCGCCTTCCTACGAGAATGAGTGCCGTTTTCATGGTGGCGGACCATAAAGGCGAAGTCGCGGGGTCGTCAATGGGGTACCGCACGAATTCACTCAGCCGTGAGATCGGCTCCGCCGCGCGCTACCATAGTACAGTTGAGCCCATCCCATCGACGCACCACTATGCCGGGCTGACGACGTGCCTGGGAGGAGACGCGTTGCCGGCGAATGGGAGTCCCATCCCCAGGCAGGGAGGTCCTGGCCGGCCGCTTGCTGTTCCAGTGGAAGCCTGAACAGGCGTTCTTGGAAACCGACAACCGGAGGAGAAACCATGCTCGAGAGAACACCCACCACGAAGGCGCAGGCCCTGCTCGACAAGCTTGGCAAGGCGCTGGAGACCGGCGACATCGACGCGGCGGTCAACTGTTTCCAGGCGGATTGCTACTGGCGCGACCTCGTCACCTTCACCTGGAATCTCAGGACGATGGAGGGCCAGGAGCAGGTCCGCGACATGCTGAAAGCGACGCTGGCTGGAACCCGGCCGAGCGACTGGAGGGTGGCCGAAGGCGAGGAGGCGACCGAAGCGGACGGCGTCACCACCGCCTGGATCACCTTCGAGACCGAGGTGGCGCGCGGCTTCGGCCTGGTGCGGTTCAAGGGCGACCTGATCTGGACCTTGCTCACCACCATGGCCGAGCTCAAGGGCCATGAGGAGAAGGCCGGTTTCAATCGGCCGCTCGGCGCCAAGCACGGTCACGGCAAGGACAGGAAATCCTGGCGCGAGGAGCGTGATGACGAGATCGCCGAACTCGGCCGCGGCAAACAGCCTTATGTCGTGATCATCGGCGGTGGCCAGGGCGGCATTGCGCTCGGCGCGCGCCTGCGCCAGCTCGGCGTATCGGCCATCATCATTGAGAAGAACGAGCGTCCCGGCGATTCCTGGCGCAAGCGCTACAAGTCGCTCTGCCTGCACGATCCGGTCTGGTACGACCATCTGCCCTATATCGACTTCCCCAAGAACTGGCCGGTCTTCGCCCCGAAGGACAAGATCGGCGACTGGCTGGAGATGTACACGAAGGTGATGGAGCTGAACTACTGGTCCTCCACCTCGGCTAAATCCGCGAAATACGACGACAAGACCAAGGAATGGACCGTCGTGGTCGAACGCGACGGCGAAGAGATCGTCCTCAAGCCCAAGCAGTTGGTGCTGGCCACCGGCATGTCCGGCAAGGCGAACTGGCCGAAATACAAGGGCCAGGACATCTTCAAGGGCGAGCAGCAGCATTCCTCGACCCATCCCGGCCCCGACAAATATCGCGGCAAGAAGGTCGTGGTCATCGGCTCCAACAACTCCGCCCACGACATCTGCGCGGCTCTCTGGGAGGGTGGCGCGGACGTCACCATGGTGCAGCGCTCCTCCACCCATATTGTCAAGTCCGACACGTTGATGGATATCGGGCTCAGCGCACTCTATTCCGAGCAGGCGGTGGAGAACGGCATGACGACGCGCAAGGCCGACCTGATCTTCGCCTCCCTGCCCTATCGCATCCTGCACGAGTTCCAGATCCCGCTTTACCAGCAGATGAAGGAACGCGACGCGAAGTTCTACGCGGACCTTGAGAAGGCCGGCTTCCTGCTCGACTGGGGCGATGACGGCTCAGGCCTGTTCATGAAATATCTGCGCCGGGGTTCGGGCTACTACATCGATGTCGGCGCCTGCGACCTGGTCATCGACGGCTCGATCAAGCTCAAGAGCGGACCAGGTGCGGCGGTGCGGGAATTGACGCAAACCGGCGTCAAATTCGCCGATGGCACCGAATTGCCGGCCGATCTCGTGATCTACGCCACAGGCTACGGCTCGATGAACGGATGGGCGGCGGACCTCATCTCGCAGGAGGTGGCCGACAAGGTCGGCAAGGTCTGGGGCCTTGGCTCCAACACCGCCAAGGATCCCGGCCCCTGGGAAGGCGAGCAGCGCAACATGTGGAAGCCGACCCAGCAGGAGGCGCTGTGGTTCCATGGCGGCAACCTCCATCAGTCACGCCACTATTCGCAATATCTGGCGCTGCAGCTCAAAGCCCGGCAGGTTGGCTTGCCAACACCTGTCTATGGATTGCAGCAGGTCCATCACAAGGGATAGGTCGCTTCTCCCGCATCGACACGGTGAACCTGTCCCGCGTCGGCGACGTCGAACAAGGCGGCAGCGGCGAGTTCGCCGCTGGGGCTGGTCGGCGATGGCGTGAAAACGCCCTCGTCAGCCAAACGCTCGCGGCAGGGCCGGTATGCCGCCACCGCGCTTTCGCCGTCGAAGCAGAAGCACATGGCTGTCTCCTCCTGATCATTGGTCTCGTCAGGGCCGATTGGCGAAGTCGTGCACGACGCGCTGCAGCAACGGCACATAGTCGCGAAACGCCCGCGTCCGCATATTGGCGACCTTGCCGCCCTCGTCCCAGATGCGAACCCGCACCGCTTCCGCATGGAACGGGTTCTCGCGGAACGCAGCCACCTCGTCGGCACTCATCGGTCCGCCCTGCAGCGACAAGGTATGAACCGAAGCCGGCGACAGCCTGGAGAAATAGGTCGGGTCGGCGGCGCAGAGATAGCGCTTGGCGGCAACGTGCAGCCGGACGCACTCGACGATAACAGGCGGGAAGAACGGCGCCAGCACTTCGCCGCCGGCCTCGTCATGGTGCTTGTCCTCGACATCGTCGGGCGAATAGGTGCCGAACTCGCTGGTGTAATGGCCGATGTCGTGCAGCAGCGCGGCGGCGACCAGCACGTCTGGGGCTCCATCCTGTTCCGCCAGCCAAGCCCCTTGCAGCATATGCTCGGACATCGTCACCGGCTCGCCGAGATAGGATTCGGCGCCCCGGCGCTCAAAAATGTCGGCGATGAATTCGACGATGGTGTCCGCGTTCAGATCCTGGCCGATCATTCCGCGGCCTCCTTGAAGCCGTGTTCGATCGCCGCGAGCGTCGACAACAGGCCGTCCTTGTCGGCGTAGCATCCCTGCAGCCAGCGCTTGCCGGTGCCGGAAAACGCCTTGCGGGCATGCATGACGCGGGTGTTGTCGACGATGAAGGCCTGGCCGGGCTCGAGCTTGAAGGTGACTTCGAAGGATGGATCCTCGATCAGCTCGGCGAAGCGGCGGTAGGCGGCATAATAAGCACCCATCTCGGCGAACGGCACGTCGACGGTCGGCGCCAGCGAACGGTTGTTGAAGCGGATGCAGATCAGTTCGCCGTCGGGTCCAAGCTCGATCATCGGGCGCTTCGCCTGCAGCCGCACGCCGGACGACCCTGCATATTCGAACCGCGCCGCATGGGAGCTCAACAGCCGAAAACCCTCGGGATTTTCCGCTTGAAGGGCGGCCGCGACGGCAAAGCCGTCGACGACGCTGGATTCACCGCCCTCCACCGTGTTCTCGATGCAGGACAGGATCTGCAGCGTCGGCACCGGATCGCGATAGGGATTGTCGGTATGCGCCTGCAGGCCCAGATTGGTGTAGGCGAGATTGTTCGGGTTGACCTCGGCGCGCACTTCGAACCAGCGCCCGTAATTGGTCTCCCTGACATAGCCGAACAGGTCGGACACCTTGCACAGCGCCCCGGATTCGGCCGGCAGCCCGTCCATCACCGCAAAACCATAAGTCCTCACCGCCGAAAGCCATTCGCGCAGGACACCGCGGCCATGCAAGGCCGCCGGATAGCTGGCGCGCGGCACCGCGTTCTGCATCGTCGCCCTGGTCCAGCGCTGGATGACATCGCCTGTCCAACCAGGCTGGCGTGTCTCGTCGCGATCATAGGCGTTCGCACGCAGCCATTGGGCGGGAAAGCTGACCGTTTTTCCCTCCGGCTCGAAGCTGATCTCCAGCGCTCCGGCCTTGATGGCGGCAGCGCCAATTCTCGTCTTCGCCGGAATGTCGAGGATGGTGATCAGGCGTTGGCCATTGCCGGCGCTGCGCGTCTTGTCGTCAAGCGCGTTGTCACGCAGCCAGACGGCGTGGAAGCGGGTACGCTTGCCGTCTGTCCAACCAAGTTCGATTGTTCTGCCTTCATCGCCAACCAGCACGTGGGTGAGCATGGAAATCCGTCCTGTCGCCTTGTTGCCCACGGTTCGTACCGTGGTTTGGATTGCATGTTGACCTCCCGAAAGGCATAATTCCAATTATCATTTTTTGGCCAATGGCAGCGATTTGGTAATGGCTCGGCGAACCGCTCCTACCCTCCCTCCACTCGACTGGCTGCGCAGTTTCGAGGCTGCGGCACGGCTGTCGAACTTCACCGCGGCGGCAGCCGAACTCGGCCTGACCCAGGCGGCCGTCAGCCAGCACATCCGGCTGCTCGAGGAAAGGCTGAAGACGCGTCTGTTCTCGCGGCTGGCGCGTGGGGTCGCGCTGTCGCCGGAAGGTGCCGCCTACCTGCCCCACATCCAGTCGGCCTTCGCCACCATTGGCAGCAGCACCACGGAACTGTTCGAACCGCGCGCCGTCCAGACCGTCTCGCTCCGGGTGCCGATCTCGTTTGCGCTGCTGGCGCTGGTTCCGGCGCTGCCCGACCTCGCCGAGGCGCTGCCGCGCATCCAGCTTGATCTGGTGACGATCCATCGCCCGACCGACTACGATTTGCCAGGCTCGGCGCTCGACATCCGTTTCGGCAACGGATCCTTTCCCGGACGCGAGGCCGAGAGGCTGACCGCCGAGCGGCTTGTGCCGGTGGCAAGCCCGGCCTTGGCCAGTGCCGCCGACTGGACATCGCTGCCGCTGCTTCTGGTGGCCGGCGCGCGCGAGATGTGGGCGGAATGGTTCGCGGCGGCCGGATTGGCCGGCCATCCCCGGCGCTCGCATCGCTTCGACAGTTTCGTCGCCGCCATGCATGCGGCGAGCGCCGGTGCCGGCGTCCTCCTTGGGTCGCGGCCCCTAATCGACGCGGCGCTCGACGGCGGAGCGCTGGTCCGGCTTTCCGTTTTTGAGCTGCCCAGCACGTCAGGGCATTTCCTGACGAGGCCGTCGACCGCGCACCTGACCAGCGCGGAGCAGGATTTCCGCCATTGGCTGCTGAAGCGCCTCGCCGGGAAGGCATGAGTGACTGGCGTTACCGCGACGCTGTGCCGATGCGCTTCCAGTAGATCAGCGTGCCCGTCAGCCCGCCATGCGGCTTCAGCGCATAGTCCGGCACTTCGCCGGCCAAGGTGAAGCCGAGCTTCTCATAAAGTCCCGAAGCACCCTCTTCGCTCGCCGTATCCAGAACCAGCAGCGTGCGCCCCTTCTCCGCCGCGAGGCGTTCGGCGGCTCGCATCAGGCGCGTCCCGACACCCCTGCCCCGCTGCCCGACCGATGTCATCAGCTTGGCGATCTCGGCCCGATGCGGCTGATTGGGCGGACAGTCGAGCAGCAGGGTGACGGTGCCGACCAGAGCGCCGCCGTCCCATGCCCCAAGCACCATTCTTTGCCCTCGTGCCGCCGCGGCCAGCGACGTCTCCCAGAACGCGCTGGCAACATCCAACGCCAGCGGATGCATGAAGCTGACCGATCCGCCGGCGGCAGCCGTTTCGACCAGCAGATCGGTCAGCTGTGCGAGTGTTTCCCGGCTTGCGGTCAACGGCCCGATTTCTATGACGTTCATATCTGGTCCTCTGGAAACGATTGATGGGTCGACAGCGCCGCTTCAGTCGAGATGGCGCACACGCCGCTTGCGCGCGGCCTTGATGGCGCCGATGCGTTCGGTGTCTTCTTCCTTGAGATGCCGACCGCGCTCCAGGATCTCGAGCGTGTACTCCTCATAGGTCAGGCCCAGCCGTTCGGCCTTGTCCATCCGCATCAGCATGACTTCGCGGCTCGGCGCCTTCCATGCATTGGCGTGCGCGGCCTGCCAGGCCAGGAAGATGTATGGATCGCCCTTGCCCCATGGCGGCCCCTTGTAGTCGTCAAGAGGCGGCCCCCCATTGTGGGAGCGCTTTGGCCGTCGTGCCATGACGTCAGCTCCTGACCAGGGCGACGAGATAATCGGCGCCCGGCTCCAGCGCATGAAAGGTGCAATCCGACGGCGCTCCGAGCGCCAGGCAGTCGCCCGGTTCGAGCCTGTGCACCTGGTCACCCTCGGTGAATTCGAGTTTTCCCGAGATCAGCCAGATCTGCTGCTTGATGAAGGCGTAGGAAGCCGCCGGCAAGCTGACCTTCGCGCCCGCCGGCAGATGGACCTTGATCAGTTCGAGCGGCATGTCGCAGGCCGGCGACAAATGCCGCCTGACATAGCCTGTGTCGGGGTCGCGCCACACTGGCTGGCCGGCCGCGCGCAGCAGCCCGCCACCCTGCAATTCCGCCCGTGCGATGAGGGTCGAGAGCGTCATGCCGAAGGCAGCCGCTATGCGCACCAGAAGTGCCGCCGTCGGGCTGGTCATGCCACGCTCGATCGTGCTCAGCATTGCCTTGGAAACACCGGAGTGTTCGGCGAGCTCGGCCAGCGACCAGTCCCGCATGGTCCTTTCGGTGTGGATACGCCTGCCGATGGTCGAGGAAATGTCGTTCGCTATATTATCCATTCGTCCATTATAACGAAACCGACAAGTGCGTGAAGAGCCATTTCAAAGCAATTTTCACCAGGACCTTAATCCTCTCTACACCATCCGACCTCATCCGACCTTAACCCCGTTCCTGTAGGGTACGGCCTCAAGGGAAATGGGGATTGGCCTGTCCATGTATGTCGAACGCGAAGCTTCGGTCGGAGAACCGACATCGCAGGAGCGCCGCACAGCCGACCAGCACGACAAGCGCATCCTGGGCAATGTCGTGCAATGCGACGGTGCGCGCGCCACCATCAGCGCCTATGCCGATGACGCCGACGGCGCGATCACCGGCCTGTGGACGGTCGGCAAGATGATCTCGATCAATCTTGGCACGACGCGAACCGTCGGCCTGGTCTACGCGATCGGCAAGTCGGATCTGGCCTGGAACAGTGACGGCAAGAACGCCATCGAGGTCAGCATCGAGCTGATCGGCGAAGTCCGTGACGGCGCCGAACCCGGGGCCAGGCCGATCTTCGACCGCGGCATCACCATCTATCCGCATATCGGCGCCGTCGCGCACCGCATCCGCACCCGCGACCTGCAGGCGGTCTATGACCTGGCCGGCCGCCATTCCATCACCATCGGCTCGCTGGCGCAGGACGAGGCGATCGCCGCCAACATCGCCATCGATGACACGCTGGCGCGCCACTTCGCCATTGTCGGCACGACCGGCGTCGGCAAGTCGACAGCGGTGTCGCTGCTGCTGCGCAAGTCGATCGCGGCGCGACCGGACCTGCGCATCCTGATCCTCGATCCGCACAACGAGTTCGCGGCTTCGCTGCCAGAATATTGCGTCAGGGTCGATTCCAAGACGCTCGACCTGCCGTTCTGGATGTTCACGATGGAGGAATTCGCCGAAGTGCTGTTTCGCGGACGCGAGACGGTGCCGGAAGAGATCGATGCCCTTCGCGACCTCATTCCGCTCGCCAAGAACCTCTATCGCAACCCCGGTTCAGGCGCCTACCTGAGGCGCGGCAGCGATGCGCTGACCGCCGATACGCCGGTGCCCTACCGCATCGCCGACCTGCTCAAGCAGATCGACGAGCGCATGGGCATGCTCGAAAGCAAGACCGATCGTCCGACCCTCAAATCGCTGAAGACACGCATCGAATCGGCGGCGGCCGATCCGCGCTACCGCTTCATGTTCAATTCGCGCCTGATCGAGGACACCATCCACGAAACGATCGGCAACATCTTCCGCGTGCCGCATCATGGCCGTCCGGTGACCTGCTTCGAGATGGCCGGCATGCCGTCGGAAGTGGTCAATTCCGTCTGCTCGGTGCTGGCGCGTCTGGCCTTCGACCTTGCTCTGTGGAGCGAAGGCAAGCTGCAGCTGTTGTTCCTATGCGAGGAAGCGCACCGCTACATGCCCGCCGATGCGCGTCTCGGCTTCGCGCCGACCCGGCACGCGCTGTCGCGCATCGCCAAGGAAGGCCGCAAATATGGCTGCTATCTCGGCGTCGTCACCCAGCGCCCCGGCGAGCTGGACCCGACCATTCTCTCGCAGTGCTCGACCTTCTTCGCCATGCGGCTCGCCAACGAGCAGGACCAGGCGATCATCCGCTCGGCGATCGCCGACTCTTCGGCCTCCACGCTCGCGTTCCTGTCCTCCATGGGCCAGCGCGAAGCGATCGCCTTCGGCGAAGGCGTAGCGACGACCATGCGGCTGAAATTCGAAAGATTGCCCGCTCACCTGCTTCCGGGCACGGCCAAGCGCGAGGAAGACGTGACGTCCAAGGCCGGCGAGGTCGACCTTGTGGCGATCGTGGAGCGGCTGCGTAACGTGCCGAAACCGCAGAGCCAGGCGATGGCTTTCGCCGAGGTGGTCGATTCCGGCCGGCAGGCCGGCGACCCCGACTACCGCAAAGCGCCGGCGGCGCGCGTGCAGTCGGACGAAGATTTCGACACACGCTACGGCCTCAAACCCGCGACCTTCGGCCTGCGCCCGCAGAACGATTGAGCTGAGCGTCACGCCTCCACGAATAGTCCCGAGAATCCGCGCAAGCGGCCTATCCCGTCTTCATCGGAAAGCTTGGGTAAATCCCGTGAGGGAGGTGGTCAGGCTGAGCCGATTGGTGTTTTGATCCGCGAGCATCGGCCTTGGCCGGCAGCAGCCTTAAAGCGCAACGTCTCATAAGTGCTTCGGCCGGCGAAGGCCGGAAGCGCAGAAGCCGGCATCAAGCGGCCAGCATCACGAATTCAGGGATGGGATCTTAGGCGCAGACGCGGTTGCGGCCTTGCCTTTTGGCTTCGTAGAGCTGGCGGTCGGCGCGGCGGTAGAATTCCTCGGCCGTTTCCTTGCGATCCCAGACGGCAAGCCCGACGCTGGTGGTGATCTTGAGCCGGACATTGTTGCCGGAGAGGATCGACATGTTAGCGATCGCCTTGCGGATGCGCTCGGCGAATTTGGCCAGAAGGGCCGCCTCCATGTTGGGCGTGACCACAGCGAACTCCTCACCACCCAGGCGCGCCACCACATCGTGGAAACGTGTCATGTCCTTGAGGCATCTGGCGACAGCCTTGAGCACCTCGTCGCCGACATCGTGGCCGTGCGTGTCGTTGACCTGCTTGAAATGGTCGAGATCGAGGATCATCAGCCCGACCGGTTTTTCGATGCGCCGGAACTCCTCGAGATATTCCTTCAGCGCGTCGTCGAAATAGCGCCGGTTCTGCATGCCGGTCAGGCCGTCGGTCAGGGCGGCATGCTCGAGCGTTTCGGAGCGGGCGCTGAGCGACACCGTCATGGCGCGCAACTTGCCCTCTTCGGTCGCCTGCTTGCGGATCAGCGGATAGATGAAGAAGATGCCGAAAAACAGCGCGGTGGCGAGCAGTACGCCAGTCGCGAACAGGAGCTTGTTGAGGTAGATGACCTTGTCCAGGCCGGAGGCCGTATGGAGTTCCGTGGCGAAGGATTGCAGTTGCCCATAGGCGTGCAGGGTCACCAGGCCAGCAGCCAGGATCACGAAGATAAAGACGAAAAAAGCGGATTCCGCTTTGTGGAAACGCATCTGCTCCCCGATGGAAAAATACCCCATGACCTTATCGCAGGGACCGACTTACGGAGCGTTAATTCCGACAACTTCGGCGAGAACCCTTCCCTCAGGGGCAACTTTTTAAGTTGCATTAGCAACAAGTGTTTGGAT
This sequence comes from Mesorhizobium sp. BR1-1-4, assembly GCF_020165375.1. NCBI lineage: Bacteria > Pseudomonadati > Pseudomonadota > Alphaproteobacteria > Hyphomicrobiales > Phyllobacteriaceae > Mesorhizobium > Mesorhizobium sp. BR1-1-4. The sequence goes on along the minus strand of NZ_JAIUIB010000005.1, from coordinate 217,968 downwards.
CGTGGTTTCGAGATCGTCACCGGGGCGAAGTCTCTGCCATTCCGGCCCCAGCTGATGGCGAAACCAGGTGGCCTGCCGCTTGGCATATTGCCTTGTCGCGATCTTGGCGCGCTCGATCGCCTCGGGAAAGCTCGACTGCCCTGAGATCGCGGCCTGGAGCTCGCGGACCCCGATCGCCTTCATCGCCGGCAGGTCTGGATCCAGACGAAGGGCCGCAAGCTGCTTGACTTCCTCCAGCGCGCCCTTGTCCAGCATCTGGTCGAAACGCCTTTCGATGCGATCAACCAATGCTGCCCGATCCGGCTCGACAACCAGGAAATGCGCGCTCGGCCTGTCGATGAGCGGCAGGCCGCGCTCTGCCTGCCAGTCCAGGATCGACCGACCGGAGGCGTCGAGCACCTCGAGTGCCCGCACGATGCGCTGGCTGTCGGTTGGCTTCAACTGCATGGCGACGCTCGAATCCTCGCGCAGCAGCAAGGCATGCAGCTTGACCGCGCCTTGCTCCTTCAATTCGTAGCGCCAGCGGTCGCGTATCCGTTGTGGAATATCAGGCATTTCCGAAATCCCTTCCGCCAGCGCACGAAAGTACAGGCCAGTGCCACCGACGAAGATTGGCCGCCGCGAGAGCGTCCCGTCATCAATGAGTTTCATAACGTCGCGCAGCCAGGCGCCGGTCGAGTAGGCGGTGCCGGGATGGACATGCCCATAGAGAAAATGCGGCGCTCGTGCGAGTTCGGCCGCCTGCGGCCGGGCCGTCAGCACGTCGAGAACCGCATAGCCCTGCATGGAATCGGTGTTGACGATGACGCCGCCTGTGCGTTCGGCCAGTTCAAGCGCCAGCGCCGACTTGCCGCTGGCGGTCGGCCCGGCTATCAGGATCGCGTTCTTCACGCGGCCTTCGTCCGCATCCGTGCCGGAATTCTCGATGCCGCTCATTGCCACGCTTGTTTCCCGTCCCGCCGATCGCGCTCTGTCGCCATCGCTTGCGAATATGGCCTCACGGTCGGTGGGCGCAAGCGCTGTCGTATGGCTGGCCGAAGGCATTGCCTGTGACATTGCCCTGCCGCCAGCGGCGCAGGCTGATGAAACGACCGCGAGCCTTCGTACCGCACTGGCCGCTGAGCCCGTCGACGTGATCGTCCAGCAGGCTGAAACACGCCGCAAGAAAATCCTTCTCGCCGACATGGATTCGACCATGATTGACCAGGAGTGCATCGACGAGCTGGCCGACGAGATCGGCGTCAAGGATCATGTCGCGGCGATCACCGCACGATCGATGAACGGCGAGATCGCCTTCGAGCCGGCGCTGCGCGAGCGCGTGGCACTGCTCAAGGGGCTCGATGCCGCCGTCGTCGACCATATCGTCGCCAATCGGCTGACCTTGGCCTCGGGTGGCCGTGCGCTGGTCCAGACCATGCGCGCCAACGGCGCCTGGACGGCGCTCGTCTCGGGCGGTTTCGAGGTTTTCACCACGCGCATCGCTGCGATGCTTGGCTTTCAGGAAGACCGCGCCAACCGCCTTCTCGACCAGGACGGACGCTTCACCGGGCTGGTCGGCGAGCCGGTCCTCGGCCGCGCCGCCAAGGCCGAGGCGCTGCTCGAAATCTGTGCGCGTCTTGGCCTGACGCCGGCCGATGCCATCGCCGTCGGCGACGGCGCCAACGATCTCGACATGATCCGCCTGGCCGGAACCGGTGTCGCGCTGCATGCCAAGCCTTCCGTCGCGGCTCAGGCAAAAGTCCGGATCGACCATGCCGACCTCACCGCATTGCTCTATCTGCAGGGCTACCGGCAGGAAGAATTCGTCCAATGAAGCCAATCCGCACCGAACGCCTGATCCTGCGCAATTGGGAGGATCGCGACCGCGAATTGTTCCATCGCATCAATTCCGATGATCGCGTGATGGAGTTCTTCCCGTTTCGCCGCGACCGTGCCGCCGCCGACGCCAAGATGGATGAGTTCCGCGCCTGGGTCGATGAGGACGGCTACGGCTTCGCCGCGGCCGAGATTGCCGCGACCGGCGAATGCATCGGTTTCGTCGGCCTCCTCGCGACTGATGATGTACCATCGCTGCCGGCCGACACAATCGAGATCGGCTGGCGGTTGGCTCCCGAATTCTGGAGCAAGGGCTATGTCACCGAGGCCTCGGAGGCATGGCTGGCCTACGGCTTCGAGACATTGGCCGTCGACGAGATCGTTTCCTTCGCCGTGGCGGAAAACCACCGCTCGACCGCCGTTATGAAACGCCTCGGCATGACCGCCGACCCATCGAGCGATTTCGACCACCCCAGCATTCCGGACAGCCATCCCGCGCTCAAGCGGCATGTGCTCTACCGGCTGTCGCGCGAGGACTGGCAGGCAAGAAAAAGGGCGGCTCTCTAACCGCCCTTCCATCAAAATCAGATTTCTGCCGGCGTACTGGATCAATCCATCCGGATCGTAACGAAGCGCAACTCACCGGTCTTCGACGCCAGCATCAAGAGCGCGTTCTTGCGGCCCTGCTCCTTCAGCGCGCCGATCCGGTCCATGACGTCCTTGGGCGTGGCGACCGACTCCTGCGCGATCTCGGTGATCACCTCGCCAGGCTGGATACCGCGTTCCGCGGCGGCGGAGTCCTTGGCCACGTCGGTGATGACGACGCCGGAGACATCGCCGGCGATGCTGAACTTCTTGCGCGTCTCGTCGTTGAGTTCACCGACCGTCATGCCAAGCACCGAGGCGGTCGAGACGGCCGGAGCCTTGTCAGCGCCCTTGTCCTGGTCGGTATTGCCATTCTCGCCGCTGGCCAGCTTCTCGCCATCCTCGAGCCGGCCGAGCGTCACCTTCACCGTCTGCTCGACACCCTTGCGCACGATCAGCACGTCGACGGCCTTGCCCACCGGGCTTTCGGCGACGACGCGCGGCAGGTCGCGCATTTCATGGATGTCCTTGCCGTCGAACTTGATGATGACGTCGCCGGCCTGGATGGTGCCGTTGTCGACTGGTCCGCCCTTGATGACGCCGGCCACCAGCGCGCCCTTGGCGGTCGCCATGCCGAGGCTTTCCGCGATGTCGTCCGTCACCGGCTGGATGCGCACGCCGAGCCAGCCGCGCCGCGTCTCGCCATATTGGCGCAACTGCTCGACGACGCCAGAGGCGAGCTGCGAGGGAATGGAGAAGCCGATGCCGATCGAGCCGCCGGACGGCGAAATGATCGCCGTGTTCATGCCGATGACCTCGCCGGCGCTGTTGAACAGCGGTCCGCCGGAATTGCCGCGGTTGATCGCCGCGTCGGTCTGGATGAAGTCGTCATAGGGGCCTGAATTGATGTCGCGGTTGCGTGCCGAGACGATGCCGACCGTGACCGTGCCGCCGAGGCCGAACGGATTGCCGACCGCCATCACCCAGTCGCCGACGCGCATCTTGGTGGAATCGCCGAATTTCACCGCTGTCAGCTTGTGGCCTTTCGGATCGACCTTCAGCACCGCGACGTCGGTCTTGGTGTCAGTGCCGACCAGCGTCGCCTTCAAGGTCACGCCATCGGAGAAATTGACCTCGATGTCGTCGGCATCGGCGATCACGTGGTTGTTGGTGACGACGATGCCTTGTTCGGCGTCGATGACGAAACCCGAACCGAGCGACTGCACCTTCTGTGAGCCGCCATCCTTTTCGCCACCGCGGTTCTTGAAGAAATCGTCGAAGAAATCCTGGAACGGCGAGCCTTCGGGCAGTTGCGGCATCGGCACCGCGCCCGGCCCTTCCGTGCCCTTCACCGTCTGCGAGGTCGAGATGTTGACCACCGCGCCAAGTACGCCTTGCGCCAGGTCGGCGACCGAGGCCGGTCCGTCGGCGGCGAATGTCGGGGTCACGAAGGACGGAACGGCGACGGCGCCCAGGACCAGCGCTGCCGCGCCGGCGACCAACGTCCGTCGAGCGGCGTCCAAAAGGGTGTTGGATGTCATCGAGAAGCCTCCCGGCATTTCTAAAAGAGAAAAGCGCTTCGACGAAAACGCCGTGTCGCGCCATGATGGCAAGAAATACGGCACGTTTGCGGCTATGACTATCGGTGGAGTGTAAATCGAGCGTTATTCCGCAAACCGCCGCCTCTACACGCCCCGCACCAGCCAGACGACGCCAACACCAATGGCGATCGCCGCCAGCCCGCCGATCCGCAACGCATTCTCCGGCATCGACAGCACTTCGCCCGCGAGCTTCTTCGCAAGGCGGGGAAAGCCGCCATAGACCAGGCCCTCTATGACGAGGACCAGGCCTATCGCCGCGAAGAAATCCTGCACCGGCCGTTACTGGCCGGTGCTGGGTTGTGTCGTCGGCGCGGCAGGTGCCGCAGCCGGCGCCGTCGGTTTCGCCGGTCCTTCCTTGCCGTCGGGATCGCGGAAGTAGCGGAAGAACTCCGAACTCGGCGACAGCACCATGGTCGTCCCGGTGTTGTCCAGCGCGGTGCCATAGGCATTCATCGACCGGTAGAAGTCGAAGAAGGCGGGATCGCGCTTGTAGGCATCGGCGAAGGTGGCGCTGCGCTGCGCCTCGCCCTCACCGCGCAGGATCTCGGACTCCTTCTGCGCTTCGGCAACGATCTCGACCACTTCACGATCGGCGCGCGCCGTGATGCGCTGTGCCGCTTCGTTGCCGCGTGCCCGCAGCCGCGCAGCCTCCGCCAGGCGTTCCGCCTTCATGCGGTCGTAGGTCTGCTGTGAAACTTCGGCCGTCAGGTCGGTGCGGCGGATGCGAACATCCTCGATCTGCAAGCCGAGCGACGTGGCGTCGGGCCTGAGCTGATCGCGCACTTCGCGCATCATCACGGCACGCTCTTCGGAAAGCGCGGCCTCGAAATCGCGCAGACCGTAGACGCGGCGCAGGGCAGCGTCGAGACGCGTCCTGAGCCGCGCTTCGGCCAGTTCAATCTGACCGGACACGGCGGCCCGGAAGACGCGCGGATCCGAGATGCGATAGGCGATGAAGGCATCGACCTCATAGAATTTGCCGCCCGAGACCTGGACGCGGATGTTGTCGAGGTCGAAGCGCAGCACCCTGTTTTCGATCAGTTGCACCGTATCCGCGTCGAAGAACGAGAACGGCGCCTTGAAGTAGATGCCGGGCTCGCTCTTGACGTCGACGATCTCACCGAAGCGGAGCACCAGCGCCTGCTGGCGCGCATTGACCACGAAAACCGAGGAATAGATCAGGAACAGGACGACCGCCGCCACGGCGACGACGATGGGAAGACGGTTGGCCATCACTTGGTACCTCCCGTGTTCGCGGCGGGCGCGGCCGGTGCTGGCGGTTTCGGCTGCAATGCGGGCAGCGGCAGATAAGGCAAGACACCCTGTCCGTTGTTCTGCTCGACGATCACCTTGCTCGAGTCCTTCAGAACCCTCTCCATGGTTTCCAGATAAAGGCGTTTGCGCGTGACATCGGGGGCTTTGGCATATTCGTCGTAGACCGAGATGAAGCGCTGCGCCTCACCTTCGGCTTCCTGCACCACACGGTTTTTGTAGGCGGCCGCGTCTTCGCGGACCTGGGCCGCCTCGCCGCGTGCCTGGCCGAGCTTCTGGTTGGAATACTGATTGGCCTGCTCGACGAACTTGTCCTCGTCCTGCTCGGCGCGCTGCACCTCGTCGAACGCATCTGCCACCTCGCGTGGCGGTGCCGCATCCTCGATGGAGACGGCGTTGACGTTGAGACCGGCCTTGTAGCCGTCCAGCGTCGTCTGGATGATCTCGCGCACCGAGGCCGCGATGCCCTGGCGATCGTCGCGGAAAATGTCCTGCGCCGGCCGGCGGCCGACGGCTTCGCGCATGGCGCTCTCGGCAACTTGCCGCAGCATGCCGTCCGGGTCGGAGACGTCGAACAGGTAAGCGCGGGGATCGGAGACCTGGTAGGCCACCGAAAACTGCACATTGACGATATTCTGGTCGCCCGAGAGCATCAGCCCGTTGCCGCTGGTATTGCCGCCGCCAATGTCGACAAGCTGTTCTGAAATCTTCGCCGTCTCGACGGTCTCGAGAGGCCACCAGTGGAAATGCAGGCCTGGCTGGGAAAGCTCGGCCTTCGGCTTGCCGAAGCGCAGTTCGACCGCGACCTCGTCGGGCTGCACGGTATAGACCGCCTGGAAGGCCCACAGAACAACCAGCACCGCGGCGATCAGGCCGAACACCGCCGGACTGGCGCCACCGCCGCCGGGCAGCGCGCGCCGCAGCCGATCCTGGCCACGGCGAATGATGTCTTCGAGGTCGGGAGGCGACCCCTGCGGGCCGCTTGGCCCCTTCGGTCCCTGCCCCCAGGGTCCCTGATTGTTACCGCCGCCACCCCACGGGCCGCCGCCTCCGCCACCTTTGTCGTTCCAGGGCATGAATGTCCTTTCGCTTGGAATTCCCTCAAGCACCGCGGTTACGGCGCAAATCCAGTGTCGTTCTTCTATAGGGACGCCACGGCGCGCTTTCAACGCGATGCGACTTTCTTGGACAGTTAGAACAGCGACAATTGCTCCTCCTCAGCGGAATGCATCTCCGAATGAGCGATCATAGACGAATATTTATCCAAGAAAGAAGCCACCTCAGGATCCGCCCGCAACAAATTATCCGTCGTCTCGTATCGATGCTCTGGCTTTAGCCGAAGTAGAGTGGTAATCCTAAATGGATGATCGTCAGCATCGGATCGTGGGTATTCACGCTCTTTAAAATACCTCCAATGAGATCTATCAAACTCCCAATCGAACTTGGCATCTCCATTGATCCTTGCAAATACTTCTGTTAAGTAAACTTTATTTATATATTTGCGAAATTCTCCATATATTCGTTCGCCACCAATTACAAAAAACTGTTTTCTAAAATTGCAAATTGAATAAACATCTGCCAGCAGGAGAGCTGTCTCAATATCTTTAGCCCACTTTATACCGCGGGCATCCGGCAAGGATGTACGGGAAAGAACTATATTCTCGCGCTTAGGAAGTGGCCGGCCGATCGACTCGAACGTTCGCCTGCCCATGATTATTGCATGTCCTTCGGTTCTTTGCCTAAAGTACCGAAGGTCAGTGCTTAGGTGCCAAGGTAATTTGTTCTCGATCCCAATGACATGGTCGGGGTAACTCCTTGCAACGATTGACGTCGCGGAAGGCATTTGAACTCTTTTCGCTACCAATGACTGGTCCCCACACTCAATAGTCGTAGGCCAGGGAAAACGCCGTCAACTTCGATGAGATTGGACCTCTATGTCCTATCAATTCTGATCGCGCCAGTGACGAAGCGCCGCAACTGGATTCAGTGCGCCCGATCACGCCGTTCTCGGCAATGGCGACATAGATCGCGACATGCATCAGTTTGCATCCCCGCCATTGCTGTCCGACGGGACAAGCAGGAGGATGTCGATGTCGTGCTCGGGATAGAAATCGTTCGCCTTCATCTCGAAACGCGTCGGCCCGACCTTTTTGACGTTGTCGCCGCAGAACGAGACCAGGGCTTTCGGGTTGCCCTTGTCAATGGTCAGCTTGAACTTGCCGATGGTGCCCGCCGCCCAGTTGCCGCCGGTGGTCAGGATATAGGCGATGCGGCTTTCGTAGAATTTGGGATAGCCGTCCGGATTGTCCTTCGCCGCCTTGCGCACCGCATTCTCGAATGTGTCGTCCATGCAGTAGCGGCTCTTGTAGGCCGCGTATGAGTTCTGGAACTGGCCTTCATTGAAGAAACTGACCGAGGATGTGCCGCCCACGCTGGGCTTGTAGCGGTGCGAGACGTGAACGTCCTTGTTGGCCGGAAAGGCCGCGCGCCACCAATAGGTCGAGCGCAATTGCCAGAACGGCGAATAGACCGGTTTTTGGCCACTGTCGGCTGTGGAATCCCCGATGATGATGCCGCGGTCGACCCAGTCGTCAGCCACCCCTTGCGGCAGCTTCGCCAGCGCCGCCTTGGCCGCGTCGCCGAACGGGTTGAAGGGCACGTTTTGCGCCTTGAGGTCGGCGCCGATGTCGATGCCGAGCGCGAGCACCTTCTGCTCGAGTTGGGGCTTGGCCGCGACGCCGTCGATCGTCACCTCGAAGCCGAGGAAATTATCGCTCTGGTTTTCCGGGATCGCCGGCATCTCTTCGGGATCGCCCGAAATGTCGGGCATCGGGAAGGCGACTATCGCCTCGACATCCTTGTCGGTGTTGTTGTGGAAGACGTAGTCCACCGTCACCTTTTCGGGCGAGATGAAAAGATCCTCGCTTTGCATCGCCACGGCATCGCTGCGCGACAGGATCAGGCCGCCGGTGCCAAGCTCGGCAACCGAATCATTGGCCATTGCAGGCGCGACCGAAAGCGCCAACGCTAAAGCCAGAACAGATCGCAACATCGAAGCCCCCTCGGCTGGAATGCCTGGATGACCCTAGCCGTTTCGATGCGGCGTTTCAAAGCCCTTCCGCTTGCTGGACGTGCGTGGCCGGTCTGGACGCGCAGGCGGTCTGGACACGCAAGCGGTCTGGACACGCAGGCGGTCTGGACTAACAGGTTCCGATGGGGCAGGAGTTCGCGCCATGCGCAAGCTTCTCGTCATCGGCATCGGCGCCGGCAATCCCGACCACATGACCGTCCAGGCCATAGCGGGCCTGAACAGGGCGGACGTCCTGTTTATTCCCGACAAGGGCACCGACAAGACCGACCTTGCCAACCTGCGGCGCGGCATCTGCGACCGCTTCGTCACCAACCCGGCCTCACGCCGGGTCGAGTTCGACGTGCCGGTGCGTGCCGAACCGACCTCGTCCTATCGTTCGACCGTCGACGACTGGCATGAAGCCATCGCCGCCATCTACGAGGCACTGATCCGCGACGAGATCTCCGGTGATGGCTGCGGCGCCTTCCTGATCTGGGGCGATCCTTCGCTCTATGACAGCGCTCTGCGCATCCTCGAGCGCGTGCGCCTGAAGGGCAATGTTGCGTTCGACCTGGAAGTCATCCCCGGCATAACGGCCGTCCAAGCGCTGGCAGCCAGCCACAAAACGGCGCTGAACCGCATCGGCGATCCCGTGCTGATCACCACCGGCCGCCGCCTGACCGAGGAAGGCATGCCGGACAATGCCGGCAGCGCCGTCGTCATGCTCGACGGCAAATGCGCCTTCAACACGCTGGCCGACCAGGACCTTTTCATTCAATGGGGCGCCTATCTCGGCACGCCCGACGAGATCATCATCTCCGGCCGCCTTGGCGATGTCGGCGCCGAGATCGAAAGGCGCCGCGACGAAGCCCGCCGGAAGAAAGGCTGGATCATGGATACGTATTTGCTGCGAAAGCCGGAGTAGTGGAATAGTGAGTAGTAAATAGTGAGTAGTCAGTAGTCAGTGAGGACTAGGCTGTAACCCACTACTCCCTACTCCCTACTCCCTACTCCCTACTCCCCACTCCCTACTCACTACTCCCTACTCACTACTCCCCTATCCCGCCTCAATCTCCGACTGCAACGCGTCCATATGCGTTGCCGCGGCCGCACTCGCCGCGCGCTCGATGGCGCGAAAACGGCTGACCACGGCCAGGCCGACCGTCGTCAGTTGCGCGCCGCCGCCCTTGCGGCCGCCGGTCTGCGCCGCCACCAGCGGCTTGCCGAACACCCGGTTCATGTCCTCGACCAGGTCCCAGGCGTGCTTGTAGGACATCGCCATGCCGCGCGCGGCGGCCGAGATCGAACCGAAGGTGGCGATGTGCTCCAGAAGCTCGATCTTGCCAGGACCGATCCGTCCGTCCGGATCGAGATTTATCCGCAAGCTCAGCGACGGCATTTTTGCTCCTCCGCGACCGCTTCAGCTTCCGCGACCGTTATTCCAAAACAATATAGCGCCAATCACCGCCGCTGTCAGCCATCGACGTCGAACGGCAGACCGGCGCCGGTATTTCCCCGATCGAAGCTCACGGTCTTGACCACCGCGAAAACCTTGCCGCCGAGCCGCAGCTTCAGCGCCTGCCGCGACTGTTCCGTGATGCGGGCGAGCACCGTTGCCCCATTGCAGTCGATGCCGATTTCGACCGTCGGCCCCTCGCCGGGACTGATCGCGACGATCGTGCCGGGCAGGATGTTGAGGGCACTGAGGCCCGTCGGTTTCTCCGCGGCGATCATCACGTCGCGAGCGCGAATGCGGATACGCACGGGAGCCCCGGCCTTCATCCCAAGACGCGGCACGCGGATCTCGCCGGCGGCCGAGCCGAGCACGGTCATCCCAAAAGCCTCCTCGTGACGCAGCACCTTCGTGTCCAGCACGGCGCCGCCCTCGCCGCGCTCTTCCACCGGCAACAGGTCGAGCCTTTGCATGACAGCGTCGGTCGGGCCGCTAGCCGTGACCTTGCCCCGCGCCAGCATCACCACGTCGCTCGCCAGCCGCGCCACCTCGGCGACCGAATGGCTGACATAGACGATCGGGATCTTCGTTTCGTCGCGCAGCCGCTCGATATAGGGCAGGATCTCGGCCTTGCGCGCTTCGTCGAGCGAGGCCAGCGGCTCGTCCATGAGCAGCAGTCTGGGGCTGGCCAGCAGCGCCCTGCCGATCGCCACGCGCTGCTTCTCGCCGCCCGAGAGTTTTGCCGGTCGTCGCCCAAGCAGCGGGCCGATGCCCAGCAATTCTACAACGGCGTCCATGTCCGCATAGCGTTCCGCCGCCGGCGTGAACCAGCGGCCGTAGCACAGATTGCTCATCACGCTCATATGCGGAAACAGGCGCGCATCCTGGAACACCATGCCGATGCGGCGTTTGTGCCTTGGCACGAAAATGCCGGCACCCGCGTCGACCAGCACGCGGCCATCGACCTCGATGCGCCCCTTGTCCGGCCGGATCAGCCCGGCAATCATGTTGATCAGCGTCGTCTTGCCGGAACCGGACGGCCCGAACAGCGCCGTCAGCCGTCCGGCGCTCTCGAAGCGGGCATCGATGGCGAAATCGCCAAGCCGGTGGCCGATGTCGACAAGGACGCTCATTCGATGTCCATCCGCCGCCCGACCCGCCGCGCCAGCACTTCCGATGCGACCAATGCCGCCATCGAGATGACGATCGAAATCAGCGTCAGTCGCAGCGCCCCTTCGTCGCCGCCCGGCACCTGGGTAAAAGTGTAGATCGCCGACGGCAGCGTCTGCGTCTCGCCAGGAATGTTGGAGACGAAAGTGATCGTCGCGCCGAACTCGCCCATCGCCTTGGCGAAGGACAGGATGGCGCCGGCGATCAGCCCGGGCAGGATCAGCGGCAGCGTGATGGTGCCGAACACCCACAGCGGGTTGGCGCCGAGCGTTCCCGCCGCCGCCTCCATCTTGCGATCCACCGCCTCGATCGACAGCCGGATCGCCCGCACCATCAGGGGAAAGCCCATGACACCGCAGGCAAGGGCGGCACCCGTCCAGCGAAACGAGAAGACGATGCCGAAATGTTCGGCGAGGAAGGCCCCGGCCGGGCCGCGTTTGCCGAACGTCAAAAGCAAGAGATAACCGGTCACCACGGGCGGCAGGATCAGCGGCAGGTGCACCACCCCGTTGAGCAGCGTCTTGCCCCAGAATTGCCCCCGTGCAAGCAGCAGCGCGATCGCTATGCCCGGCGGCAGGCTGGCGAGCATCGCCACCGTCGCCACCTTGATGGACAGCCGGACCGCATTCCATTCGTCGGGAGTGAGGTCCAGCAGCCAGCTCATAGTGCGGTATCGGGCCTTTTCGAACTCAGTTGCTCGCCGACTCAGTTGCTGGGCGTGAGCACGGTAAAACCCTGTTCTCTAAAGAGCGCGCCAGCCTTGGCGGACTGCAGGCACTTCAGGAAGGCCAGCGTATCCTTGTCCTTCGAATCGGCGGTCTGGGCAACCGGATAGATGATCGGCGGATGTGAATCCTCGGGGAAGGTGCCGACCACCTTGACGCCCTTTTCGGCGTGCGCGTCGGTGGCATAGACGATGCCGAGGGCGGCCTCACCAGTTGAAACCAGCTTCAGCGCCGCACGGACATTCTCGGCCTGCGCCACCTTGCCCTCGACCGAGGACCAGACGCCGAGCGATTCAAGCGCCGCCTTGCCGTATTTGCCGGCCGGCACGGCCTTGAAGTCGCCCATGGCAAGCTTGCCGTCGCCGACCAGCTTGGCGAGGTCAAAGCCTTTCTCGATCTTGGTTTCGACCGTCGAATCCTTCGGCGCCACCAGCACGATCTCGTTGCCCAGCAGCTTCACTTCCGTGTCGGGCTTGGTCAGCTTCCTGTCGGAGAGATATTTCATCCAATCGAGATCGGCGGAGATGAAGACGTCGGCCGGCGCCCCACCCTCGATCTGCTTGGCCAATGCCGAACTCGCGGCATAGGAAAGGGTCGCGGCATCGCCGACATCGGCTTCGCAGGCCTTGTTCACCGCGTCGAGCGCATCCTTGAGACTGGCCGCCGCGAACACCACGACCTTGTCTTCCGCGTGCGCTGCCGGCATTGCCGCCATCAATGCCGCCGCAAAGCCGATCGCTCTCAACTCGAAACCTTTGCGTGTCATCGAAAACTCTCCCTGGGTTCAAATTCCGGTTGGCTCGAAGCCTGGAGACCGATATATCCGCATGGATATAACAAGGGAAGGCCCGGCCGGCTGAAACTCGATCCGGCGCTGCATGATTGTTCTGATAAGACCGCCGCCGCGAAAGGAACTGCAATGAAGATCAGCGCCCGCAACGTGCTCGAGGGAACGATCACCGAAATCGTCAAGGGAGCCACCACCTCGCATGTCCGCATCGACATCGGCGGCGGCATCATCGTCACCGCCTCGATCACCAATGAAGCTGTCGCCGACCTCAAGCTCGAAAAGGGCAAGCAGGCCTACGCCGTGGTCAAGGCCTCGGACGTGATGGTCGGCATCGACTGAAAAGCCGCGGCTCAGACCGCGATGGGCGCCTTGATCGACGCGTCGGCGACGTAGTTTTCCAGCCGGAAATCCTCGAAGCGGAAGGCGAAAAGGTCCTTCACCTCAGGATTGATCCACATCATCGGCAGGGTCCTCGGCGTGCGCCGCAACTGTTCGCGCGCCTGCTCGAAATGGTTCGAGTAGAGATGCGCGTCGCCAAGTGTGTGGACGAAATCGCCCGGCTTCAGCCCAGTCACCTGCGCCACCATCAGCGTCAGCAGCGCGTAGGACGCGATGTTGAACGGCACGCCGAGGAAGATGTCGGCGGAGCGCTGGTAGAGCTGGCAGGAAAGCCGGCCCTCGGACACGTAGAACTGGAAAAGGCAGTGGCAAGGCGGCAGCGCCATGGCTTCCACCTCGGCGGGATTCCAGGCCGAGACGATCAGCCGCCGCGATTGAGGATTGCGGCGGATCTCCTTGAGAAGATTGGCGATCTGGTCGATCGAGCCGCCATGGCCGTCTGGCCAGGATCGCCACTGCCTGCCGTAGACCGGGCCGAGATCGCCATTCTCGTCGGCCCATTCATCCCAGATTGAAACGCCGTGGTCGGTCAGGTACTTGATGTTGGTGTCGCCGGCCATGAACCAGAGGAGTTCATGGATGATCGACTTCAGATGCAGCTTCTTGGTGGTGGTGACCGGAAAGCCGCGCGCCAGATCGAAGCGCATCTGGTAGCCGAAGACGGAGCGCGTGCCGGTGCCGGTGCGGTCGCCGCGATCGGCGCCGTTGTCCAGCACATGCTGCAGGAGGTCGAGATACTGGCGCATCGGTTCCGGGCTCGATTCGGGAATTCGTCGATCATAGCGCATACAGGCGCCGACGCCACGCTTGTCTGAGATCGTCCCCATTCAGCAGGGAACGAAGCCTGCCAAGAATCCTCACCGGCGAACCGGAAGCGCGGAAATCGCCAACCGGCCGCCAGGATGAAGTAACCAAAGGTCTCAGAGAGAGCCGAGCTTGCCCAGGTCCTTGGCCACCAGATAGTAGAAGGTCACGCGATTCTTGGTGTTGTCGGCGTGCATCGCCTTGCAGGTCTTCTCGATCGCGGCGTCGGCTTTCGCCCCGTCGCTGACGCCGAGCTTCTTGGCCACCCAGCTCTCCTTGACCCGCGCCAATTCCTTCGGATCCGTGCAGGACACCAGCGAGGAATCGCGGTTCCTCAGCGCAATGCCCAGGTGCTTGACGATTTTTTCGACCGCATCGGCGCTTGCCGCGGCGTCATATTTCTTCACATCCGCAAGATAGTCGGCCATCAGAATTCCCCTCGTCGGCGCCACGGATCCGATCGATGAGGGCTGTGGCGCGCTTCGCAACTTGTGCGCTAGGTCGGTAACTCCTCACCGCCCGCAAAGCTTCGGTTGAGACCGCGCCCAAGTCAACCCTTCGCGTCGCGATTTGACACAGGGACAAAGCACCATTGCGGCCTTTCATTTCCGCGCAAGCCCCCCTATATTCGTTTTGTCGGCTTGACCGACTATGGCGATAAATGGGCGATGAAATAAGCCGTTCGGACCCGGGGGCGGTACCCGGCGCCTCCACCAAAAGCCGCTGTTGAGGACAGAGCGGTTTTTGCTGGGGGCGAAATAGGATCGACGAAGGTGTAAAGATCGTACTTTTGCCCGGCATTGTACCACCGTCATCGGGCTAAACTTATAGTTGCCAACGACAACTATGCGGAAGCACGTCTCGCTGCTTAATGCAGTGCGATAGCTTCAAATCAAGCCCTAGGGGTTCGCACTTCTAGGCGGGGTTCGGAGGTACCTGGCAACAGAAACCTCCACTTCTCCCTTTCATTTTTGCGTGACGCACGACAGCTCCTGCCGTCAGGACTTCGCACCGGCTGCGGGCTGCGAAGCCGCTGCGTCGCGTGCCCTTTCTCCATGGACAAAATGCAAAACGATTCCGATCGATTCTTAGTGCTGACCGGCGGCCCCGGCTCCGGCAAGACCACCTTGATCGAAGCCTTGCGGCAGGCGGGCTTTGCGACATCCGCCGAGGCCGGGCGCGGCATCATTCGCGACCAATCCACCATTGGTGGAACCGCCCTGCCCTGGAGCGATCGCGCATTGTTCGCCGAACTGATGCTGTCGTGGGAAATGCGCTCGTACCGTGCGGCCCGCGAGCTGGCCGGTCCGGTCTTCTTTGATCGCGGCGTGCCGGACACGATCGGCTATCTCAGGCTCTGCGGCCTGCCGGTGCCGGATCACCTCACCAGTGCCGCCACGGAATTCCGCTATGCGCGTCGCGTCTTCGTCGCCCCGCCCTGGCCGGAGATCTTCACCCAGGACGAAGAACGCAAGCAAACCCTCGACGAGGCCGAGCGCACTTGCCAGTCCGTGGCCGGCGTCTATGCCGAACTCGGCTACGAACTGGTGACCTTGCCGCCTGCGCCAGTCGAGGAGCGTGTACGCTTCCTCCTCGACGCTGCTGGATTGCCGCTGACATCGCGGACATGAAGAGGTCGGACGGGTCCGGCCTTTCCTGTGCGTTGTTGGACCAGGCGATACCCTGTAAACTGAAACGACACCCCCTGGAGATCGAAAACATGGCGCTCAAGCGGATGGACAATGTAGGAATCGTCGTCGAAGACCTCGGAGGGGCGATCGATTTCTTTCGCGAACTCGGCCTCGAGCTCGAAGGGCGGGCCACGGTCGAAGGAGAATGGGCCGGACGTGTCACCGGACTGGGCGACCAGCATGTCGAGATTGCCATGATGCGCACGCCGGACGGCCACAGCCGGCTGGAGCTCTCCCGCTTCCTCGCGCCGCCTGTCGTCGCGGATCACCGGACCGCCCCGGTCAACGCCCTGGGCTATCTCCGCGTCATGTTCACCGTGGACGACATCGACGACACGCTTGAAAGGCTCCGCACGCGTGGCGCGCAACTCGTAGGCGAAGTGGTCGAGTACAAGGACGTGTATCGGCTCTGCTACATCCGTGGGCCTGAAGGGCTTCTCATCGGCCTCGCCCAGGAACTCAGCTGAGCGTCAGCAGCCAGAGCGCGGTCGTCAACCCGGGGGCAAACGCCGGCTTCGACACAAAGAGGGCCGGGATCGACCCGGCCTCTCCTGGTTCATTGAGGATTTCTATTCCGCCGGCGCTTCGACCGCTTCGCGCGAACGGCCAAGAGTGACCTTCGCCAGTGCGAACGAGATCACCGCGCAG
Organism: Mesorhizobium sp. BR1-1-4; assembly: GCF_020165375.1. Taxonomy (NCBI): domain Bacteria; kingdom Pseudomonadati; phylum Pseudomonadota; class Alphaproteobacteria; order Hyphomicrobiales; family Phyllobacteriaceae; genus Mesorhizobium; species Mesorhizobium sp. BR1-1-4. Next base: position 201,945 of record NZ_JAIUIB010000005.1, on the reverse strand, counting down.
AGCGTGATGCCGGCGACCATGGGCAGCGGCGTGCCGTCGAAGAACGCACCGGCGACGCCCATGGCGAGCGCGCCGATGGCGAAGTGCAGCGTGCCCATCAGCGCCGACGCCGTGCCGGCGATCTCGCCATGCTCTTCCATGGCCAGCACCGATGTGGTCGGGATGACCAAGCCGAGGAAGCCGTAGCCGACGAACAGCAGGGCCGCCATCACGTCAAGCCGATCGACGCCCGTCACCATGATCGCGAACAGCACAACCATCGTCGTCGCGTAGCCGGTCACCGCTACCCACACCACGCGCTTCAGTCCGAACCGTCCGGAAAGCAGGCCCGTCAACTGCGACATGCCGATGAAGGCAACCGCGTTGATCGAGAAGAAGACGCTGTAGACCGAAGGCGACAGCCCGTAATGGTCGATCAGGATGAAGGACGAGCTCGACAGATAGACGAAGAAGCTCGCAATGCCGAAGCCGGCTATCGCCACCAGGCCGAGGAAATTACGGTCGCCCATCAGGAAGCGGTAGCCGGCAAGGGCGGTACCGAAGGAGGACCCGACGCGTTCTTCCGCCGGCCGCGTCTCCTTGAGGGAAGTCGCGAGCAGGATGGTGGCAAGCACCGCCGCGCCGGTCACGGTCCAGAACACGGCGCGCCAGCCGAAATTCTCGATGATCTGGCTGCCGGTCAGCGGCGCCAGGATCGGCGACACCGAAAACACCAGCATCAGCAGCGACATCAGCTTGGCGGCCTCGTTGCCGGTGTGCAGGTCGCGCACGATGGCGCGCGGAATGGCCATTCCGGCGCTGGCGCCAAGCCCCTGCAGGAAGCGGAAGGCGATCAGCCACTCGATGGTCGGCGCCATTGCCGAGCCGATGCCGCCGGCCATGAACAGCGCCAGGCCGCCATAGAGCGGCAGCTTGCGGCCTACCATGTCTGAGATCGGCCCGACGACGATCTGGCCGAAGCCCATCGACAGGAAGAAGATCAAAAGGCTCATCTGCACGGCGGCGGTGCCGGCATGCAGATCGGTGCCGATCGACGGCAAAGCGGGCAGATACATGTCGATGGCGAACGGGCCGATGGCGGACAACAGGCCGAGCACGACCGCGATGCGGAGGAATTTGGGGCTCATGATATTGGCTTCTTTCGAATCTGGTTGCCGCCGCCAGGCGACGTCTGACCCTAGGACGTTCCATCCCGTGGGTTTCCTACTCCTGGAGCAAATTTATTCGTCTCCGGAGCGAAATCCTCTTATATGGTGTCCACAAATTTAGACAGTCTTGTCTAAATCGTCAATCACCTCTATATAGATTTTCATGAGACCGGGCGTTTCTCCTGACACTTTCCCGCCACGCGGCCACGAGGCCAAGCGCCTGTCGATCGTCGACGCCGCTGCCGGCGTGTTCTGCCGCGAAGGCTTCTCCGGCGCCAATATAGACTTGATCGCGGTTGAGGCCGGCGTGTCGCGCCAGACGGTTTACAATCACCATGGCGACAAGGAAAAGCTGTTCATCGCGGTCGTGCGCGACCTGACCGAGCGCTGCAACGCCGGCATTTTCGCCACCATCGCCACCTTTCCCGATCAGCCTGGGGATCTCGAGGCCGACCTGATCGGTTTTGCCGTGCGCCTGAATCAGAACTGCATCTGCAACCGCGACGGAAAATTCCTGCGCAAGCTGATCCAGACCGAGGGCGAGCGCTATCCCGAGCTCTTTGCCGAATGGCGCGAACAGGGACCCGGCAGGACATGGCCGGCGATCGCCGCCCGCTTCGCCCGCCTCGCCTATGGCGGCTATCTCGCGATCGACGATCCCGACGTCGCGGCGCGCCAGTTCCTCGGCCTCGTCAATGCCGAATTGCAGACCACCTTCATGCTTGGCGGCACGCCAGGCGAGGACGAGGTGGTGCAATCGGCGACAAACGGTGTGCGCACCTTCCTGCGCGCTTTCGGCAAGCGCCCTTCCCCGACCAGCCTCAAAAGACACGCTGCGCTGGCTAACGCATAACATTTGGCGTTGCCGCCAAGCCGCCTTGCCGATCAAATCGTTTGCAATAGTCCTCGCTTCGGCGCGGCGGCGGTCTATATCAGGTTTACGCCGCGCCCAAGCTTGATTACAGCTATGCGGACGATTCAACGGAACCCGACCACCTCATGGCCGACGACCATATCCGCTACGACATTCTGGCCCAGGAGGCGTTGCGCGGCGTCATGCGCAAGGTCCTGGCAGAGGTCGCGCGCACCGGCCTCCCCGGCAACCATCATTTCTTCATCACCTTCCTGACCGGCGCGCCGGGCGTGCGCGTCTCGTCGCGGCTGCGCGAGCGCTATCCCGAGCAGATGACCATCGTCATCCAGTTCCAGTATTGGGACCTGAAGGTGACCGACACCGGTTTCGAGGTCGGTCTCTCCTTCTCCGACGTGCCGGAAAAACTGGAAATCCCGTTCTCGGCCGTGCGCGGCTTCTACGACCCCTCCGTCAATTTCGAGCTCGAATTCGACGTCAAGACCGATGCGCAGCCCGACGAGGAACCGGCAGCACCGGCGCCTGAGCCGCTGACCATCGTCTCAGAGAAGAAGCCGAAGGCCGAGAAGAAGGCCGCCGCCGAGGCGGAGAAGAAGGCAACTGCCGCGGATGCCGGCACCAAGGGCGCCGAAGTGGTCTCGCTCGACGCCTTCCGCAAGAAATAGGCTCGCGGTCCGTGGCCGACATCGTCAATCTCCGCCAGGCTCGCAAGCAGAGGGCGCGGGACGACAAGGCACAAACCGCTAGCCGGAATCGCGCCTTGCACGGTCGCACCAAGGCCGAAAAGGAACGCGACCGCCTGATCGCCGACAAGAGCGAAAGGTTTGTCGCGGGCCATCGTCGCGAAAAGCCCGCCCAGCCTGACGATCGATGAGCGCCGTCGAAAAACGCTCGGTGACCATTCGCGGCCATCGCACCAGCTATTCCCTCGAAAAGCCTTTCTATGACGATCTCGTCGCCATCGCGGCGACCAGGAAGCTGACGCTCGCCGCCCTTGTCGCCGAAATCGACGAGACCCGGCCCCGTGACACCAACCTGTCCTCGGCGCTAAGGCTGCATGTCCTGGAGTGGGCGAAGCGCTCGACGAGCGCCTGAACTTAGGCACCCTCGACCGGATCCGCCTTTTTCCCGCGCCCGAAGCCGAGCAAGGTGGAGCGCTCACGCTCCTCGGCCTGCTTGCGCGAGCGCACGCGCATCAGATCCTTCCAGCCGACATAGCCGACCAACCTTCCATCCTCACGCGCCACGACCGGCAGATGCGAGACATTGGCGGTCAGCAGCTTGTCCGACAAGCCTTCCAGATATTCGTCGGGATGGGCCAGCGTCACCTTGCTTCCGGCCAGCAGCTCGCCGAGCGTCGTCGTCCGATGCTTGCCGGCACGGCGCCAGCGCAGGATCGCCGGCGGATCGATGAGGCCAAGCACCTGCCTGTTTTCATCGACCACGGGAAAACTCGGATGCCGGGTTTCCGGCGCGGTCAGGAAGGCGGCCGCACCATGCAGCGTCATCGTTGCCGGCACGCTCTCGACCTGCGCCGTCATCACCTCGCGCACCCTGGTCAGCGCGAAGGGGTCGACGCGATATTCGCGAACCAGATGGTGCCCCCGCCTGGCGATCTTCTCGGTCAGGATCGAACGCTTCATCAGCAGCACGGTGACCGCGTGCGCCGCGGCACAAGCCGCGATCAGCGGCACCAGCACATGCGTGTTGCCGGTCAGCTCGACCGCGAAGAACGTGGCTGTCAGCGGCGCGCGCATCGTGCCGCCCATGGTGGCGGCCATCGCCAGCAGTGCCCAGAAGCCCGGGTCCGCCGCCGGCAGGATGCCGGCAAGCACCGCCCCCATCGCGCCACCCATGATCAACAGCGGCGCCAGCACGCCGCCCGAAGTTCCCGAGCCGAGCGCAACCGACCAGATGATGGCCTTGACCACCAGCAGCAGCAGCGCCGCGGTGGCGATCGTGCGGCCGTCCAGCATGTCGGCGATGTTGTCATAGCCGACGCCGAGCGCTCGTGGGTCGATCAAGCCGCCTATGCCGACCACCAGACCGCCGAGCATCGGCCACCACATCCAGTGGATCGGCAGCTTCTGGAAGCCGTCCTCGCAGGCATAGACCATCTGCGTCAGCAGCCCGGACAACAGGCCGGCGCAGATGCCGACCAGCACCCAGCCGCCAAGGCCGACGAAGGAAACCGCCATGTTGCCCGCGAACGGAAAGATCGGCCCTGGCATGTGCAGCATGGTGCGCTCCACCTCGGCCACGATGGCCGCAACCGCGACGGGGATGAAGCTGCGTGGCGTCCATTCGAACAGCAGCAATTCGACCGCCAGCATGATGGCAGCGATCGGCGTGCCGAACACGGTGGTCATGCCGGCCGCCGCTCCCGCCACCAGCAATGTCTTGCGCTCGTTGTCCGAGACCGGCAGCATCTGCGCGATCAACGAGCCGATGGCGCCGCCGGTCATGATGATCGGGCCCTCGGCGCCGAACGGCCCGCCGGAGCCGATCGAGATCGCCGACGACAGCGGTTTCAGGATCGCCACCTTGGCGTCGAGCTTGGAGCGCCCAAGCAGGATCGCCTCGATGGCCTCGGGAATGCCGTGGCCGCGGATCTTCTCGCTGCCGTAGCGCGCCATCAGGCCGATGATGAGCGCGCCGATGACCGGAACGATGACGGCGGCAAGCCCGAGCGGCGTATCATGCAGCTTCAGCTCGGCAAGCGAGAACTGGCCGAAATAGGCGATGTTGGTGGCGAGCCGGATCAGCTTCAGAAGCGCGATGCCGGCAAACAGCCCGGCGGTCGCCACCACCACCGCTATCGCGGCGACGAGCAGCACTCGGGCATCTGTGGTGAAGTCCCGAAGATGATCGGGATTGGAGTTATGGGTCTTCATGGTGGCTTTGCTTCCTGGCGGCGGCCGTGTCTGGGTTCTGCGGCACGGTCGAAGTGGCCAGCCGGTTGTCGGCCGGGTATGTATCGTAACACGATATATCTGTTCAAGCGGCTTTCGCTTGAAATTTCGTTTGAGCTTTCACCGGAAAACGAAGACATCTCCGACATGACGCAGCCCAAGACACCACGCCCCGCCATCAGGCAATCCGACTACCAGCGGTTGTCCGAGTTCCGCTACCTCATCCGCCGCTTCCTCGAATTCAGCCAGGTGCAGGCCGAGGACGCCGGCCTGACCCCGCGCCAGCACCAGGCGCTGCTGGCGATCAAGGGATATCCCGGCGGCGGGCCGGTGACGGTCGGCGACCTGGCGGAACGCCTGCGCATCCGTCACCACAGCGCCGTCGAACTGGTCAACCGTCTCGGCGAGGCAGGACTGGTCGCACGCGACCAGGACAAGGACGACCACCGCCGCGTGCTGCTGCGGCTGACCGAACGCGCCGACGATTGCCTGGCCGAACTGTCGGCCGCGCATCTCGACGAGCTCTCGCGCATCGAACCCATGCTGCGGCGCCTGCTCGACCGGAGCCAGGACTGACGTCCAGCATCCGTGCGGGCCGATAGCGAACTATTTTTTCCGGAATCCGAATCCTCTGGGCTGGCCGCGGCGTCTTGTACAGGCGACAGCCAAGGGAGCCAATGCGATGAAACGCCATTTGATACGCTACAAGACGAAGCCGGACCGGGCCGACGAGAACGAGCGCCTGGTCAAGGCAGTGTTCGAGGAACTGCGCGGCAAATCGCCGGAAGGCGTTCGCTACATGACCTGGCGCTCCGCCGATGGCACTTTCGTCCATCTCGTCGAGACCGAAACCGACGGGCATGCCGACCTCATCACAGGGCTTGCCGCCTTCCAGGCTTTTCAGAGTGGCATCAGGGATCGCTGCGTCGACCCTCCGCATCGTGACGTGATGACAGTGGTGGGCCATTATCGGATGCTGGACGAGTAGCCTGAATAGAACCATGTCAAGAACGGCCGGTGCATGAACAATCCAGGCGAGATCCCAGAGCCTTTCGACCGCTTGTTCGGCGAATTGCGCCCCAAACTGCATCGCTACTGCGCCCGGATGACCGGCTCGGTCGTCGATGGCGAGGACGTCGTGCAGGAGGCGCTGGCCAAGGCATTCGAGGCCTTGGCCGGCACCGTCCCGATCGCCAATCCCGAAGGCTGGCTGTTTCGCATCGCCCACAATGCGGCGCTCGACTTTTTGCGCCGCCGCGCCCGTGAGAAGACTTTCTCCGAGGAGGAGCCGGACATGATCGCCGACCCGGCAAATTCCATCGCCGACCGGCAGGCCGCGGCAGCCGGATTGCACAGTTTCATGCGCCTTCCCGTCGCGCAGCGAAGCAGCGTCATCATGATGGATGTGCTGGGCTATTCGCTGCGGGAAATCAGCAACATGCTCGACGTCAGTGTCCCCGCGATCAAGGCAGCGCTGCATCGTGGCCGTGGCCGGTTGCGTGAGCTCGCCGACGAACAGGACGATCGTCCTGTTCCCAGGCTGAGTGCATCGGAGCGCCTGTTGCTCGACGCCTATGTCGATCGCTTCAACGCCCGCGATTTCGATGCCGTGCGAGACATGCTGGCCGACGAAGTGCGGCTGGAACTGGTGGCCAGGGCAAGGCTCAACGGCCGCAAGGAGGTGGCCACCTATTTCGGCAATTATTCCCGGGTGCGGGACTGGCATTTCCAGTCCGGTTTTGTCGAGGACCGTCCGGCAATCCTCGTGCGCGATCCCAACGACCCTGCGGCAGCACCTGCATACTTCATCCTGCTGGGTTGGCAGGGCGGCAAGCTTGCCGCCATCCGCGATTTCCGCCACGCCAGATACGTGGCCGACGGCGCCGAAGCATTCGTTCTTGAGACGATTGCCTGGCGGGCGGGCAACCGGAAAGCCTAGCCCTGCTGCCTACTGCAGTGACTTGAGCAGATTGTCGACCGTGAACGGATTGGCTTTCGGCTTGGCTGGAGGCGGATTGTCGTTGGCGGGCACCTGCTCGGCCTTGGGTGCCTGTTGCGCCGCCTTGCGCTCGGCTTCGAGCCTGGCTTTTTCCTGGGAGGCAATGCGCATCGCCTCCTCCGCCTTCTGGCGCTCCTGCTCGGCCTGCGCCTTGGCCGCCTCGTCCGCTGCCTGCTGTTCCGCCGCCGCCTTGGCCTCGGCATCCGCCTTGGCTTTTGCTTCCGCGTCGGCCTTTGCCTTGGCATCCGCTTCGGCCTGGGCCTGAGCGTCGGCCTCCGCTTTCGCCTTGGCGTCGGCCCCGGCTTTCAGGCGCGCCGCTTCCTCTTGCTGGCGCAGCTCCTCGGCGGCCTTGTCGCGGGCATCCTGAAGGGCCGCGTAATAGCGCACTTCGCGTCGCAGCCGCTGTTTCTCCAGCAGCGCGGCCTGCATCGCCTCGACGCGCTGCTGTTCTTTTTCCAGCGCACGCTGGGTCAGGAATTGCGCCAGCGGCTCGCTGTCGAACTGCCGTTTCACGGCACCGAACGGCCCCTCGGCGGTGAAATTCACGGCCGGCTCGGAGCCGACCAGCGCTTCGTCGCCGGGCCGATAGGTGACCGCGCCCTTGGCGGAAACCGTGCCGGTGTTGAGATCCGCCGTGATGTCGGCCGACAAGGTCGCCGCCGGGTTTTCAAGACTGATCGGCGGCGCCCTGAGCGTGCCGCCGGCAATCGTGAAGGCGACCTCGGCATTCCCGGCGGCGAAGCTGCCGTCGGCGGCGATGTCAGGCGCGAAACCAGCCGTCTTGGCGGCGTCGATATCGCGTCCGATCGCATCCGCCTTGGCCAGGAAAGCCCCGAACGCGTCAGGATTGACGCCGGCGATCCGCAAGCCCTTCAGCGTCGCCGTGCCGGATCCCGATAGAGCGGCAATCATCGCGTCGACGGATTTGCCGCTGGTCGACAGCGTCGTCGAGAAATCGCCGATGCCGCCGATGCCCGCATCCGGCAAGACATCAGCCAGATCGGCACCCGCCAGTTTCATCTGACCGGTGAAAAGCCCGGTACCATCATTGTTCTTCAGCTCGAACAGGCCGGAGAGCGCCCCGCCGAGGAATTTGGCCTTGAGATCGGTGACCCGAATGCCTTCCGGGTCGAGCTTGAGCGAGAGTGCCGCGTCATAGGCGGTGGCGAGCGGGCCAACGGTCAGCGAAGCCGTGGTCAGGTCGAGTTCGGCCGTGAACGGCAGGCTGGACTTCTGGCTGAACGGCGCCGACGGCCACGCGCCGGATTTGTCATTCTTGTCGGCCCTGTCATTCTTGTCGGCCCTGTTATTCTTGTCGGCATTGTCGCTCTTGCCGGACCCGTTCTTGTCCACGAGAAAAGCGGAATCGCCAAACAGCGCCACCGCCATCGGATCGAGGTCGAGTTCGTCGAGCGCCAGCGCCCCAGCCAGATGCGGCACGCCGTCCTTGCCGTCGACCCCCTGCTTGACATCGAGGTTGATGTCGCCGGACACAGCCGCCTCGTTGATGGCGCCGCTGAGCCCGGAGAGCACCAGCAGGCCATTGCCGTAATCGGCCTGCGCGGCCAGCGATGTCGACATGCCGGCGCCCATGCCGGGCAGGCCGATGCCCGTCGTCATCAGCCACGGCTCGATGTCGGAGGCGTCGAGATTGATCTTGCCCTTGGCCGTCGAGCCTTGCGGCGTGTCGGCGACCATGCCCTCGAAGCCGGCCTTGAAGTCATTGCCGGCAAGGCTGAAGCTCGTCGCCAGGCCGCCGGAAAGCGTACCCTTGGCCTGGATGTCGGTGCTTGCTTCACCCAGCATGCCGAGCGGCAGCGCCGGCAGGCCGTAGAGCGCGAGCAAGGCGGTTGCGTCCGGGTTCCTGGCGTTGAAAGTCAGTGTCACTGGCGCGTCGGCAAGCCTGTCCACCGCGCCCTTTCCCGACAGCGACGCCGAAAAGGACGAGCCGCCGGCCTTACCTTGCCCGCTCACCGCCAGGCCCGTGGTGCCGTCGCCATTGTCGGCGGCACTGGCCACGAGGTCGACGCGCGCGTCCTGGAACAAGTCGGGGTAGGCCGCGGCGCGGTCTGCGAGCCCCTTCAGCACGGCATTGTCCGGATAGTGCCGTGCTGCGACATCGATCAGCGGTTTGAGGTCGACCGCGACCACCGAGGCGTCGAGCTTGCCGGTCGGGCTCGCCGGAAAATCCTTGATGCGGCCGGTGGCGCTGATCGAGGAACCGGCCAGCCCACCGACAGACAGTCGGTCGATTTCGAGCAGCCCGTCGCGCAGTCTGAGCGCGGTATCGACCGTGTCGGCCGTCAAGCCGCCGGCGCTGACAGGGCCGGCCTTGATCTGGAAATCGAGGTCGCTGTCGGCAAAACGGTTGGCACCCTTGTCACTGACGAAGATCGAGGCGAAGGCCGCCAGCCCATCGACATCGAGATCGCCGCCCTCGAGCCGCATCAGCACCGATGGCTTTGCGTCTTCGGGCTGGCTGGAATCGATGCGGCCGGAAAACTTCGCCTTGCCGAGGATCAGTTCGAGATCACTGAAGGATTGATGATTTTGCGAGAGATCGACCTTGGCCTTGAAACCGGCGGCAGGCAGACGGCGGATCGCCTCGTCGACATCCTTCGACAGCCAGGCGGCAAAACCCGAGGGTTGCGCCACGGCCAGCAGCAACGAGCCGGTGAAGCCGAAATGGCCCTGCACGTTGAGCATGACCTTGCCATCGGCTTCCAGCTTGGTGCGGCCGGGCAAGGTCGCGGCCAGCGATTTCACCGACCAGCCGTCACCGACCGGCTCGGCCGAAAGATGAACATCGCGCACCGTCGTGTCGCCGGCCACCACCGCCGGCAACTTGACCTCGACCGTGCCGGGAATGGTCGGCTTCGGCAGATCGAGCAGCGCCTGCTCCAGGCCGGCGATGCGCTGATCCAGTGTCAGGCCCGTACCCGCCTGGGCACCCACCGCCTCGTCGAACTGAACCTGCGCGCCATTCGCCTCGATGGCGAAACTCGGTTTCTGGCCGAGATCGACCGAGGCCTTGCCATCGGCGGTGTAGGGATTGTCGAGCGGACCGGTCTCGAAACGGAATTCGTCGACGCCAAGCTTCTGGTGATCGAGCGAGAACTTGCCGTTAAGCCGGAAGCCCGGATCGGACTTGCCGGTGCTGACTTTCACCGTCTCGCCGTCCGTGCCGCGCAACTCGGCTGAATTCTTGCCCGCGCTATCCTTGTCCGCGCCCGAAATCTTGAACTGGCCGGAATAGACGGCGGCACCGTTGACGATGCCGGCATTGCCGTCGGTCTCGATGACCAGCGGATAGGCGTCGGGATCCGCCTTCACCCGTAACCGCATCTGCCCGGAGGGTTCGGCCTTGCCGGTCGACGCCGCGACCGTGGTCCGCAACCCGTCCAGCCGCAACGTGCCATCCATGCGCCACGGACCGGCCAGCGACTTGGCCGAAATGGTCGAGTTGATCTCCGAAAAGATATGGCTGCGGCCGCCGGCGGCATGGCGCAGTTCAATCTGCCCCTCCGTCACAGTCAGTTTCTCGATCGAGACCTGGCCGGGGTCGAAGGGCGAGGACGGGCGCATGGCCCAATCGACGGCTCCGTCGGCGGCGATGTCGATGGTCGCCTTTGGCCGCACCAGCCGCATGTCGAAGATCAGCACCTCGCCGCGCAGGAAGGGTGCCAGTTCCGCGTCCATCGAAAACGTCTCGACGGTCATGGCCGGCTGGCCGTCGGGGCCACCGGCGACGGCGACGTTGGAAAAGGTCACCGAGGGAAACGGCAGCAGCCTTGCCGTGGCGTCGCCCTGCACGGTTACCTTGCGGCCGAGGATGGCGCTTGCCTCGCGCTCGAACTCGGCGCGGTAGCCGGTCCAGTCGATAAAATGCGGCACCACCAGCGCCGCAAGCAGCACCAGCACGAACAGGCCACCGAAGATCACGAACAGGCGTGCGAGCATCAGCTCCGAACAGGTTGATTGCAATTCCGCCGCACTCTACCCGCATCCGCGTGTCGATAAAGAGGCAATTCATCCCGTGTTGCGTCATGTCGGACGATCTGAAACAAATCCGGGGAAAGCGGAGATTCTCGGATGTCGGGCAAGAACTGGGATCGCGTGCCGATCGATGCGCAGAGTGTCGATGCCCCGCTATCGCAGTCGGCGATTTTCCTTGTCGGCACCGTCGCCGGCGATCAGCCGGCTCTGGCCAGGGTTTGTTCCGTGCTCGGCGAACTCGACGATCTGGTCAAGACTGTCGGATTCCGCGATCTCGGCGGGCGCCTGTCCTGCATCGCCGGCATCGGCCGCGATCTCTGGGACCGGCTCAGCCCCGGCCGGCGGCCGCTGGAACTGAAGCCGTTCGCGCCGATCAAGGGCGCGGTCCATTCGGCGCCAACGACACCGGGCGACCTGCTCTTTCACATCCGCGCCGAGCGGCCCGACATGTGCTTCGAATTCGAGCGTATCCTGCTCGACAGGCTTGGTCCCGGCGTCAGCGTCGCCGACGAAGTGATCGGCTTTCGCTATTTCGACGCCCGCGACCTGCTCGGCTTCGTCGACGGCACCGCCAACCCGGCCGGCCTCGATTTGCCCGCCTCGGCGCTGGTCGGTGACGAGGATGCCGATTTCGCCGGCGGCAGCTATGTCGTGGTCCAGAAATACCTGCACGACATGCAGGCCTGGGCGCGCATTCCCACGCCCGAGCAGGAGGCGATCATCGGCCGCACCAAGATCGACAACATCGAAATCGACGATGACGACGCGCTGCGCAAATCGCACAAGGCGCTGGCCACCGTGGTCGATGCCGACGGCAACGAACACGACATATTGCGCGACAACATGCCGTTCGGCAGGCCCGGGCAGAACGAATTCGGCACCTACTTCATCGGCTACAGCAGATATCTTTGGGTCACCGAGAAAATGCTGCAGCGCATGTATGTCGGCGACCCGCCCGGCGCCTACGACCGGCTGCTCGATGTCTCCACGCCGCACACCGGCACGACCTTCTTCGCCCCGACCCGCCCCATGCTGCAGACGCTTGCGCAGGACGCCCGGGAGCAGCTTTCCGCTGCAGGGTAGAGCGGCGGTTGACGGCCCCTTAGCGTGCGTCGCGTTTCGCCTGCGCCACATTGGCCGCCTTGCGCTGGCGGCCGAGTTCGGCCGGCCGAACAAGATTTGGAACCTTCTGGTTGGCCACGGCCCGCATGCCCTCGTGGGCGGTGCGCGAATTGTGCGTGGGACCCTCCGGAGCTTTCTGCTTCAAGGCCAGCGCCTTGCGCGCATTGTCGACCAGCGAAGTGCGGGCCGCCAGTTGGCGGCGCCGTTCGGCCTCGCCGTTCAGCCGCCGCATCGCCATGGCCAGCACCGCCTCGACCCGAATGGCGGCGCGGTCAAGACGCGCTGTTCGCGATGCCCTTAGCCCGCGTCAGGCAGGATCTTGCCCGGATTCATGATGTTTTGCGGATCGAGCGCCTGCTTGATCGTGCGCATGATGTCGACGCCATGGCCGAGTTCGTGGCGCAGGAACCCGATCTTGCCTTGCCCGATGCCGTGCTCGCCGGTGCAGGTACCCTCCATGGCGATCGCCCGCATGTTGAGCCGTGCCACGAATTTTTCCGACAGCGCGATTTCCTTGGGATCGTTGACATCCATCAGCACCAGCACGTGGAAATTGCCGTCTCCGGCATGGCCGACGATGGGCGCGATAAGTCCCATCTCGGCAATGTCGGCCTCGGTTTCCATGACGCATTCGGCAAAGCGCGAGATCGGTACGCAGACATCGGTCGACAGGCCCTTGGCGCCCGGGCGCAAGGTCAGCGACGCCCAGTAGGCGTCGTGCCTGGCCTTCCACAATTTGGTGCGTTCCTCGGCAACGCTGGTCCACAGGAACGGCCCGCCGCCATTGTCTTCCGCGATCGCCCCGAAGGTCTCGGCCTGTTCGGCAACGCCGGCGTCGCTGCCATGAAACTCGACGAACAGGCACGGGCCCTCGGGATAATCGAGCTTGGAATAGGTCTTCATCGCCCGCATCTGCAGCGCGTTGACCAGTTCGATGCGCGCCACCGGAATGCCCATCTGGATCGTCGCGATGACGGCGTTGCAGGCAGCTTCGACGCTCGGGAACGGGCAGACGCCGCCCGAGATCGCCTGCGGAATGCCTTGCAGCTTCAAGGTCAGCGCGGTGATGATGCCGAGCGTGCCCTCGGAGCCGACCAGCAGCCGGGTCAGGTCGTAGCCGGCCGAACTCTTCTTCGCCCGCTTGCCGGTCGTCACCGTCTCGCCGTCGGCCATGACGGCGGTCAGCGACAGCACGTTCTCGCGCATCGTGCCGTAGCGCACCGCATTGGTGCCGGACGCCCGCGTCGCAGCCATGCCGCCGAGCGAGGCATTGGCGCCCGGATCGATCGGAAAGAACAGGCCGGTGTCGCGCAGATGCCGGTTCAAATCCTCGCGCGTGACGCCGGGCTCCACCGTGCAGTCGAGATCCTGCGGATTGACCGAAAGAATGCGGTTCATCCGCGACGTATCGACCGAAATGCCTCCACCCGGCGCATTGGTGTGGCCTTCGAGCGACGAGCCGACGCCGAACGCGATCACCGGCACACGGTGTGCGGCACAGGCACGCACGATTTCCTGCACCTCGGCCGTCGTCTCCGGGAAAGCGACGCCGTCGGGCGCCTGCGTCGGAATATAGGTGGTCGTATGCGCGTGCTGCGAGCGGATGGCCTGTCCGGTCTGGAAGCGCTCGCCCAGCCGCTGCTTGAGGATGCCGAGCACCGCCGCGATGCCTTCCTCGTTGCGTTCGACCGGATTGAGGTCGCTCAGAGCCATGAATTCCTCCGCGAATGGACCAGCGCCCACGCTTGTTATGCGAGTATGGATGCCTAAAGCAATTTCAGGAAAAGTGTGAAGCGGTTTCCATCCGAAATTGCGTCAGAATGTAAAGACACTCACCGGCTACTCTGTCCAGCACCAGAACAAGGAAGTTTCGATGTCCATTCCCGCCCCCTTCGTCTCCAGGCCCATGGGCATCGAGAAGGACTGGATCGACTATAACGGCCATCTCAACATGGCCTATTACAACGTGCTGTTCGACCGCTGCTCGGACGAGGCCTTCGAGGCGATGGGCATGGGGCTGGACTATGTGAAAGAGCGGCGGCTCACCATCTACACCGCCGAAGTCCATGTCTGCTACGTCAGGGAACTGCATCTCGACCACAAGGTCACGGTCTCCTTCCAGCTCATCGACCATGACGAGAAGCGGCTGCGGGCCTATCAGGAAATCCGCCATGTCGACGGCTGGCTCGCCGCCACGTCCGAGACCCTGTCGCTGCATGTCGACATGTCGGGGCCGAAGGTGGCGCCCTTTCCGGCCGATGTACTGGCCAGGATCGAAGCCATGCGCGCCGCCCACTCCGTGCTCCCGATGCCCGAGCGCGCCGGCCGTTCGATCGGCATCAAGCGCAAATAGGGCGAAGCCCAGGCGACCGGGTCTGGCCTCAAAGCCACACCCGCGATCCAAAATCGCCGGGTTCCTCAAATCGGCTGGCACGCGTGCTTGAAGCCACCTCGCACCCGCATTAACCTTACCGAGGATTTAACGGGAACAAGCCATCTGAGCCGTTGAACGACTCAGCGGAGCGGTCGAAAACGTCCGCACAGGGTTGTTTTAGCGGGCGGCGCGGCGAAGCCGGTTCGAGGAACGTGCATGAAAACCGACATCAAGGTCGAGGTGGACAGGCTGGCGGCCGATCCGCGCATATCGGACTACGATTTCTGGCGTTCGCTCAAGAATGTCGACAACGAGATCTTTCACATCGCCAACAACAACGAACCGATCCCGTTCGACATGATCCGCTGGCGCAGCATCCTGAAGCGCGCCCGCCTGAAGCGCGGCCACGCTTAGCGCCGTTGCCTGATCGCCGCCAGCGGCGAGCGCGCGATCACCGGCGACGACTGGATGATCGCCGTGTTGGTCATCGCATAGGGGATGATGCGGTCGATCACCCGTTCGAGTTCGGCGACCGAGCCGACATGCGCCAGCGCGATGAAACAGTCCTCTCCGGTCACCCGGTCGCATTGTGCGATCTCCGGCAACTCACGGATGATCTCGGCCACGACTGACAATTGCCCAGGCACCGGCCGGATGCGCAGCCACGCCGACAGTTTCAGGCCAAGCGCCGCCGGGTTGATCCTGACGCAATAGGCCTCGATCACGCCGTTCTCCTGCAGCCGCTTGATGCGCTCCGCCACGCTCGGCGCAGACAGGCCGACGGAACGGGCCAGCTCCGCGGTGCTGATGCGCGCGTCCTCTTCCAGCAGGCGCAGGATCTTCATGTCGGCCGCGTCGATGTCGGCATTTTCGTTTCGAAGGCGTTTCATGGAAAACTCCTTGCCTCCGAGAAAGGAATGATTGGTCAAGCTGGTCATCATCCATATGAATAGGGAGGATTGGCTACGATACTGATCCCATGGATGACCAGAGGCAAGCCCCGCATACCAGCCCTGCCGCTGCCACCCCGGCCTTTGCCGGCCCCGCGCTCGCCGGGCTCGCGACAAGATTGCCGCCTCATATCTGGTTCGCTGTCAGCGCTGTCTTTCATTATCTCGGCCCGGCCTTCGCCGTGCTGCTTTTTGCGCAAGTCGGCGTGCTCGGCATGGCCTGGCTGCGCATAGCCACCGCGGCGCTGGTCTTCGCGCCATTGACCCGCCCATGGCGAACCTTCGCCAGCGCCGATCCTCCGACGCGGCTCCTGCTCGTTGCCTTCGGTGCTTGCCTGGCGGTGATGAACTGTTCGTTCTACCTGGCGCTCGACCGCCTGCCGATCTCGCTGGTGGCGGCGATCGAATTCGCCGGCACCATCGGCGTCGCGCTCGCCGGCCTCAGAAGCGCCCGCAATCTGGCCGCTCTTGCCGTCGCCGTCACCGGCACCTTGCTGCTGATCCACGTCAAATGGTCAACCGACCCGGTCGGGCTGGTCTGGGCTTTCCTCAACGGCGCGCTCTTTGTCGGCTACATCGTGCTTGGCCACCGTGTCGCCCGCGCGGGCGCCGGCGACGGCATCGCCGGCCTGGGTGCGGCCATGGCGGTCGCTTTCGTCGTCGTGCTGCCCGTTGGCTTCGCCGACGCCCTGCCCGCCTTTTTGTCGCCGCCGCTGCTCGTCGCCGCCATCGGCGTCGGCATCTGCTCGTCGGTCATTCCATACGTATGCGACCAGCTCGCCATGGCGCGGTTGCCGCGCGCGAGTTTCGCGCTGATGCTGTCGCTGCTGCCGGTCACCGCAACGCTGATCGGCGTCGTCGTGCTGCGCCAGGTACCCGGTCCGTCCGATTGCCTCGGCATCGCGCTGGTCGTGGCCGGCGTCGCGCTTCACAGGCCGGCCTCGGCTGGCTAGCCGGGAAGCCCCTTCCTCGCGGTCGGTTGCGGAAAGCCTCCATCGGTTCCCGCCTGCGACGAACTGCGACAGGCCAGCCGAGATTGAAACCAAATTCTACTTTGAGCCGTTGTCTCCCGCGAAAAATGGCTTGGAGCGACGCTATGGAACGGAAACGGACCAGGGAGCCGGCGGACGCATGGCACATGACCGACGACCTTCATGTCGAGCACGGCAAGGGCGACCCCTTCGCGGCGGCCATCCGCGCCACGCGCATGTCGATGATCATTACCGATCCGCGCCGGCAGGACAATCCGATCGTCTTTGCAAACGACGCCTTCCTGCGCCTGACGGGTTATGAGCGCGACGAGGTTCTCGGCAGGAACTGCCGCTTCCTGCAGGGGCCGGAGAGCGACAAGGAAGCGATCGCTCAGATACGCGCCGCGATCGCCGATGAAACCGACATCAGTGTCGATATCCTGAATTACCGCAAGGACGGGTCGACCTTCTGGAACGCGCTCTACATAAGCCCCGTCTCCAACGACAAAGGCGAAATGCAGTTCTTCTTCGCCTCGCAACTCGATGTTTCCGACCGGAAGCTCTGGGAAAATCGCATCACCGCGGACAAGGAGCGTTTCGAAAAGGCCGTCAAGGAACGCACGGCTGAGCTCGAAGCGGCGCTTGAGGCGCAGACCACGCTGCTGCATGAGGTCGATCATCGGGTGAAGAACAATCTGCAGATGATCTCCTCGCTTATCCTCATGCAGAGCCGCACCGTCTCCGACGCGAACCTCAAGCGCTCGCTTGGCACGATGTTGGAGCGCATAGAGGCGCTCAGCACCGTGCACCGCCGGCTCTACCAGTCCAAGGATGTCAGCAAGTTCGATGTTTCCGACTTCGCCAAGGATCTCATCTCCGACCTGCTCACGGCTTCGGGACGTTCGGAAATCAATCCGACACTCGATCTCGAGCCCGTCGTCGTCCCGGCCGAGAAGGCGACGCCGGTGGCGCTGATGGTCAACGAACTCGTCACCAACGCGCTCAAGCATGCCTTCAAGGAGAGGCCCGACGGCACGAGATCGGGCAGCATCGGCATCAAGATGAGCCAGCCGGACGGCCATTTGAACATCGAGGTCTCGGATGACGGCGTCGGCATGGCGGGCGCCAATGGCGACGCCTCCTTCGGCATGCGGCTGATCAAGTCGCTTGCCCGCCAATTGCGTGCCGACATCGAGTGGCGCGATGCCGGTCCCGGCACTCGCGTTGTCATCTCGATGCCCAATGGACCACAGCACAAAGGGAACCTGTCATGATTGAACCGCTCAAGGTCCTGATCGTCGAGGACGAGGCGCTGCTGGCCATGGAGTTGGAGAGCCTGGTCGAGGACGCCGGGCACAGCGTCGTCGGCTGGGCAACATCGCTCGCCGAAGCAAAGGACATGGTCGATACCACCCAGGCCGATATCGCCTTTGTCGACATCCATCTCACCGACGGCCCGACCGGCATCGACGTTGCCGAATATATTGGCGACAGAAAGAACTCGATGGTCATTTTCATGACCGCCAACCCGAAGCGCATCCCCGACCACTTCGCCGGTGCGATCGGCGTCATCGCCAAGCCCTACACGATGAACGGGCTGACCTCTGCCCTGCGCTATTTGCAGGAAGGCGTGCGGCGCCCGCCGCCGAAATCGGAGCGCCCGGCGGGCTTCACCCTGTCGCCGGCCTTCAAGACGATCTGGGCGCCGGCGGCCTGAAGGCGATGGTCATGCCAGCTTCTGCCTGAGGAAGGCGATCGTCCTGCCCCAGGCGAGGTCGGCCGCCTTCTTGTCGTAGCGCGCCGCCGAGGTGTCGTTGTTGAAGGCATGGTTGGCGCCTTCATAGACATAGACCGTGTATTCGACATGCGCGGCATCGAGTTCCTTCTTGAAGGCATCGATGCCGGCATTGGTGCGCTCGTCGAGGCCGGCATAGTGCAGCAGCAACGCGGCCTTGATCTTCGAGACGTCGGCGGCCTTCGGCTGCATGCCGTAATAGGCGACGCTCGCGGCAAGGTCGGGCGCATTGACGGCCAGCATGTTGGCCGTACCGCCGCCCCAGCAGAAGCCGATGGCGCCGACCTTGCCATTGCCGTCCCCGTCGGCCTTGAGGAAGGCGACCGTCGCCACGCCATTGGCCACGGTCTGCGCCGGGTCGAGTTTCCCGAACATGTCGCGCGCCTTGTCCTCGTCAGTGGGCGTGCCGCCGAGCGGCGACAGGAAATCCGGCGCGAGCGCCACGAACCCTTCCAGCGCCACGCGCCGGGCGACGTCGCGGATATGCGGGTTGAGCCCCCTGTTTTCATGGATGACGATGACCGTGCCGAGCTTACCGGCCTGGTTTGCGGGTTTGACCAGATAGCCCTTCATCTCGCCGCCGCTGCCGGGATAGGTGATATCCTCGCCCTTTACGCGGGCATCGTTGTCGGCGACGATCGCCGCTTGGGCCGAGTTCGCCGCCAGCATCGGCGCGATCGCGGCCGCCGCCGCGCCCGATCCGGCAAGCCTTGTCAGCTGCTCCATGAAGCGGCGGCGATCCAGCGTCAGATGCGTGTATTCGTCATAGGCATCGATCATTGCCTGGGTAATGACGGGTTTGGTGGTGACGTCGGCCATGGGCTTCCTCGATCTCGTCTCGACTGCGGTGTCCTTGTCGGTCGCAAGATAGGGGCGAGCCTCTCATCGTCCAGTCACCGATCCGTGACATCTCACTGCCTAGCGGCCGTCGGTCGGTCGGCCGAGGATCATCACGTTTTTGTCATCGGCGACAAATCTTGATGGCGCTGCCACAATAGTGGGGGAAACTGGCTGGCCGGCCGCCCTTGGCGGTCACGGTCCTATAGGCCCGATCTGAAAGGAACAATGCCGATGACCATGCCCTCGCCGATCCTGGCAACCGCCTTCGTGGCAGCAGTGGCGGCCGTTCTGGCGATGCGCGCGGCCGTTGTCGCGGCAAGCCGCAAGTCCATGGTCAGGGTCCGCAGCCGCAAGCGCCAGCCCGCGAACTTGAAAACCCAAAGTTGAGGTGAAGTCATGGACGTTCAGGACATCGTGAACACCGTCTCGCAGAAGGCCGGTCTCGACCAGGCCACGACCGAAAAGGTCGTCGGCACCATTTTCTCGGTGCTCGAGCACGAGGCCGAAGGCACCAGCGCCTCCTCCTTCTTCGCCAAGATTCCGGGCGCCGATGCGCTGGCGCAGAAATATGACGTCATGGCCGCCCCGGCCGGCGGCGGTGGCGGCTTCCTGTCGTCGCTGCAGGGCGCGCTTGGCGGCGTTCTCGGCGAAAAGGCCGGCGCGCTGGTCAACGGCCTCGCCGCGCTCAAGGCCTCCGGCCTCGACTTGGCGCAGATCCAGAAGGCTGGCGAGACGCTTGTCCAGCAGGCCGAGGCGGCCGCAGGCCCCGATCTGACCAACCAAGTGCTTGGCTCGGTGCCGAGCCTAAAGAGCCATCTGGGGCTCGGCTGATCGTCGGCTCGCCGGACCCGGTAACCCCGCCTGCCTACTTCGGCAGCGCGTAGGCCATCACATAATCGCCCGGCTTGGTGCCCACCGAGCCGTGGCCGCCGGCGACGATGACCACGAACTGGCGTCCGTCCGCGACGGTGTAGGTCATCGGCGTCGATTGCCCTCCGGCCGGCAGCCGCGCCTGCCAGAGCTGCTTGCCTGACGTCAGCTCGTAGGCGCGCAGATAGTCGTCGACCGCGGCACCCAGGAAGGCGACACCGCCGGCGGTGATCATCGGGCCGCCAATGCCGGGCACCCCGACCTTGAACGGCAACGGCAGCGGCGTCATGTCGTAGACGGTGCCGTTGCGGTGCTTGTAGGCAATCGCGCCGGTGCGAAGATCGACGCCCGCGACGTAGCCCCAGGGCGGCGCCTGGCAGGGAATGCCGAGTGGCGACAGGAACGGTCCCATCACCACCGCATAGGGCGCGCCGTCATTGCGGTTCAGCCCCTGCTCGCTGCCCTTGGTGTCGCCCGGCGGCGGCACGTCGGCGCGCGGCACCAGCCGCGACGTGAAGGCGAGATAGGTCGGCATCCCGAACATCACTTGCCGCACCGGATCGACCGCCACGCCACCCCAGTTGAACGTGCCGAAATTGCCGGGATAAACCAGCGATCCCTGCAGCGAAGGCGGCGTGTAGCGGCCTTCATAGCGCAATTTGTGAAGCGCGATGCGGCACGCCAGCTGGTCGAACATGGTGATGCCCCACATATCGTGCTCGGTCAGCGGCGGCGGGTTGAAGGAAAGGTCGGACGCGGGCTGCGTCGGCGATGTGTGGTCGCCCTCGATGGCGCCGCCGGGCGCCGCCACTTCCTTGACGGGGATGACCGGCTCGCCGGTGCGCCGGTCGAGCACATAGAGGTCGCCCTGCTTGGTCGGCCCGACCAGCGCGGGCACCACGGAGCCGTCCGCCTTGGTGATGTCGATCAGGCTCGGCTGCGCCGGCACGTCCATGTCCCAGAGGTCATGGTGCACGGTCTGGCGCACCCATTTCAGCTGCCCGGTGTTGAGGTCCAGGGCGGTGATCGAGGAGGAGAACTTCTCGACATTGGCGCTGCGGCCCATGCCGAGCTGGTCCGGCGTCTGGTTGCCGAGCGGCACGTAGAGCAGGCCGAGCTTCTCGTCGGCGCTCGGCGTCGACCACATGTTGGGCGAGTTGGCGGTGTAGGTCTGGCCGGCCGGCAGCGGCGTCGTCTGGTCCGGATTGCCGGAATCCCAGTTCCACAGCAATTTGCCGCTGCTCGCATCATAGGCGCGGATGACGCCGGACGGCTCCTGCGTCGAATAATTGTCATTGACCGC
This sequence comes from Mesorhizobium sp. BR1-1-4, assembly GCF_020165375.1. Classification (NCBI taxonomy): domain Bacteria; kingdom Pseudomonadati; phylum Pseudomonadota; class Alphaproteobacteria; order Hyphomicrobiales; family Phyllobacteriaceae; genus Mesorhizobium; species Mesorhizobium sp. BR1-1-4. Next base: position 180,794 of record NZ_JAIUIB010000005.1, on the reverse strand, counting down.
CCCGCCGACGATGATCTTGCCGCCGGCAATCAGCGGCGCCGAGGTCGAGTAGTAATAGCCCGACTTCGGATACGGCATGCCGGTCAACAGATTGAGCGTGCCGCCCTCGGCGAAGGCCGGGCAAACCTGCCCGTTGGCGGCGTCGAGCGCGATCAGCCGCGCATCCGAGGTCGGCAAGTAGACGCGCGCCGCGCAGGGCTGGCCGGCGGCGCCCGCTGCGTCGGCATAATAGGAGACGCCCCGGCAGGTCTGGTGCTGGCGGTCCTTGTCGAGCTTGATCTTGGGATCGTAGCGCCACTTCTCCTTGCCGGTCGCCGCATCGACGGCGATGGCGAAGTTGTGCGGCGTGCAGATATAGAGCGTGTCGCCCACTTTGAGCGGTGTCACCTGATAGGTGGTCTCGCCGACATCGTCGGGGCCCTTGACGTCGCCGGTGCGATAGGTCCAGGCCGGCTTCAGGTTGGCGACGTTTTCCGGCGTGATCTGGTCGAGCGGCGAATAGCGCTGGCCGAACTGCGTGCGCCCGTAATAGTGCCATTCGCCCGCAGGCACATCGCCGCCGAGATTGGCGTTGGGGATCACCTTGTCGGTGTCGAGCGCGCCGCCGATGTCCTTCGGGTCCGTGGTCATCGAATAGCCGGCCACCGCCAGCGATGCCAGCACGGCAAGGATCAAAGGGGCTCGCCCGTCCGGACCGGCAAGGCCGCGCCGCGCCCACGGCGTCAGCAGCCACAACGCCACCAGCACGATGATGCCGCCGCGCGGGCCGAGCTCCCACCAGTCGAAACCGGTTTCCCAGACCGCCCAGGCCAGCGTGCCGAGCACGATCGCCGCGTAGAGCCAGAGCGCCGTGGAACGGCGCCGGTAGAGCAGCCAGGCGGCGACCAGGAAGGCGAGACCGACGATGATGTAGTACCAACTGCCGCCCAGCGAAGCCAACCAGATGCCGCCGGCGCCAAGCGCCAGGCCTATGAGGAAGAGAATGAGGGAGGTGATGGTGACAGCCAAGATGATACTCCTTCGACTGTTGCGCGCGTGGGGCGGGCTAGGGCAACCCGGCATTGCGCGTTTCCCGTGCAACTTTCTCCCGACGGCGGCGCCTGTCAAGCGTAGGTCGCGGACCCGCGGGCAGCAACCTCGTTCCGCCTGGGATTGTTCCACAACGGCGGTTCCCATATCGGTGAAGCCGCCGTATCGGGCACTTTGCCGGAACAAAACGTAGACAGTTCTGGTCTTTCCCTCCCGAATCACTACATTCGGGGGAGATGTCCGGCTTTTCCGAAGACATGCCCTTTTTCGACGAACCCAATGCGCGGCCCACGGCCCCGTCGGGCATTGCTGCGCGCGCCATGGCTGCCCGCGGCGGCCAAAACAATGCGCCCGACTATCTCAGGGGCTTGAATCCCGAGCAGCGGCTGGCGGTGGAGACCACCGAAGGCCCTGTTCTGGTGCTGGCCGGCGCCGGCACCGGCAAGACCCGTGTGCTGACCACCCGCATCGCCCACATCCTTGCCACCGGCAGGGCCTTCCCCTCGCAGATCCTGGCCGTCACTTTCACCAACAAGGCCGCGCGCGAGATGAAGCAGCGCATCGGCATCCTGATCGGCGAAGGCAATGTCGAGGGCATGCCGTGGCTCGGCACCTTCCACTCGATCGGGGTGAAGCTGCTGCGCCGCCACGCCGAGCTTGCCGGGCTGAGGTCCGACTTCACCATCCTCGACACCGACGACGTCGTGCGCTTGATCAAGCAGCTGATCCAGGCCGAGGGCCTGGACGACAAGCGCTGGCCCGCGAAACAGTTCGCCCAGATGATCGACGGCTGGAAGAACAAGGGCCAGGGTCCGGCCGATATCGCCGAGGGCGATGCGCGCAGCTTCGCCAACGGCAAGGGCCGCGAGCTCTACAAGGCCTATCAGGAGCGGCTGCAGACGCTGAACGCCTGCGATTTCGGCGATTTGCTCTGCCACCCGATCCGCATCCTCCGCGCCAATCCCGATGTGCTGAAGGACTATCACCGGCGGTTCAAATACATCCTCGTCGACGAGTACCAGGACACCAACACTGCCCAATACATGTGGCTGCGGCTTCTGGCGCAGAGGCCGAGCGGACCACAACCAGCGCGAAGTGGTTCTCCGGGTGGGCGCGTTCCAAGTTTTTCCGGTGTTTCGGATAGAACGGAAGCGGCTAGCTATAGACCCGCAACTCCAGAGGACGAATCAACAGTTTCGGCCGAAGGCCGCAAGCCCGACCGGGCGTCCGAGCCGTTGCGAGGCCCGCGCGGAGGGCCCGCGCCGGCAGGCGCGGAACAGCCCGTGAGCGAAAACAAAGTCAATATCTGCTGCGTCGGCGATGACGACCAGTCGATCTATGGCTGGCGCGGTGCCGAGGTCGACAACATCCTGCGCTTCGACAAGGATTTTCCGGGCGCCACCATCATCCGGCTGGAGCGCAATTACCGCTCGACCGCGCACATACTGGGCGCCGCCTCCCATCTCATCGCCTACAATGAGGGCCGTTTCGGCAAGACGCTGTTCACCGACCGCAACGATCCCGAGGACGGCAAGGTCAACGTCCACGCCGCCTGGGATTCGGAGGAGGAAGCCCGCGCCATCGGCGAGACCATCGAGGCCTACCAGCGCCAGAAGCACAATTTGAACGATATGGCGATCCTGGTCCGCGCGTCCTTTCAGATGCGCGCCTTCGAGGACCGCTTCATCACGCTCGGCCTTAACTACCGCGTCATCGGCGGTCCGCGTTTTTACGAGCGCATGGAAATCCGCGACGCGCTGGCCTTCTTCCGCGTCGTCGCCAACAGCACCGACGACCTCGCCTTCGAGCGCATCGTCAATGTGCCCAAGCGCGGCTTGGGCGAAGCGACCATCCGCCAGATCCACGACACCGCGCGCGCCTTGCGCATCCCGATGCTGGAGGCGGCGGGTACACTGGCGGAAAGCGACGAGCTGAAGCCGAAACCGCGCGCCGCGCTGCGCGAGGTCGCGGCCAATTTCGAACGCTGGCAAAAGGCGCTGGAAACCACGCCGCACACCGAACTCGCCGAGACCATTCTCGAGGAGAGCGGCTACACCGACATGTGGAAGAACGACCGCTCGGCGGAAGCCCCCGGGCGGCTTGAGAACCTGAAGGAACTGATCCGTTCGATGGAGGAGTACGAATCGCTGCGCTCCTTCCTCGAACATGTCGCGCTGGTCATGGATGCCGAGCAGAATGCCGGGCTCGATGCCGTTTCCATCATGACGCTGCACTCGGCCAAGGGCCTCGAATTCGAGACCGTCTTCCTGCCCGGTTGGGAGGAAGGTCTCTTTCCCCATCAGCGCGCGCTCGACGAAGGCGGCCGCTCGGGGCTCGAGGAGGAGCGGCGGCTCGCCTATGTCGGGCTGACGCGGGCCAAGAAGAACCTGCATATCTGGTTCGTCTCCAACCGCCTCATCCACGGGCTCTGGCAATCGACCATCCCGTCGCGCTTCCTCGAGGAACTGCCGGAAGCCCATGTCGAGGTCGCCGAAGCCGGCAACTCCTATGGCGGCTACGGCAATCCCTATGGCGGCGGCTCGTTCGCGTCCGGCCGTGGCGGCGGCCAGGGGGCAGGAAGACAGAACCCCTATGGCGCCTCGCGCTTCGACAATATCGGCGGCAATTCGGGCGGGGAAAAATCCGGCGCCTTCTCCAACACCTATTCGACGCCGGGCTGGCAGCGCGCGCAGGCCAACCGCACCGAGGCGACCGACCGCAACTGGGGCACGCGCTCGGGCCATCAGGTCGAACGCATCGGCTATGGGGAAACAGACTCCGGCTACGGCGCCGGCCGCACCAGCGTCAAGGGCCGCACCATCGATGGCGAGCTGGTCGCCAAATCCGTCTCCGACACGCCGTCCGCCTTCAGCGTCGGCGACCGCGTCTTCCACCAGAAATTCGGCAACGGCAACATTTCAGCCATCGAGGGCAACAAGCTGACCATCGACTTCGACAAGGCCGGCCAGAAGCGCGTGCTGGACGGGTTTGTGGCGGCGGTGTGAGATGCAGCTTACAACGATCTCAATCTACCTTAGACCAGCTTTACCAGCTCGGCGTGATCTCTAAGCGGCGCACTAGCGAATTCATCGAGGGTTAAAAGTGTGAAATCGACAGGGCAGTCGATTGAAAGGGAAAGTTCGCTGAGGTGCCGACAAAGAGCTCGGTGCAAATCCGGAAGCCTCTCATCTGAAATTTCGGTCGTAAAAAGAATATCTACATCGCGAAACAATTCGCCACGGAAAAACGATCCGAAACCATAGGCAGAGTTGATATCAAGATTTGATACTATAGTATCGATTACCGTCTTTATCTTTTTTCGCATAATCCCAATATTTTGTGGCCCAAACTCCGCCGGCCAACTCGGTTGAATTGTAGAGCCCGATATGATTTGTCTCGCAATAATTTTTGGCTTGCGCCGAATAGCCATTCCACGAGCCTCCTACGCAGATATATTGAAGCGGTCCAAAATCTTGCAATGCTCGCATGACAAGCGCAAGACTAAATGCATAGTCGTCACCGCCAAGAAGCCGCATGTGGTCTCCTTGTTGCTTTCTTTCAAATAAAAAAAGTATATCTTTTTCTCTCCGCAAATTCTCTACATTATCGTGATTTAATAGAATTTTATGCAAAAAAGAGGTCCTTGAGAAGGGGATGCTCCAAGGATTTACAGAATCACTCATAGCCAAATCTTTCAGAAAAATCGGTGGGAAACTTGGGGTAAAATTCTGTTCGGCCGAACTGCTGCTGCTCATAGGCCAGAGCGTGTCTCTTGAAGGCAAGGAACACAATAACGTCCTCCTTAGATAGCAATGAAATATTGCTTCCGATAGAATTTACAATCTTTCTATTATTTGGTAAAATTGTATCCAGCTTACGAGCACTCCAAATATCTACAGCATCAGAGCCGGGATCCTCGTTCGCTATCAACGAATGCGGGCCAACGTCCGAGAAGATCCCGTGATTCTCCGCTAGAAGAAGACCGACATAATTTCTTAGTTCATCAAAATTCTCAAATTGAACATCGCACCCCGCTTGCTCGACTTCTTTCTCTCGCCCACTTTTCCACTCCCGCAGCAAATCTTCCGAATATGCGGCTGGAGCTTTGTCAATTGCGGTGTGGCAGTTAGGGCACAGCAGAACTAGATTTTCATACGTGTCGAGGCCACCGTCCGCCTGACCGCGAGGACCGTCCTCACTATGCGCAATAACGTGAGCCATTTCGCCTATATGAAATGTCTGCACGCCATCTATGACCTTGGTCAGATCAGCACGGCACTGCGGATTGGAACATCTTCCACCTGCTCGTCCCCAAAGAATTTTTGTATCTGATAATCCAATCGCCATGATGGATAGAGTGGCGCACTAAGGTACCTTATACCAGTCTATATATCAGCCAAAGGTCGATTATTTGCATAAATATGCCGAGCCTTAGCGGCTGCAAGAGATAACCGACGCTGGCGATCGGCCACTAAATGAGTCTATCAAAGTGCGGGCGACGCCATTCAATCCACCTTCTTCTCGCCCCGCTCCCCGGCCTTCACGATATCCTCTGTCGTAAACAGGATTTCCTTCAGTTCCACGCGCCAGTCCGTCTTCTGGCGCAGCAGGAATTCGAGGTCCATGCCGAAATGCTTGAACTCCTCGCTCTGCGCGTTCTTCATGATCGCCTTGGCCTGCGGGTTCTTCTCGACCGACATGCGCTGTTCGTACCAGCTGATCGCTTCCGCCTCCTCGATCAGCGAGGTGATCATGCGGGCAAAGGTCCGCACTTCCTGCGACAGTTCTTCCGGCGGTTCGTGGTACTGGTCGAAACCCATGTCGTCCTCCCTCAACGGCTCACGGATGGAGCCAGGCATTGGCCCGCATCCATGAATGCGCGTGACGCGCCCCGGGTTCCGGGATCACGGCCACAATTCGGGATGATGGATCCGCGAACTATCTCACGACACCGGCGCCGCGCCCCCCTCTTCCGTGCGCCGCGCGATGAACGCGTCGAGCACGCCTGACGTGGCGGCCGCCGCGGCCGGCGGCTCAAAATCGGCAAGGGTGCGCTTCCAGATGCCGGTGGCGCGTTCGGTGGCGGTCTTCGAGCCGCTTTGCGTCCAGTTGCCGAAATTCGACCAGTCGGCCACCAGCGGCTCGTAGAAGGCGGTGCGGTAGCGCGCCATGGTGTGGCCGGCCGAGAAGAAGTGGCCGCCCGGCTGCACTTCGGCGATCGCCTCGAAGCCTATTGCGTCGTCGTCGCCGGGGGTCGCCGCACAAAGTTCCGCGAGCGTCTGCAGCGCCTCGATGTCGGTGACCAGCTTTTCCAGGGAAACGCTCAAGCCCCCTTCCAGCCAGCCGGCCGCGTGGATGCAGACGGTGGCGCCCGACAGCACCGAGCCCCACAGCGCGAACTGCGTCTCGTGCGCGGCCTGCGCGTCCGAAATGTTGGCCGCGCTGCCGCCGCCCGAGCGCCAGGGCAGACCGGTGAAGCGCGCCAGCTGGCCTGCGCCCAGCGTGGCTTTGACGTGCTCCGGCGTGCCGAAGGCCGGTGCGCCCGATTTCATGTCGACATTGGAGGAGAAGGAACCGTAGACCACCGGCGCGCCCGGCCGCACGATCTGCGCCAGCGTCAGCCCGGCCAGCGCTTCGGCATGCTGCAAGGTCAGCGCGCCGGCCACGGTGATCGGCGCCATCGCACCCGCCAGGCAGAACGGCGTGATGATAAGGACCTGGCCCGCCTTGGCGAAATCGATGATGCCTTGCGCCATCGGAATGTCGAGCTGGCGCGGCGAGTTGGTGTTGATGACGGTGTAGCAATGCGCGCCCGAGCGGAATTCGTCCTCGGACAGCCCGCGCGCCAGCCTGATCATCTCGAAACTGTCATCGACCTGCGGCGTGCCGCGCGCGAACACGAACGGAAATTTGTCCGACAGGGTCAGCTGCGCCCGGTTGACGGCATAGTGGCGGAAACGATTGTCGATGTCCTGCGGTTCGATGCATGGCCCCAGCATGTGCAAGACGTCGAAATGCTGCACCAACTTGATCAACTCCTCGAAGGCGACCAGCGTCCCGGGCCGCCGGCCGCGCTCGAGATCGGTGACATTGGGCGCGCCGGAGCCGGCCAGGAACGTCATCGAGCCCAGTTCGAGCGACAGGTCCCGAGAGCGCGCGCCGGCATAAGCGTGGATCGATCGCGGCGCCGAGGCTAAGGCTGCCGCCACCATGTCGCGACCGATGCGCACCATGTCGGTGTCGGGGTCGACCAGGGCGCCGGCGCGGGCGAGCACCTCGCGCGCCTCGGGCAGCAGCACCTTGATGCCCAATTCTTCCAGCACGCGCAGCGCCGTGCCGTGGATCGACGCCACCTGGTCGTCGGAAAAGATCGGCTGCGGCAGGAATGGGTTCTTCAGCGACCGGTAATTGGGCTTACGGCTTGATTCGCTGCCTGCCTCGCCCATGCGTCCCCGCCGGCGTTCGCGCCTCGTATCCCGTGCAGCGTCATCGACCATCAGAAACTCCTCCTCATTGCCGCATCGCCCTGCCCTGGGGACCGTAGGGCGAAGCCGTGATGACCCGCGCCGTCCGTTCGACGCCGACAATGTGCACGCAAAGCGCCATCCCCTCCCCGGCGAAATCGTCGTCCACCAACGCCAGCGCGACGCTCTTGCCGATCGTGTAGCCAAATCCGCCCGAGGCGCCGACAACGCCACCCCCGATGACCACTGCGCGATAGTGCGGCTTCGAAGCTTCCCCTCCCGGTCAGTTCGAAGCCGGCATCATATCCGTACTAGACATAAGTGTCTAGTACGCCAAGCACGCTCCATGGGAGGTCACCAATTCCCGCTCTCCAGCGTTTTTTATCAGCACATGGAGATACCGGCTGACCCGTGTCGCCCACTGTCACGCAAGCATCATGTTGACGCCTTAGATCGCTTTCGGGGAGGCACGCGCGGCATCATCGATGCGGCACCTCTTTTTCATTTTTCCTTCGGCCGCTCCGGCGTGCTTCGTCACAAAGAGGATTGTCCATGAAACACCTGCACCGAACCGCCTCGCTCGGCGTCGCGCTGGCCTTGTTCACCGCCCTCACCCCGGCGCTTGCCGATGGCGTGGCCTACATCAACAAGGGCCTCGTCGGCGTCGGCCGCATCCCGGCCGACCAGCGCGACAAGTTCGGCGAGACCTTCGGCTCGGGCTCGGGCATGGCGATCGACATTTCGGGCTGGACGCATGATGCCGGCACCTACAAGGGATCGCTCTGGCTCTTGCCCGACCGTGGCTACAATGTCGCCGGCACCACCGACTACCGGCCGCGCCTCAACACCATCGCCATCGAGTTCACGCCTGTCGCGCCGGGCGCTGCTCCCGCCGCCGGCCAGGAGCAGACGGGCGTCAAGGCGACGCTTGCCGACACCATGCTTCTCACAGACGACAAGGGCGCCGATGCCACCGGCCTCGATCCGCTGTCGGACGTACGCGCCGCGGCCGGCGACATGCCCATGCTGCCCGTCGCCACCAATGGCAAGCTCGCGCTCGACAATGAAGCCATCGTGCGGCTGCCGGACGGCTCGATGTTCATCTCCGACGAGTACGGCCCCAACATCTACAGGTTCTCCGCGCAAGGCCGCCTGATGTCGGCGACCCAGCCGCCTGCGGCTCTCGTGCCGATGCGCAAGGGAGCGCCGAACTTCTCCTCCGACAATCCCGGCCCGGGCGCCGCCGACCCTGATCCGAAGGATCCCGAAACCGGGCGCCAGAACAACCAGGGCCTCGAAGGCATGGCGATGACGCCGGACGGCAAGTTCCTGATCGCCGTGCTGCAGTCGGCGCCCCGGCAGGATGGCGGCGATTCACCCTCGACACGGCAGAACACGCGGGCGCTGGTCTATGATGCCTCCGACCTCGCCCATCTGAAGCTCGCGCATGAATATGTCGTGCCGCTGCCGGTGTTCAAGGATGCCAAGGGCAAGACCAAAATCGCCGCGCAGAGCGAGATCGTGGCGCTTTCGGACACATCCTTCCTGATGCTGGCGCGCGACAGCGGCAACGGCCAGGGCCTGAAGAAGGGTGACGCTTCGCTCTACCGCGAGATCAACATCGTCGACGTCTCCGACGCGACCGACATCGCGGGCGGCGCCTTCGATGCGGCCGACAAGCCGGTCGCGCCCAAGGGCGTGCTTGATCCCTCGGTGACGCCGGCCAAGCTGACGCCGTTCATCGACATCAACGACGCCACCGCGCTTGGCCACTTCGGCCTGCACAATGGCGGCGCGAAGGACCACAACGAGCTTTCGGAGAAGTGGGAAGCGATGTCGTTGGCCAGCGTCCTCGATCCCAAGCTGCCCGACGACTATTTCCTGTTCGTCGGCAACGACAATGACTTCCTCGCCCAGGACGGCTTCCAGGTCGGCGCGCCTTACAAGGCCGACGACGGCGCCGACGTCGACACCATGTTCCTGGTCTATCAGGTCACGCTGCCAGGTCTCGGCAAGAAGTAACGATCACTGCTCAAGCGGGCGCGCCTGGCGCGTCCGCCTGTGCAGGTCGTGAAGGCCTACTTCAGGAATTCCGCGTCCTTCGGCACGCCGGCATCGATCGGCTCGGCCGTCCTGCTCGACACGGCGATGATCTTGCCGGCTGCCGACAGGTTGGGCCGCACGAAGACCTGAGCGGGAGGTCGATGATGTCCTGGTTCATAAGCGCACGCAGCCGGACGACGCGTTCTTGCCGATCGAATTCCGTTCCGGCGAGCCTGACCGATCGACGGTCACTGCGCCTCGGCGCAGGGTGCATCTCGGTCCGGCCTGCGGTATCGTCGCGGGCCAGAGTCACATTTGCCAGGTTGGCCGCCATGGACGAAAAAATGCCCGCACGCCGGCGTACCGGCGACCTGACCAGCGGCCCGATCCCGCGCACGCTGCTGCTCTTCGCCTTGCCGGTGCTCGGCTCCAACGTGCTGCAATCGCTGAACGGCTCGGTCAACGCCGTCTGGGTGGGCCGCTTCCTCGGCGAGTCGGCGCTGACCGCGACGTCCAACGCCAACCTCGTCCTGTTCCTGATCCTCGGCACGGTGTTCGGCATCGGCATGGCGGCCACAATCCTGGTGGCGCAGTCGGTCGGCGCCCGCGACCTGCCCGAGGCGCGCCGCATCGTCGGCACCAGCGCCACCTTCTTCTTCCTCGTTTCGGTGGTGTTCGCGGTCTGCGGCTGGATCTGGGTCGATGCCATCCTGGGCGCGCTCGGCACGCCGGCCGACGCCTTGCCGCTCGCACGCTCCTACCTGCGCATCATCTTCGTCGCCGTGCCGATGATGAACCTTCTGTCCTTCGTCATGACCGTGCTGCGCGGTGCGGGCGATTCACGCACCCCCTTCATCTTCATGGCGCTGGCGGTCGTGCTCGACATCGTGCTCAATCCCCTGCTCATCCGCGGCATCGGCCCGTTTCCTGAACTCGGCATCGCCGGTTCCGCCACCTCGACGCTGATCGGCCAGACCGTGAGCGTCGTCGCCATCCTCGTCGTGCTCTACGCGCGCAAGCATCCGTTGCGGCTGGCCGGCGCCAATCTCGTCCTGCTGCGCCCGGATCCGGCGCTGCTGCGCATCGTCGTCTTCAAGGGCGTGCCGATGGGCCTGCAGATGATCGTCATCTCGGCGGCCGCCCTGACGGTGATGGGCATCGTCAACTCCTATGGGTCGCAGGTCGCCGCCGCCTACGGCATCGCCGCGCAGCTCTGGACCTACATCCAGATGCCAGCGCTCGCCATTGGCGCCGCGGTCTCTTCCATGGCGGCGCAGAATGTCGGCGCCGGCCACTGGGACCGGATCGGCCGCATCGCCGCCTCCGGAGTCGGTTTCAACCTTGTCCTGACCGGCGCCCTCGTCGCGCTGCTATGGGTCTTCGACCGTTCGATCCTGAGCCTGTTCCTGAGCAGCGACAGCGCGGCGATCGATATCGCCGCCCATATCAACACGGTCGCGTCCTGGTCGTTCATCCTGTTCGGCATCACCATCGTGCTGTTCGCCACGGTGCGCGCCACGGGTGCCGTGATGCCGCCCCTGATCATCCTGGTCATCTCGGTGCTCGTCGTGCGCACCGGCTTTGCCTATTACATGCGCGGCGTGATCGGCGAGGAAGCGCTGTGGTGGAGTTTTCCGGCCGGTTCGATCACCTCTCTGATCCTGGCCGCGATCTATTACCGCTTCGGCGGCTGGCGCAGCTTGCACATGATCGAGAACAGGCCGGCTGCCGGCGAACCGCCCGACACCGGGCTTGGCGTGCCGCGCCAGCGCGCGAACATGGCGCCTGAAACGCCGAACGGCTGATGCCGGGCCGCCTTGCCGAGGTGCCTTGCCGGCGTGTTTTGCCGGGCTGGAGCGGCGGTCTCAGCGCCTCTGTCCGAGCCCGAAGGCGAGCGCCACCAGCGCGAACGCGATGATCATGGCCGCGAAGGCCAGGCTCGCGACGACAGCACTGGCATAAGTCGACACGACGCCGATGCCGATGACAGGCAAGGCGTTGCCGACAAAGCAGCAGACGAAGAAACTGGACACGACCTCGGCGCGGCGATCCCGCGGCGCGATCTCGTTCACCACTTGCAGGCCGCCGCGATAGCCGAGCGCTGCCGCCACGCCGCAGCAGGCCGTCGCCGCGATCATCATCGCCATCGAGGCCAGCATCTGCGCCGCCACCACAAGCATGGTGCTTGGGATCATCAAGGCCAGCGCGGCCAGCATCGCCTTGCTGCTCCCCATCCGCGCCAGCGCCACGATGCTGATTGCCGCGACCATCGCCAGTTCGAAAAACAGCGCACCGGCCACGGCGTGGTTGGCCTCATGCAGTTGCTGCGCCAGGATGCTCGGCGCCACCGCCGCATAGAAGCCGACCAGCGCCATCGCGCCAAACCCGGTCACCGCCGGCGCCACGAAGCGCGAGCGGATCTGCGCCGGCACGGAAAGCCGCGGCCGCATGGAGACCTTGCCAAGGCCGCTTGGCTTCGTCACCGTTTCGCGCGTGCGCCAGACCATGATCGTCACCACCGCGAGCGTCGCCAGGTAGACAATGAAGACCAGACGCAATGGCCACGGCTCGTATTGGGCCAGCAGCCCCGAAACAAGCGCCCCGAAACCGAGGCCGAGAAAGTTGGTGCTGGTGGCGATGACGCTGGCGCGCGACCTGCCGGCCTCTGGAAGAAGCTCGGCGATCCACGCGGTTCCCGTCCCAGCGCCCACGCCGATGCCAAGTCCGCTCAGGATCCGCGCAACCTCGAGCGACGCGACATTGCCGGCAAACAGGAACACAACCGCGCTGATGAAGGCGACGATCATGGCTGCAAGCGCCGCCGGCCGGCGCCCGACGACATCCGAAACGCTGCCGAACACCAGCAGGGCGCCGAGATTGCCGACGACATAGACCGCGTAGATCAGCGTCAAGGTGATCTGCGAAAAGCCGAATTGCTGCTTGTAGACGATATAGAGAGGCGTCAGCACCGTGCTGCCGGCAAACAGCACCGCGATCATCGCCGCGACGGTCGGAATCGCGAGGACGTCGCTGCCGGCTTCGTTGTGAGTTTGCGCCAGATCGCGAAAGGCCATGGCCAACCTCCTCACCAGGTTCAGGGGTCGCGACGTTAACGCGTCCTCACCGCCGACGTTCCGGTGGACGGCCAGGCTCCTGACACCACGGTGGGCATTGCCCGGCCAGGCAAGCCGATGATCGTAAAAACGTGGATCGGGGCCAGCGGCCCCGATCCATCACGGCACCCTTTACCGTTAGACGTAATCAGTCCTGTTTGCAGAAAAAGCCGGGCCTACTTGCAGGAGAAACCAGGTGCGATCTTGCACTTGCCGGGACGCGGCTTGTGCGGCGGGCGGTGGTGGGGAGGACGGTGATGGGGCCGATGATGCCAGTGCGGCGGCCGATGCGGCGGGCGCACGATGATAACCGGCGGATGCACGACTTGGGCCCGCGAGAGATAGCCGGAACTGGCCCAGCCGCTGACACCGCCGCCATGGATCCTGCACCAGCCCGGCTGACAGCCGGTCACGTCGACCCTGAGACCGGCCGGCAACGTCCCGACCTTGGCGTATCCCGCGCCAGGTCCGGTACGCACGTTGAGGCTCGTCGTGGTGTGGGCGCCGTAGGCGAAGGCCGCGGCGGACGTCCCGAAGACGGCGGCCAGAATGGTCGCTATCGCAAGCAGAAATCGAAATCTCATCAGTCCCTCCATCGAGCGCCGGCCGTTCGACTGCTTCGGCCGGGACTGCATCGCAAGGGGAGAGGCTGGGCAGGGAAAAGTCAACAAGTTACCAAGGCCAATCACCACGATCACCGATCCGGGTGGAAGTTTCCCCTGATATAGTTGAGGAATTTTGCGTACGCCGTTTATCGGCATGCCAACATCCGCTAACGATTTACTATCTTTCGGCAATTCGTCGCGGACCGAGGTGGTGATCATGGGCAAGGGCAGGGTCGAGGCATTCACCGACGGCGTGGTGGCGATCATCATCACCATCATGGTGCTGGACTTGAAGGTACCGGAAGGCGAGGATTTTTCGGCGCTGCTGCCGCAGTGGCCGGTCTTCCTGTGCTACGTGCTTTCGTTCATCAATGTCGGCATCTACTGGAACAATCTGCACAACATGTTCCATACCGTGCAGCGTGTCGACGGCCGCGTGCTGTGGGCGAACCTGCATCTGCTGTTCTGGTTGTCCCTGATGCCGGTGACGACCGCCTTCATGGGCGAGAACCATTTCGCCGCGGTTCCGGTCGCGGTCTATGGTTTTGACCTTGTAATGTGTGCGACCGCCTACAGCATCCTGGTCATTGCGCTGCATCGGCTGCATGGGCCGGACACCGCATTCGCCAAGGCAATCGGCCGCGATCGCAAGGGAAGGATTTCGCTCGCCGTCTACATAGCGGCCGTTGGGCTGACCTTCCTCGACCGGTGGATCGGCGTGGCGCTCTATGTCGCCGTCGCCCTGATCTGGCTGGTGCCGGACACGCGCTTTGCGCGGGTGATCGAAAAACAGCCATCTGCCTGACGCAATCCGGCAGGGCAAACCGCTTCACACGTTTCGTGGAATTGCCTAACCGCGCATCGCCTTCAGCTTTTCCGCCACGGAAGCGGCCAGATCGGCATAGCGCTCTTCCAGCCGCTCCGCCGCCTTGATGATCGAGAAATCATGGCCGAACTTTTCCAGCGCCATGCGCAGTTTCTCGACGAACTCGGCCTGTTGCTCGAGCGCCGAAAACAGAGTCTTCACCTGGGCTTCGCTGATATCGGGGTTGGCCAGCATCTGCGGCACCTCGCGCCCCATCCGGTCGCCGGTGGCGGTCTGTTCCTTCAGAATTGCAACCCAATCCGTCAATCGGAAATCTCCTTTTTGGCGTCGCAGCATGCGCAGCCACGACCGGACTGGTCAACCGACAAGTCCCGACGGAGGCTTGCGCAAGCCCGTTCTGGCGCTAAGTTCGGCGCCATCAAAAAGGAAGCATCGCCGATGATCGCCGACACTGAGATCCAGACCGCCCTGCCAGCACTTGGCCAGGGCAACACCGCCGTCATCACCGGCGCCGCCAGCGGCATCGGCCTTGCCGCGGCCAAACGGCTGGCGCTGATGGGCATGAAGGTCGTGCTGGCCGACATTGGCGGGCCGCGCCTCGACGATGCCGCGCGGGCCGTCTCCGCGATTGCCGGGGACGACGCCGTGCTTGCCGTCGCATCGGACGTTTCGAAGACCGGTGAGGTCGACCGTCTCGCCGACCGGGCATTCGGCGCCTTCGGCGAGGTCTCGCTGCTGATGAACAATGCCGGCGTCGGCGACAACCCCGGAAAGCCCTGGGAAAACCGCGATGGCTGGAAGCGGCTGCTCGACATCAATTTCTGGGGCGTCGTGCACGGCGTCGAAGCTTTCGCGCCACGCATGCTGGCGTCGGCCAAGCCGGGCCTGATCGTCAACACCGGCTCCAAACAAGGCATCACCACACCGCCCGGCAACCTCGCCTACAACGTTTCCAAGGCTGGCCTGAAGACCTTTACCGAGGGCCTGGCGCATGCGCTGCGCAATGAGCCCGGCGCCCGCCTGTCGGCGCATCTGCTCATCCCCGGCTTCACCTATACCGGCCTGACCGAGGGCGCGACCGAAAAGCCGGCTGGAGCGTGGACGGGCGAACAGGTGATCGATTTCATGCTGGAATCGCTGGTCGGGGGCGACTTCTATATCCTGTGTCCCGACAATGAGACGGCGCGACCCATGGACGAAAAGCGCATGGCCTGGGCGATCGGCGACATCATCGAAAACCGCCCTGCCCTGTCGCGCTGGCACCCCGACCACAAGGATGCATTCGCGGCGTTCACGAAGCGATGAGCATGTCCCGAACATGGCCGCTGTGCGGATCACATAACTCGAACACCGGCGGAACTCTCGAAAATTGACCGCGGGTTCAGCCGCCGGCGCTTCGTGCCACCTCTTTTTTCGGTTTGCGTTTTGCCGCCACGACTTTCTTTGCGGCCATGGTCGCGACTTTGTCGTCATGCCGCTTCGCCGCGACCTCGCATTTGGCGCGGATCTCCTGGACCTCGGCTTCAGTCAGGTGCTCGATGCCGATGAAGGTGTTTTTGGCCTCGCTGACCCGTATCAACTCGTCGAGCTTGGCCTGGATCGCGGCGCCGTCCCGATTCTGGGTGTTTTGGATGAGAAACACCATCAGGAAGGTGATGATCGTGGTTCCGGTGTTGATCACCAACTGCCAGGTGTCGGAAAAATTGAAGAACGGCCCGCTCACCGCCCAGACGATAACGATCAGGCAACACACCGCAAATGTCAGCGGCAGTCCGGTGAGATGGGCGATCTGGTTGGCGAATTTGGTGAAAAGCTTCTCGATCATGTGGTCCCTCAAAACAGCGCCGCGTCATGCGGTCCGCCGGAAGAAACAACCAGCAGCCATTTCGGGTTCCCGCCGATAAAAAATACGACCCACGCAATCGAATGCACGCAAAGCGCGCATCTGGAACAAAACACACCTTATCGGTTTAAGGTCATTGTAGCCGTGCAGGCAAAGAGCCTGTTCCTTCCGCTTCACAGCGGTTTACCTCCAGCCCCTTCCGCTGCGCCACCCCCGCATGGCGGAAGGGGTCTCATTCCGTCAGACGGCGTCGTTTTCCCAGCGATCGAGGAAAGCCTCGATCGGCATTGCCTGCATGTCGGGAACCGCCCTGGCGAGTTTCTCGACGGGCCAGTCCCACCAGGCGAGAGCTTCGATGCGTGCCGCTATTTCAGGGGCAAAGCGCTGCTTGAGCGGCTTCGCCGGCACGCCGGCAACGATCGTGTAGGACGGCACGTCCCGCGTCACCACCGCATTGGCGCCGACGACGGCGCCATTGCCGATGGCGATCCCAGGCAAGATGACCGCGCCATGGCCGATCCACACATCATGGCCGATGGTCACGGCCTTCGACCGCCGCCGCTCGCGGAACGCGGCATCGACGCCCAGCCAGCGGAAATACTCGTTCGGCCGATAGCTGACCTTGTGCTGGGTCAGCCGCTCGATCGGATGCTCCAGCGCATTGATGCGGCTGTTGGCGGCGATCGAGCAGAATTTGCCGATCGTCGTGTAGATCGCCTCGGCATGGCGTTCGAAATAGGAGAAATCGCCGACGATGACCTCGCGCAGCACGACGCGTTCGCCGATCGCGGCGTAGCGGCCAAGCTTGCAGCCCTTCATCTCAGCGGTTGGATGAATACGCGGCTCGGGATCTTTCGCAACGAGATCTTCAGAACGGTCCATGCCGGCGGCTTTACGTCAGACCGATTGGTCCCGCAAGCGAGGCCAATCGTCAGTCGGAACGGGCAGGGTAGAGTTCGACCCGCCTATTTCGGCTTGCCGTTGCTCCAAACCACGTTCTGGCCATAGAGCGGCACTGTCGTAACCGACATCTTGGCCGAGCCGTTCTGGACTTGGCGCGAATGCGACAGATAGATCAAGGTCTCGTTGGCCTTGTCGTAGATGCGGTTCACCACCTGCTTCTTCCAGATCAGGCTGATGCCTTGCTTGAAAACCTCCTCGCCGCCTTCGCTCGTATCAATATCCCCGATGGTGATCGGACCGGTCTGACGGCAGGAGATCGAGGAATCACTGGGATCCTCGAACCAGTTGCCCTTGTGCAAGCGGTCGATGACACTGCGATCGAAATAGGAAACGTGGCAGGTCACGCCCTCCACTTTCGGATCCTTGATCGCCTCGACGATGATGTCGTTGCCGATCCAGTCGACGCCGACCTTGCCAACTTCCTCGGCAATGGCGCTACCGGCGGCAAGCACGACACACGCGGCCAAGGCACCGCCGATCAGTTTTTGCCCAATCAAGCCTCGTCCGATAAATTCTGGCCCAGTCAATCCCGGCAAAGAATCCTCCTGCGGTTCGGGTTGCCGGGGTCTCAGGTGGGGCCAAGGCTGACACATTGCAAGCCGGAAGGTCGGATCAAACCGCAGGCATCCGCCATAGCCGGTTGCGTCAACGCGGCATCTTTGCGTGTACCCCGTCGAACCGCTAAGACTGTGGCCTACAACGGGTGCATGGTTCTGGCCGGCGCGCCGTGACATTACGGACGGACTTTTTTGATGATGCGTTCTATCCTGGTCGGCATTCTCATTCTGATGGCGGCCGGCATCGGCTGGCTGACTTTCGACTGGTATCGCGGTCACTATGGCGGCGAACCGTTCGGCGCGCCCTTTACCCTGGTCGACCAGAAAGGCGCACCGATCACCGAAGCCGCTTTCCGGGGCCAGCCCAGCGTCGTCTTTTTCGGCTTCACCCACTGCCCCGAAGTTTGCCCGACCACGCTGTTCGAACTCTCCGGCTGGCTGAAGACGCTCGGCGACGACGGCAAGAACCTGCATGCCTATTTCGTCTCGGTCGATCCGGAGCGCGATACGCCGCCGGTGATGAACGCCTATGTCAGCAATTTCTCCGACCGCATCACCGGCATTACCGGCGATCCGGACAACGTCCATGCCATGGCCAAGGCGTTCGGCATCTATTGGAAGAAGGTCGATACCGGCGACGGCGACTACACCATGGACCACACCGCCTCGGTCCTGCTGCTCAACGCCAAGGGCGACTTCGCGGGCACGATCGCCTATGGCGAGAATGCCAGCACCGCCGTGGAGAAGCTGAAGCGCCTCGCCGCGAAGGGCTGACAAGAATTCACATGACCCAGACGCGGCTCCATTTCACCACCGGAAAGATCGAGGCCGAGCGCATCTTCGCGGCGCTCGAAACGGCCTTCGAGGATGAGGGCCTGCCGATCGCCGTGCTGGAGGTCGATGAAGAGGCCGACATCCACGAGGTCTCGCTCTACGCCGATGGCGACGTCGAAGCGGTCGAGGCGCGGCTGAAGGATGTTCTCGCCGGCCTCGCTTTGTCGAGACCGGTCCAGCGCGAAGCGCTGCCCGACATCGACTGGGTGGCACGGTCCCTGGAAGGGTTGAAGCCGGTGCGCGCCGGCCGTTTCTTCGTCCACGGCGCGCATGACAGCAGGAAGCACCACAGCGGCGAACTCGCCATTGAGATCGAAGCGGGCCTTGCCTTCGGCACCGGCCACCACGGCACCACCGCGGGCTGCCTCGAAATGCTGGAGAAAGTCGTGCGGCGCGAGCACCCGCGCAACGCGCTCGACCTCGGTACCGGCAGTGCGGTGCTGGCGATCGCCGTCGCCAAGCTGGCACATATTCCGGTGCTGGCCACCGACATCGATCCGGTCGCGGTCAAGGTCGCCGCCGCCAATGCGCGTCTGAATCACGTCAAAGGCCTGATCGAGACGGTGACCGCGCCTGGCTTTCACCACCCGATCTTTGCCAGGCGCGCGCCCTTCGACCTCATCGTCGCCAACATATTGGCGCGGCCGCTGATGCGGCTGGCACCGCAAATGGCAGGGCATGTCACGCTTGGCGGCTCGATCGTGCTGTCAGGCATTCTCGACCGCCAGCGCGACGCTGTGATCTCGGCCTATGTCGGCCAGAATTTCCGCCACGTCAGTACTTTGCACCGCGAAGGCTGGGTGACGATCCATCTCAAGCACTGAGGCCGGCAAGGCGGTTGCCGGCCCTCAACGGTCCCGGTTGCTGGACTTCGATGCGTGTCGGCAAGAGAATGCCGCCGCCGCCCCTTTATCCATGGCTGGACCAGCCTCATTTGGTTGTCACCCGGCGGACGCTGTAGCAATTTGCACCAGCCGGAAAATCGATTCCGCTTTCCAGGCCCATAGGTTACGGTCGAGCGGATCCCAAGGAGGCCCACCATGTTCCAGAGCTTCGATTCCGCGGGCGATCCGGCGGTCGGCAAGCCGCGCGTGGCGCTGCTGCGCCAGTGGCTGGGCGCCAATGGCCTCGACGGTTTCATCGTTCCGCGCGCCGACGAGCACCAGGGCGAATACGTCGCCGACCGGTCGGCACGGCTGAAATGGGTGACCGGCTTCAGCGGCTCGGCCGGTGTCGCCATCGTGCTGCACGACCGCGCCTTCGTCTTTGTCGACGGGCGCTATACGCTGCAGGTGCGCAATGAGGTCGATCTCGACATCTTTTCGATCGAAAGCCTGGTCGACAATCCGCCCGCCGTCTGGCTCAAGGACAACATCGGCAAGGGCGTGCGCCTGGGCTTCGATCCCTGGCTGCACACGATCGGCGAGGTCAAGGCGCTGCAGGCCTCCGCCGACAAGACCGGCGCGGTGCTGGTGCCGCTCGACAGGAACCCGATCGACATCATCTGGAAGGATCAGCCCGCCGCACCCGTGACCCCGATCGAGCTTCATCCGATCGGCTTTGCCGGCGAACTCGCCAAGGACAAGCTGGCGCGGCTGGCGACAGCGATCGGCAAGGACGGCGCCACCCATGCGGTGCTGACCGACCCATCATCCATCGCCTGGGCCTTCAACATCCGTGGCGGTGACGTGCCGCACACGCCGCTGGCGCTCGGCTTCGCCATACTCGCCGCCGATGGGTCGCACCAGCTTTTCATGGATCGGCGCAAGTTCTCGCGCCAGGTGGCGGCCTACCTCACCCAGCTCGCCGATCCGCATGAGCCCGGCGAATTCGAAGCGGCGATCGCCGCACTTGCGAAAAGCGGCGCGAAAATCGCGCTCGATCCGGTGCTGGCCGCCGACCGGCTGCGCATGCTGGTCGAGGACAATGGCGGCACGGTGGTTGCCGCGCCCGACCCTGCCCGCATTCCGCGCGCCACCAAGAACCAGGCCGAGATCAACGGCTCGCGCGCCGCGCATCGCCGCGACGGCGCGGCGGTGGCCAAGCTGTTGTGCTGGCTGGAGCGCCAGAAACCCGGCTCACTCGACGAAATCGCGGTTGTCACCAGGCTCGAAGAAACCCGCCGGCAGACCGGCGAGGAAACGCAGATGCCGCTGCGCGACGTCTCTTTCGACACCATTTCGGGCGCCGGCCCGAACGGCGCCATCATGCATTACCGCGTCTCGCGCGCCACCAGCCGCAAGCTCCAGGCCGGTGAGCTGTTCCTGCTCGATTCCGGCGCGCAATACCAGGACGGCACGACAGACATCACCCGCACCGTGCCGATCGGCCAGCCAACCGAAGAGATGCGCGAGCGCTTCACGCTGGTGCTCAAAGGCATGATCGGCATTTCCACGCTGCGCTTCCCCGCCGGCACGCGCGGCTCGGAGATCGACGCCGTCGCCCGCATGGCGCTGTGGAGGCATGGCTGCGACTTCGCCCATGGCACCGGCCACGGTGTCGGCTCATACCTGGCCGTCCATGAGGGTCCGCAGCGCATCGCCCGCACCGGCACCGAAAAGCTGCTCGAAGGCATGATGCTGTCGAACGAGCCCGGCTACTACAAGGAAGGCGCCTACGGCATCCGCATCGAGAACCTCATCCTGGTGACGCCGGCCGAACAGATCGAGGGCGGCGACATCGCCATGCACGGTTTCGAGACGCTGACGCTGGCCCCGATCGACGTCAGGCTGGTGCGATCGGATCTGCTGACGCGAGACGAATTGCACTGGCTCGACGCCTACCACGCCCGCGTGCTGGCCGAGATCGGTCCGATGCTCGACGGCGAAGCGCTGGCCTGGCTGGAAAAGGCGACGGCGCCGCTGCCGCACGACGCGAAGATTTGATTTTCTGAAGCGCCGAAGGGCGTGTCGAGGTTCAGGCCAGGCCGGTTCGAAAACGATTACGGAGAACCGGATTGGAGCGCCGAAGCGCAGCTATCGGCCGTCTGCGGGCCGGAATCACCCGGATATCGATACGCCCTACCCGACGAACTGCCGCGCTACGATCAATACAGCCGCGCCCGCCAGAAACATCGCCATCAGCCCGCCTCGCAGCGCCACCAGCGCGGAGACGACCAGCGCTGCCCACTCCGCCGGACCCGCGCCGAGCGCGGCCGGCGCCACCAGCGTCGTCAGCACCGCCGCAGGCACGGCGTTGAGCCCGGCCTCGACGCGCGGATGAATGTGGTCGAAGCGCGAGATGACCAGATGCCCGCCGATACGGGTGAGATAGGTGGCGATGGCGCCGGCGATGATGATCCAGAAGGTTGTGCTCATGGCCTTGGCTCCACACCGCTGTGATGCGGCGGCAGGACGACGGCGAGCAACACACCGGCGATGGCGCCGATCGAAACGTGCCAGGGCGAACCCACTGTCTTGTAGGCGATGATCGAGGCGCAGGCACTGGCGACGACCACCGGCAGCCACAGCGGCCGCTTGCGGAAGCCCATCACCAGGCCAAGGAAATAGATCGGCAGCAGGAAATCGATGCCCAGGGCATGGGGATCGGGAATGAGCTTTCCAAACAGCGCGCCGAGCGCGCTTTCGATGGTCCAGAATACATAGACCGGCAGCCCAAGTCCCAGATACCAGGCAAAGCCGACGGTCTGGCCCGACTGGGCCCTGGCCTCGGCGACGGCGAATTGCGGATCGGTGAGGATGAAGAAACCGAGCGCCTGCTGCACCCCGGACCAGTGCGCGATGCGCCGGCCAATGCCGGCGGAATAGAGCACGTGGCGGAAATTGACGGCGAAGATCGACAGCACGATCAGCCACGGCGCGACATGCTGGCCGAACAGTTCTATGCTGACCATCTGGCTGGCGCCGCCGAAGATCAGCGCGCTCATCAGGAAGGCTTCGAAAACGGAAAAGCCGTTGTCGACGGCAATCGCGCCGAACAGCAACCCGAACGGCGCCGCCGCCACCACGACCGGCATGGAGAGCCGTACGCCTTGCCAGAAATCGCTTTTCGCGCCGTTCTCGGAAATTGCTTGCGCCGACATGTCTCTCCCCGGTCAGAGGGCTGATGTAGGAAGCACTGCCCGGCTTGTCACACGAATTCGCTTGAGCCAAACGATCAGCGGAAATGATCCCTGTTAGGATTTACGCGATATCCTATTGTCGCCCGGCAGGCATTTGGCAGAAATACACGAGGGGGATTCTAATGATCGCTTATGATTTCACCGGCAGGCACGCAGTCGTCACCGGGGCCGGTGGCGGCATGGGCGAGGCGATCACGCTGGCGCTGCTCGATGCCGGCGCGTCGGTCACCGCCATCGACGTCAAGCCACGCCCGACAGCGCTCGCCGCCTATGACGACCGGCTGACCTTCGCCCAGGGCGACCTCACCGACGCCGGCTTTGTTGAACGGACCATCGGCGCTGCGGGCCGCGAACGCGGCGGTATCGACTATCTCGCCAATGTCGCAGGCGTGCTCTGGTTCGGCCGCGACAAGTCGGCTCTCGAGATGGACCTCGACGTCTGGGACCAGGTCTTCAACATCAACCTGAAATCCTTCGTGCACACGGCGCGCGCGGTTGTTCCGCAAATGCGCGCAGGCGGGCGTGGCGGCGCCATGGTGCATTTCTCGACCATCCAGTGGTATCGCGGCGATCCGAAGCCACAGGATGCCTACCAGGCGTCGAAGGCCGGCGTCTGCGCGCTGTCGAAGTCGCTGGCCATGCAGTTGGCCGGCGAGCGCATCCGCTCCAACGCCATCTGCCCGGGCATGGCGCTGACGCCGCTGCAGGCGCGCTGGGACACCGAGGAGAAGCGCGCCGCCGTTGCCGACTACACACCGCTCGGCCGCATCGGCACGCCGCAGGACATGGCCAATGCGGCGCTCTTCCTGCTTTCCGACGCGGCAAGCTACATCACCGGAATAGAGCTGGCCGTTGATGGGGGTCTCCTGATGCGGATGTAGCCCGCCCTGTCCAACGGATCGGAAAACTAACCGGTCACCTTGCCCTGGATCGCCCTGCCCCAGTCGAGCAGCGGCTTGGCGCGCAATGTAAAATCGACAAGCTCGTCGACCAGCGCCGGCGCGTGAATTTCGGTCGGATCGATGACACGCTGGACGACGAAATGCCGGTTGCGCACGGCCTCCGCGAGATCGGCGTCCGCGATCTGCTCAAAACCGCGCGGCGCCCGCTTCATGCGGCCTTCGGTTTCGAGTTCAAGGCCGTTTTTCTTCAACGTTGAAAGCAGCTTGCGGAATTCGCCCGGCCGATCGGTGATCGCCTTGCGCATCGCCAGCAAGAGCGGCGGCTCAGGGTTCCACCAGGCCACGTCGGCAAAGCAGCGCTCGAGCCCGACATGCACGTAGAAGACGCCCAGGCCTGTCTTGCTGCCGTCTGGTGACAGAATGGCCGAAACATGCCTGTTGTAGGGACGTTTGTCCTTGGCAAAGCGGACGTCGCGATTGATGCGGAACAGCGATTTCTTGCGGTCGCCGCGCAGACCAAGCCCCGCCGTTGCGAAACGCTCCGTAAGAACCTCGACCAGATCGCCGATCGGCCCATGGAGATCGCTGTCGAAAAGCGCGCGGTTCTCCGCAAACCATTCGCGGCTCTGGTGGAAATCCAGCGCCTTGAAGAACGGAATGGCTTTCGGACCAAAACCTTTGAACGTTCCGCCCGTCACGACTTGCCGACCCGCTGCAGCCAGGTGTCCTCGTCTATCACCTCGACGCCGAGTTCGCTTGCAAGCTTGAGCTTTGAGCCCGCACCCGGTCCCGCCACCAAAAGATCGGTCTTGGCCGAAACCGAACCGGCCACCTTGGCGCCGAGACGTTCGGCCATCGCCTTGGCTTCGGAACGGGTCATCTTTTCCAGCGAACCGGTAAAGACAATCGTCTTGCCGGCGACTTCGCTGTCGGCCGAGACGGTGACGATATAGGGCTTCGGCTTGACCTGTTGCAGCAACTTCTCGAGCACCTCGTCATTGCGCTCGTTGCCGAAGAAATCGCGCAGCGCATCGATCACCGTATCGCCAATGCCGTTGATCGACGGGAAGACAGCATGCGGATCCTCCGCCGCGGCCGTCTCCTTGCCGACCCGGATCAGCTCCTCGATGGTCGAGAATGTTCGTGCAAGCACGGCGGCCGTCGTCTCGCCTATATGGCGGATGCCGAGCGCGAAGATGAAGCGGTCGAGCTCCGGCTCGCGGCGCGAATCGATAGCCGCGAACAATTTGTCGAGGCCTTCGTAATTGCGGTCCTCGACGCTGCGCACATTCTTGCGGGTCTTGCCGGATGCGGCCTCGCGTTGCCTGGCCTGCTCCTCGCGCCGCTCGGCCAGCGCCTTGGTCACGGCGGGGCGGCGCTCCCTGAGCGTGAAGATGTCGGCGGCTGTCTTGATCAAACCCGCATTGAAAAACGTGTCGATGTTCTCCGCGCCCAGGCCTTCGATATCCAGGGCGCCGCGCGACACGAAGTGGCGCAGCCCCTCCACGGCCTGCGCCGGGCAGATCAGTTCGCCCGTGCAGCGGCGGCGCGAATCCTCCTTGCCGGTCTTCTCGTTGATCTCGCGCGTCGCCGGCGAGCCGCAGATCGGGCAAGAGTGCGGGAATTCGTACGGCACGGCATCGGGCGGACGCTTGTCGATGACGACGCTGACGATCTGCGGGATGACGTCCCCTGCCCGCTGGATCACCACCGTGTCGCCGATGCGCACGTCGATGCCGTCGCGGATCGGCTGGCCGGTGCTGTCCAGGCCCTTGATATAATCTTCATTGTGCAGCGTGACGTTCTCCACCACCACGCCGCCGACCGTCACCGGCGCAAGCCGCGCGACCGGCGCCAGCGTGCCGGTTCGGCCGACCTGGATGTCGATCCTCTGCACGGTCGTCATCGCCTGTTCGGCCGGGAATTTGTGCGCGACGGCCCAGCGCGGCTCACCGGTGACGAAACCCCAGCGGCGCTGCAGCTCCAGCTGGTCGACCTTGTAGACGACCCCGTCTATGTCATAGCCGAGCGACGAGCGTTGCTCCTCGATCAGGTGATAATGCGCGACCAGTTCCTCGACCGATTTCGCCCGCACCATCAGCGGGCTGATCTTGAAGCCCCAATCGGCGAATTTCTGCACCGCTTCATACTGCGTTGGTGCCGGATCCGCCGTCGTGTAACCCCACGCGTAGGCAAAGAATTTGAGGTTGCGGCTGGCGGTGACGGATGGATCCTTCTGGCGCAGCGACCCGGCCGCCGTGTTGCGCGGATTGACGTAATCCTGGCCCCCCACAGCCGCCGAGCGCGCCTTGAGCGCCTCGAATTCGGCATAGGTCATATAGACCTCGCCGCGGATCTCGATGGTCTCGGGCCAGCCTGAACCCTTCAGCTTGGCGGGAATGTCGGCGATGGTCCTGAGGTTGGCGGTGATGTCCTCGCCGACAGCGCCGTCGCCGCGCGTCGCGCCTTGCACGAACACGCCCTTTTCGTAACGCAGCGAAGCCGACAGCCCGTCGATCTTCGGTTCGGCGGTGAAGGCAATGTCGAGGTCCTTGTCGCGGTCGAAGAAGCGCCGGCCGCGCTCGATGAAATCGGTGACGTCGGCGTCGGTATAGGCCTTGGCGAGGCTGAGCATTGGCACGGCATGGCGCACCTTGGTGAAGCCTTCCGCCGGGGCGGCACCCACCCTGAGCGAGGGCGAATCCTCACGCACCAGCCCGGGAAAGCGCTCCTCGATGGCAAGATTGCGCCGCCGCAGCGCGTCATACTCGGCGTCCGTGATCGTGGGCGCGTCCTCGGCATGGTAGCGCCGGTCATGACCGGCGATCTCCTCGGCAAGGCGCTGGAGTTCGGCTTCAGCCTCGCTTTCGCTGAGCGAATCGACAGGTTTTTCGGCCATGCTTTTGTCCCTGAACGGTGGCGCGCCACAATAGAGCATGATCTTGAAAGGTGGGAACCGGTTTTCGGAAAAGATCATTCCTGAACAGCAGGATGGAGCCATATCCTGACTCGCCCCATGACGCCTGATCGTCTCATGACGCCGGATCGTCTCATGCCGCGTTTGTATTCTCGCGCAGCAGCCGCTCGGCGGCGGCGCGCGCCTCGTCGGTGATCGTGGCGCCGGCCAGCATGCGGGCGATCTCCTCCTGCCGCGCAGTCCTGTCCATCTCGGCAATTCCGGTCGCGACACGGTCGGTGCTGCCCGATTTGGAGATCAGGAAATGTGTTGCCGCGCGCGCCGCCACTTGCGGCGCATGGGTGACGGAAAGCACCTGGACGCGCTTCGACAGCCGCGCCAGCCGCTGGCCGATGGCGTCGGCCACGGCGCCGCCCACCCCGGTGTCGATTTCGTCGAAAACCAATGTCGGCGCCGAGCCACGGTCGGCCAGCGCCACCTTTAACGCCAGGAGAAAGCGCGAAAGCTCGCCGCCGGAGGCAACCTTCATCATCGGCCCGGGCCGCGTGCCAGGATTGGTGCGCACCCAGAACTCGATCTGGTCGATGCCCTCTTCCATGCGCGCCCCGGCCTCGCTCTTCATCTCGACGATAAAGGCCGCGCGTTCGAGCTTCAGCGCCGGCAGTTCGGCCATCACCGCCTTGGTCAGACCGACCGCCGCGGCATGGCGAAGCGAGGACAGCTGTGCGGCGGCGATATCATAGGCTTCGCGCGCGGCGGCCGCCTGCTTTTCCAGCCCGTGCAGGCGTTCTTCGCCGGCATCGAGATCGGCGAGATCGGCAACCATCGTGTCGCGCAGCTGCGCCAGGTCGTCGACGGCGACGCTGTGCTTGCGTGACGCCGCGCGCAGCGAAAACAGTCGTTCCTCGGCTTTCTCCAGCCGCTGCGGATCATACTCCGTGGCACGAAGCGCGGCCTCGACGCCCGACTGCGCCGCGTCGAGAGACAGCATGGCTTCGTCCAGCGACTTCACCACGTCCTCGAGCAGGCCGGGCGCCTCCGTCGCCTTGCGCTGCAGCCGTCTCAGCAGGCTGGCCAGTTGCGGCAAGGGCGAGGACGGGCCCGACAGCACATCCTGCGCGTCGTGAATTTCGGAAGCGATCTTCTCGGCGCGCATCATGTGGGCACGCAGCTCGGCAAGTTCGGTTTCCTCGCCCGGCTGCGGATCGAGCTTGGTCAGTTCGGCAACCGCGGCGCGCAGATAGTCGGCTTCGCGCGCGGCGGCTTCCACCTTGGCGCGATGGCGCGTCAGTTCCTGCTGGGCGGCGCGCCAGTGCCGCCATGCCTCGCCGGTCGAGCGGACGGCGCCGAGATGGCCGCCGAAAGCATCGAGCACATCGCGATGCGCGCCGGGATCGACCAAGGCGCGCTCGTCATGCTGGCCGTGAATCTCGACCAGGGCGCGGCCGACATCGCGCATCAGCGTCACGGAGGACGGCTGGTCGTTGACGAACACACGGGTCCGGCCATCCGCCGTCTGCACACGCCGCAGGATGACGTCGCCATCGTCCTCGATGGCGTTTTCGGCGAGCAGCGCGCGCACCGGATGGTTGCGCGGAACATCGAACACGGCAATGACCTGGCCCTGGGACGCGCCGTGGCGCACCAGCGAGGCATCGCCGCGCGCGCCGAGCGCCAGCGACAGGGCATCGAGCAGGATGGACTTGCCGGCGCCGGTTTCGCCGGTCAGCACGGAAAGGCCCGGCTGGAAGTCGATGTCCAGCTTTTCGATCAGGACGATATCGCGGATCGACAGTCTGGAAAGCATGAGAAACCGGACCTATTGCATGCCGCCAAAAGTGGACCCGGTTTCGGGATAACGACAGGCACGAAAAACAAAAGGATAAAGCGGCACCCGACAGTTGGAGTCGCAGCGCCGCACTATCTTTTTGTTTGAGCTTCGGATCAATCCGAAAAAGCGCGCTGCGCACTTCGCTCGGAGGCTCCGCGGTCAGGCGCCGGTGATCAGCTTCCCGGCCTTGGATATCCACGACCCGGCATTTTCACGCGGCGCCAACCCGTTGCTCTGCAGCAGCTTGTAGGAATCCTTGTACCACGAACTGTCGGGATAGTTGGTACCGAGCACCGCGGCCGCCGTCTGGGCCTCCGAGGTCAAGCCCAACGCGTAATAGCTTTCGGTAAGGCGCGCGAGCGCTTCCTCGACATGGCGGGTGTTGGAATAGTTTTCGACCACGGTGCGGAAGCGTTTGACGGCGGCGATGTACTCGCGGCGCTCCAGATAATAGCGGCCGATCTGCATTTCCTTGCCCGCGAGCTGGTCGTTGGCGAAGCGGATCTTTTCCTTGGCATCGTCGACATATTCCGACGTCGGCCAGCGCGTCACCAGGTCCTGCATCGTCTGCAGGGTCTGGCGTGCTTCCTTCTGGTCCTGCGTCACATCCTTGATCTGGCGATAGTAGCTCAGACCAATGATATACTGGGCATAGGCCGCGTCATCCGTGGACGGATAGAGCGCCAGGTACCGCTTCGCCGACTGGATCGCATCGTCGTAGCTGCCCTTTCGATAGTCGGCGAACGCGCCCATCACCATCGATTTGCGGGCCCATTCCGAATAGGGGTGCTGGCGGTCGACCGCGTCGAATTTCTTGCTTGCCTCGTCCAGGCGGCCGGCGTTCAGATTGGCCAGGCCCTGATTGTAGAGAACGTCGGCCGGTTCGGTCTGGTCGACATAGGTCGACAGGTCGATGTCTTTTTCCGACGACATGCAAGCCGCCAGAAAGAGCGATGGAACAACCACCGAAAGCGCCAGGAAAACAGACCGCTGCGGCGCTTTCGATTGACCAACTCGCTTGAAGAACATGATTGGATTGCGCCCTTTCGGCGTTATTTTAATGCTCGTTGCATGCAGTTGTCCCAAAACTGGTCCCCACCTTTGAGCGACATGCACTAATCGACGGCAGCAGCCATAAACCATAACCGCCTTGCCCGGCAACGCTATGTCCAGCCAATCGCGCATTTTTGTGGCGGCGGACCGTGGCGTGAAAATCTACGCAATTTCGCCGATGGATGATGCATTCATGCAACACCCATACCGCCATGGAATCCGAAAAAGATTAAGAAAATCAGATCATCCAGGGCGCATAGAGAGGCGCATTGACGGCGTTCATCTCGGCGGCGCGACCACGCTCGCGGCGTGTCGTCTCGACGATCTCGAAGGCGGTGCGGTCCGACAGCAGGCGCCGCAGTGCGGCGGCGTTCAGCCGATGGCCGCCGCGATAGGAGCGGAAACAACCGATGAAGCGCGCGCCGGCCAGCGCCAGGTCGCCCATGGCGTCGAGCGTCTTGTGGCGCACGAACTCATTGGGATAGCGCAGGCCGCCCATATTGATGACGCGGTTGTCGTCACCGATCACTAGGGAATTTTCCAGCGAGGATCCCAGAGCATAGCCGGCGGCCCACAGCCGCTCGACGTCCTTCATGAAGCCGAAGGTGCGGGCCCGCGCGATGTCGCGGCGGAAAATATCGGCGTTGATGTCCGATGCGAAGAGCTGACGGCCGATCGCCGGGCTTTCGAAATCGATCTCGACCTCGAAACGGGTGCCGTCATAGGGCCTGAACTCCGCCCAGGAGGCGCCGTTCTCGATGCGGACCGGCTTGACCACCCTGATATAGCGCCGCTTGACGGCCAGCGTCTCGATGCCGGCCTGGTCTATGGCTTCGACGAACGCCATGGCGCTGCCGTCGAGGATTGGAACCTCGTGGCCGTCGATCTCGATGATGACATTGTCGATGCCGAGCCCGAACAGGGCGGCCATGATGTGCTCGACCGTGGCGATGTGCTCGCCCGACGGATCGCCAAGCATGGTGCAAAGGTCGGTGGCGCCGATCTCGGAAAACAGGGCGCGGAACTCACGGCCCTGCCCGTCTCCATTGAGGAGCGCGAACACGATGCCGGTATCGGCATCCGCGGGCAGGAAACTGATGGAAACTTCTTTGCCGCTGTGAACGCCGGTGCCTGTAAGCGACGCGCGCGTCTTCACTGTCGTCTGGTGGTCGTGCAAGACAATCCCCATGAGCCCGTAATGCCTAGGTCCGCTTCTCCAGCCCGAGGGCGCGGCTCTTGTTAAATCGGCAGGCAGGGCGACTTCCCCCGAAATCCCGGCAAACCGACTATGGTAGGCAGCGAAGATAATGTCCCGGCAAGGAGACTCCAAATCACGGTTTCTTACTCTTTGTAACCGCGAACTGGAACATCTACGATGTCATAACCCGTTGATTATGCGGTATTTTAAACGTTAACAGGCAAGCAATTTCTTGCCTGCCTGTTAACAATTGTTACAGTCCGTTAACCGCTCAGTTGGCCTGGCGGCGCAGGAACGCCGGAATCTCCAGCTGATCGTCGTCCTGAGTCGCCCTGGTCTGCGGCGTCAGGCGGCCCTGATCGTCCAACTGGCCGCGCCGCGGCGCGTAAAGCTGGGCGTCCTGGCTGGCGAGGCGGCGCACTTCCGGTGCCGCCTGGCGCAGCTTGGGCTCGCGCGGCTGCGCCGGCTGCAGCCGTGCGGGCTCCTCCTCGCGGCGGGTCAGGCCATTGGTCAGGCGCTTCAGGAGGCCCATCGGGCCGCTGTTCTCGTGGTCGGCCGGGCGGCTCTTGGCGTCGACCTCGGCCTTGACGACCGGCGGAAAGTCCTCGACGCGCGGCATGCGCTGCGGCGCCATCGCCACCGGCTGCTGGACTTCACGCAGCATTTCGCGTGGCTGCGGAGCCGGCTGCATCATCTGCTGGACGACCGGCTGCACCATAGGCTGCGGTTGTGCGGGCGGCGCCTGGAAGATCTTGCTCTGCGGGCGGAAATCGTCCGCATGGGCGACAGGAGCCGGACGAGCCTGCGCCATGGCCGCGGCATTGGCTTCGGCCAACTGGATGGCCTCGGCAACCGGATCGGCGGCGCGTGGTTCATACACCGTCTGCTGGACCGGCGCCGGGCGGCTTTCCACAGGGGCGACGGCCGGCCGGGCAGCCTGCTTCGGCGGTGCGGTCCGGATCGAGATCGGCGCGGCGGCGATTTCGGCCGCCGACTTGTCGATGCCGGTGGCTACCACCGAGACGCGGATGACGCCTTCGAGTTCCTCGTCGAACGTGGCGCCCAGGATGATGTTGGCGTCCTGGTCGACTTCCTCGCGGATGCGGGTCGCCGCTTCGTCGACTTCGAACAGGGTCAGGTCGCGGCCGCCGGTGATCGAGATCAGCAAGCCCTTGGCGCCCTTCATCGAGGTCTCGTCGAGCAGCGGGTTGGCGATCGCGGCTTCCGCCGCCGCCATCGCGCGGCCCTCGCCCGAAGCCTCGCCGGTGCCCATCATCGCCTTGCCCATCTCGCGCATCACCGAACGCACGTCGGCGAAGTCGAGGTTGATCAGGCCTTCCTTGACCATCAGGTCGGTGATGCAGGCCACACCGGAGTAGAGCACCTGGTCCGCCATCGCGAAGGCGTCGGCGAAGGTGGTCTTGTCATTGGCCAGCCGGAACAGGTTCTGGTTGGGGATGACGATCAAGGTGTCGACGCATTTCTGCAGCTCCTCGATGCCGAAGTCGGCCGTCTTCATGCGGCGCTGGCCTTCGAAGTGGAACGGCTTGGTGACGACGCCGACAGTGAGAATGCCCTTCTCGCGCGCTGCGCGGGCAACAACCGGAGCAGCACCCGTACCGGTGCCGCCGCCCATGCCGGCGGTGACAAAGCACATATGGGTGTTGGTGAGATGGTCGAGAATCTCGTCGATGCACTCTTCCGCCGCCGCGCGGCCGACTTCCGGCTGGGATCCGGCACCGAGCCCCTCGGTGACATGCGCGCCAAGCTGGATCAGCCGAGAGGCCTTCGACATGGTCAGCGCCTGCGCGTCGGTGTTGGCCACGACGAACTCGACACCGCGCAGTCCGGCGGTGATCATGTTGTTCACGGCATTGCCGCCGCCGCCGCCTACACCGAACACGGTGATGCGCGGCTTAAGCTCGGTGATGTCCGGCTTCTGCAGATTGATAGTCATTGTCTCCGTCCTTTGCCTTTCACGCCGCTTCGCCGCCGCGGCCGCCTATGGGGCTGTCCCCGTCAATTAGAAACTGTCTCTCAACCACTGACTCATGCGATGCAGTTTTCCACCCGTTCCGGTCATTCTGAGACCGGAAATGCCTTTCGCCGGATGGCTCTCGAAGCTCGCCATCTGCGGATAGATCAGAAGCCCGACCGCGGCCGAGAAAGCCGGGCCTTTCGCCGCTTCGGGCAGGCCCGCCACGCCGAGCGGGCGACCTATGCGTACATTGCGCCCCAGGATGCGGCGCGCCGCTTCCGGCAGGCCGGCCAACTGGCTGGCGCCGCCGGTGAGCACGACGCGCTTGCCGACCGCATTGCCGTAACCGGACTTGTTCAACCGGTCACGCAGGAGTTCGAGCGTCTCGTCGATGCGGGCGCGCACGATGCGCGTCATCACCGAACGCGGGATCTGCAGCGGCACGTCGCCATCGTCGCCGATCGGCTGGATCGAGACCAGGTCGCGGTCGTCGGCGCTGCCCGGCAGCGCCGAGCCGTGCATCACCTTCAGCCGTTCGGCGGCGTCGAGCGAGGTCGAAAGTCCCTTGGCCATGTCGAGCGTCACATGGTTACCGCCGATGGCGATGGCGTCGCCATGGACGAACTTGCCTTCCGAAAACACCGAGATCGTCGTCGTGCCGCCGCCCATGTCGATGCAGGCGGCTCCGAGTTCCAGCTCGTCGTCGACCAGTGCCGCCAGCCCGCTGGCATAGGGCGTCGCCACCATGCGCTCGACCGACAAATGCGAGCGGTTGATGGAGAGCTCCAGATTGCGCATCGGCGCCGCATCGCCCGTCAGCACATGCATGTCGACGCCAAGCGTGTCGCCCACCATGCCGCGCGGATCGCGCACGCCACGCTCGGCATCCAGCGAGAAGCCGACGGGCAGCGAATGGACCACCTCGCGCTCGGCCTTCAGCGCCTGCTTGGCACCGGCGCCGAGCACGCGCTTGATGTCGGCTTCGTCGGCCTCGTGGCCGCCAAGATTGATGGTCGCCGAGAAGCTTTCGCTCTTCAGCCGGCCGGCGGTCATGTTGACGATCAGCGAATCGACCGTCAGCCCGGCCATGCGTTCGGCGGCGTCGACGGAGAGGCGAATGGCATGCTCGGCCCGGTCGAGATCGACGATGACGCCGGACTTCACGCCTTGCGATTTCTGGTGGCCGATGCCGATGACCTGGATGCGATGCGAGCGGCCGCGCAGGAGCTTGCCGTCATCGTTCGGCTTCAGCTTGGCCACCATGCAGCAGACCTTGTTCGAACCGACATCCAGCACCGTCAGGGTGCCCGACCGGCGCGACGAGGCATCGCCAGAACCGCCAAGCCAGCTCATATCTTCGTCTCCGGCTTGCGCTTGAGGGTTTTCGGCTTCTCGTTGAGCGCGGCTTCGCGCTGCGTCGCCGCCTGCGGCGTCAGCTCCACGACCAGCCGGTCTGTCAGGCGCATGTCGACGGCGGCGATGTCGCGCGACAACAGCCCCTTGTCATGATCCATCTTGACGAGTTCGGCGAGCGCCTGGTCCTCGTCATCCTCGGGCAATTTGATGGTGATGCCGTTGTCCAGCTTCAGGTCCCAGCGCCGTTCGCCAACGCGGACATAGCCTTTGATGCGGCCGGCGAGGTCGGGATAGTGTTCGATCCTGGCCAGGAAATCGGGCGCCTTGGCGGGCGCGCCGGCGCCGATCAACAGCGGCAGGAGCACCTGCTTGCCGCCCGAGAACGGCGCGATGACGGCGCCATCCTTCTCGATGACGGAGAGGTCGTTGCCCTGCTGCCAGAGCGCGAAAGCCGCACGCTCCTCGACGCGCACTTCCAGCGTGTGCGGATAGACCTTGCGCACCGCGGCAACCTGGATCCAGGGCAAGGTGGCGATACGCTCCCGCGCGGCCTCGGCGTCGAAGCCGATCAGCGACGTCCAGCCATCGAGTTCCAGCCTGTCGAGAATGTCGATCTCCGAAGTCTGGCGGTTGCCGACCACCTTGACCTGGTCGACCGCGAAGCCGGTACGGGCGGTGATGCTTTGAATGATGCCGTCGGCGTGACCGCCGAGGTAGGCGCCATAGGCGCCACTCGAGGCCAGCAGCACCGACGACATGATCGCGGCGGAGAAGCGCGGTGCCTGGAATTCGCCATCGCCCAGGCGCGTCAGGATGCGTACCGGGCGGCGAAGCACGCGCGGCAGAACGAAATGGTCCAACGACAATGGCAGGCCGAACAGCGACGGCCCGGCCGCGCCCCTCACCTTACCCTGTCCCCATTTCAACGCAGACACGAAGCGTCCTCCACCATCCAACTCAACAATTCACCAAACGAATGCCCGGCATGGGCGGCAATTTCAGGCACCAGAGACGTCGGCGTCATGCCCGGCTGAGTGTTGACCTCGAGCCATACAACCTCGCCATTTTCGGAGTGACGATCGTCATAACGGAAGTCCGACCGGGAAACGCCCCGACAGCCGACAGCTTGGTGAGCCTTGAGCGCCAGTGTCTGTATTTTTTGGTAAATATTCGGTGAAACTTTTGCGGGGCATTCGTGTTTTGATCCGCCCGCGACATATTTTGAATCATAGTCGTAGAAGGAATGGCCCGTCGGGATGATCTCGCAGACGCCAAGCGCCACATCGCCCATGACGGCGCAGGTCAGCTCGCGCCCATGGATGTAGCGCTCGACCATGACGGTATCGCCATATTTCCATTCGGACGACCCGATCACCTGCGGCGGGTGCGACTGCCCCTCCGACACGATGACGACGCCAAAGCTCGACCCCTCGCTGACCGGCTTGACCACATAGGGCGGCTTCATCGGATGCTTGTTCTGGATGGAGAACCGATTGGAGACCTTCGATTCGGCAACGGGGACGCCGACCGATTTGACGATCTTCTTCGCCTGCTCCTTGTTCATGGCAAGCGCCGAGGCGAGCACGCCGGAATGGCTGTAGGGAATGCCGAGATATTCGAGGATGCCCTGGATGGTACCGTCCTCACCAAAAGGCCCATGCAGCGCATTGAAGGCGACGTCAGGCTTGAGCTCGGCAAGCACCGAGCCGACATCGCGCCCGACATCGACGCGGGTGACCTGGTAACCCTCCTGCTCCAGCGCATCGGCACAGGCCTTTCCAGAAGACAGAGACACGGGCCGCTCGGACGAGAAACCTCCCAGCAATACGGCCACATGCTTGCTTTTCATTCCCCGTCATCCCCTCTCACCGCGGACCAAAAACACAAGATTTCCGCAACATTGAGTCTGAGTCTCCCGGCAGGTTGCCCCCCCAGACGGAAAACGCTGAAAACGCGTCGAACGACTCAAATCAGGAAACGCTTCAGGGCAGAGAATCAGAGAGTTGATTCACTGGCAAGCACTTATGATTCCGAGAGATTCACTTTCTGAGAAAACAGATGCGAAAACCGTGTCGCTGAGTCTTTGCGGCAACGATTTCACGGCATTTCGATCCCCTTGAAGTTCACGCATCACGTGAACTTCAAGAGGCGCTAGAGAAGCTGGCCGAGGAACTCCTGGACGGCATATCCGGAACGGAAATTGCCGATGCGCTTGATCTCCCACTGCAACCGGATGCCGGAATGCTCGAGCACCCGCGCGCGCACCGTCTCGCCGAGATATTCGAGGTCGTAGCCGGTCGCCGTTCCGGTGTTGATCATAAAGTTGCAGTGCATCGGCGACATCTGCGCACCGCCGATCATCAGCCCGCGGCAACCCGCCTTGTCGATCTCCTTCCAGGCCGACGTGCCTTCCGGATTCTTGAAGGTCGAGCCGCCCGTCTTCTCGCGGATCGGCTGCACGGTCTCGCGATGGTTCTGCACCGCATCCATCGCCGCCTTGATCACCGCCCTGTCCTCGGCAAAGCCTTCGAAAACGGCCGAAGTGAAGATCAGCCCGGCGGGCGCCGCCGAATGGCGGTAGGCATAGCCCATCTCGGCATTGCTCAGCGTTTGGGCGTTGCCCGCGCGGTCGAGCGCCCGCACCTCGACGACGCGCTCGCGCGTCTCGACGCCGTTGGCGCCGGCATTCATCCTGAGCGCGCCGCCGATAGCGCCTGGAATGCCGTGATAGAAATGGAAGCCGCCAATGCCGGCCTCGAGCGCCACCGCCGCCATGCGCTTGTCTGGCGTGGCGGCACCTGCCTTGATCCTGATCGGGGAAACGACTTCCGCCTCGCCAAAGCCCTTGGCCGAAAGCCTGATGACGAAACCCGGAATGCCGCCGTCGCGGACCAGAAGGTTCGAACCGACGCCAACGATGGTCAGGGGTATCTCTTCGGGAACGGCTCTGAGGAAGGCCGACAGATCCTCCTCGTCCGCAGGCTGGAACAGCGCCTCGGCAAGGCCGCCAGCCCGGAACCAGGTGATCTTGTCCATCTCGGCATTCGGCGTGACGCGGCCGCGCAGACCGGCCAGCCGGTCGCCAAGTCTGTCGATCAGGGCCTGGCCGTTCATCATGGGGCGGCAAGCTCCTTCGGCAGCGCATAGGCCCACTGAGTGATATTGCCGGCGCCGAGAAAGACGACAAAGTCGCCGGGCTTGGCGATGTCGCGGATGACGGGCGCGATGTCGGCCGGTCCCTCGATGTAGCGGGCGTCGCGATGGCCGCCGGCGCGGATACGCGACACCAGCGCGTCCGATGTCACGCCGTCCATCGGCTCTTCGCCGGCGGCGTAGACCGGGGCGACCATCACCGTGTCGGCATCGTTGAAGCAGGCGGAGAACTCGTTGAACAGATCATGCAACCGGGTGAAGCGGTGCGGCTGGGCAATGGCGATGACACGCCCGTTGGTGGCGCTGCGCGCCGCCTTCAGCACCGCCGAGATTTCGACCGGGTGGTGGCCGTAATCGTCGAACACGTCGACACCGTTCCAGGAACCGGTGTGGGTGAAGCGGCGCTTGACGCCGGCGAAAGACGACAGGCCTTTCTTGATCGCCTCGGCCGACAGGCCGAGTTCATGCGCGACCGCGATCGCGGCGGTCGCGTTGGAAACATTGTGGCGGCCGGGCATCGGCAGGCGCAGGCCCGAAATTGCCGTCTGGCCGCGCCCCTTGCGGTCGCGGATGATCACGTCGAACTCCGAGGTCGCCCCCGCCATGCGATGGTTGGTGAAGCGCACATCGGCCTGTGCGTTCTCGCCATAGGTGATGACACGCCGATCCTCGATGCGCCCGACCAGCGCCTGCACTTCCGGGTGATCGGTGCACATCACCCCAAAGCCATAGAAAGGCACGTTCTCGACGAACTGGCGGAACGCTTCGCGCACATTGTCGAAATTGCCATAATGATCGAGATGCTCGGGATCGATGTTGGTGACGACGGCGATGTCGGCCGGCAGCTTGAGGAAGGTGCCGTCGCTCTCGTCGGCTTCGACCACCATCCACTCGCCATCGCCCATGCGCGCATTGGTGCCGTAGGCGTTGATGATGCCGCCATTGATGACGGTCGGGTCGAGCCCGCCGGCCTCCAGCAGCGTCGCCACCATCGAGGTCGTCGTGGTCTTGCCATGCGTGCCGCCGATCGCCACCGCCTGGCGGAAACGCATCAGCTCGGCCAGCATCTCCGCGCGGCGCACGATCGGCAACAGCTTTTCACGCGCCGCCTTCAGCTCCGGATTCGACTTCTTGATCGCCGTCGAGACGACGATGACCTCGGCGTCACCGAGATTCTCCGCCTTGTGGCCGACGAAGCATTCGATGCCCTTGTCGCGCAGCCGCTGCACATTGGCGCTGTCGGCCTGGTCGGACCCCTGCACCTTGTAGCCGAGATTGTGCAGCACCTCGGCGATGCCGCTCATGCCGATGCCGCCAATGCCGATGAAATGCACGAGGCCGATGGTCTGCGGCATCTTCATGGGTGCGTCCCCTTCCTGAAATCCGATACTGTTTTGCGGGACGCAATAGCCTCTGTGAGGTCGGCGAGCAACCGCGCCGCGTCGGGCCTGCCAACCGACTTGGCCGCGGCAGCCATCGTCGCCAGCCGCTCCGGTTGGTCTATCAGGGCGCCGAGCAGTGCCGCGATGCGCTCGGGCGAAAGCGAGGATTGCACATGCACCTCGCCACCGCCGGCGGCCGCAAGGGCGGCTGCATTGGCCGCCTGGTCGTGGTCGAGCGCGAAGGGATAGGGCACCAGCAGCGCGGGCCGGCCGATGACGGCGATTTCCGACACGGTCGAGGCGCCGGAACGAGAGATTACAAGATGCGCCGCCGCTATGCGCGCCGCCATGTCGGTGAAGAACGGCGAGACCTCGACGGCGACGCCGAGCGCGGCATAGGCCGCCTTCACCCGCGCCACGTCGTCCGCGCGAGCTTGTTGGGTCACGACAAGGCGCTTGCGCTGTGCGTCGGAAAGCAGCGCGATGGCCCCTGGCATGGCATCGGAAAAGAATTGTGCGCCCTGGCTGCCGCCGAACACCAGCAGGCGGAAGGGCTCATCCCCGGTCGAAGCCGCGTAAGGCGTCCTGGCCGCTTCGAGCACAGCCGGCCGGACCGGATTGCCGGTCGTCACCGTCTTGGCGCCGGCCGCGCTTTCATCCTGCGGCAGGAAGCCGCCGGCGATCGCGTCGACACGGCCGGCCAGCGCCCGGTTGGCGCGGCCCATCACCGCGTTCTGCTCGTGGATCAGCGTCGGCACCTTGCGCCGCGTCGCCGCGTAGAGCGGCGGCAAGGTCGGATAGCCGCCAAATCCAACCACGGCCTCCGGCTTGATCCTGCCGATGATGGCGGAGGCCTGACGCACGCCGCTCCAGATTTTCCAGAAGGCGCCGAGCAGGGCGAAGGGATTTTTCGAGCCTAACGTCGCCGACTGGATCGGATGGACGGCCGCCGCCGGAAAATGGGCGGCAAACCGTTCGGCCCGGGTGTCGGTCGCCAGATGCACCGCCCAGCCGCGATCGAGGAGTTCATGCGCCAGCGCTTCGGCTGGAAAAAGATGTCCGCCGGTTCCGCCCGCCGCGAGAAGGATAACGCCTCTGGCCATGTCACTCCGCCGGCATGGCGCGCTGCGGCAGGGTAAAGCCCATCTGCTTGCGCTTTTCCGGCCGCTTGCGCGTCAGCGCCAGCACCATCCCCATCGAGATGGCGATGGCGATCTGCGAGGAGCCGCCGTAGGAGATGAAGGGCAGCGTCATGCCCTTTGCCGGCACCAGTTGCAGGTTGACGCACATGTTGATGACGGCCTGCAGGCCGAACACGGTGACCAGACCGCCGACCGCATAACGGGTGAAGTCGTCATGCTCCTTGAGCGCCGTGTTGAGACCGCGCAGCACGATGAAGGCGAATATCGACATGATGAAGAAGCACATGATCAGCCCGAACTCCTCGCCCGCGACCGAGAAGACGAAGTCGGCATGGCTGTCGGGGATGACCCGCTTGACCGTGCCCTCGCCCGGCCCGACGCCGAACCAGCCGCCATTGATCAGCGCATCGCGGCCCATGTCGACCTGGAACGTGTCGCCTTCGCCGGTGAGGAATTTGTCGATGCGCAGCGCGACGTGCGGAAACACCGTATAGGCGGCGAAGACGCCGCCGACGCCGGCAGCGCCCAGCACGATGATCCAAAGCCATGGCAGCCCCGCCATGAAGAACATGATGCCCCAGGTGCCGGTGGTCAGCATGGTCTGACCGAGGTCAGGCTGCGCCACCAGCAGCGACACGACCAGCACCAGGAGCAGCATGGCGAACAGATTGCCCGGAATGTCGGGCTGGCGCTTGTGCTCGGCGAACAGCCACGCGCACATGATGACGAAGGCCGGCTTGAGGAATTCCGAAGGTTGGATCGACAGGCCGGCAAGCGACACCCAGCGGCGCGCGCCCTTCACCTCGACGCCGACATAGAGCACCGCCACCATCAGCACCAGCATCAGGCACAGCATGATCAGCGACATGCGCCGGATCTGCCTGGAATCCAGGAACGAGACCGCCAGCATCACGCCGAGCGCAGGCACGGTGAAGATGATCTGCCGGGTGGCGAAATGGAAACTGTCGAGGCCGATGCGTTCGGCCACCGCCGGACTTGCC
Source organism: Mesorhizobium sp. BR1-1-4 (assembly GCF_020165375.1). NCBI lineage: Bacteria > Pseudomonadati > Pseudomonadota > Alphaproteobacteria > Hyphomicrobiales > Phyllobacteriaceae > Mesorhizobium > Mesorhizobium sp. BR1-1-4. The sequence goes on along the minus strand of NZ_JAIUIB010000005.1, from coordinate 140,523 downwards.
GCGAAGGACAACACGATGCCGAGCCCCATCAGCGACAGAAACGCCGCCAGGAACCAGCGATCGATGGTCCACCACCAGGTTGCGACCGGACTTTTGTCGAGACGGCTCTGCATTATCGTGCCCCTCCGATGGGTTTGACGCCATCCATAGCGCTCGCAGCTTGCCTGAAGGCTTCGCCGCGGACCTCGAAATTCTTGAACTGGTCGAAACTGGCGCAGGCCGGCGACAACAGCACCACCGCCTCGCCACTGTCGTCCTTGGCCGCGTCATGCGCGGCATGCTCCACCGCTGCCGCCAGCGTGCCCGAGATCTCGTAGGGCACGGCCTCGCCGAGCGTCGCCGAAAAGGCGGGCGCCGCCTCGCCGATCAGATAAGCCTTGGCGATGCGCGGGAAGAAACCGCGTAGCGGCTCGATGCCGCCTTCCTTGGGCAGGCCGCCGGCGATCCAGTAGATGCGATTGAAGCTGGACAGCGCGGGTGCGGCGGCATCGGCATTGGTCGCCTTGGAATCGTTGACGAACAGCACATGGTCCTTGCGGCCAACCTGCTCCATGCGGTGCGCCAGACCCGGGAAGCTTTCCAATCCAGACTGGATCTCGCCAAGGTTGAGCCCGACCTTGAGGCAAGCGGCGACGGCGGCCAACGCGTTTTGCGCATTGTGCTGACCACGCAGCGAGCCAATGCCTTCGAGGAAGGCTACCCGGCTGTAGCGGCCGTGCACGGCTTCCATCAGATTGGTGCCGTCGGCGAAATAGCCGTCGGTCAGCGGCAGGCGCTTGGAAATGCGGACGACCTGCCGCCCTGCCCGCTCCAGCCGATCGGCGATCTGCGCGCACCAGGAATCGTCGATGCCGATGATCGCCGTCTCGCTGCCCGCCACCAGCCGCTCCTTGATCGAAGCGTAGTGCTGCATGGTGCCGTGGCGGTCGAGATGGTCGGGCGTCAGATTGAGCAGGATGCCGGCCGTCGGATTGATCGAGGGCGCAAGGTCGATCTGGTAGGACGAGCATTCGACTACATAATGCCGGCCAGGCTTCGGCGGATCGAGCGTCATCACCGCACGGCCGATATTGCCACCCATCTGCGTGTCGCGCCCGGAGGCTTGAAGGATATGCGCCGTCAGCGCCGTCGTCGTCGACTTGCCGTTGGTGCCGGTGATGGCGATGAAGGGAGCATCCGGCGCACGCTGCGTCCGTTCCCTGCAGAACAGCTCGATATCGCCGATGACCTCGACGCCGGCCCCGCGCGCCAACTCCACGGTCCAGTGCGGCTTGGGATGGGTCAGCGGCACGCCGGGTGACAGCACGAAGGCGGAAAAACCGGCCCAGTCAGCGCCACGCAGATCGCCGGTGGCGATGCCGGTGGCGGCCGCCTTGGCGACGCTGCCGGGATTGTCGTCCCAGGCCAGCACCTCGGCGCCGCCCTCGATCAGCGCGCGCGCCGTGGCGATCCCCGAGCCGCCGAGCCCGAAGAGCGATACACGCTTGCCAGCGAAGGATGCGGCGGGGATCAAGTGGCGGCCTATCTGAGCTTGAGGGTGGAAAGACCGACCAGCGCCAGGATGACGGCGATGATCCAGAAGCGGATCACCACCTGGCTTTCGGTCCAGCCGAGCTTTTCGAAATGATGGTGGATCGGCGCCATCAGGAACACGCGCTTGCCGGTCATCTTGAAGTAGCCGACCTGGATGATGACCGAGAGAATCTCGACCACGAACAGGCCGCCGACGATGACGAGCACGATCTCGTGCTTGGTGGCGACCGCGACCGTGCCGATCAGGCCGCCCATGGCCAGCGATCCGGTGTCGCCCATGAAGATCGCCGCGGGCGGCGCGTTGAACCACAGGAAGCCGAGGCCAGCGCCGATGACCGCGCCAAGCACGACCGCCAGTTCACCAGTGCCGGGCACGAAATGGATCTGCAGATATTCGGCGAAAACCGCGTTGCCCGAGAGATAGGCGATGACGCCGAAGGACGCCGCCGCGATCATGATCGGCACGATCGCCAGGCCGTCGAGGCCATCGGTCAGGTTCACCGCATTGCCGGCGCCGACGATGACGAAGCAGGAGAATGGAATGAAGAACCAGCCGAGGTTGATGATGAATTCCTTGGCGAAGGGGAATGTCAGCGACGACGAGAAGGGCGCCTGGCCATTGTGCATGATCGCCCAGGCGGCGATGCCGGCGATAACGAATTCCAGCGCAAGCCGCGCCTTGCCGGAGAAGCCGAGATGCGACTGCTTCGTCACCTTCAGATAGTCGTCGTAAAAGCCGATCGAGCCGAAGCCGAGTGTCACCAAAAGCACCACCCAGACATAGATGCTGGAGAGGTTCGCCCATAAAAGCGACGAGCCGATGATGCCGGACAGGATCATCAGTCCGCCCATGGTCGGCGTACCTGCCTTTTTGAAATGGGTCTGCGGCCCGTCGGCGCGGATCGGTTGGCCCTTGCCTTGCCTGAGCCGCAGCGAATTGATGATGGTCGGCCCGAAGATGAAGACGATCAGGGCGGAGGTGATCAGCGCCCCGCCGGTGCGGAACGTGATGTAGCGGAAGACATTGAAGACAGAGACCTTGTCCGCGAAATCGACCAGCAGTGTGAACATGCGCTTTCGTCCCCCGACTAGGTCTGGTTGCTTGTTGTCGTTTCAGCCGGGAATTTGCCCAGCAGCGCATCGACCAGTTTTGCAAAACCGATGCCCTTCGACGATTTGATCATCACCACGTCGCCCGGCTTAAGCGCGGCGAGCAGCACCGGCTTCAACTCCTCGACGCCGGCGCGGTATTCCGTCCTGATATCGTCCGGCAGCGCTTCCGCCAGCGACCGCATTTCCGGGCCGCCGAGAAAGACCGTCCGCGTGCCGGTGCCGACGATGAGATCGGCAAGAGCGGCGTGCAGCTTGGCCGAGTGATCGCCGAGCTCGAGCATGTCGCCAAGCACGGCGATGCGCCTGCCCTCGCCCGTTACCGGCGTCGCGTTGAGCAGCGCCATCGCGGCCGCCATCGAGGCAGGATTGGCGTTGTAGCTCTCGTCGATCAGCGTGATCGAGCCACCGGCCTGGCTCGAAATCGGGCCCCCGGCCCGGCCCGAAATCGGGCCACCGGGATGCCGCAGCACGTGGCGCTTGCCGCGCCCGCGCTCGGCCGAGAGATCGGCCAGCGCCAATGCAACCTTGTCGAGATCGGCGCCAACCAGATGGGCGGCGCCAAGCACCGCCAGCACGTTCTGCACCATGTGCCGGCCGGGCGCGCCGATACGGGCGATGATATCGTGGCCGCTGATCCTGGCGGCGATGTCGGAATGGTCGGCATGCAACTCGCACTTGACCAGCTTGAAGGTCGAGCGCGCATTCTCGCCGAAGCCATGGATATGCTCGACGCTGGCAGCCTGTGCCATCTTGTACAGCAGCTTGAAACGCGCATCGTCGCGGTTGAGGACGGCAGCACCATCGGGCTCCAGGCCCTCGAAAATCTCGGCCTTGGCCTTGGCGATCTCGTCCAGGTTGCGGAAGAAGCCAAGATGCGCGGCCGCGATCATGGTGACGATGGCAACATGCGGCCGCACCATCTTCACCAGCGGCCGGATCTCGTCGGGATGGTTCATGCCGATCTCGAACACGGCATAGTCGCAATCGGCGGGCATGCGCGCCAAGGTCAGCGGCACGCCCCAATGGTTGTTGAAGGACTGCGCCGAGGCATGCACCTTGCCGACAGCCGAAAGCACGTGGCGCAGCGCCTCCTTGGTCGTGGTCTTGCCCGCTGAGCCGGTCACCGCGATGATCTTGGCTTGCGAGCGGGCGCGCGCCGCGACACCGAGCTTTTCCAGCGCAACCAGGACGTCGTCGACGACGATTATCGGCGCGGTCAACCGGCCAAGTGAGGGCAGCTTGCCTTCGGCCACCACCAGCACGCCGGCGCCGGCCTTGATGGCCGCGGTGACGAAGTCATGGCCGTCCATCGCCTCGCCCTTGATGGCAAAGAAAGCATCGCCCGGCTGCAGGCTGCGGCTGTCGATCGAAATGCCCGATATGCCTTCGGGCATGGGGCCGAGCGGCCGCCCGTCCGTGGCGGCAACCAGCGCTTCCGACGTCCACAGCAAGCTCATGCGGCATGCTCCCGGAGCGCGGCGCGCACTTCCTCGTGGTCGGAGAAATGCAGCGTTTCCGAGCCGATCGTCTGGCCTTCCTCATGACCCTTGCCGGCCACGATCAGCGTATCGCCGGCATGCAGCATGCCGACAGCCTCGTGGATAGCCTTGCGCCGGTCGCCGATCTCCATGGCGCCGGGCGCGGCCCCAAGAATGGCGGCGCGGATGGTTTCGGGCACTTCCGAGCGCGGATTGTCGTCGGTGACGATGACGACATCTGCAAGCCGTGTCGCGATCTCGCCCATGATCGGTCGTTTGCCACGGTCGCGGTCGCCACCACAGCCGAAGACGACCATGACACGGCCGGTGGTGAACGGACGCACCGAGGCCAGCACGTTCTCCAGCGCATCGGGCTTGTGCGCGTAATCGACATAGACCGGCGCGCCGCTCGCCGTGGTGCCGACGAGATCGAGCCGGCCCGGCGCCCCTTTCAATTTCTCCAATGCCGCCAAGGCTTTGGCGACAGGCGTTCCAGTGGAAATGGCCAGCCCCGCCGAAACCAGCGCATTCGCGATCTGGAAATCGCCGGCGAGCGGCAGGTCGATCTCGTGGATCACACCGTCGGCCTCGACCTCGGCACGCTGGCGATGACGCTCATGCTCGACCCGCTTCAGCCTGAGGAAATCGCCATGGCGGCCAACCGTCAGCACGTCGAGCCCGGCGGCCCGCGCCGCCTTTATCGTCGGTTCCGACCACGGATCGTCGGCGAAGACGATGGCGGGTGCGCCCTTCGGCAGCAGCGTGTCGAACAGGCGCAATTTGGCGCGATGATAATCCTCGATCGTCGGATGGTAATCCATGTGGTCGCGGCCGAGATTGGTGAAGCCCCCGGCCGAGAGCTTCACCCCATCGAGGCGGCGCTGGTCGAGCCCGTGGCTGGAGGCCTCCATCGAGGCGTGGGTAACGCCGGCATCGGCCAATTCCCTGAGCAACCGGTGCAGGGCGACCGGATCGGGTGTCGTCAGCGAACCATATTCGTTGCGGCCGGGCGCGACCACGCCAGTGGTGCCGATCGAGGCGGCGGCGTATCCCGCCTGCTCCCATATCTGCCTGGTGAAGGCGGCAACCGACGTCTTGCCGCTGGTGCCGGTAACCGCGACCATGGTTTGCGGCTGTTTGCCGAAGTAGCGGGCGGCACTCAAGGCCAGTGCCAGGCGCGGATCATCGACCCCCAGTACCGGAACCGGCAAATCGGCAAGGGCGCTCCCGTTGCCCAAGACGATCGCGGCAGCGCCACGCCGGGCCGCGTCGGCGGCATAGCTCGCGCCATCGGCCTTGGTTCCGGCAAGCGCGAAAAAGACGACGCCCGGTTTTACCTGGCGGGAATCGGACGAGATGCCGGTAACCTCCAGATCGGCCGAAGCTGTTCCTTCGACAGGCAGGATACCGGCTAGATCTTTGAGCTTCATCGAGTCCCGTTCACCGCAACAAAATAGCGCGCAGTTGCCGGCGCGCCCTAAGAATCACTGATAGGAAACCAGCGTTGCACCATTTTCATGGCTGAAATCTGGCTTCACGCCAAGCATGGCCGCTGAACGCCTGATGATATTGCCGGCCATAACCCCAGCATTGTTGGCGGCGACGTCGGTCATCCCAGGCTTTTCCGGATGCGGGGCGTCGGCGATCGTGAACACCAGATATTGCGGATCGTCCATCGGGAAGGCGGCGACGAAGGTGTTGAAATTCAACTCCTTCGAGTAACGGCCGTTGATGACCTTCTCGGCCGTTCCGGTCTTGCCGCCGACGCGGTAGCCGGGAACGCGGGCGTTTCTGGCCGAGCCCTTTTCGGCGTTGAGCGTGTAGAGGTAGCGCATGCCCTCGACGGTTTTGTCGGCGACCACTTTCTTGGCTGCCGCCATCGCGTCCTGCTGGCTGCGGACCAGGAATGTCGGCTCCATCAGATATCCGCCATTGACCAGCGCTGCGCAGCCGACAGCCGCCTGCAGCGGCGTCGTCGACACGCCATGGCCGAAGGCGATGGTGAACGAGTTGACCTGCTTCCAGACTTTCGGCTCGGTCGGGCGGGCGACTTCGGGCAGTTCGGTCTGCATCTTCTCAAGAATGCCGAGGCGGTGCAGGAATTCGCGGTGCGCCTCGATGCCGACCAGCTCTGCCTCCCTGGCCGATCCGATGTTGGACGAATAGAGGAACACCTCCGGCAACGACAGCACACGGTTCTTGCCGTGGAAATCGTGAATGGCCTGGTGGCCGACGCGGATTGGATGCGAAGCGTCGAAGCGGCTCGACATCGTCGCCTTGCCGGAATCGAGCGCCATGGCAGAGGTGAAGCTTTTGAACGTCGAGCCCATTTCATAGAGCCCCGCCGACATCCGGTTGAGCCGGTCCTTGTCCTGCGCATTGTAGGGATTGTTCGGATCGAAATCCGGCACCGAGGCCATGGCCACCACTTCGCCGGTCTTGACGTTGAGCACGACCGCGCCTGCGCCCATGGCGCGATAGCGTTCCAGGCCGGCGGCGATCTCGTCGCGCACCACATGCTGGACGCGCAGGTCGATCGAAAGCTTCACCGGCCTGAGATCCTTCGCCACCGCCAGGCCCGACGCCTGCAGGTCGCTCAGGCCCTGCTCATCGATATATTTCTCCATGCCGGAAATGCCCTGGTTGTCGATGTTGGTCAGGCCGACAACGTAGGACGAGGTTTCGCCGCTTGGATAGAAACGGCGCTTTTCGGTGCGGAAGCCAAAACCGGGAATGCCGAGCTGCATGATGTCGGCCTGCTGCTTGGGCGTCAGCTGCCGCTGCAGCCAGACGAAGCCGGCGCCGCTCTTCAGCTTGTGATAGGTCTGCTCGTAGTCGATTTCGGGCAGCACCGTCGACAGCTTCTCGATCGCCTCGTCGGCATCGACGATGCGGCGCGGTTCGGCGAACAGCGACGCCGTCTTGATGTCGGTGGCCAGCACTTCGCCGTTGCGGTCGACAATGTCGGGCCGCGAGGCGGTCACCCGGCTCTGCGGCCCGCCCGACAGGTCGGGTGTCTGGAAACCGAGATAGACCAGCCGCCCCGATATCGTCGAGAAGATGCCGAAGAACACCGCCATCGTCATCACGATGCGCGCCTTGCCCTTGCCGCCTGTCGCCTTGCGGGCGCCTTCGACCACGATCGATCTGTCCTCGCCCGTCCTGGCGCGCCTTACCGACGCGAAGCGCTTCAGCAGTTTGCCGATCATTGGGCGATGTCTCCGGTCACGACGGGATCCTTGTCGCCTGAAGGCGCCTTATCGGAATTGTCGGCCATCGCGCCCTGGCGCCCGTTCAGGATGTCCTGGATATCGAGGGCCTTGGCCGGCAGGTCGCCCAGGCCCACGATCTGGCGGGCACTGACCGGCTCCAGCGCGAGCTGCGACTTATAGAGTTCGGCCAGCTTCTGCAGGCGCGACGGCTGGGTGAGCAGGCTCCAGTCGGCCTTGAGCAGGTCGATCGTGTCCTCCTCGTAACGGATCTCGGCATGGATCTTCTGCACGGCCGCCAACTGGTCCTCGGCCTCGCGCTTGGCCTTGTAGGTCAGGGCGGCCGCCGAAACCATGACGGCGATCAGGACAATGTCGCTGGTACGAAACACGTGCTTACCTCTCCCCCGGCCGGTCGATGCCGGGAAGCTTTGGAAGGCCGAAAATCGAAAAATCGTCGCCGCGCGCCGGAGCCTCGGTGCGGATCGCGGCACGCAGCCTGGCCGAGCGGGCGCGCGGGTTGGCCGCAACCTCGGCATCGCCTGCGGTCACCCCGCCACCAGCCTTGCGGAATGTCGCGGTGCGCGCTTGCGCCTCCGGCATGTGGCGCGAGCCGGTCATGGCGTCGGCGCGGTCGGCGATGAAGCGCTTGACGATGCGGTCTTCCAGCGAATGGAACGTCACCACGGCGAGCCGTCCACCGGGCTTCAGCGCGCGTTCGGCCGCGAACAGCGCCCTGGCCAGTTCGCCGAGCTCGTCATTGACGAAGATGCGCAGCGCCTGGAAGACGCGGGTCGCCGGATGGATCTTGTCCTTCGGCGCGCGTCCAATATGCGTTTCGATCGCATCGGCGAGTTCGAGCGTGCGCTCGAATGGGCGTTTTTCCCGGCGCGCCTCGATCATGCGCGCGATGCGGCCGGCGTGACGCTCTTCGCCGAGGAAGCCGAAGATACGGGCAAGGTCGCCCGGCTTGAAACTGTTGACGACATCGGCAGCGCTGATCCCCGCCTGCGCCATGCGCATGTCGAGCGGTCCGTCGTTGCGGAAGGAAAAGCCGCGCTCGGCCTGGTCGAGCTGCATGGAGGAAACGCCGATGTCGAGCACGACGCCATCGACGCTTTCGACGTGTTCGTCGAGCGTCGAGAACGGCGCCTGCACCAGCTTCAGCCGGCCGCCGGATTGCGCCTCGATGTCGCGGCCGGCCGCGATGGCATCCGGATCGCGGTCGATGGCAATCACGGACGCGCCCGCCGTCAGGATGGCCTTGGTGTAGCCGCCGGCGCCGAACGTGCCGTCGATGACGATGTCGCCCTCCGCCGGCGCCAGCGCTTCCAACACTTCGCCAAGGAGGACCGGAATGTGGCGGACCGATCCGCCAACGGCGTTGATATCATCGCCGTGGCCCACCGTCATTCCGGTCGCTCCCCAGCCTTGGCCTCGTGAGCCTTCGTCCCCTGCCGAAGCTGCAAAAGCCTGGCACGCGCCTGCGCGCCGTAGGTCGCAAGCCGTCCCGGCTCCCAGACCTGAAAGAAATTGCCGCGCCCGACAAAGGCCACCTCCGCGGAAATGCCGGTATGTTCGCGGATGAAATCGGTCATGGTGATGCGGCCGTCCTGGTCGAGTTTCAGGAACGCTCCGTCGCCATGGCAGAAGAACGACATGTCGTCCGCAGCCTGCAGGAACGGGTCTTCCCGCGCGATGCGTTGTTCGTAGCGATCGAGCAGATCGAGCCCGCCGACATCCATCGCCGGCAGATCCAGGCACCGCAGCGCATAGAGTTCCGAATAGCCGCGCTTCTGCACCACGGCACGGAAATGCGCCGGAACGGACACCCGCCCCTTCGCATCGATCCTGCTCACCGTGTTCGACAGAAACCGGTCCATCACACGTTGCAGCCGCTTGCGCAACCGCACCCCTCTTCATCGTGTCGCACGCGCCACCGCAGCGCTGCGCCCGCCCCGCACCAAGCTCGTCCACACGGGCAAAAAACGGCAAACGCGCAGCCGCCGCGGCTGCCCGATTGGCGTACGCTTTACCCTGACGCGGAACGAAGGCTTTGATGTCGAAATGGGATACCATGGGGCACTATGGGCGTCAACGGGAATAGGGCTTCACAAACATGCGCATCACGGCGACGAGAAGGCTTTGACGGCACGTCTCGTCTTTATGGTCTATTAAGCCTAACGAACCGTTTAGAGCCTCGCTGGTCCAACTGGAGACGCCTTGCCGCGAGCCGCGGCCGGGCATAGCGTCTCCCCCATCTCACCGATCGCCAAGGGATTTTGAAACTCGATGTCTGAAACTGCCAAATCGCGCGCTGCGGCCCTTCCCCATTTGCGTCGCAGCGGGTTTGCCATGGGCGATTCAATTCCCCTGCCACTGACCATGGCCGCCATCTTCCATGCACCGGGCGATGCCACCGGCTTCAACCAGTACGGCCGTTTCAGCAACCCGACCTGGGATGCCGTCGAACACATGTTGTCCCATTTGGAAGACGCGCCCTGCGTCGGCTTTCCCTCGGGAATGGCAGCGATCTCGGCGGCATTCTTTGCCGTGCTCAAGGCCGGCGACCATGTCCTGCTGCCTTCGGACGGTTATCACACCACCAGGGCGCTGGCTGATCGCTTCCTGCAACCGCTCGGTGTCTCCTACGATGTCCGGCCGACATCGACTTTCCTTGACGGCGGTTTTGCGGGCTATCGCCTGGCCTTCGTCGAAACGCCGGCCAATCCGGGGCTGGACATCTGCGATATCGCCGCTGTCGCCGAAGCCGTCCACAAGGCCGGCGCGCTGCTGGTGGTCGACAACACGACGATGACGCCCTTCGGCCAGCGCCCTCTCGATCACGGCGCCGATATCGTTGTCGCCGCCGACACCAAGGCACCCAATGGCCATTCCGACGTGCTGTTCGGACATGTTGCCAGCCGCAATGCGGATATCATCGCCGCCGTGACCGGCTGGCGCGAGGTCTCGGGCAGCATCCCCGGGCCGTTCGAAGCCTGGCTGGTGCATCGCGGCCTGGAAACATTGGATGTGCGCTTCGACCGCATGTGTTCGTCGGCGGAAGTGATCGCGCGGCGCCTGCAAGGCCATCGGGCGATCAACGGCCTGCGCTATCCCGGCCTCGAAGGCGATCCCTCGCACAATCTTGCCCGCGCCCAGATGGAGCGCTTCGGCTTCCTCATCTCCTTCGAACTCGCTTCCGAGCAGAAAGCCGAGGATTTCATCAACAATTGCGACCTGATGCAGGCCGCGACCTCCTTCGGCGGCGTCCACACCTCGGCCGAGCGGCGCTTGAAGCGAGGCGACGCGGTTCCGGCCGGCTTCGTTCGCCTGTCGGTCGGTTGTGAGCCGGTGGAAGAACTCTGGAAGGCGATCGAGGCCTCGCTGGACAGGATCAGCGACTGACAAATCGACCACGAGCGGGTCAGCGTTTGATGGGATCGCCGAACCGCCCTAACTCTTTGTTTTACGCAATTACGCAATTCCGCAAGGGAAAGCGCTAGCGCTTCTCCTGGATTGCTTAGGAGCCGAGGTCATTGGCTTCGATGTTGCGCCGACCATGCAGCACGCGAAGAACTTCGATCGCATCACCGCCGACCCGGTACAAGGTGAGATATTCGCCGACAATCAGATGGCGATACCCGGCGCAATGTCGTCGCGTGGCGCACCTGAGAAGGGATAAGTCGACAATTGCCGCCATCTTGCCGCTAAACGATCAAGCAACCGGTCCGCTGCTGCCTCGTTGTTGCCCGCAATATGAAGCCAGATCGCAATCAAATCCTCTTCCGCACGAGCGCTGCGGTCGATTGGCAGCAACTTCATGCCGCGTCGTCAGATCGCAGACGCCTGCGGGCCTCCGCCTTGATTTCGTCCATCGAGGCAAACCGACCAGGCCCGCTGTCGATCCCCTCCTGCACCAGCTTGCGCAGTTCCTCAACCGTGTAGCCCATCAGGTCGCGGCGGTCCTTCCATTGCCTCAACGCATCGCGGATCACCTCGCTCGCCGAGGCGTATTCTCCAGCCGCGACCACATCGTCGACCGCCTGAGCCAATTCCGGCGAAAGCGTGATGCTGCGTTTGTCGACCTGACCCATGATAGGCTCCTGATGATGAGCCGTGACGGTACGATTTAATCGCACCAATTTCAAGAAAGTCGGCGGATATCTCTGTCTTGTGGCGGGGCAAATCAGCGCCGTGCCCTTGAATCAGAAGGTTGCGCCCATGGGCGCAACCTTCTGGTACCAAAGGTTAATCCCAGATATCGTGGAGAGAAACTGCCAGCTGGCCTGTAAGCCGGGTTTTGTATGGCCCTCGCCCCTTGCGAGGCGAGAACGTGGCGGCCATTCATCTTGGGCGCATGTTGCCATGCGCCTCACGCAACCTACCCGGACGGTGGGCCGGAAACAGCCCTCGAGGGTTTCCCCTCGCACCGCCCCTATTCGGTCTTGCTCCCGGTGGGGTTTACCGTGCCGCTCCTGTTGCCAGTCGCGCGGTGGGCTCTTACCCCACCCTTTCACCCTTACCCCGACTAAATCGTGGCGGTTTGCTTTCTGTGGCACTTTCCCTGGGGTCGCCCCCGCCGGCCATTAACCGGCACCGTGTTTCCATGGAGCCCGGACTTTCCTCACCCGCGGCCTTTCGGCGTTTGCGGGTGCGGCCGCCCGGCCAGCTGGCAGGGCGTATAAAGGGGTTCACACCGCAAAACGCAACCGAAAAAGCCGTCGTGCCCGGTTCTTGTCAAGCCGGTGCGCCGACAGCCGCCAACTGGACCTTGACCTTGCTGCAATAGGCCGCCGAAACCGGGTTCATGCGGGTGGCGCCATGGCCGGCATTGTATTTCAGGATGGTGCCGCAGGTCGTGCCGCCGCCGAGGTCGCGCGCCATGGCGAGGTACTTCATGCCGTATTTGATGTTGGTGTCGGGATCGAACAGGCCCTTGGCCGACCCGCTGTAACCCATCATGCGCGCGGTTGCCGGCTTGATCTGCATCAGTCCGATCTCGCCGGCGCCGCCGACCATATTCGGCCGGTAGTTGCTTTCGATCTTGATCACGGCCTGGGCCAGCGACACCGGAACCCCGTAGGTCGCCGCGTAGCGGCCGACAATCGCGGAATACTGGCCACCGCTCGTCACCGCCGCGGTCGCCGCAGCGACGTTGCCGAGACCGATCGATGCTGTCGTCGTCATGTCCACGGTTTTGCGGCCGCGCTTTGTCTGCCTCTTGGCGGAGGATTTCCCTGCCCCGGTCTTACTTGCCTTGGTCCCACTTGCCTTGGCCCAGCTTGCCTTTTCCACTTTCGCGGAAACCTGCTTCGTCGTCTTGTTGCTTTTGGCCGAAATGGCCTTGCCTTTGGCGGATGCCGCGACGAGGCCCTGGTCGGCCCGTGGACTTAACGGCGCGGCGTCGGCCGCACTGAAGGCAAAACTCATTACCCCGGCAGCAAGAGCTGCCGTTAAAACGGTCAATTTCTGCATGTGATCCTGTTCTGTTGGGGCCACGCGAAGATCTTCGCGTGGCATCGCTTGATCAATATCGGAACACCCGGGGGGATGGACGTCCGACAAACTGTACGAAACGCCCTTTGAAGTCCGATTTGGCGCCAATGAAGGCGAGGCAAGTCACTTTCAGTGACAGTTTGTAACTTTATGACCAGCGAGGATTACTTGGACCCGCTCTTGACCTGAGGTCAATTCCTCGCGGAAGCAAGCAGTTTCTGCAGCGTGCGCATCGTCGAGCCGTCGGCGGCGCCGTCGATCCGGCGCGGTCGAAAATGCCGTTGAAAGGCCTCAACGACAATTCGTGTCCGGTCGTCGAAAATGCCCGATATCTCGACGCCATAGCCATAAAGCGACAGCATCGACTGCAGCGTCTCCACATCGGCACCGCGGTCACCGGACTTCAGCGCGGCTCCGCGCCTGACGGGAGCGGCCGGCACGAGATGACCGACACCGGCCTTAAACAGCGCGGCCCATGGGAACTTCTCGCCGGGATCGATCTTGCGCCCCGGCGCCACGTCGGAGTGCGCCAACACCCGCTGGGGAGTGATCGCGTGCCGCGTGACAATCCCTCTGCACAGCTCGATGACCGCCGTGATCTGACGTTGCGGAAAGCTGGGATAGCCCAGTGAATGGCCGGGATTGACGATTTCGATGCCGATCGAGCAGGAATTGATGTCGGTGCGTCCGAACCAGGAACTCTGGCCGGCGTGCCACGCGCGATCGCTTTCCCGCACCATCTGCACGACGTGACCATTCTCATGGACGAGATAATGCGACGAGACTTCACTCGCCGGATCGCACAGCCAGGCTTCGGCCGCGGCCCCGGTGGCCATGCCCGTGTAGTGCAGCACAATCATGTCGGGCTTCTGCGCGTCGCGCCTTGGCCCGAAATTCGGCGATACCCTGACCTCGGCGCTTGGCTCGTCGGGCAGGAAGCCGCTCATGCGTGCCGCAGGCCCCGCTCGATCATCTCGTAGGCGGCGTTGATCGCCGCGACCCTGGTCGTCGCGATCTTGATGAATTCCTGCGGCAGCCCGCGCGCGATCAGCCGATCCGGGTGGTTGTCCGACACCAGCTTGCGATAGCGTTTCCTGACCTCCTCGAACGGCTTGCCCCGCTCGATGCCGAGGACGACATAGGGGTCGCCGGCACCAAGATTGACGTGCCGCGCCATGATCGATTCGTAATGCGTCTCGTCAATGCGGAAGATCTCGGCGATACGGTGCAGGAAGATGCCTTCGCGCTCATGCACCAACCCATCGGCCTTGGCGATGTGGAACAGGCCATCGAGTATGTCTTCCAGCATCACGCAATTGGAGTGCCCGGAGCCGCAGAGCTGCGCCATGCGCTCGGCATAGGTCTCGAAACCGGCGACGTCCCGCTGGGCCAGATCGAACAGCCGCGCGACGTTGCGCGTCTCCTTCGGCGGCACTTCGAAAATTTCCTGGAAGGCGCGCACCTCATCCTGGGTGACGATACCGTCGGCCTTGGCCATCTTGGCCGACAGTGCGATCATCGCCACCGAGAAGGCGACGCGGCGGCGCAGGTCGGCATCGCCGGAGAAAACCGTGCGCACAGCTTCGACCACGTCGGCGACGCCTGACGTGGTCGAAGACGAAACCCGCGTGATGAAGTCGCCGAGGCGGTCCCAAATCGACATGGCCAGCTTCATAGAGCCAACCGGTCCCCGCTATCAAGCCAATAACGGCCACTCTCTGTCGGGTCCGTGACCTCCGACGGTCGACGGTCCCGAGCCCAGTCTCCACGAGAAAAGGCCGGCATGAAGCCGGCCTTCCTCCCAAGACACCTACTGCTTACAAACTACTGCGCGGGCGCAGGAGCGGGCGTTGCCGGAGCCGGCTCGGCAGGCTTGGTCGAATTATCGGCCGGGGCCGCAGGCTTCATCGGCTGCTCGGCAGCCGGCGGATTGGTGCTCTGCGTGGTGGTGTTGTCAGTGCCTGTGCCACTGTCGCTGCAGGCGGCAACGCCCAGCAGGGCCAGGGCGGACACCGAAGCAAGAATGAGCTTTTTCATTACGTCTCTCCTTCAACACACGTTCACGTTGCGGTGAACGGTCGAAGGAGAAATGCCCCGGACGGCCATGGGTTTCATAACGTTGCGTTTCCGCCTGTAACATCAATGGCATGCAGGCGACATTGCTGCCGGCGCTTGGGCGCTTTAACAACGATAACGAAAACGAATACCGGAGACAGCCGCATGACCGCGAAATGGGATTTCTGGATCGATCGCGGCGGCACCTTCACCGATATTATCGGCCGTGACCCGCAAGGCGGGCTGCATCCGCGCAAATTGCTGTCGGAGAATCCTGAGGCCTATGCCGATGCGGCCATTCAGGGCATCCGCGACCTGCTCGACCTTGAACCGGCCGCCGCGATCCCGTCCAGCCTGATCGGCGACATCAAGATGGGCACGACCGTGGCCACCAACGCCCTCCTGGAGCGCAAGGGCGACCGCGTGTTGTTGCTCATCACCAAGGGGTTTCGCGATGCGTTAGGGATTGCGTACCAGGCGCGACCGGACATCTTCGCCAAGGAGATCATCCTTCCCGAACAGCTCTATGAGCGCGTCATCGAGGTCGACGAGCGTGTGCTCGCCGACGGCCGCGTCGAACGGCTGCTCGACATATCAGCCTGCCGGCCGGCCATAGAACAAGCGAAAGCCGATGGCATCGATGCGGTGGCGATCGTCTTCATGCACGCCTGGAAATATCCCGATCACGAGAAGGCCGTGGCCAAGGTCTGCCGCAAGCTTGGTTTCGGACAGGTCTCGGTCAGCCACGAGGTCTCGCCGCTGATCAAGCTGGTCGGCCGCGGCGACACCGCGGTGGTCGACGCCTATCTGTCGCCGATCCTGTCGCGCTATGTGCAAAGGGTGGCGGGAGAACTGGGGGTGGCGGGAGAACCGGGTGCGGCGGGAAAAAACAACGAATCCCCTCGCCTGATGTTCATGATGTCTTCTGGCGGGCTCACCGCCGCCGACATGTTTCAGGGCAAGGACGCATTGCTGTCGGGCCCGGCCGGCGGCGTGGTCGGCATGGTCGAGACGGCGAAGCTCGCCGGTTTCGACAAGGTCATCGGCTTCGACATGGGCGGCACGTCCACCGACGTCGCCCACTATGACGGCGAGTATGAACGGGCCTTCGACACCGAAGTCGCCGGTGTGCGCGTCCGCGCGCCGATGATGCGCATCCACACGGTCGCCGCCGGTGGCGGCTCGATCCTGCACTACGAGCCCGGCCGTTTCCGCGTCGGACCAGACTCCGCGGGCGCCAATCCCGGCCCCGCCGCCTACCGGCGCGGCGGCCCGTTGGCGGTGACCGATGCCAATGTGATGCTCGGCAAGCTGCAGCCCGACTTCTTCCCGTCGATCTTCGGTTCCGGCCAGGACGCGCCGCTCGACGCGCAAACCGTGCGTGCGAAATTCGCGGCACTTGCCGCTGAGATCGGCGATGGCCGGCCGCCCGAATCGGTCGCCGAGGGCTTCGTCACCATCGCGGTCGAGAACATGGCCAATGCGATCAAGAAGATTTCCGTGCAGCGCGGCTACGACGTCACCGAATACCTCCTGAACTGCTTCGGCGGCGCCGGCGGACAGCACGCGTGCCTGGTCGCGGACGCGCTTGGCATGGAGGCCGTGCTGATCCATCCCTTCTCCGGCCTGCTTTCGGCCTATGGCATCGGCTTGGCCTCCGTGTTCGCCTCGCGCCAGCAGGCGCTGCTCAAGCCGCTCGCCGAAGAGTCCAGAACGGAGATTGGCGGCCTCATCGCCATCTTGAAAAAGGCCGTGATCGCGGAACTGGCGGCGCAAGGCATCGCCGAGGACGTGATTGCCACCAGGCCGGTGCTGCACATTCGCTATGACGGCACCGACACGACGCTGCCGGTAAATTTTGAGAACGATTCGATTTTCCAGGCAAAGCGCGATTTCGAAATCGCCCACAAAGCGCAATTCGGTTTCGTCTATGACGACAAGCCGATGGTGGTCGAGACCGTCGGCGTCGAGGGCACCGAAACCGGCCAGACCAGCGCCGAGGCCCATGCGCCTGCCGGACCGGCAAGGGTCCATCCAGCCGCTTCCGAGACCCGGCGTATCTACACGGAAGGCCAGTGGCATGAAGCTGGCGTCTACCGTCGCGAGATCCTCGGACCGTCCAATATGGTCGCCGGCCCCGCCTTGATCATCGAGCCGAACCAGACCATCGTCGTCGAGCCAGGCTGGCGGGCCGAAATCACCAACCTCAATCACGTCGTCATCCGTCGCACGGAAAAGAAAGCGCGCGCCGCTGCCCTGGGCACGCAAGCCGATCCGGTGATGCTCGAAGTCTTCAACAATCTCTTCATGTCGATCGCCGAGCAGATGGGCGTGACGCTGCAGAACACCGCCTATTCCGTCAACATCAAGGAAAGGCTGGATTTTTCCTGCGCCGTCTTCGACCACACCGGGGCGCTGGTCGCCAATGCGCCGCACATGCCGGTGCATCTCGGCTCCATGGACCGTTCGGTCGAAACCATCATCCGGCTGAACTCCGGCGACATCCACCCCGGCGACGTCTTTGCCTTGAATGCCCCCTATAATGGCGGCACGCATCTGCCCGACATCACCGTGGTGACGCCGGTGTTCGACGACATCAGGAAAAACATCCTCTTCTGGGCGGCCTCGCGCGGCCACCATGCCGACATTGGCGGCACCGCCCCGGGCTCGATGACGCCGCTCGCCACCACGGTCGACGAGGAAGGCGTTCTGTTCGACAATTTCCGCATCGTCGACGGCGGAAAATTCCGCGAGACGGAGTTGCATACGCTGCTCACCGATCATCGCTACCCCGCCCGCAACCCGCACCAGAACATCGCCGATCTCAAGGCACAGATTGCCGCCAACGAGAAGGGTGTCGCCGAACTGCGCAAGATGGTCTCCCATTTCGGGCTTGATGTCGTCGAGGCCTATATGGGCCATGTCCAGGACAATGCCGCCGAGAGCGTGCGCCGGGTGCTGGAGCGGCTGCCGGACACGTCGGAATATGAGTATCCGACCGATACCGGCCAGGTCATCAAGGTGAAGATCACGGTCGATCGCCAAAAGCGCGAGGCGACCGTCGACTTCACCGGCACGTCGCCTGTCATGAAGAACAATTTCAACGCCCCTGAGCCGGTGGCGCGCGCGGCCGTGCTCTACGCCTTCCGCGTCATGGTCGAGGACATGATCCCGATGAATGCCGGCTGCCTCAGGCCGATCAACATCGTCATTCCCGACGGCTGCATGCTGAAGCCCGCCTATCCTGCCGCCGTCGTCGCCGGCAATGTCGAGACCTCGCAGCACGTAACCAATGCGCTGTTCGGCGCCATGGGCGCGATGGCCAATGCGCAGGGCACGATGAACAACCTGACTTTCGGCAACAAGAAGTACCAATATTACGAGACCATCTGTTCCGGCTCGCCGGCCGGCCATATGAACTCCGGCCGCGGCTTTGCCGGCACCTCCGGCGTGCACACCCATATGACCAATTCGCGCCTAACCGATCCGGAGGTGCTTGAACTGCGCTTTCCCGTGGTGCTGGAGGATTTTCACATCCGCGAAGGCTCGGGCGGCAAGGGCAAATGGAACGCCGGCGACGGCACCAAACGCACCATCCGCTTCCTCGAGAAAATGGAATGCGCGATTCTGTCCTCGCACCGCAACCGCCCGCCACGGGGGCTGGATGGCGGCGGCGACGGCGAAGTCGGCTCGACCAAGGTCCGCCGCAACGACGGCACGGTCGACGTGCTGAAGGCCTGCGACCAGACCGTTCTCGACGCTGGCGAGGCCGTCATCGTGACGACGCCGACGCCGGGCGGGTTTGGCAAGCTGTAAGAGAGACGTCAACAGGCTGTCACCGGCCTGTCATGACCCTGCGATACCCGCTTGCGGCAAAGCAAATGGGGAATCACTTTGCCATGACGGACGTCTCCTCGGACCTGGTTTTTCGCCGCGGCAAGGAAGTTGGAAAAGCCGTCTACCAGAACCGCGCGCTTTCGAAAGCTGGCATTTCCGAGCGGCTGTTCGCCTTCCTGTTTTCCGGCCTTGTCTATCCGCAGATCTGGGAAGATCCTGACGTCGACATGGACGCGATGCAACTTGGCCAGGGTCATCGCGTCGTCACCATCGCTTCCGGCGGCTGCAACATCCTGGCCTACCTTACCCGTTCGCCGGCACGGATCGACGCTGTCGACCTCAACGCCGCTCACATCGCGCTGAACCGCATGAAGCTTGAGGCAGTCCGCCATCTGCCTTCGCAGAGCGACCTGTTCCGCTTCTTCGGCGCCGCCGACACCAGCCACAATTCGGAAGCCTACGACCGTTTCATCGCGCCGCATCTCGACCCGGTCAGCCGCCACTATTGGGAACACCGCAACTGGCGCGGCCGCCGGCGCATTGGTGTCTTCGACCGCAATTTCTACCAGACCGGCCTGCTCGGCCTGTTCATCGCCATGGGCCACCGCACGGCGAAATTGTTCGGCGTCAACCCGGCCCGCATGATGGAAGCCAGGAATATCGGCGAACAGCGCCGCTTCTTCAACGAGGAGCTGGCGCCGGTCTTCGACAGGAAGCTTCTGAAATGGGCGACCTCGCGAAAAGCCTCGCTGTTCGGTCTCGGCATCCCGCCGGCGCAGTATGACTCGCTGATCACCTCCGGCGACGGCACCATGGCCAGCGTGCTTAAGGCCCGCTTGGAAAAGCTTGCCTGCGACTTCCCCTTGGAAAACAATTACTTCGCCTGGCAGGCCTTTGCTCGCCGCTACCCGGAACCAGGCGAGGCCGCCCTGCCCGCCTATCTGGAAAAGCCCAATTACGAGACCATCCGCGGCAATGTCGACCGCGTCGCCATCCATCACGCGAACCTGATCGAATTCCTCGCCGGCAAGGATGCCGGCGCCGTCGACCGCTTCATCCTGCTCGACGCGCAGGACTGGATGACCGATGACCAGCTCAATGCACTGTGGTCGGAAATCACCCGCTCCGCCTCCACTGGGGCCCGCGTCATCTTCCGCACCGCCGCCGAGCCCAGTCTGTTGCCTGGCCGTGTCTCGACCTCTTTGCTCGACCAGTGGACCTATGAGAGCGATGCCTCGCGCGAATTCTCGGCCCGCGACCGCTCGGCCATCTATGGCGGTTTTCACCTCTATGTGAAGCGCGCGGCATGAGCACGACGGAGCTGCCGGCCAGCCACGCCGAACTGATGGACGGCGTCTACCGCTGGCAGCGCCACATCTACGACCTGACCCGCAAATACTACCTGCTCGGCCGCGACAAGCTGATATCGGGACTGGACGTGCCATCGGGCGGCACCGTACTGGAACTCGGCTGCGGCACCGGCCGCAACATCATCCTCGCCGCCCGCGCCTATCCAGACGCGCGCTTCTTCGGCCTCGATATTTCGGCCGAAATGCTGGAGACGGCAGGCGCCGCGGTTGCCCGCGAAGGCCTCTCTGATCGCGTCATGCTGGCAAGGGGCGATGCCACGGATTTCAACGCGAAGGCGCTGTTTGGCCAAGGCAGCTTCGACCGCGTCTTCGTATCCTATTCGCTGTCGATGATCCCGGGCTGGGAGAAGACGGTATCGGCGGCACTTGCCGCGCTGGCCCCGATGGGCTCGCTGCACGTCGTCGATTTCGGCCAGCAGGAAGGTCTGCCAGGCTGGTTCCGCACCTTGCTGCGCGGCTGGCTGAAAAAATTCCACGTCACGCCGCGTGAATCCCTGCGCGACGTTCTGGAATCGGAAGCCGAGCGAACCGGCGCAACCTTCCGTTTCCGCACGCTTTATCACGGTTATTCCTGGCTGGCTGTGATCAAGCTCGGCACCTGACATCGCAGACAAAACAGCCGTAGAACCCGGCGCGCTTTCGCCATCGGCGGCCCAACGCTCCAATTCCAAGGTCAATCCGGTGAACGCGATCAGCAGGGTTCGCCCTTCGCGATTGCAGAATGACCCAAAGGGTGGTACACTATCTCCATGCTGGAGATAGAAAGTGATCGTCGGGTTTCGGGACGGATGGCTGCGAGCCTTTTTCGTGGAAGACATCCATTCCCGCAACATTCCGTCCGATCTTGAAGGCCGGTTGTTCCGCAAGCTCCAGATGATCGATGACGCGACGACCGATCAGGATTTGCGCGTACCGCCGAGCAATCACTTCGAAAAGTTGCGTGGTAGTCTCGATGGCTTCCACTCAATCCGCGTCAACAACCAATGGCGGCTGATCTTTCGGTGGAATGGCGGCCGTGGTGAAGCGTCGGATATCCATCTCGACGATCATAGCTACAGATGAGACGACACATGTTGATGACCACACGCAAGCCGGCAACGGTGGGTGAAATCCTCACGGAAGAATTTATGCAACCACTTGGCCTGACACAGGCTGCTTTGGCGGAAGCGATGGGGGTTCAGCGCAAGCATGTCAACGAATTGTGCAACGACCGCCGCAACGTGACGGCCGCGACCGCGCTCATTCTGGCGCGGGTCTTTGGCAACAGCCCGGATTTCTGGCTCAACGTGCAGCGCCGCAGCGATCTTTGGCAGGTCATGAATTCACCCGAGGAGCGGGCGCGGATTGATCGCGCCAAGCCTTTGGCGACCGCGGCCTAGAAGAAACTCTACAGCAACCGACTGCCGCTTAATGCAGCGCCTTCACGAGCGCTCCCACCATTGCTTGCGGGCGGTAGTTGAACTTGGCCGGCGTTAGCCCGAGCCGCACCACCACCAATTGCTCAGACGGAATGATGGCGACGGTCTGTCCGTCATGGCCCTCCATCCAGTAAGTGTCCTTCGGCAGCCCGGCCGCGACGCCGGCGCCGGGGTTTTCCTCGTCGCCCGGCGCTTCGATCCATAACTGGCCCTTGCCGTAGACCTTCGAGGCGGATGCCGGCTCGCGCATCCATTCCACGAAGCCGGCCGGCAGGATTTGGTTGCCGTTCCATACACCGCCCTGCAGCAGGAACTGGCCGAAGCGGGCCCAGTCATGCGCTGTGGCGTAGAGATAGGACGAGCCGACGAAAGTGCCCTGCTCGTCGGTCTCGAGCACCGCGCTACGCATGCCGAGCGGCTCGAACAGCGCCATGCGCGGCCACGTCAATGCCTTGGCCTTGTCGCCGATCGCGTCCTGCCAGAGGCGCGACAGCATCACCGCCGTGCCACTCGAATAGGAAAACGTCTTGCCGACCTCACCGGTGAGGGTTTTGGTTGCGGCAAAGCCCGCCATGTCAGGTTCGAGATAGAGCATGCGCGTGACGTCGGCGACGTCGCCATAATCCTCGTTGAACTCCAGCCCGCTCGACATCGCCATCATGTCGGCAAGGCTGATCGCGGCGCGGCCGTCGGCCTTCCACGGCGTGAACAGGCCCTTGTTGTCGACCGTCATCTTCCCATCTTTGACCAGCGTGCCGACGATAGCGGCATTCACTGTCTTGGTCATCGACCAGCCGAGCAGCGGCGTCTTGGCCGAAAAACCGTCGCCGTAGCGTTCGGCGACGACGCGGCCGTTCTTGATCACCACGATCGCGCGCATGCCGGTGCCGGCCAGCGCGTCATCCCCGACGATCTTCGAGACCTCGAGATTTTGCGAGGCATCGACCCGCTCGCCCTCGGGCCACAGCGCGTCCTGATTGGCCGGCGATGGCGAGGCATGGATTGCCGTGCGCCGCGCCTTGCCGACATCGCCGTCGGGGACCGAGGCGCAGCCCAACCCGTCGCGGGCAACCGCCTCGCTCTTGCCGAGGAAGCCGAGCAGGCCGGCCGAAACCGTCCCCCGGTTCTTGTCGACCGAGACCCGCATCAAGCGCAGCAGCGGGTGGCCCGGCGCCTGCACGTCGACGGCCAGCACCTCGTTGGCATCGCGCCCGGCGATGAAGACGTTGGAGCAGACGATCTTGGCCGAATAGCCCGAGCCGACGCGGATCAGTTCCGGCGGCGCGATATAGAGCCAGGCAAACAGCGCGGCGATAGCCAGCACGATCAGACCAAGCAGCCATTTGACGATCTTGACGACGAACCGCATCCCTTGCCTCCCAGGCATTCGCCTGACGCTTATGTCATCGAATTGCCGCCATTGCTTCCGCAAAATCGGGCCTCTTGTCGACCGCCATAAACCAGATATCAACCATGATCGGCGATCACAGGGGTGCATGTCGGCCAAAAGCGCTCAGCGGTTTTGGGACAACGACATGCACGAAAAACGAATATGCCAGGCGATGCGTGGGGCGATCGCCTGGAGGGGGCCAGACCAGCTTCGGCCATCAGTGCACAGACCCATCAGCGACCGGCTGATTCCGGCTTGGAAGTTGCGATGCGCCGTCTTGCGGCCCTTTTCATGCTGACACTGCTCGGCGCCTGCTCGACCGTGGACGATCTCTCGCCGCTGTCGCCATCCGCGTCGAGCAGCCCGACGGTGGCCGTGCGCGCGCCGCGCTTTGCCGATTCAAAGCCGCATGAGTGGGACAGCGGTGCGCCGTGGAACTATGCCGTCCATGGTACCGACGTGTCCAAATACCAGACCTCGGTCGATTGGCCGGCGGCCAAGGCCAGCGGCATCTCCTTCGCCTTCATCAAGGCAACGGAAGGCGGTGACCGTTTCGATGAGTATTTCAGCGAGCACTGGGCGCGCACGAAAGCCAATGGGATTCCACGCGCGGCCTATCATTTCTTCTATTTCTGCACTCCGGCAGCCACCCAGGCGCGCTGGTTCATCCAGAATGTCCCCGTCGACCGCTCCGCCATGCCGCCGGTTCTCGACATGGAATGGAACCCGAACTCGCCGACCTGCCGGCTGCGCCCCGACGCCGCCACGGTGCGCGCGGAGATGACCACCTTCCTCGAAATCGTGGAGCGGCATTACGGCAAGAAGCCGATCATCTACACCTCGGTCGACTTCTTCGACGACAATGAACTGTCGACCTTCCGCGGCTATCCCTACTGGCTGCGCTCCGTCGCCGGACACCCGCGCGAGAAATATGGTGGCCACCCTTTCACCTTCTGGCAGTACACCGGAACCGGCATCGTTCCCGGCATGACCGGCAAGTCCGACATCAACGTCTTCAACGGCTCGGAATCCGCCTGGAACAAGTGGCTGCGGCAGAACACCCGTTGACGCCGTGGCAACGGCAGCAAGCCGCGGGAATGGGGGTTGCGGCAGATCACCCGTTGACGCCGTGGCAACGGCAGCGAAGCCGCGGGAATGGGGGTTGCGGCAGATCACCCGTTGACGCCGTGGCAACGGCAGCGAAGCCGCGGGAAAGGTGGTTGCGGCAGAAGACCCGTTGACACCGTGACAACGGCAGCGAGGCCGCGGGAATGGGGGTTGCGGCAGATCACCCGTTGACACCGTGACAACGGCAGCAAGCCGCGGGAATAGTGATTGCGACAGATCAGCCGTTGACACCGTGGCAACGGCAGCGAGGCCGCGGGAATAGTGATTGCGGCAGAAGACCCGTTGACACCGGGCCTGCCGCCTGCTTTCGACACAGCCAGCGCTAAAGGGTGCAACCGCTGGTAATTCAGGGCGTTGCGCTTTCAGGCACGACAATGCCCTCTCGTTTCGAAAGGAAGCTGATGCGACTGCGTTCCCAAGCCCTCGCGGCGCTGTTCTTGTGCGCCACGGCCTTGCC
Source organism: Mesorhizobium sp. BR1-1-4 (assembly GCF_020165375.1). Taxonomy (NCBI): domain Bacteria; kingdom Pseudomonadati; phylum Pseudomonadota; class Alphaproteobacteria; order Hyphomicrobiales; family Phyllobacteriaceae; genus Mesorhizobium; species Mesorhizobium sp. BR1-1-4. Next base: position 116,036 of record NZ_JAIUIB010000005.1, on the reverse strand, counting down.
GGCGATGGCGCAGGAATGCGGCGGCGATTTCGAAACCTGGAAGCAGGGTGTGGCGGCGGAAGCCAAGGCTGCCGGTGTCGGCGCGGTCGGTCTTGATGCGCTGGAGGACGCCAGGATCGACGAGAGGGCTCTGGCGCGCGACCGTGCGCAGGGCGTCTTCACGCAGACCTTCGTCCAGTTTTCCAACCGCATGATCTCGGCTTACCGGCTGAAGCAAGGTGCGGCGAACATGAAGAAATACGCCGACATCTTCGCCCGCGCCGACCAGCAGTTCGGCGTCCAGGCCCCCGTCATCACCGCCTTCTGGGCGCTTGAAACGGATTTCGGCGCCGTGCAGGGCGATTTCCATACGCTGAGCGCATTGGTGACGCTGTCGCATGACTGCCGCCGCCCGCAGCTTTTCCGCCAGCAACTGGTGCCGCTCCTGGAACTGATCGATCGCGGCGTGCTGCCGACCGACGTCACCGGCGCCTGGGCCGGCGAGATCGGCCAGACGCAGATCCTGCCATCCGACTATCTCGCGCGGGGCATCGATGGCGACGGCGACGGCAAAATCGATCTGCGCGGCTCCGTGCCCGACGTGATCATGACCACGGGCAACAAGGTGCTGTCGCGCGGCTGGAAACGGGACGAACCCTGGATCCAGGAAGTGCGCGTGCCCGAAGAGATGCCGTGGGACCAGACCGGGCGCACCAACAAGCTGCCGCTGACGCAGTGGGCGCAGTGGGGCGTCACCAATCCCGACGGCTCGCCGCTGGCCGACAAGGGGCTGAAGGCCGGCCTGGCGCTGCCCATGGGCCGCAAGGGCCCGGCGTTCCTCACCTACGAGAATTTCGACGTCTATCTCGAATGGAACCAGTCCTTCACCTACGCGCTGACCGCGGCCAATCTCGCCGCGCGGCTGGCGGGCGCGCCGCCGCTCGACCCGCGCAATCCCGAGCCTGGCCTCAACAATGAGCAGATGAAAGAACTGCAGACCAAGCTCGAGGCCAGGGGCTACGACGTCGGCACCGTCGACGGCATTTTGGGCACCAACACCCGTGAAGCCGTCCGCAAGGAGCAGATGCGCCTCGGCATGCCGGTCGATGGCTGGCCGACCCCGGAGCTTTTGGGAAAATTGTGAAGAGAGCGAGTAGTGGGTAGTGGGTAGTGGGTAGTGGGTAGTGAGATGTAGAGATTCCCTGCTGACTACTGACTACTCATGACTACTGACTACTCACCCCTTTTTTCCTAATCCGCCATCGTCTCCAAACTTGCAAACCCCACCGGCGCGTCGCCCTCGTCGAAGGGCGTCGTGACCTCGACGAAGGTATCGGGATAGAAGCCGTTGAAGCGGGTCCTCAGCGACAGCGAATAGGCGCCGATATGGCCGATCTCGATCCAGTCGCCGGTGTCGACGGTCTCTGGCAGCCAGAACGGCCGTGACAGGATATCGACGGAATCGCAGGTCGCGCCGCAGACCTTGAACGGCACGATGTTCTTCTCATCGCCATTGCGCGTACGGATCGCCGGATCGGGGATAAACCGCGCCGGCAGCGTGATCTTGCCGGTCCAGGAATCCGACAGCGAGGCCCAGATGCCGTCATTGATGTAGAGCCGCTTGCCCTTGCGCAACAGCACGCGCACGATCAGCGACAGGCAGCGCGCCACGATCACCCGGCCCGGCTCCGCCACCAGCGGCATCTGGTCAAACTGATATTCCTTCAGGTCGCCGGAGAGCCGCGACATGATCTGGCCGAGCGACGGCATCTCGATCTGCTTGCGGTTGGGATCATGTCCGTATTCGGCCGGAAAGCCGCCGCCGACGTCGAGCCCGGCAATGTCAAAGGTCAGCCGGTTGCGCACCCAGTCGGCCGAGGCCAGCGCCCGCTCATAGGTGTCGGGATCCTCGATCTGGCTGCCGACATGGAAACACAGGCCGACCTTGTAGCCGGTGCGGTTCAGCCGCTCGGCGAGTTCGACCGCATAGGCAGGCCCGGCGCCGAATTTCTTGGACAGCTCGTAGGCGGCATGGCCCTTTGTCTGCACACGAACGAAGACGCTGACCGCGCCCGGGTCGATATCGAGCGCCCGCACCACGCGGGTCAGCTTGGTGATCTCGTCCTCATGGTCGAGCGAGATGACGCGGATGCCGTATTTCTCCAAAGCCAGCTTGATGTCCGACTGCGCCTTGACCGGATGCATGTAGAGCATCTCCGCATCGGGCGAGACGGCGCGCACGGCGGCGAACTCGCCTGGTGAAGCGACGTCGAAGGCGGTGACGCCGGCCTCGACCAGCGTCTTCAGCACGATCTGCTCGCCATTGGTCTTGACCGCGTAGGCGGTCTTGCCGGGGAACATGCCCATGAACTGCTTCGCATCCGCCTTCAAGACCTGCGGGCGGAAGCAGTAGACCGGGTCGTCCGGGCGAAGCGCCAGTGCAGCCTCGCTTGCATTCTCGAATCGCTGCATGGACGAATCCTCGACTTCAGCTCGCACAATTAATCCAAGCTAGCGGCTAGCGCATGACCCCGAAAGTTAATTTCGACTTCGGAAGGGATCATGCGCCAGGGATGAGCCTTGCAAGCGTCCTTTGCGCATCTCTGGAGGCGCGCGGTGCTGCAACGAAAACAATTCTGTGTCTCGTGCTCCTGCGGCACAGCACTGGCTTTTGCCGAAAGGCTTGGCTGCCGGTCGGGTTTCGGGTGGCCCTTGCCGCCGAACCAGATATGGCTTCCGCCTGTCGGCTGGCATTCCGGCTGTCTGGGGGAGGATTTATATGGCAGTGACCGCTGCATCTGCGCCACGCGGACCGATGACGCTCAGGGACTGGGGGCAGTTGCTGTTGCTCGGCGCCATCTGGGGCGGCTCGTTCTTCTTCGCCCGCATCGCGGTGGCGGAACTCCAACCGCTGGTGCTGGTGCTGTTTCGCGTCGCCATCGCGGCGATAGCCCTGCAGCTCTATCTCGGCTTGCGCGGACCGTCCTTCCGCCTCGCTCTGCCGCATGCCGGCCTGTTCTTCCTGCTGGCCTTCACCAACAATGTCATCCCCTTCTCGCTGATCTTTGCCGGTCAAACCCAATTGGGGGCCGGCGTCGCCTCCGTCCTCAACGCCACGACGCCGTTCTGGACGCTGATCCTGGCCAACGCGTTGACATCAGATGAAAAGCTGTCCTGGAACAAGCTCGCCGGCATCGGGCTCGGTGTCGCCGGCACGGCCGTGATGATCGGTCCCGGCCTGCTGGCGGGGCTCGGCGGCCCTGTCTGGGCCAAATTCGCGCTGATCGGCGCCTCGCTTTCCTATGGCATCGCGCTGATGGTCGCCCGCCGTTTCAAGGGCGTGCCCTCGCCGGTCGTCGCCACCGGGCAGTTGACGGCTTCGACCATCATCATGATCCCGATCGTGCTCTTCGCCCATGGCCCGGCCGGCCTGTTCTCCGCCTCGCCGCCGGTGTGGGCGGCAGTGCTGGCGCTGGCGCTTCTGTCGACAGCCTTCGCCTACATCCTCTACTTCAACCTTGTCGCCTCGGCCGGAGCCACCAACGCCTCGCTGGTCACGCTGATCGTGCCGGCCAGTGCCATGCTGCTCGGCTTTCTTTTCCTTGGCGAGCGGCTGGAATTGTTCGAGATCGGCGGTGTGGTGCTGATCGGACTTGGTCTTCTGACAATCGACGGGCGAGTGTTCGGACGGCGTTAGAGCTCGGCATGTGCAATCGCGAAAGTCGGAGGCGAGTTTCGCGGGGGTAGCGCTGCCACGACACAGCATCGACACGCCACCGCCATAATTTATTCACAGGCATGAAGCGGGTTTTTGCCAAGGAGTTTCAACGGCTAACGGCGAAACCGAAGTCGCAAAATCCACAATCACGTCGCAATGCAGCACATTTTCCGCTTGCCTGTGGCACAAATGAACCTAGACTCCAGGGCATAGCTCTTTAAGAGGAGGCTATGTCATGGGACTTACGAGGCCAATCAACGCATTGATGATTTGTGCTGCGTTTGCTTTCATCGGCGCCCTCATTATCGGCGTCCTTCCCTGAACCCGCCAAGACGGGGAAGACCAGCACCAAATAGTCCAACCGATTCGAAAGGCCGGGTTTTTACCCGGCCTTTTGCTTACCTGACTGACCCTCAGGCAGCAGCGGAGCCCGCCACCTCATGCGAGCGGATGCCGATCATATGGCAGACCGCGAAGACGAGGTCGGCCCGGTTCATTGTGTAGAAGTGGAAATCGCCCACGCCGCGCTCGACCAGGTCCAGAACCTGTTCGGCGGCCACGGCGGATGCCACCAGCGCATGCGTTTGAGGGTCGTTCTGCAGGCCGTCGAAACGCTCGGCCAGCCATGCCGGCACCAGCGCGCCGCAGCGCGCCGAGAAATTGGCGACCTGGGTGAAATTGTGCACCGGCAGGATGCCGGGAACGATCGGGATGTAGATGCCGGCGCGGCGCGCGCGCTCGACGTAACGTTCGTAGAGATCGTTGTCGAAGAAGAACTGGGTGATCGCCCGCGTCGCGCCGTTGTCGACCTTGCGCTTCAGCATGTCGATGTCGGTGGCGAAGTCAGGGCTTTCCGGATGCTTTTCCGGATAGGCCGAAACCGAGATGTCGAAATCGCCGGCGTCCTTCAGCGCCCCGACCAGCTCGGCGCCGTTGGCGTAGCCGTCCGGATGCGGTCGGTAGGCGGCGCCGACGCCTTCCGCCGGATCGCCGCGCAAGGCGACGAAGCGTTTCACCCCCATGTCGGTGAATTCCTGGATCACGGCGTCGACCTGATGGCGAGCGGCGTCGACGCAAGTCATGTGCGCGGCCGGCGTCAGGCTGGTCTCCTTCAGGATACGGCCGATGGTGCGAGCCGTGCGCTCACGCGTCGAACCGCCGGCGCCATAGGTCACCGAGACGAATTTCGGCTGCAGCGGCTCGAGCCTTGTGACCGTATCCCACAGTCTTGCCTCCATCTCGTCGTTCTTCGGCGGGAAGAACTCGAACGAAACCCTGACCTTGTCGCCGATATCGGGCCGGCGGGAAAAACGAAACTGGTTCATCAGGCGATTTCCCCTATCGAGCTCACTCTGGTCTGCTGGCTGGCATTGGCAGGATCGGCGATCAACAGGCGCCGGTCGCGGCCAAGCCAAAGCTTGACGGTGAGCCTGGCCTCGTTGCCGCCGCGCGGTTCGAACTCCTGGGCATCCTCGAGATCGAGGCCGGCTTCGGAGAACCATTCTCCGATCTGCCGGTCGGAAAAGCCCAGCCGCATATGCGCATGCTCGTCGCGCAGGAATTCCAGTGTGTGCGGCGCGAAATCGACGATGACGAGACGGCCGGCCGGGCGAAGCAGCCGCGCCGCCTCATGGATGGCGCGGGCTGGATCGTCGAGATAGTGCAGCACCTGGTGGATGGTGACGAGATCGAAGGCATCGCGCTCGACAGGCGGCGAAAAGATATCGCCCTGCCGGACCTGCGCATTAGAAACGCCGGCCTTGTCGAGATTGGCGCGCGCCACGGTCAGCATCTCTCGCGACATGTCGATGCCGATCCCCCGCCGGTAGAGCGGCGAGAAGATTTCGAGCAGCCGCCCGGTGCCGGTGCCAAGGTCGAGCATGGACTGGAACGGCCGCTTGCCGACCAGCTTCAGCATCGCGGCCTCCACCGCACGGTCGGGCACATGCAGCGAGCGGATATGATCCCAGCTTGCGGCGTTCTGCGAAAAGTACGCGGTGGCGCGGTCCTGGCGCTTGCGCTTGACCGAGGTCAGTCGCTCCAGATCGCGCTCGACCTGCGGATCGGCGCCGCGAATGCCGGCAACCAGCCTCATCACGAAGTCTCGCGCCGAATCGGCGTCCGACAGGCGGAAGAACGCCCACGACCCTTCCTGGTAGCGGCCGATCAGCCCCGCCTCGAGCAGCAGCTTCAGGTGGCGCGAGACACGCGGCTGCGACTGGCCGAGAATTTCGGTAAGGTCGGAAACGGTGAGGTCGCCACGCGACAACAATGCCAATATGCGCAGGCGGCTGGATTCGGCCGCCGCCTTCAGCGTATCCACCATGGTGTCGAGCGAGACATGCATCAGCGTATTCTCTTTGAAAAGATATAAACATATGTTTATGTCGAATTCGGCGACCTTGCAAGCGCTATGTCGCTTCCGGACCAGAAAATGCCGCATGCGTGATTTCCCGGTCCGGATCAGCCCGAAACGTCTAGCGGTTTTGAGACAATGGCATGCACCAGCACAGAGACAGGCAATGACCGAACCGCGTGAGATGTTCGAGGCTCGCGAAGGCGAGCAGAGACTGGACCAGGATCCGGCCTTGATGCCGCCGGACGCCGGCATCGTCTTCATCGGCCGTATTGCCTCGCCGTGGACCACCCGGGATAGCTGCCCGAAGAACATGCGCGCGGCGCGCGAGGCGGGACAGCCCGCGGCGCTGACCATCGATGCGCCCTATCGTGCGGGCCTTCGCGGGCTGGAGCGGGCCAGCCACGTCGTCATCCTGTCCTGGCTGCACCACGCGCCGCGGAATCTGATTGTGCAAAAACCCCGCCATGCGGCTGAAGCGAAAGGCGTGTTCGGCCTGCGCTCCCCTGCCCGGCCGAACCCGGTCGGCCTGCACATGGCCAAACTCGTCGGATTGGACATCGGCACCGGGCGCATCGGCCTCGACGCCATCGACGTGCTCGACGGCACGCCGGTCATCGACATCAAACCATATTTCGCCTCGACCGATGCCTTTGCCGATGCGACCGTTGAGGGGCGCGGGGAGCAATGACCGCGCCCACCGGCCGCCGCCGCGCCATAGCCAAGGCTTTGACAGCACTTCTGCCGCTGGCGCCCTATGCCGACATGGAGAAGATCCGCACCGACGCCGGCTCGGTCCACATGAAAACCTTGCCGCCGACGATCGCGGTATGGCTGGCGACGATCGCCCACATCCGCCACATGCACACCGATTACGAAAAGCTGCTAGCCGAGGGGTATGACCGCGACTCCGCCCGTTTCTTCGTCATCGAGCAAACCAACACCATGCTCACGCGCTGGCGCGCCACGCGCCTGCTCGACGCCGACGACGAGGAGGAATGACGCCACTGCCGGGGAGATGGCGCTCTGCGTCTTGTTCAAAAAGATTCCCCCTCGCCTCTGGAAAATCACGGAACAGGCCGTATATGCCCGAAAGCGGAGAAGCCTCCGCTTCCATCCAGAAATTGCGCCCCGCAGGGGCAAGGATTCCACATCATGACATCAAAGGTTTGGTTCATCACCGGATCGTCGAAAGGCTTTGGCCGCGTCTGGGCCGAGGCCGCACTGGCGCGTGGCGACCGCGTTGCAGCGACCGCCCGCGACACCGGCACGCTCGCCGATCTCGTCGATAGATACGGCGACAACATCGCCGCCATAAAGCTCGACGTCACCGACAAGAAAGCCGTCGATGCCGCTGTCGCCGAGGCGCACAAGCGCTTTGGCCGGCTCGACGTCGTCATCAACAATGCCGGCTACGGCCATTTCGGCGCAATCGAGGAAGTCAGCGAACAGGAAGCCCGCGACCAGATCGAGACCAATGTGTTCGGCGCGCTATGGGTCACCCAGGCCGCCCTGCCGATCATGCGGGCGCAGCGCTCAGGCCACATCATCCAGATCTCGTCGATCGGCGGCGTCAACGCCTTTGCCTCGCTCGGCCTCTACCATGCCTCGAAATGGGCGCTGGAAGCCTTCAGCCAGTCGCTCAGCATCGAGGTCGCGGAATTCGGCATTAATGTCACGCTGGTCGAGCCGGGCGGCTTCTCCACCGACTGGTCGGGAGCATCGGCCAAGGTCTCCAAGCCGATCGAGGCCTATGCGCCCGCCCGCGCCAAGATGGCCGAGCGCCGCGCCAACTCGGTTGCTGGCGATCCCGAGGCGACCGGGCCGGCGATGCTGGCCATCGTCGATGCGGCAGAGCCGCCGCTGAGGGTGTTCTTCGGCGATGGCGGCCTGCCGATGATACGCCAGGAATACGCCAACCGCCTCGCCACCTGGGACAAATGGGACCACGTCTCCGTCATGGCGCAAGGCGTCAACAAGAACCGCAAGGGCTGACACCCAAAATAATAGTTACGCCGCTACTGAGCGGCGTAGCTATGCCTTGTAAATCCATTGCTCCGGCACACGCACCGAAATCTCTTCGCCGACCCTGACCACGCCGGGTTTTTCAACCCAGGCGACAAGGCCACGCAGCCGCTTCGCCGTCTGCGGGAAGAGCAGCGCGGCCGCATCGCGATCCGATGCATGGACATGCGTGGCGATGGATTGCCCGGCGACCCGGCACGGCTTGTTCTGCGCGTCGATTTTGATCGTCACGCCCCCTTGGAAGAACATCAGTGAGCCGGCCGGCAGCATCGACAGACGTGGCACGCCCCCGATCAGCATATTGGCGCCGATCCATTCCGGCTTGATCTCCTTCAGGCCCATGCGCTCGGCGACGATCGAAAGCTCGTCCGCGGCGACCAGCGACAATTGCCGCTCGTTGCGCATCTCCGTGCCGCGCGGATACCAAGGCTCGCGCCCACCGGAACGCCGCGTCGTTCCGGAATGGAAGTCATGTGCGATTCCGTCGAAGCCAAGATGCAATTCCTCGACGGCTTTCGTCTCGAAATGATCGGACGGAGCGGCATAGAGCGCTACTGCCTTTGCCGTCAGCTTACGGCCCGGGACGATGTCGATCGTGGGCTCGGCAGTTGGAAAAAGTTCTAGGTTTGTTTCCTGCATGCTGCTGGTCTAGAGGCCTCGGACAATGCGGTCCAGTCGAAAGCGCTGATGATCCGATCACTGCGTTTGATGCCGATCACGACGTTATTACCGGAAATGCCGTCATGTTGCAGCGAGCGCATCCCATTGCCGCCGCGCCGCCTATATATATTCGGCGCCAGTCGGGAGGAGGAGGTTCGGCATGCAGGTTGGACACGCCATCGCAGCGCTCTGGCTGTTCTGGGTGGTATCCTGGATCGTCGCTGCATCCTGGGCCGATCCAGCCCAAAAGCGCGCCACCATCGGGGCGGAGGCCCGCTATCGCGTCTTCTGGCTGGCCGGCACCGTCCTGCTGTTCGTTCCGGCGCACAGCTATCAAGGCAGGCTGAGATTGTGGACGCCGACCCTTGCCGAAGCCTGGGTCTGCGTTTCCCTGATCGCGGTCGGCATCGGCTTCGCGTGGTGGGCGCGCATCCATCTCGGGCGGTTGTGGTCCGCCACGGTCACAGCCAAGGCGGATCATCGCGTGGTCGACACCGGCCCCTATCGCCTGGTGCGGCATCCGATCTATACCGGGCTGCTGCTGGCTGTGCTTGCCACCATGGCGGCAAAGGGCACGGTCTGGGGCATTGCAGGTACAGCCCTGCTCATCACCGGCGTCGTCATCAAGGCGAGACTGGAGGAGCATTTCCTGCGCGACGAACTCGGACCCGCCTATGACGATTACGCCAAGCGGGTGCCGATGCTGGTTCCCTTCACGCCGGCCTAGCGCGGCATCACCTCAGAGCATTCTCAGCAGCGCGCCACCGATCGAATATCCCGCACCGAAGGCGCAGATCAGGCCGTGATCGCCCGGTTTCATGTCGGCATGGTTCTCCGACAGCGCGATGATGGCTCCGGCGCCGGCGGTGTTGCCCAGTCGTTCCAGCACCATCGGTGCACGGTCATGGCCGACATCGTGGCCGAACGCCAGTTTCAGGATCATCGCATTCATGCGCGCATTGGCCTGGTGCAGCCAGAAGCGCCGCACCGCCTGCGGCGTCAGCCCGTGTTCGGCGAGGAATTCGACGATGAATTTGTGCCCGGCGACGGTCACTTCCTTGAACACCTTGTTGCCGACCTGCTTGATGAGGTTGCCTTCCAGGTCGATCCTGTAGGGATCGTCCTGAGCGGTGCGGGTATGATAGCCGAGATTGGTGCGGATGTTGTTCGACATCTGCGTCCATATGCGCGTGTCCAGCACCTCGAAGCGGCCCGGCCGCCTCTCACCCTGGGCAAGCCCCTCCACCACCATCGACACCGAAGCGTCCCCGAAGATGAAATGCGTCTGTCGGTCGCGGAAATTGAGATGGCCGGTGATGATTTCCGGCGTCGTCACCAGGATGCGCTTGTGCGCGCCCGAGCGCACCAGATTGACCGCCATGTGCAGCGCAGCCGCGGCCGATGAACAGCCAAGCCCCATGTCGAAACCCGCGCCCCTCGTGCCCAGCGCCTCCTGCATTTCGATGGCGATCGCCGGATATGGCCTCTGCTGATGAGAGGACGAGCAGATCACCAGATCGATGTCCGAGGCCTCGACCCCGGCGTGGTCGATCGCCTTCCCAGCCGAAGCGATGCCGAATTCCGCCTGCAGCGAGAGCGCGTCGTCCGGACGCGCCGGAATGCGCGGCGCCATGCGGGTCGGGTCGAGAATGCCTTCACGCTCGACCACGTGGCGGGACTTCACACCTGAAGCATGAACGATGAAGTCGGCATCCGATTTCTGCAGCAGCGTCTCGCCGGTATCCTGGCGCCGCGCGTTCTCCGTGTCGACCCAGGCATTGAAGCTGGCGACCAGTTCCTCATTCGTGATGACAGGCTTGGGAATTTCAGCGCCGATGCCGCTGATGATGACGCGATGCATGTTTAAGTCCGTCCATCCGCGGGCGTTGCGGCTTGATGTGGGCGCCGAAACGTTCCGGCGCAACATTTTTCTCACTCGGCCGGTTTACGCCGGCTTAAACCAAGGTTTAGGCCGGCTTAAACCAAGGTTTTTCGCCAGCCTATCCCGCCCCCTTGGCGACGATGAAAATGCGGGGGAAACGCAGCAGCACCTTGCCATTGGCGGTCTTCGGATAGGCCTTGGCGATCTTGGCCGTGTAGCTGTCGAGGAACAGCTTGCGCTCATCCGCGTCCAGCGGATCGAGGAAAGGCTTCAGCCCTGTCGACTTCACCCACTCGACGATCGCCTCGGCATCGGCCAGCGGATGGTTGTAGATGGTGTGCCAGATGTCGAGCCGAGCCGAGAGCGGCGACAGCAGGTCGTAGTAGAACGACACCGGCGGCAGCGGCGCACGGGCCGCATCCCTGATCTTTGCCGCGAAAGGCGCTTCGGCGGCGGTCTCCCGCATCAGGCGATGCGAATCCTCGGCCATATTGTCGGGCATCTGGACGGCTAGCGCGCCGCCGGGGGCCAGAAAACCCATCAGGCGCTGGAACACCGCTGGATGCTCCGGCAGCCACTGGAAGACGGCGTTGGCGAAGATCACGTTGACCGGCTCGACCGAATGCCATGTCGACGCATCGGCGAGGTCGAAGCTGACATTGGGCAGCCGCGCCCTCGCCTTTTCGATCATGTCGGGAGACGTGTCGAAGCCGCTCACTTGCGCATCGGGCCAGCGCTCGACCAGAAGTTCGGTCGAATTGCCCGGCCCGCAGCCGATATCGACAACCCGGCGCGGGAAGTCGACCGGAACCTGTGCCGCCAAGTCGCGCGCGGGCCGCGTGCGCTCGTCCTCGAATTTCAGATACTGGGCGGCGGACCAATCCCTACCTTCGTTTGTCGTCATATCCGTTTCCTATGATTTGATCCGACAATGCCGGTATCATTCGAAGCTAAGGGCAACTGGTCCCCTATTGCGTTATCAGCCTCTTGATTGCTTTTGTCACCGAACGGTAAGCTTCATCTTTCAACGTCTTCCGACAGTTTGGGGCCTTAATGAAATTTGGTTTCGAAGAGGCACAAACAAAATACAGCAGTGGTTCGCAACGAGCCAGAATTTGGACGGAGCAGTGGGTTTCCCGATGGATTTATTGCCCTAATTGCGCGAACTCGCGTCTGAGTCAGTTTCCTGCCAATCTGCCAGTTGCCGACTTCCTCTGCGGTAATTGCAACGATCAATTCGAGTTAAAAAGCCAAAGGAAGGCCTTCGGCGCAAAGGTAGCAGACGGAGCTTATTTTACCAAGATTGAGAGGCTGGCGTCCTCAACTAACCCGAATTTGATATTGCTCAACTATAGCCTGGGAACGATGGCGGTATTGAACGTTTGCATGGTGCCAAAACACTTCTTCATCCCAGAAATCATCGAGAAGAGAAATCCACTGGCCTCTACAGCCAGAAGAGCCGGTTGGATCGGCTCCAACATATTGCTTGGTCGCGTACCGCAATCGGGGCGAATTTGTATTGTTCGAGATGGGGTTCCGGTTCCAAAGGAAACCGTCATCGCACAATGGCAAAAAACCCTTTTTCTTCGCGAAGAAGACGCGGATGCTCGTGGTTGGCTAATCGAAGTAATGAAATGCCTCGACTTAATTGGCACGGTAGAATTTGATATCGAACAAGTTTATGCGTTCGAAGGACGACTGGGTGCCCTATACCCACACAACATGAATGTGAGGCCAAAAATTCGTCAGCAATTGCAACGCCTCAGAGATAGCGGATACCTCGATTTTATATCCCGCGGTCGCTATCGCATTAGGAGTAGTCGGCCGTGACGTCACAATGGGAGGGCTTGTCTAAATGGCGTGGTATCTAAATCACTACGAATGCTACAGATGCAGCGAGCACTGGACCGACGAATGGTCGTGCATGTGTGATGACGAATGTCCGAATTGCGGCGCGCGTCATGCAACGCCAATCGATAGTGAAGACCTTACCTTGCAAGTCTTGGCGGAAGCGGGCGAATTCGTAGTAGTAAGATCGCCCGACACTGCGGAACACAGTCCAGACTATGAAGAGGCCGGACGTTTCGCCAGCGAGGCACTGGCGAAACGATTTGCCCAGTTGGGAGCGAATTAGGCTAAGCCGGCAAGCCTTACCGCGTCAGCCTCTTGTAGGTCATGCGGTGCGGGTTGACGGCTTCGGGCCCGAGCCGGCGGATCTTGTCCTGCTCGTAATCCTCGAAATTGCCCTCGAACCATTCGACGTGGCTGTCGCCCTCGAAGGCGAGGATGTGCGTCGCCAGGCGGTCGAGGAACATGCGATCGTGCGAGATGATGACCGCGCAGCCGCCGAAATTTTCCAGCGCGTCTTCGAGTGCCGCCAGCGTTTCCGTATCGAGATCGTTGGTCGGTTCGTCGAGCAGCAGAACATTGCCGCCGGTCTTCAGCATCTTGGCCAGGTGCACGCGGTTGCGCTGACCGCCGGAGAGGTTGCCGACCTTCTGCTGCTGGTCGCCGCCGCGGAAGTTGAAGGACGCGCAATAAGCGCGGGTGTTGGCCTCGAACTTGCCGAGCTTGACCACTTCGGCGCCGCCCGAGATTTCTTCCCACACGGTCTTTGACGGATCGAGCGCGTCGCGGCTCTGGTCGACATAGCCGAGCTTGACCGTCTCGCCGACGCGGACAGAACCCGCATCCGGCTTTTCCTGGCCGGTGATCATGCGGAACAATGTCGTCTTGCCGGCGCCGTTCGGGCCGATGACGCCGACAATGCCACCCGGCGGCAGCTTGAATTCGAGGCCTTCGATCAACAGCGTGTCGCCGAAGCCTTTCGACAGGCCCTCGACCTCGATGACCACGTTGCCGAGCCGCTCGCCATGCGGGATGACGATCTGCGTATCCGTCGGCCGCCGCTTGTCGGCTGCATCGAGCAGATCCTGGAACGCCTGGATACGCGCCTTGGACTTGGTCTGGCGGGCCTTCGGGCTCGACTGGATCCACTCGCGCTCGCGGCCGATGGCGCGCTGGCGGGCGTCGTCCTCGCGGCCTTCCTGCTTGAGGCGCTTGGCCTTGGCTTCGAGGTACTTGGTGTAGTTGCCCTCATAAGGAATGCCGCGTCCGCGATCGAGTTCGAGAATCCAGCCGGTGACATTGTCGAGGAAGTAGCGGTCGTGGGTGATGATCATCACGGCGCCCGGATAGGCGCGCAGATGCTTTTCCAGCCATGCCGTCGTCTCGGCATCGAGGTGGTTGGTCGGCTCGTCGAGCAGCAGAAGATCAGGCTGGCGCAGCAGCAGCTGGCAGAGCGCGACGCGGCGGCGCTCGCCACCCGACAGCTTGGTGACGTTGGCATCCTTTGGCGGGCAGCCCAGCGCTTCCATTGCCATCTCGACCTGCTGTTCGAGATCCCACAGGTTCAGCCGGTCCATCTCGTCCTGGAGCTTGGCCGATTCGTCGGCCGTCTCGTCGGAATAGTTCATCATCAATTCGTTGTAACGCTCGATGATGGCGGTCTTGGCCGCGACACCTTCCATGATGTTTTCGAACACGGTCTTGTCCGGATCGAGCGCCGGCTCCTGCGCCAGGTAGCCGACAGTGGCGCCTTCGGCGAGCCACGCCTCACCGCTCCAGTCCTTGTCGATGCCGGCCATGATCTTGAGGATCGTCGACTTGCCGGCGCCGTTTGGGCCCAGGATGCCGATCTTGGCGTCCGGGTAGAAGGACAGATGAACGTTCTCGAGCACCTTCTTGGTGCCATAGGCCTTGTTGAGGCCGGCCATGTGATAGATGAACTGGCGTGCCACGCGCGCTTTCCCTGAAAAATGACTGGATTTGTCGAATTGAATGGAGGTTGGCCGCTATGTAGGCGATGCGGCGCCGAACGGCAATCGCTTTTGCCATATCAGGCCAACCACACGGACAAGTGTGCACCGACAGCCAGGTTTTCAACCGGTCGATGGCGCGCGGAAATCTCCGGTTAACCCTTCCACGTCAAAACAGGACCGGAGTGGAATCGCTGGCTGGCCGCGATTTCGAAAAGAGAGCGGATCGACGGCATTGCTGAACAGTTTCCTGCTCCTTGCCGAAGCGATTGTCTACTTCAGCGTCATGGTGACGCTTTTCCGCTTCCGCAAGCGCATCGGCCTGGGCGTCTTCATCTGCGCACTCGGCGTCATGCATTTCCTGGAAACCTATCTCGCCAGCGTCTTCTACGTCGCGCTGCCGTTTGGCATGGTGTCGCCGGGCTCGGCGGTGCTGTTTTCGGGCAAGCTGGTGATGCTCCTTCTGCTCTACATGAAGGAGGATGCCGCCACCGTGCGCCAGCCGATCTATGGCCTGCTGCTCGGCAATGCGCTGATGATCGGTCTGGTTCTGCTCCTGCGCCTGCACGCCATCGCTCCGCTTCCCGATGGCCGGCTCCCCGATATCGGCTTCATCGACGAGATGGGCTGGCTGATGGTTTGGGGCACGACGCTGCTGTTCGTCGATGCCATCCTGATCATCCTTCTCTATGAGAAACTTGGACGCGTCCTGCGCAAGGCGCGGTTCGCACGCATCCTGATTTGCGTCGCCTGCGTGCTGACTTTCGATCAGGCGGGGTTCTTCACCGCGCTGCATTTCGTTGCCGGCGCGCCGATCGCGGTCTTCTTCGGCGGCTGGTTCGCCAAGATGGCGGCAGCACTGACCTTCAGCGCCATGCTGGTCGCCTATCTCAAATGGTTCGAGGTCCGGGATGTCCAGATGCCGCGTGGGCTGACCGACATCTTCGAGACCTTGACCTATCGCGAACGCTACGAAGCGCTGGTCGAACATGTCGGCCGCGATGGCCTGACCGGACTGCTGCACAGGGGACGCTTCGATGCCGATGGCGAGGCGGCCGTCCAGTCCAGCCTGCGCACGGCGAGGCCGCTCAGCCTGCTCATCGTCGACGTCGACCACTTCAAGTCGATCAACGATCGTTTCGGCCATGCCGAAGGCGACAAGGTGCTGAAGGCGGTCGCAACCGTACTTTGCGAGGCGGCAGGCGCCGAGGACCAGGTGTTCCGGATCGGCGGCGAGGAATTCGCGATCCTGAGTTCGCGCCCACACTCCGTCGCAAGGCTCTTTGGCGAAAGCGTCCGCACCGCGCTCAAAGCATCGGCCGCCACCAGCCGGTTCGAATTGACCGTCAGCGCCGGCGTTTCCACCGTCAGCGAAACGACGCAGTGCCTGGCCGACCTGTTCGCGCTCGCCGACCAGCGCCTTTACAAGGCGAAATCGACCGGACGCGACCGCGTCGTCGGCGAACCCGGCGGGCATGAAGCCGACGCCGATATCGCCTGGACCAGGTCCGCGCAGATCTAGCCAAAGTCAGTCCAGACCCAACCTTGTCGCTACGATTTCCCCTGCCGTGCCGGCGCGCTGCTCGTCATGCCACTCATGCAACCCCCGCTGAATGAACACCGCCATGCCAACATAACAGCAGGCACGGCAAGCGAAAGCCCGGCTGGCTGCCTAAAATCCGTGCCCTTGCGTTACTGGAACCCGATCGCGTCGACCGTGCCGGTCGGGCAACCGGCCTTGTTGGTCGGCACGGAGGCCAGCAGCAGATCCTTGAGCGAGCTGTTCGGACCGATCGGGCCGGCAAGGCCAAGCGTCAGTTCGCCGATCAGCCGCCGGCCGCTCGACGGATCGATAAGGCAGGACACACGCACCCGGTCCCCTGCTCCCGCGCCGAAGGACTGGTCGAAGGCGCTGCGGATCTGGTCCGCGGTCAGCTTGCCGCCGATATTTTTGGCGAAGAGGTCGCGCACGGGCGAGCTGTTGACCTCACGCATCAAATGAAGGGCGTCGGAAAAATACTCCTGCTGGCTTTTGCCATAGCAGGTGCCGTGCTTGATCCATTCATGCCGTTCCAGCTTCGAGGCGGTGCCCGGCATCACCTTGTCGAGCTCGGCGCGGGTCTCGGCATCGAGGTTGACCGGTGGCAGGTCCTGCCAGTGAGCCGGATTGTCATTGGCCTTGTCGCTGGCCGAAGCCTGGCAATAGAAATTGCCGTTCGGCTGCGGCCACAGGCCGTGCAGCGTGAAATTGGTGGCATCGAATTCGCCAGGGTTCTGCGCCTTGCATTCGGTCTTGTTCGACTTGGTCTCGCAGAAGGCCGGCTGCCAGCTCAGCGCGAAGACATATTCGGGTTTCCCCGAGACCGCCGGCTTGCCTTGCCCGCCCGGTGCCGCCGGCGCGGTCACCGCACTGCTGCCCGACAGATGGCCGCAGCTGACCTTCACCCAACGGCGCTCGGGATCGGCGCCCGGCACCAGGATGAGGTAGTGGCTCGGAGCGTCCTTGTTGCCGGCCAGCAATTGATAGGTCTTGCCCGCATCGGTCGAGACATTGCCGGGGTTCTTGGCGTTCTTGATCGCCTGCGTCGCGGGACAGGCAGCGTCGGCCACGAAGGTGCCGCTCATCTTGACGTCGGCATGCGCCGCGCCTGCCAGCGACCCCGCCAGCAAGGCCAATCCGAAAACAACAGCAATGCGCATGGAGAATCCCCTGCTGGAAAGTGGGCGACAGACTGAAGCTGTCTCCATGTCAGAATTGCGATATTTTGCGGGCCCGTGGCAAGAAAGATCGTCGCGGAAAAGCCGGCAGGCCCGATTGACGCAAATCTGGCGCCGGCGCACACGTTGGACATTGCAAGGGCGGAACCAGGGGGAGGCCAGCCGGCATGCCATTCAGCCAGCAGCGCGTGGTCCGCTCGCCGACCGGCGCCGACCTCAATCTGTTCGTCCGGCAGGCCGACAGCTCTCCGCGTGCGGTGGTCCAGATCAATCATGGCCTGGCCGAGCATGCCGGGCGCTACGACCGCTTCGCCGGTTTCCTGGCCGCTCGGGGTTTCCATGTCTATGTCCATGATCACCGTGGCCATGGGACGACCAGGGCGCCCGACGCGCCGCTCGGCAGATTCGCCGACAAGGACGGCCCGGCCAAGGTGATCGCCGATGTCGACGCCATCCGCGATCTTATCGCCCGCGAGCAGCCTGACCTGCCGGTGATCCTTTTCGGCCACTCGATGGGCGCGTCCGTGGCGTTGAACTACTTGTTACGGCACTCGAATCGGATCCATGCCGCCGCCATCTGGAACGGCAATTTCTCGCAAGGCCTGCTCGGCCAGGTGGCGCTCGGCATCCTGGCCTGGGAACGGATGCGGCTGGGCTCCGATGTCCCGTCGCGCCTGCTGCCGAAACTCACCTTCCAGGCCTGGGGCAAGGCGGTCCTCGACCATCGCACCTTGTTCGACTGGCTTTCGCGCGACGAGGCGGAGGTCGCGAAATACATCGCCGATCCGCTCTGCGGCTGGGATGCCTCCATATCGATGTGGCGCGATGTGGTTGCCATGGCGCTGAACGGCGGCAAGGATGCGGCCTTTGCCGGCATCCGGCGCGACCTTCCCGTCGCCATCGTTGGCGGCGAGAAAGACCCTGCCTCGGACTATGGCAAGGGCATCACCCATCTCGCGAACCGCATGCGCAAGATGGGCTTTTCTAATCTGGTTTCGAAGGTTTACCCCGGCACCCGCCACGAGGGCCTGAACGAGGTGAACCGGGATACCGTCATGGACGATTTCGCCAACTGGGCGGACGCTGTCCTGAAAGCCTGACGGTTTGGCCCATCGCAAGAACCGTGACAGCCGCCGCCGGGCTTGATAGAGGCTCTGCTTTCGCAGCGATCAGGATGATTGCAGCAACCACGGTGATTTATGGCCGAACCCCCGCTGAAAGGCGTCCGCGTCGTCGAACTCGCCCGCATTCTTGCCGGGCCCTGGGCCGGGCAGTTGCTTGCCGATCTCGGCGCCGATGTCATCAAGGTCGAGAGCCCGGACGGCGGCGACGACACCCGCAAATGGGGTCCGCCCTTCGTCATGAGCCACGACGGCGAGAACCTGTCGGCCGCCTATTACCATTCCTGCAATCGCGGCAAGCGCTCCATCGCCATCGACTTCTCGACGCCCAAAGGCGCCGAGACGGTGCGCCGGCTGGTCGCGACGGCGGATGTGCTGATCGAGAACTTCAAGCTCGGCGGCCTGAAGAAATACGGGCTCGACCATGGCAGCCTGAAGGAAATCAACCCTCGCCTCGTCTACTGCTCGATCACCGGTTTCGGTCAGGATGGGCCTTATGCGCCTCGCGCGGGCTACGATTTCATTATCCAGGCCATGGCCGGCATGATGTCGATTACCGGCGAGCCCGGCCGCGAGCCGCAGAAAGCCGGCGTCGCCATCTCGGATATCTTCACCGGCCTCTATTCGGTCATCGCCATCCAGGCAGCACTTCGCCATGCCGAACAGACCGGCGAAGGCCAGCACATCGACATGGCGCTGTTCGACACCCAGATCTCGGCGCTCGGCAACCAGAACCTCAATTATCTCGTTTCCGGCAAGTCGCCGGTGCAGATGGGCAATGCCCATATGAACATTGCCCCCTACGAAGTGCTTCCGGTCAGGGACGGCCACATCATCCTGGCTGTCGGCAATGACGGCCAGTTCGCCAAATTCTGCGCCGCGGTCGGGCTGGGCGATTTGCCGGCCAATCCCGATTTCACCACCAATCCGGCCCGCGTCGCCAATCGCGTGGAACTTCGCGCACGCATCATCGAGGCGCTGAAGATTTTTGATCGCGATCCGCTGCTGGCGAAGCTCGAAGCCGCCAGCGTGCCGGCAAGCCCGATCAACACGATCGGCCAGATGTTCGACGACCCGCAGACCATTGCCCGCGGCATGCGGCTCGACCTCGACGACGGCCATGGCAACCGCCTGCCATCGGTGCGCGCGCCGATGGTGATGTCGGGCACACCGCTTACTTATGAACGCCCCTCGCCGCGCCTTGGCGAGCACACTGACGAAATCCTTGCCGAACTGGAGAAGTCTGGGAAATGAAGACCGGTGGACAACTGATCGTCGACGCCCTCGAAGCCAATGGCACCGACCGTATGTTCTGCGTGCCGGGCGAATCCTACCTTGCGGTGCTTGACGCGCTGCATGATTCCTCGATCCGCACCATCGTCTGCCGCCAGGAAGGCGGTGCTGCCATGATGGCCGACTGCCAGGGCCGGCTGACCGGCAAGCCCGGCATCTGCTTCGTCACCCGCGGACCCGGCGCCACCAACGCTTCGGCCGGCATCCACATCGCCATGCAGGATTCGGTTCCCCTCATCCTGTTCATCGGCCAGGTCGCCAGCCACGCCAAGGAGCGCGAGGCGTTCCAGGAAGTGGACTATGTCAGGTTCTTCGGCGACATCGCCAAATGGGTGGTCGAGATCGACGACGCCTCGCGCATCCCCGAATTCGTCACGCGCGCCTTTGCCGTGGCGACGTCGGGCCGCCCCGGCCCGGTCGTCATATCGCTGCCTGAGGATATGCTGACCAGCGTCGTCGACGCGCCGGAAGCACTTCCGCACACGCCGGTCGAAACCTATCCCGGCGAGGCCGAACTCGACGCACTGGAAATGCTGCTTGCCGGCGCGAAGCGTCCCTTCGTCATTCTTGGCGGC
Organism: Mesorhizobium sp. BR1-1-4; assembly: GCF_020165375.1. Classification (NCBI taxonomy): domain Bacteria; kingdom Pseudomonadati; phylum Pseudomonadota; class Alphaproteobacteria; order Hyphomicrobiales; family Phyllobacteriaceae; genus Mesorhizobium; species Mesorhizobium sp. BR1-1-4. Next base: position 95,891 of record NZ_JAIUIB010000005.1, on the reverse strand, counting down.
ACGCGCTGGAACGCGGACGCGGTGGCGCGGATGCATGAGATCGCCGAGGCCTGGTCGCTTCCTGTCGGCTGTTCCTTCCGCCGCCAGATGCTGTTCGACCATCTTCATCCAAACTATGCCGGCGATGTCGGCATCGGCATCAATCCGAAGCTGGCGACGGCTATCAAGCAGGCCGACGTCGTTCTCTTGATCGGCGGGCGCATGGGCGAGATGCCCTCTTCCGACTACACGCTGCTGAAGAGCCCCTACCCCGACCAGGCCCTGGTGCATGTCCATGCCGATGCCGGCGAACTCGGCCGCGTCTACCGTCCGACCCTGGCGATCAATGCTTCGCCAGCGGCCTTCGTCGAGGCTTTCACCAAGCGCATGCCGGCCGGAACGCCATCATGGGCGGCCGAAACAGCCAAGCTGCATGCCGCCTATCTCGACTGGTCGACTCCGCCTGAAAACGGGCCCGGCCCGGTCCAGATGGGACCGATCATCAACTACCTGGAAAACGTGCTGCCGGACGATGCCATTCTCACCAATGGCGCCGGAAATTACGCAACCTGGGTACACCGCTTCCATCGCTTCCGCCGCTTCGCCACGCAAGGAGCGCCGACGTCGGGCTCGATGGGCTACGGCACGCCGGCGGCGGTCGCCGCCAAGGCGCTGTATCCGGAGCGCACCGTGGTCGCCTTCGCCGGCGACGGCTGCTTCCTGATGAACGGCCAGGAATTCGCCACCGCCGTGCAGTACGACCTGCCGATCGTCGTCATTCTCGTCAACAACGGTATTTACGGCACCATCCGCATGCACCAGGAACGCGAATATCCCGGCCGCGTCGTCGGCACCGATCTGAAGAACCCTGATTTTGCAGCACTTGCCCGCGCCTATGGCGGCCATGGCGAGACGGTGGAGAAGACAGCTGATTTCGCGCCTGCCTTCGAGCGCGCGCGAACCAGCGGCAAGCCGGCGATCGTCGAGATCAGGCTCGATCCCGAAGCGATCACCCCGACCCGGACGATGACGCAGATACGCGACAGGGCTTAAGGCCGGCAGAACAGAGGGCGGCGCTGTCCCGCCAGGCTTCAAGCGTTAGCCGCGCTTCGGGCTCTACATCGCTTTTTCGATCTGGCCGCGAATCTCGCCGTCCTTGTTGGCCGCCGTGTGCACATTGACGTAATACTTGCCGGCCTCCAGGTCAGCGGCCTGCGCATCGGTCAGCGTCGCCGACCCCTTGATCGGGCTCTTGAGCTTGCCTTTGAACGGGATCACCGGAGGCGCATTCTCGCCCGCCGCCGCCGGGCCGTGAATGTGCGCCGCTGTCGCCGGGCCGCTGAGGCCGGAATACTTCACGTTCCAGCTGAGCTTCTTCTTGGTGGTGTCGAAGGTGAGAGTGGCCGTCCCCTTGCCCTTCGTGGTGACGGCTGGGCTCTGCTGGCCGCCATCGAGGGTCGCCTTGTATTTTACCATCTCGGCCATGGCCGGTGATGCGAACAGGAAAGCGGTGGAAATGGCGAGCGCCGATAGCGCCGGCAGGAAGGAGTGAGCGCGCATGAAGGACCTCCGATTGACAAAGCGTGCGTCGCGGCTCCCCGACGCGCGCATGCTTCAATGCAACGGCTGGACGGCGCAATGTATCCCCGCACACGGTTTTGTGATTGGAGCGCATGGAAAAGGGGCGGTCGCCCGCCCCTTTGATCGTCAGACCCGGTCTCAGGCGCTGTTGATCGCGCCTGCGAGGCCTACTTGACCGCCTTATCGGTGATGGCGGTGGTATAGGCGCCTTTCGGCTCCTTGGTGATGATCTTCTGGTCGAGCAGCGCCTTGGCGGTGCGTTCGTAGGTCGCCGGGTCGAGCTTGCCGTCGGCATTATCGATCAGCTTGGCGACTTCGCTCATCATCCGCTTCTGGTGGTTCTCGTCCTGGCCGCCGCCGTCCATGACGATGCTTGCAGCTTCGTCATTGTTGTCGACCGCGTATTTCCAGCCCTTCATCGAGGCGCGCACGAAACGTACCATCTTGTCCTCGAAGGCCGGATCCTTGAGCTTGTCTTCCGAGGCATAGAGGCCGTCCTCGAGCAGGTCGTTGCCCATGGCCGAGTAGTTGAACACGGTCAGCTGTTCGGGCTTGTAGCCGGCGTCGATCAGCTGCCAGTACTCATTGTAGGTCATGACCGAGATGCAATCGGCCTGCTTCTGGATCAGCGGCTGCACGTCAAAGCTCTGCTTCAGCACGGTGACGCCATCGGGGCCGCCCTCCGTCTTGAGGCCAAGCTTGTTCATCCACGCGTAGAACGGATATTCGTTGCCGAAGAACCAGACACCGAGCGTGTGGCCCTTGAAGTCGGCTTCGGTCTTGATCGGGCCGTCCTTCGGGCAGACCAGCTCCATGCCGGCCTTCTTGAACGGCTGGGCGATGTTGACCAGCGGCACGCCCTTCTCGCGCGCGGCGAGCGCGCCGCCCATCCAGTCGACGATGACGTCGGCACCGCCGCCGGCGATCACTTGCTCGGGGGCGATGTCGGGGCCGCCTGGCTTGATGTCGACGTCGAGGCCTTCGGCTTCATAGAAACCCTTGGCCTTGGCGACATAGTAGCCGGCAAATTGCGCCTGCGTGACCCATTTCAGCTGCAAGGTCACCTTGTCGGCGGCCATCGCCTGGAAGGCGGCCAGCGACATCGCGCCGGCCAGAACTGGAATAATAAGTCTTTTCATTTTTTTACCCTCTGAAGTTAGTGCCCAAACCCACCGCCCCTATCCACCACGGACAGAGGGATGCCAAAACGTGACGGCCCTTTCGACAAGGGCGACCACGCCATAAAAGACCGAACCCGCAACTGCTGCAACTGCGATTTCGGCCCAGACCATGTCGATGTTCATCCGCCCGACCTCGGTCGAAATGCGGAAGCCCATGCCGACAACGGGTGTGCCGAAGAACTCGGCGACGATGGCGCCAATCAGCGCCAGCGTCGAATTGATCTTCAGCGCGTTGAAGATGAAGGGAGCGGCGGCCGGCAGCCTGAGCTTGACGAGCGTCGGCCAGTAGCCCGACGCATAGGTGCGCATCAGGTCGCGCTCCATATGGCCGGACGCGGCGAGCCCGGCGACCGTATTCACCAGCATCGGGAAGAAGGTCATGATGATGACCACCGCCGCCTTGGACTGCCAGTCAAAGCCGAACCACATGACCATGATCGGCGCCACGCCGATGATCGGCAGCGCCGAGACCATATTGCCGATCGGCAGAAGTCCACGCCGCAGAAACGGTACGCGGTCGGCGAGAACAGCGGTGATGAAGCCAGCGCCGCTGCCCACCACATAACCGAAGAGCACCGCCTTGAAGATGGTTTGCCGGACATCGGCGCCGAGCACCGGCAGCGAGCTGACGATGCGCGCGCCGATGGCGCTCGGCGGCGGCAGCAGGATGAAAGGAATGCCGGCGCCGCGTGTGACGGCTTCCCAGATGATCAGGATCCAGGCGCCGAAGATAGCGGGGATGACCAGACGCAGTGCGGTCCGGACCCATCCTGCCTTCGGCCGCAATCCCGAAAGCACCGCCACACAACGCCAGCCAAGCAGCCAGGCAGCCGCGAGCAGAAGAAAATACGGCGCCAGCGCCGTCCCTTCGAAACCTGCGATGCCCGATATCAGCAGCCAGGCGACGAGATGGGCCCCTATGAAGAGCACCACGGCCTCCGCCAGGGGCGGAATCCTGACCATTGAGATCAGCGCCGCCAGCACGGCCACGCCAAGCATCAAGCCCTTCATTCCGAGATAGGGGTAGCCGATACTGGCCGTCGGATCGGCAAGCGCTGCCGCTTCCGGCTTCGACATGGCGCCGAGCGCAATCGCGATCAGGCACAGCACGATCGCCAGCACGGCCTGCCAGGAAGGTTTCAGCCAGTTCATGCCGGCCTCCCGCCCATGGCGCGGTCAACGACGCGGCCGGCGATGCCAACCACCATCACCAGCAGTGCCGCCACGATGGAGCCCGCGACCAGCGCCGACCAGATGTCGATCGACTGGCTGTAATAGGCGCCGGCCAACAGCTTGGCGCCGATACCGGCGACCGCGCCGGTCGGCAGTTCGCCGACGATTGCGCCCACCAGGCTTGCCGCCACCGCGACCTTCATCGAGGTGAACAGGAATGGCACCGAGGCTGGCACACGCAGTTTCCAGAAGGTCTGCGCGCGGCTGGCATTGTAGGTGTGCATCAGGTCGAGATGCATGATCTCGGGCGAGCGCAGGCCCTTCACCATGCCGACCGTCACCGGGAAGAACGACAGATAGGTCGAAATCATCGCCTTCGGGATCAGTCCGGTAATGCCGATCGCCGCCAGCACCACGATGATCATCGGCGCCACCGCCAGGATCGGGATGGTCTGCGAGGCGATGATCCACGGCATCAGGCTGCGGTCGAGCGTCGCCACATGGACGATGCCGACGGCGATGACGATGCCGAGTGCTGTGCCGAAGGCGAAGCCGAGCAGCGTCGAGGACAGCGTAACCCAGGCGTTGTAGACGAGGCTGCGGTTCGAGGTGATGGGCCGCAGAAAAGTGTTCTCGAAGAAATTCACCGCCACCTGATGCGGCGCCGGCAGCGTCGGCTTGGGCTGCGACAGCGTCTTGCCGATGAGTTCGCCGAACGTGGAGGTTTCGTTGGCACGCCGGTCGAGATCGCGCTGGAACGGCGCGTTGAGGATAACGGCGAAGACGTACCAGAGCACGACCACGCCCAGAAGGATGGAGGTTACGGGGATGATCTTGGAGCGGAAGCTATCCATGGGCGAAGTCTCCTCCTCTCCCCCACGGGGAGAGGGTAGCCGGAGCGAAGCGAAGGCCGACCACCTTCGCCTTCGTCATCCTAGGGCGGAGCAACGCGAAGCGTCGCGCAGACCCTAGGATCCATTCCGTGACGTTGGCCGAGGGGTATAAGCGGTCAAGAATGTTCGCCTTCGAACGCACGGCGTAAGGTGCATCGGTCTGCACCGCTGCGGAACGTTGAGGCAACGGCATGGATCCTAGGGTCTGCGCCGCGTCGCTTCGCTCCTTGCTCCGCCCTAGGATGACGAAGGCGCGGTACGCCGCTCGCTTGTCACCCGCTTCAATCATCATAACTATGTCCTGCCCTCAACCCATCGCGCACCCGCGCGGCGATCGCCAGAAACTCCGGCGTCTCGCGGATGTCGAGCGGCCGCTCTTTCGGCAGCGTCGATTCGATGATGTCGCTGACGCGGCCCGGGCGCGGCGACATGACGACGATGCGCGTCGACAGGTAGACGGCTTCCGGAATGGAGTGGGTGACGAAGCAGATGGTCTTGTTCGTCCGTCCCCACAGTTGCAGCAATTGCTCGTTGAGGTGGTCGCGCACGATCTCATCCAGCGCGCCGAACGGCTCGTCCATCAGCAACAGGTCGGCATCGAAGGCCAGCGCACGCGCGATCGAGGCGCGCTGCTGCATGCCGCCGGAAAGCTGCCAGGGGTATTTCTTCTCGAAGCCACTGAGGTTGACGAGGTCGAGCGTGCGCTTGATCCGCTCCGCTTGCTCGGTCTTGGACAGGCCCATGATTTCCAGCGGCAGCCCGACATTGCGCTCGATGGTGCGCCAGGGAAACAGGGCGGCAGCCTGGAAGACATAGCCGTAGGCACGCCTCTCGCGCGCCTGTTCCGGCGTCATGCCATTGACCGAGATCGTCCCCGAAGTGGGCTTTTCCAGATCGGCGATGACGCGCAGCAAAGTAGTCTTGCCACAACCTGAAGGCCCGATGAAGGAGACGAACTCACCCTTGCCGATGGTCAGGTCGACATTGGACAGCGCCTGTACCGGCCCGTCATTGGTCTGGAAGGTGAGGCCCAGTTTGCTTGCCGAAACGACGGCTGGCGAAGGTCCCGTCATCGGTTGCTGCCTGCCTTCCGCCGCACGAAACCGATTGCTTTTATCGTGATGTTGTTTTCCACTCGACCCGTCCCATTGGCCCCAGTCCTGCTGAGTTTGTCCCGCTCGGTCGACGCCCGGAGTTTCCCCGATGTCGCCTAAACCGACTTGTCATCTTATCCGCCCTGAAAGCACTTATGAAGGCAAGCAGGGCCTGACCTACTTCGCCGGCATAGCCACCGAGTCGGTCGGCTCCTCCGGCATCTGCATGCACGTGCTCACCATGCCGCCCGGTGCCCGCGCCAAGGCGCATCTGCACGAGAACCATGAAACGGCGATCTACGTGCTCTCCGGCGAGGTCCATACCTGGTATGGCGACCGGCTGGAGCATCACATCGTCGTCAAGGCCGGCGACCTTTTCTACATTCCCGCAGGCGTGCCGCATTTGCCGGCCAATCTGAGCAATGCGCCGTCCTCGGCCGTCATCGCCCGCACCGATCCCAACGAACAGGAAAGCGTCGTCCTGCTGCCGGAACTGGACGCGCTCGTCGCCTGAGGGCGGTATTGGCGGGTTGGCCGGCCGAGGCTCAATAGCTCCAGGTCCGCGCTGCCCCTCATCGCCCTGCCGGGCACTTCTCACCGTAGAGTGACGGGGAGAAGGACGCCATCGCGAAGGATTCCGCCAATCGCCTGCGTCGCCAGAAAGAGCACCGAGATCGCACTCGGCCCCCTTCTCCCCGTCACTATACGGGGAGAAGATGCCGGCAGGCAGATGAGGGGCGGCGCCGACCTCGGCAATCATCTGCACCGAGACACTTCCCCGTATACGCTGCCGTCCTCGTCGGCGATTACCAATTTCTTGGCATTCTTGGCGCTGTGCTTGATCGTGAAGGTGGCCGGCGACTTTCCCTCCTCGCCTTCGGCTTCGCACTCAGCCTTGACCGTCAGCGAACCATCGGCCTCACCGTGTTTGCCGGTGAAGGCGCAGGCGCTGGTCGCGGTGATAAAATCGGTGTCGGTCAGCAGCAGCATGTCTTCGGCATAGACCTTCTGGCCGTTCTTGTTGATGCAGCCGGACTTATTGCCATAAGGCTTGGACAGGTCGATGCCGGCCGCAGAGGCGGAGCCGGCTGCCAGAACAACAACGGCGGTGAGATAGAGCCCCGCGCACCTCACCTCAAACACCCGTCGCCGGAATGCCTGTCCGCTCGACCTTGCGCGGCGCGGTGATCTCCTTCCAGGTCGACAGCGCCCGGTTGACGGCCGCGTTCGGTTCGCGGCCGACGAACTCACCATGGCCAGGCTTCGCCTTGACCTCGGCCTCCTCGACCGACAGCTCGCCGCGCGAGAACACGAAGCGCGGCAGGCCGGTCACTTCGACCCCTTCGAAGACGTTGTAGTCGATGACGGATTGCTGCTTCTTGGCGGAAATCTTCTTCTTGCGCTGGGGGTCCCAGACGATGATGTCGGCATCCGCGCCTTCGACGATCGCGCCCTTCTTCGGATACATGTTGAGGATCTTGGCGATGTTGGTCGAGGTCACGGCGACAAACTCGTTCATCGTCAGCCGGCCGGTATTGACGCCCCTGGTCCACAGCACCGGCAACCGGTCCTCGAGGCCACCCGTGCCGTTGGGGATCTTGGTGAAATCGCCGACGCCGAAGCGCTTCTGGTCGGTGGTGAAGGCGCAATGGTCGGTCGCCACCACTTGCAGCGAACCGGCCTGCAGGCCGGCCCATAGCGAATCCTGGTGCAGTTTGTTGCGGAAGGGTGGGCTCATCACGCGGCGCGCCGCATGGTCCCAGTCCTTGTCGAAGTACTCGCTCTCGTCCAGCGTCAGGTGCTGGATCAGCGGCTCGCCGAACACCCGCATGCCTTTCTGGCGTGCCCGGCGGATCGCCTCGTGGCTCTGTTCGCACGAGACATGCACGACATAGAGCGGCACGCCCGCCATGTCGGCGATCATGATGGCGCGGTTGGTCGCCTCGCCCTCCACTTCCGGCGGGCGCGAATAGGCATGTCCCTCGGGGCCGTTATTGCCGGCGGCAAGCAACTTCTGCGACAGGGCCGCGACCACGTCGCCATTCTCGGCATGCACCAGCGGCAGCGCGCCGAGGTCGGCGCAGCGCTGGAACGACGCGTACATCTCGTCGTCGTCGACCATCAGCGCGCCCTTGTACGCCATGAAGTGCTTGAACGAGGTGATGCCCTTGTCGACCACGGTGGCCATCTCGTCGAACACCTGCTTGCCCCACCAGGTGATCGCCATGTGGAACGAATAATCGCAGGACGCCCTCGAGGTCTTGTTGTCCCACATCTGCAGGGCTTCGAGCAGCGATTGCTGCGGCGCCGGCAGGCAGAAATCGACCACCATCGTGGTGCCGCCGGCCAAGGCCGCACGCGTGCCTGATTCGAAATCATCGGCCGAATAGGTGCCCATGAACGGCATTTCGAGATGGGTGTGCGGGTCGATGCCGCCCGGCATCACATAGCAGCCGGTGGCGTCGTACTCATGGTCGCCATGCAGGTCCGAGCCGATGGCGACGATCCTGCCGTGCTGCATCAGCACGTCGGCCTTCCACGTTCGGTCGGCGGTGACGACGGTGCCGTTCTTGATGACTTTGGTCATTTTGCTGTTCCCTTGTTCTTCTCTTCCCGCTTCTTGGTGAGCGGCGTTTGAAGGTAAATCTCTAAGTTCACTCCACTATAACGGCCGTCTCCACCACCGCATGGAACAGAACGTCGGTGCCGGCCGCTGCCCATTCCTTGGTGATCTCTTCCGCCTCATTGTGGCTCAGCCCATCCACGCAAGGGCACATCACCATGGCGGTCGGCGCGACGCGGTTGATCCAGCAGGCGTCGTGGCCGGCACCCGAGACGATGTTGCGATGCGTATAGCCAAGCCGCTCGGCCGCGTCGCGGATCGCCTTGACGCAGCCCTTGTCGAAGGTGACCGGATCGAAAGCGCCAACCTGCTCGATCTTGTACTGGATGTCGAGGGCGTCGCAGATCGTGTCGATGCCTTCGCGGATGCGGCCATCCATGGCGTCGAGCACTTCCTTTTCCGGCGAGCGTATGTCGATGGTGAAGACGGTGCGCCCGGCGATGATGTTGCGCGAGTTGGGATAGACCTCCATGTGGCCGACCGCGCCGACAGCGTCGGGCTGGTAGTCCATGGCGATCTCGTGGACCAATTCGATCACCCGCGCCATGCCGAGCCCGGCATTGCGGCGCTTGGGCATCGGCGTCGAGCCGGTATGCGCCTCCTTGCCGGTCAGCGTCACCTGCAGCCATTTCAGGCCCTGGCCATGGGTGACGACACCGATGTCGATGTCCTCGTCCTCGAGGATCGGCCCCTGCTCGATATGCAGTTCGAAGAAGGCGTGGATCTTGCGATCACCGACCTTCTCGGCGCCCTTCCAGCCGATGCGCTCCAGTTCCTCGCCGAATTTCTTGCCGTTCTTGTCCGTGTGCTCGTAGACATCGGCCTGGTCGAGCACGCCGGCGAACACGCCGGACGCCATCATCGCCGGCGCGAAGCGCGCGCCCTCCTCGTTGGTCCAGTTGGTGACGACGATCGGATGTTTCGTCTTGATATCGAGGTCGTTGAGCGAGCGCACGATCTCCAGGCCGCCGAGAACGCCGAGAACGCCGTCATATTTGCCGCCGGTCGGTTGCGTATCGAGATGGCTGCCGACATAGACCGGCGGCAGGCTGGGGTCGGTGCCTTCGCGGCGGGCAAACATGGTGCCCATCTCGTCGACGCCCATTTCGAGCCCTGCGGCATCGCACCAGCGCTTGAACAGGTGCCGTCCCTCGCCATCCTCATCCGTCACGGTCTGGCGATTGTTGCCGCCGGCGATGCCGGGGCCGATCTTCGCCATCTCCATCAGCGAATCCCACAAACGGTCTGAATTGATTCGCAAATTCTCACCGGGTGCGGCCATTCAAAACCTCATCAATTGCGGGGCGTCCCCCTCCCCCTCGAGGGGGAGGGATATCGGCGCCCAGTTCTTCAATCGATCATCCTAAGCACTTCACGCACATGATCGATCAGTTCGTTGATCTGACCCTTGGTGATGATCAGCGGCGGCGACAGTGCAATAATGTCGCCGGTGGTGCGGATCAGCGCGCCGCGCTCGAACGCCTTGACGAAGGCCGAGAAGGCCCGCTTTGTCGGACTGCCGGCGATCGGCGCCAGTTCGATCGCGCCGATCAGGCCGATGTTCCTGATGTCGATGACATGCGGTTCGCCCTTCAGCGAATGCAGTGCATCTTCCCAGTAAGGCGCCAGTTCCTCGCCGCGCGTCAGCAGGCCCTCTTCCTTGTAGGTGTCCAGCGTGCCGAGTGCAGCCGCACAGGCGATCGGGTTGCCCGAATAGGTGTAGCCGTGGAAGAACTCGATCATGTGCTCGGGGCCGGTCATGAAGGCGTCGTGGATTTCCTTCTTCACGAACACCGCGCCCATCGGGATGACGCCGTTGGAGACGCCCTTGGCGGTGGTCATGATGTCGGGCGTGACGCCGAAATAGTCGGCCGCGAACGGCGCGCCGAGACGGCCGAAGCCGGTGATGACCTCGTCGAAGATCAACAGGATGCCGTGCTTGGTGCAGATTTCGCGCAGCTTCTCGAGATAGCCCTTCGGCGGCAGAATGACGCCCGTGGAACCCGCGACCGGCTCGACGATGACGGCGGCGATGGTCGAGGCGTCATGCAGGGCGACGATACGCTCGAGTTCGTTGGCGAGCTCCGCGCCATACTCCGGCACGCCTTTGGAGAAGGCGTTCTTCTCCGGCAGATGCGTGTGCGGCATGTGGTCGACGCCGCCCAGCAACGTGCCGAACATCTTGCGGTTGGTGACGATGCCGCCGACCGAGATGCCGCCGAAATTGACGCCGTGATAACCGCGCTCGCGGCCGATGAGGCGGGTGCGCGACCCCTCGCCCTTCACGCGATGATAGGCGATCGCCATCTTCAGCGCCGTTTCCACCGATTCCGAACCGGAATTGGTGAAGAAGACATGGTCCATGCCCTTGGGCGCGAGGTCGACCAGGCGGTTCGCCAGTTCGAACACGATCGGATGGCCCATCTGGAAGGCGGGCGCATAATCCAGCTCGGCGGCCTGGTGCTGGATCGCCTCGGTGATCTTGGGACGGCAATGGCCGGCGTTGACGCACCACAGGCCGGCGGTGCCGTCCAATACCTTGCGGCCATCGCTGGTCGTGTAATGCATGTCCTTGGCGGACACGAACATGCGCGGCGCCTGCTTGAACTGCCGGTTTGCCGTGAACGGCATCCAGAATGCGCTGAGATCGTTCGGCGTGACTTTCAGCCGGTTGGACATGACCAAGACTTCCCCTTGTAACCTGTTTCGCTGCGTCCAACGCTTGGTCTTTGCCGCGCTTTCATGCTACGCAAATTTTGACCGATTGGACAAACGTTAGCACCGCCATGTCGGCGGTCAATGGATTACTAGCGGAAATGCGGCTCCTGAAGTGCGTTCCACAGCTTAGGGAAAAACTGGTCCAGAGAATTGGTCCAGATGACCTTGAATGCGAGATTTGGCAATACGAGGGTCCGCAACGGTGACCGCGAGCACGCAAGCCCCTCGCCGCACCCGCATCCAGCAGGAAAAGCGCGAACTGATCCTGGAGGCCGCGCTCGAAGTGTTTTCCACCAACGGCTTCCGCGGTTCGACCATCGACCAGATCGCCGAAGCCGCCGGCATGTCGAAGCCGAACCTGCTCTACTATTTCCGCCGCAAGGAAGACATTCACGAGACATTGATGGAACGGCTGCTCGAAACCTGGCTGGCGCCGCTGCGGGAACTCGACGACATCGGCGATCCGATGACTGAACTCAGGAGTTACATCAGGCGCAAGCTGGAAATGGCGCGCGACTTTCCGCGCGAGAGCCGGCTGTTCGCCAACGAGATCCTGCAAGGCGCGCCGCGCATCATGCCGCTGCTGGCGGGCGAGTTGAAGACGCTGGTCGACGAGAAAGCCGCCGTCATCAAGGGCTGGATGCGCGCCGGCAAGATCGCCCGGACCGATCCCTGGCACCTGATCTTCTCGATCTGGGCGACGACGCAGCATTACGCCGATTTCGATGTCCAGGTCCGCGCCGTGCTGGGGCCGAACCGTGGCGGCGACGGCCGCTTCGAGGACGCTGCCCGCTTCCTGGAGCAATTGTTCCTCGATGGGCTGAGGCCGAAAGGGTAACAGGCGAAATCATGTCTAGATTGGCCGAAGCGCACATTGGCTTCGTCATTCTAGGGCGAAGCAAGGAGCGAAGCGACGCGGCGCAGACCCTAGAATCCATGCCGCGACACATGAGCGCCGCTACGGTCCAGAATTCTGCTCCGCTGCACTATACTGTCAAGGTAACGGCATGGATCCTCGGGTCTGCGCGTCCGCTTCGCCCGTGGATGACGAAGTTGAGAGCGCGCCGGCAGATAACTTCACGCGCTGCGCCGTTCGGCCGGCATCGCCTCCAGCAATCTTTGAAGTTTGGAGATCGAGTTCTGCTCGGCGAGCGGCGTGTAGACGATCAGCCGCATATCGGAGCCGTCGTCGATCGACAGGCTCATATGCTCGAAGGCCATCAGGCCCACTGTGGGATGCCGGACATGCTTCACGCCAGTCAGCCTGCGCGCCACGTCGCGCCGGGGCCACCAGTCACTGAACTCGGGACTTGAACTCATCATCAGCGCGATCAGCCGTTCGAAATCCGGATCGCCGACATATTTGGCGCTTTCGGCACGAAACGAAGCAAGCACCACGCGGGCAAGTTCTTCCCAGTCGACCAGCAGGCGGCGATGGTGCGGGTTGGTGAACACCATGTGGACGATGTTTCTGCTATCGCCCTCGAGCAAGCCATAGTCGCCGAACACCGCCACGGCCGCGTCGTTCCAGGCAAGTACGTCCCAACGGCGGCCGACGACATAGGCGGGCTGCTGCACCAGGCTTTGCAGCATGTGCAACAGCGTAGCGTCGACCTTTTCAGGTGCCGCCACATGACGCTCCGGCTGCTGGCGGCCGGCCAGGATGAACAGATGCCGCTTCTCGACGGCGTCGAGGCGCAAAGCCTCACAGAGCGCCGCCAGCACTTCCACCGAGGGCCGCACGTCCCTGCCCTGCTCGAGCCAGGTGTACCAAGTGGTGCCGACACCGGCGATCATCGCCACTTCCTCCCGCCGCAGACCCGGCGTGCGCCGTCGCGGACCTGTCGCGATGCCGGTGGCCGATGGCGCCAGCCTTTCCCGGCGCGACCGCAGGAAGGCGCCGAGTTCGCGCCGGCGGCTCTCGTCGGCTGATCGGGTGGAGGCAACGGGAGCGTTCATACCGGCTATTATAGCAGTATTGATACCAGGATAAAGTTTGAACTGTTTGACATGGGCGAAGCGCTCCATCTTGCGTTCAGAGCAACAACAGGAGGCTCTGAACATGGAATTGAAAGACAAGACCATCCTCATCACCGGCTCGACCGACGGCGTCGGCCGCGTGGTGGCGCAAAGGCTGGGTGCCGCCGGCGCACGGGTGCTGGTGCATGGCCGCGATGCCACACGCGGCGACGCCACTATCGCCGCCATCGAAGCCGCCGGCGGCAAGGCCGAGTTTTTCGCGGCCGATCTCGCTTCGCTGGCGCAGGTACGACGCCTCGCCGAAGCCGTGCGCGCCAGCACGAGCCGCCTCGACATCCTCATCAACAACGCCGGCGTCGGCACCGCTGGCGACAAACGACAGACAAGCGCCGATGGCTACGAGTTGCGCTTTGCCGTCAATTATCTCGCCGGCTTCCTGCTGACCTCGGAGCTTCTGCCGCTGCTGAAGGCGAGCGCCCCGGCACGCATCGTCAATGTCGCGTCCGCCGGCCAGCAGGCGATCGATTTCGGCGACGTCATGCTGACCCGCGGCTACAGCGGCGTGCGCGCCTATTGCCAGAGCAAGCTGGCGCAGATCCTGTTCACCGTCGATCTGGCCGGGCAGTTGGAAGGCAGCGGCGTCACCGTCAACGCGCTGCATCCGGCGAGCTACATGAACACCACCATGGTCCGCCAGGCAGGCGTCACGCCATGGAGTTCGGTCGAGACCGGCGCCGAGGCTATCTTGAATCTCGCCACCTCGCCCGCGCTGGAAGGGCGCAGCGGCCTCTATTTCGACGGCCTGCGCGAATCCCGCGCCGACGCCCAGGCTTACGATGCCAAGGCAAGACAACAATTGCGAAGCCTGAGCCTCGACCTCGTCGGGCTGGCTTTCCCTAAAACGAAGGAACAGCATTCATGACCAACAGAACCGAACACACGGTGATCATCGGCGGCTCATCCGGCATCGGCCTGGCGACGGCGCGCAAACTGCTCGGCCCGGGCATGAAGGTCACGATCACCGGGCGCAACCAGGACAAGCTCATCAGCGCCTGGAAAAGCCTTGGCGGAGCGGCCGACAAGGCGGCCTTCGACGCTTCGAAACCGGATGAAGTCCGCCAATTTTTCGAGCGCCTCGGCTCGTTCGACCACCTCGTTCTGGCGGCGAGCGGCGGCAAGGGCCTCGGTCCGTTCGAAACCCACGACCTCACCGATATCGCCGGGGGCGTTGACGAGAAGGTACGGCCTCAACTCTCCTGCCTGCAGGCCGCCTTGCCGACGCTGAACAAATCGGGGTCGGTCACCTTCATCTCGGCGGTATCGGCCCAGCTCGCCACGCCGGGCGTCGCCGGCATCGGCGCCATCAATGGCATGCTCCTGACCGTGGCGCCGATCCTGGCGGTCGAGCTGAAGCCGCTGCGCGTCAACGTCGTGGCGCCCGGCGTCATCGACACGCCATGGTGGGACTTTTTGCCCGCAGAGCAGCGGCAGGCGGTCTTTGCCGACTATGCGGGGAAAACGCCGGTCGGCCGCATCGGCCGCGCCGAGGACGTCGCCTCGGCGATAGCCTTCCTCGTCTCCAACGGCTTCATGACCGGCCAGGTGCTGACCTGCGATGGCGGCCTGCGGTTCGCGGCGTAAACGTTGGAGAGTTAAAGCGACTGCGCGATCAGCGTCAAAAACCCTCCGCTCAGCGCGACATTGCCGACGAAGCCATTGATGCGCGCTGCGCGGTCTGGACCCTGATGATCCCAGAAATTGTGGAACATCGGCGTCGCCACGATCAGGAACAGCACCAGCACCACGCAGGCAATCGCGGTCCAGAGGCCGACCATCACCAGCACTCCCGCGATGATCTGCGCGACAATGCCCGCCCACAACGCCAGCCGGGCCTGGGGCACGCCACGCGCGGCCACCAACCTGGTCAGGAAATCCGCGTTCTGGATGTTGCGCAAGCCGGCGAAGACAAAGGCACCGCCGAGCAGCAGGCGACCGAGAAACAGCAAGGTCGAAGGCAAATCGACAGGCATTGAACTCCCCCTTTGAAACAGTAGGGGCGCCGCCTTTCCCCGGCGGCGCCCCCAACAGATGTCCGGACTGTCAGGCCGCCTTGGCGGCCGGCATCGGATGGATGGCGTGGAACGGAATGCAAAGTCGGTTCCATGTGTTGATCATGCCGATCGCGACGGAGAGCTTGACCAGTTCCTCTTCCGAGAAATGCTCCAGCGTGCGCGCATAGAGTTCGTCCGGCACGCCATCGTTGGCGATCAGCGTCACCGCCTCGGTCCAGGCCAGTCCTGCGCGTTCGCGCTCGGAGAACAGCGGCGATTCCTTCCAGGCGGCGACGAGATAGAGCCGCTGCTCGGTCTCGCCGTCGCGCCTGGCTTCGCGGCTGTGCATCTCCACGCAGAAGGAACAGCCATTGATCTGCGAGGCCCTGAGCTTGATCAGGTGCAGCAGGCTCACCTCCAGTCCACATTCGTCGACCGCCTTGTTGAGTGCCGACACAGCCTTCATGATCTCGGGCGCCTTGGCGAAGAACTGCAGCCTCTGTTTCATCGTCTTTCCTTTCACATCCTTGGGGAGGTTAATTTAGGCTTGGTTGGTTGAACTGGGTTTCTGCCGCCGTTGGTGGCGCTCGACAAAGGCGCAGCTCGCGGCAAACGATCTGGGGTCGCCTTCCGCAGCGTAATCCGCCACGATATCGGACAACTTCACCTCGGCGAGCGATGCCCGGTAGGCGCGCTCCGCCTTGAGCATCGCGGCATTGATGCCGCAAGGTTTCACATAGGCGGAGGCATCGATCTTGACCGGACCGTTGCGGCGGATCTCGCCGCAGCGAAAAGCCGGCTCGCGCCCTTCGATGGCCAGCACGATGTCGAGCAGCGTGATGCGTTCGGCAGCCCGCGCCAGCCGGTAGCCGCCGGCGGGACCCGGCACCGATTCCAGAATGCCGGACGCCGTCAGCATGTTGAGATGCTTCAGCAAATAGCTCGGAGACAGGCCGAAGGATTCCGCCAGCGCCGCGCCCGGCATGGTGCTGTTGCCGTCGACGCTCGCCAGTGTCGCCGCGCAGTGGATGGCCGCCTCAACACCCTCGCCCAGCTTCATAATGCTAGTCTCCAATTCATAGATAATGCATATCCTGGATAATGTTTATCTGCAATAGGAAAATGAAAAGGCGACGCCCGGAGACGCCGCTTTTGAAAGGTTGCCCTACTCCGCCGCCACCTTGGCCATCGGGTTGTTCGGGTGCGTGGTCCAGTTGGCATAGACCGGCGACACAGGTCTGCCGGTGCGCTGGTCCAACGCGCCGGCCGCAAGCGGCTCCATGGTGATGCAATTGTCCACAGGGCAGACATTGACGCACAGATTGCAGCCCACGCATTCGGCCTCGATCACCTCGAAATGCCTGACGCCGTTGACCATGCTGGTGATCGCCTGGTGCGAAGTATCCTCGCAGGCGATGTGGCAGCGGCCGCATTTGATGCAGGCATCCTGGTCGATACGCGCCTTGGCGACATAGTTGAGGTTGAGATACTGCCAGTCGGTGACGTTGGGCGTGGCGCGGCCGATGATGTCGTCGAGTGAGCGGTGGCCCTTCTCGTCCATCCAGTTTTCGAGGCCGGCGATCATCTCCTGCACGATCTTGAAGCCGTAGGTCATCGCCGCCGTGCAGACCTGCACGTTGCCGGCGCCCAGCGCCATGAATTCGGCGGCGTCCCGCCACGTGGTGATGCCGCCAATGCCGGAGATCGGCAGGCCGCGGGTTTCGGGGTCGCGGGCGATCTCGGCCACCATGTTCATGGCGATCGGCTTCACCGCCGGACCGCAATAGCCACCATGCGAACCCTTGCCATCGATGGTCGGCATCGGCGCGAAACTGTCGAGGTCGACGCCGGTGATCGAATTGATGGTGTTGATCAGCGACACCGCGTCGGTGCCGCCGGCATGCGCTGCCCGCGCCGGCTTGCGGATATCGGCGATGTTGGGCGTCAGCTTGGTGATGACGGGCATGCGCGTATATTGCTTGCACCAGCGCACCACCATTTCGATATATTCCGGCACCTGGCCGACGGCCGCGCCCATGCCGCGTTCCGACATGCCGTGCGGACAACCGAAATTGAGCTCGATGCCGTCGGCGCCGGTCTCCTCGACCAGCGGCAGGATCGATTTCCAGCTCTCCTCGACGCAGGGCACCATGATGGAGGCGATCAGCGCACGGTCGGGCCAATCCATCTTGACCTGCTTCATCTCGCGCAGATTGGTGTGCAAATCGCGGTCGGTGATCAGTTCGATGTTGTTGAGGCCGAGCAGGCGCCGGTCGGCGCCCCAGATCGCGCCGTAGCGCGGGCCGTTGACGTTGACCACCGGCGGCCCCTCTTCGCCCAGCGTCTTCCAGACGACACCGCCCCAACCCGCCTTGAAAGCGCGGATGACGTTGTAGGCCTTGTCGGTCGGCGGCGCCGAGGCCAGCCAGAACGGATTGGGCGATTTGATGCCGACGAAATTGTTTCTGATGTCAGCCATGACAGGTCCCTTTCAACGGAGACGAAGGAGCATTTCCACGGGTGCAAGAATGCCGCCTTCAAGCGCGGCGGTGAGATTAGCGATCTTGGTGCGGGCATCCTCGCCCATGATCAGGGCGACGCCGGGCGGCGGCTTTTTGCCCTCGGCCTGCGCGGCAGCCATGCGGGCACGCATGGTGGCGAAGAATTCGATGGCGAAAGCGCCGCGCGGGCGCTCGGCGATTACTGAAAAGCCGCAGGCGGTGGCGGCGGCTCGATAATCAGCAGGCGTGGCGACGAACGACATGGTCGCGTCGGAGGCCCATGGCAGCGGATAGGTCAGTGCTCCATCCTTGAGCCGCATCACGTCATAGACGGCAAAGACGCCGCCGGGCTTCAGCACGCGGGCGGCCTCGCTCATCAGCTTGGCCTTGTCGGGAAGGTTCATGCCGACATGCAGGATCATTGCCGCATCGAAGCTGGCCTTGGCGAACGGCATGTCCAGCGCGCTGCCTTCCACGAAGCGCGTCTTGCCGGCCATCCCCACCCGTTTCGACAGGCTGGTCGCGATATCGACATAGCTTTGGGTCAGGTCGATGCCGGTGGCATCGGCGCCGGCATTGTTCGCGGCAAAACGGGCCGGGCCGCCGATGCCTGAACCAATGTCGAGAAGCCGGGCTCCAGGCTTCAGCCCCATCTGATCGATGAGTTCCCTGGTGGCGGCCACGCCGCCAATGTGGAATTCGTCGACCACTGCGAGATCGTCGGCGCTCAGATGGGCAATTTCCACGCCGGTATCGGCAAGCGCGGCAAGAATCCGCTCCTCCAGGCCTGAAATCTCATAGTGACGGGCAATGCCCGGTTCCACCGTGGCCATGATCCTTATCCCTGGGTCAGGCTCCTGTGGATGCTTTCCGCCGCGTCGCGCCCTTGCGCCACGGCCGAAACGGTCAGGTCGTCGCCACCAAAAATGCAGTCGCCGCCGGCCCAGACCTTGGCCAGCGATGTGCGCCCTTCCGCGTCGACCTTGATACGGCCGGCTTCGAGATCGATCGACGCCCCGCTGCCGTTGAGTGCAGCCGGCACGAAACTCTGGCCGATGGCCTTGAATACCTGGTCGGCAACCAGCGTCAGCGTCTCGCCGGTGCCGGCAAGCCGGTCGCCGTCGAGTGCCGTGTATTCGAGTTCGATGGCACTGACCTTGCCGCCTTCGGCAATCACCCGCTTTGGCTGCAGCCAGTGACGGATGGTGACGCCATTGGCGGCGGCCAGGTCCTGTTCGAATTCGGAGGCGTTCATATGCTCCTGGCCGCGCCGGTAGCAGATCGTCACCTCCTCGGCGCCAAGCAGCTTCGACTGCACGGCGGCGTCGATCGCCGTCATGCCGCCGCCGATGACGACGACGCGGCGGCCGACCGGCAACCCTGAGAGGTCGCTGGCCTGGCGCAGTTCGGCAATGAATTCGACCGCATTGGTGACGCCGGCGGCATCCTCGCCATCGGCGCGCAGCGCGTTGACACCGCCAAGCCCCATGCCGAGGAACACCGCATCGTAATTGCGGATCAGGTCGGAGAGCTGGTAGTCGCGGCCGAGCGCCTTGCCGTTCTGAATGTCGATGCCGCCGATCGCGGTGACATAGTCGACCTCGGCCTGGGCAAAGTTGTCGACGCTCTTGTAGGCGGCGATGCCATATTCGTTGAGGCCGCCCGCCTTCGGGCGCGCCTCCAGGATGGTCACGTCATGGCCATGGCGGGCGAGCCGGTGCGCCGCGGCAAGACCGGCCGGGCCGGCGCCGACGACGGCTACGGTCTTTCCTGTCGGCTCGGCACGCGGATAAAACTGCCTGCTCTCGCTCATCGCGACATCGGTGGCGTAGCGCTGCAGACGGCCGATCTGGACCGGCTTGCCTTCCGCAACCTCGCGCACGCAAACCTCCTCGCACAGCGTCTCGGTGGGGCAGACGCGGGCGCACATGCCGCCCAAAATGTTCTGGTCGAAGATGGTCTTGGCCGAGCCGATCGGGTTGCCGGTCGAGATCTGGCGGATGAACAGCGGAATGTCGATCGAGGTCGGGCATGCGTTCATGCACGGCGCGTCGTAGCAGAAATAGCAGCGATCGGATTCGACCAGCGCCTCGTGATGATCGAGCGGGGGATGCAGGTCGGAAAAATTATCCGCGTATTGGTCGGGCAGAAGTCGGCCGCCGACAATACCCTCTTTGAACTGGCCTTCTGGCATTCTCAGTTCCCCATGTTTTCGTTTTGGGGAAGGCTAGCACGTTTTATTTTTTTATCAATTGGTCAATTTTTGGCGCAAATCGTTGAAAAGACTGGAAGAAAATATGATAACTGTATTCATGTTATGATGACGGTGACACTGGGATAAGGCCGCCACCCCTGCCGTTGCCGTGGATAGACCTGATCTCGTCGGCGACCAATTGCTGCAACGTCCAAAGATTGCGGTCGCGAATGCCGAATTCCTCGAGGTGGCTGACCGTGTTGTAAAGATATTCCGCCCCGGAGCCGACATGGCCGCAGGCGCGCGCCAGCACCCGCGCCACCCGGTCCAGCGGCTGCCCGAGCGAAGTGCCCCTGCCCGTCACCCCGACCCAGAAACCCAGCGCCCGAAGATGCCCTTGCGCCGTACGCACCGAGACCCACCTGACCGAAGCGACGCTCTCATGATCGTCGATCTCGCGCCGCAACAGCCTTTCGATCTGAGCAGTCTTCTCCCCTTCCGGCAAACGGTAGATCACACCATCGCACCGCCCGCCGCGTTCGAGGGCCATCATCAGCCCAGGCTGCGCGACGCTGCCGCGCCAGCGAACCATGTCGATGCAGAACGAGCGGTGCCAGCCATGGGCGGTGGCACGCTGGCGTTCGACGGACTCGAAAGCCGGCTTCCAGATCAGCGAGCCATAGGCGAACACCCATAGCGGCCCCGCATCTGCTTCATCGGCGAGCCGCGCGGAAAGGACCCGGAAATCCTCGTCGCTCAGTTGCGTCCAGCCGCCGCTGGGCCCGGGATCGGCCTCGTCGCGATGGCACAGTGCGACAAGCTCGGCTGTAAGTGACATCTGCCGCATGGAACGACGACCTCCTCCTCGAGGCCAAGCAAAGGCGAAAATCGCAAGACACGCAAGATTGCCAAGAGGGTGCGCCTTGCCGTTCCCGATTTCCAGCCCAGATGTCGGATTTCCGTCGTCAAGATCGTCCTAGGATGGATCGAACGACGATCGGCGCACAAAGGTGAGGAGACCGACCATGCCACAATCCCCGATGCCCTTCTTCTGGTACGAACTGATGACATCAGACCTCGACGCCGCCGAGGCTTTCTACCCCGCCGTGGTGGGCTGGAAGGCCGAGCCCTTCGATAAGGCTCCAGGCATGCCGCGCTATGTCGTCATGAATGCCGGCGAGCGTGGCTTCGGCGGCCTGATGACGATGCCTCAGGATGCCGCCAAGATGGGCATGCCGCCCGCCTGGCTGGGCTACATCCACGCCAGGGATGTCGACGCGGCAACAGCGTCGCTGGAAAAGGCGGGGGGGCGCCGTTCACCGCCAGCCCGACGACATTCCAGGCGTCGGCCGCTTTGCCGTCGTGGCCGATCCGCAAGGCGCGACCTTCATGCTCCTGCAGCCGAACGGCCCCGACCAGCCCGTCGTGCCGGCCAGCACGCCGGGCCATATCGGCTGGCATGAGCTTTATACGAGCGACTGGAAGGCCGCGTTTGACTTCTATTCCAGCCAGTTCGGCTGGGCCAATGCCGGCGAATTCAACATGGGGCCGATGGGCACTTACCAGACCTTTACCGCCGGCCCCGAATCCGGCGGTGGCATCATGAACAAGCCCGAGCAGATTCCGGTGCCGGTCTGGCAGTTCTATTTTAACGTCACCGGCATCGACGCGGCCGCAAAACGCGTCACCGACAATGGCGGCAAGATCCTGATGGGACCGATGGAGGTCCCCGGAGGCAGCTGGGTCGTGCAATGCCAGGATCCGCAAGGCGCGCACTTCGCTTTGATGGCGCCGGTGCGATAAGCGCCCGCGTCAACCGCTGATATCACGCTTGCTGGCGTCGGCTTATTCCGGTGCCAGCACCGCGACCTTGAGGGTCTCTTTCTTGGCACCGCTGAACTGGACGGTGGCTTGGCCGGCCGCGAGCTTGAAGCGCACGCTTTTGCGGATGCCGGGACACGTCTTGACGCCGCTATAGCCGGACGATTTCACGGCTTTGCCGTCCTGGATAACATCGACCCAGGCCTCGCCCGACAGGCTGATCTGGATGGTCCCCTCCGGCGGCACCGCCACACTGGCGACAGCGCCGAATGTGCCTTCCGCAGGTGCGCGTTCGGGCGGCACCGCAAAGCCGGCCTTCTCGGCCGGCACCAGCGCCAGATCCGCGGCCGCCCCTACTGCCAGTGTCGCTCCGGACGGCGTTGAGGGTGCCGTTGCAAACAGCGCCTGTTCGCGCGTCACCGGCCATCTGAAGGCCTCGCAGCCGGCGTCCTCGGCCATGGCTAAACTGGTACTCACAAGGATTGCGAACAGGCTGATGGCGACTTTTTTCATGGCAAGGGGACCCACATGTGAAGAGCATCCAAATCGACGCCTACAACCAATACAACCAAACAGGCAAAAATGCAACCTTTACGAGAACAATATGAAAGGCGGGGAACATTTCCAATCACCAATTGTTGATGGCTGGCCATGGGATGTGAATGGTCCACTGCCGGGCAATAACCTATGGCCGGTCCGAGAAGCCAAACGGAGTTTTGGATGAAGCTTTTCGATGGCCTTGCCAGATACCAGCCGCAGGCGCTTGGCGTTCTGCGCATCATGACCGCGCTGCAGTTCATCGAGCACGGCACGCAGAAACTGTTCAATTTCCCCGCCAGCGACCACGCAGCCACCGCGTTGAGCGGACTGCCGTTAGCAGCCGGCATCCTCGAATTCGCCGGTGGCATTCTGCTGGCGCTGGGCCTTTTCACCCGCCCGGTCGCATTCCTTCTGGCCGGCGAAATGGCGATCGCCTATTTCATGGCGCACATGCCGCGCGACTTCTTCCCCGTCAACAACAGCGGCGATTCGGCGATCTCGTTCTGCTTCATCTTCCTCTATCTGGTCTTTGCCGGCGCCGGCGCCTTCGCGCTCGACAACCGCCGCGGCGCATGATCCCATGCGGGGGGTCACCCCCGCATCCGTTCGAAATTCGCATCGAACAGCGGCGCCGCCTGAATGCGCGCCGCATGCCGTTTGCCCAGCAATTCGATTTCGAAGCCGTCGCTCTCCTCTGCGATCTCCTTCGGCACATAGCCGACAGCGACCGACTTCTTCGAATGATGGGCATAGCCGCCCGACGTCACCCAGCCGCGCACCGCGCCACCGAACCAGATCGGTTCGTCGCCGATGACATCGGCATCGTCGGCATCGACGATGAAGGCGCGCAGCCGCAACTTGCCGCCCTGTTTGCGCTCGGCCAGAGCCGCCGCCTTGCCGATGAAATCCGCGTCCTTGCCGTAGGCGACGAAACGATCGATGCCGGCTTCCAGCGGCCCGTAGATCGGCCGGTATTCGCGCCCCCATGAGCCGTAGTTCTTCTCCAGCCGCAGCGCGTTGAGCGCGCGCGAGCCGAACAGGCCGATGCCGAATTCCGCCCCCGCCGCCATCAGCGCCTGATAGGCGGCACGCTGATATTCCGGCACCACCCAGATCTCGTAGCCGAGATCGCCGGTGTAGCTGACGCGGCCGACCAGGCATGGCGCCATGCCTACATCCATCTTGCCGACGGCCATGAAGGGAAATGCCGCGTTCGAGATGTCGGAGCGCGTGGCTTTCGCCAGCACGTCCCTGGCCTTGGGGCCGGCAATCGACAGGCCGGTAAGCTTTTGTCCCAGCGCTTCGATATGGACCGAGCCATCGTCGGGCAGATGCTGCTCGAACCAGCGCATGTGATATTGCTCGGCAATGCCGGAGCCGGCCAGGAACCAGCCCGCTTCTTCCCGACCTTGGGGGCTGAGATTGGCCAGCGTGAAATCGCCGATCAGCCTGCCGTCGTCCTTCAGCATCGGGGCGAGCGTCATCCGGCCGGGCTTCGGCAGCTTGCAGGCGAGCATCCGGTCGAGCCAGGCCGCGGCCCCCTCGCCCGTCACCTTGTATTTGGCGAAGCTCGATATCTCCGACAAGCCGACGCCAGCGCGAACCGTCGCGACTTCGGCGGCGACATGGCTGAAGTCGCTCGAGCGCCGCCATGAGAACTCGTCCTTGACGCCTTCCGGCGCGTACCAGAGCGGCACTTCCAGCCCGTAGGCGACGCCCCACTGCGCACCCTTGGCCGACAACAGGTCATAGACGGGCGTCGTCTTTAGCGGCCGCCCGGCCGGCAGTTCCTCGTTGGGGAAGCGGATCGAAAAACGCCGGGAATAGTTTTCGCGCACCTTGGCGTTGGTGTAGGCCATCGTCGCCCAGTCGCCGTAGCGCGCAACATCCATCGCCCAGATATCGGCGCCGGGATCGCCCTCGATCATCCAGTTGGATAGCGCCAGACCAACGCCACCGCCCTGGCTGAAGCCGGCCATGACGCCGCAGGCGACCCAGAAGCCCGGCAGGCCGCGCACCGGCCCGACCAGCGGGTTGCCGTCGGGCGCGAAAGTGAAGGGCCCATTGATGATCTGCTTGATGCCGGTGTTCTGGAAAGCCGGGAAATGCCGGAAACCGACCTCGAGCGACGGCGCGATGCGGTCGATCTCCGGCGCCAGCAATTCATGGCCGAAATTCCACGGCGTCTGGTATTCTGACCATGGTTTGTTGGCTTTCTCATAGGTGCCCATCAGCATGCCGCCGCGTTCCTGGCGCAGATAGAGTTCGCCGTCGAAATCGACCGCATGGATGATTTCGGTGCCGGTTTTCTGGTTCCAGGCAGCAACCTCCGGCATGTCCTCGGTGATCAGGTACATGTGCTCCATCGCCAGTACTGGCAGTTCGAGCCCAACCATGCGGCCGACCTCGCGCGCCCACAGGCCGCCGGCATTGACGACATGCTCGGCCACCACCTCGCCCTTGTTGGTGATGACGCGCCACAGCCCGTCGGGACGGCGCACGATATCCTCGACCTTGGTGAAGCGCTCCACCTCGGCGCCGAGTTTTCGTGCCGCCTTGGCATAGGCGTGGGTGACACCGGAGGGATCGAGGTGGCCGTCCTCCTTGTTGCGGACGGCGCCGACGAACTGCTTGGGATCGAGCAGCGGCATCAGTTCGGCCGCCTCTTTCGGGGAGATTTCCTCCAGCTCGATGCCGAGATAACGGCCCTTAGCGACCACCCCGCGCAGCCAGTCGAGCCGCGCCTCGGTGGCCGCCAGAAGCACGCCGCCGGTCAGGTGGACGCCGGTTGCCTGGCCCGACAGCTCCTCGATCTCCTTGTAGAGGTTGATGGTGTATTTCTGCAGCTTGGCGACGTTGGGATCGCCATTGATCGTGTGCATGCCGCCGGCCGCGTGCCAGGTCGAGCCCGAGGTCAGCTCGTCGCGCTCCAGCAGCACGACGTCGGTCCAGCCATGACGGGCGAGATGGAACAGCACCGAACATCCGACGACGCCACCGCCGATGACCACGACCTTTGCATGCGATTTCATGGTTTCTTCTCTGATATCAGTTAGTTGGATGGGTGGGATGATTCAAAACGGGACGTTCGTGGCGCATTACGGCTCGCCCTGTCCGATCGCTTCCTTGCGCTTGGCCACGTAGGCCTCGAGCGCTTCGCGTACGGCGATGTCCATCACCGGCTCGACATAATCCTCCAGCGCCTTCTTCCACAGCCGCGTCGCGCGCGCGGTTGCGTCGAGGCCGCCGGCCTCCTGCCAGGCTTCGTAATTCTGCCAGTTGGAGAGCATCGGCTGGTAGAAGGCGGTGGCGTAGCGCTCCAGCGTGTGCGGCTCGCCGAAGAAATGGCCGCCGGTCGGCACCGCGCCCAGCGCCTCGACGGCAAGTTCGGCCTCATCGACCACGATCGGGCGCAAAAACTCCATCATGTGCTGGATCATCTCGACGTCGATGATGAATTTCTCGAACGAAGCCGTCAGCCCGCCCTCCTGCCAGCCGGCGGCGTGGTAGACGAGATTGCCATGGCCAAGCACCGCGCCCCACAACGCCATCAGCGTCTCATAGGCGCCTTGCGCGTCGGCGGCGTTGGAAGCCGAACCGGGCGTCGTCCGGTATGGCAGGCCATAGCGGCGCGCCAATTGACCCGAAACGATGTTGGCCTTGGTGTTTTCAGGCGTGCCGAAGGCCGGCGCGCCCGACTTCATGTCGACATTGGAGGTGAAGGCGCCGTACATCACGGGCGCGCCTGGCCGCACCAGCTGCGTCAGCACGACGCCGAACAGCGCCTCGGCATTCTGCTGCGCCAGCGCCCCGGCCAGCGTCACCGGGCTCATCGCTCCCATCAACGTGAACGGTGTCACCGCCACCGACTGGCCGTACTCGGCCATGGTCATCAGCCCCTCGGCCATCATCTCGTCGAAGCGACGCGGCGAGTTGACCGAGATGATGGTGGCAATGCCGGGATCATCAGCCATCTGGGCCAGCGTCATCCCACGCGCGATCGCCATCATCTCGATGCCGTCCAGCGCCCTGCCCCGGCCGATCGCCGAGACATGAAAACTCTTGTCGGTCAGCGTCAGATTGGTGAAGTACGTATCGAGATGGCGTGAGTTGGCCGGCAGTTCGACGGGGGCGCAGACCTGGTTGCCAAGCATGTGGACGCAGTTGAAATGCTGCGCCAGCCTGGTCAGATCAGCATAGTCGCGCAGATTGCCGGCACGGCGGCCCCGCTCCATGTCATGCACATTGGGAGGACCCGCAACCAGCGTGAAATTGATGGTGTTGCCGCCGAGATGGATTGTGTTGGCCGGATTGCGTGGGGTCAGCGTATAGCCGGACCGCGTTGTCTTCAGCGCCTCGTCGATCATGCCGCGATCGACGCGCACATTGGCCGAGGCGTGATCGACCTTGGCGCCGGCCTTCTCGAACAGCGACAGCGCACGCGGGCTCATCACCTCGATGCCGAAATTCTCCAATATGTGCATCGACGCCTGATGGATCGCCTCGATCTGGTCTGGTGACAGCAAGGCCATCGGCGGATAGGGATTGATCACCCGCCTGGGCCGCAGCTGTGCGATGGGCGCTGGCCCCCGGTTGCTGGTACGCTCGGCGCCGCGCTTGCGTCTTGGTTCGGTCATGCCGGCATCAAAGCTTCGGTAAACCGCGCAAGCTGTCAGAAATGCGCCGTTTACGGGCGTGATTTTAGCCAAGGCGGCATATGCTCAGCACGACTTTATAAAAGGCGACAATTGGCGTCGGAATACAGCTATGGCATTTTCTCACCTGACCGTGCCGACGAGGCGTTAACAGCGGCAGCAAGATTCCCTTTATGATTTCGGCCTATTGCTCATCCAATGCGTAGGTCGAGTTTTAGTAAAATTGTAGCGGTTGGCGTGCTGCTGGCACTTTCGGCCTGCGCGACGGCACCCAGTCACATCAACAATGTCTGCGCCGTCTTCGACCAGAACGATGGCTGGTTCGACAATTGGCAGTCGGGTGCCGAGCGCGCTTCACAGAAATACGGCGTGCCGGTGCCGGTGCTGATGGCAACGGTGCGCAAGGAATCCGGCTTCAAGAGCAACGCCCGGCCGCCGCGCACCAAACTGCTCGGCTTCATTCCGTGGAAACATGTCTCCTCGGCCACCGGCTTCTCGCAGGCGCTGGACGGCACCTGGTCGCAATATCAGCGCGAAACCGGCAACTGGGCGGCGCGGCGCACGAGATTCGCCGACGCCGTCGACTTCGTCGGCTGGTATCATTCCAAGACAGCCGACACATACGGCGTCGCGCGCAACGACACCTACAACCTCTACCTCGCCTATTACCTAGGCTGGACCGCCTATGGCCGCGGCAATCGTGGCGATGCCGGCGTCCAGGGCTACGCACGGGCCACCGACAAGATGGCCCGCGACTATGCTGTTCAGCTGCAGCAATGCGGGAGCTGATGTCCTGTCCGCGCTAGTGCGGCTTTGTCGTGTCCTTCGGTTTTGAATCACCAGTTTCCGACACCTCGTCGCGGACTTCGTGGCGACGGGCCCGCGAAACGGCGTCCGCCTCCTCGGCGGCCCCCCCGATCGCGTCGGCCTCAGCACCTGCCACCTTGCCATGTGGCCGCTTTGGCGGCTCGCCGGCAAAGCCCGGACCTTCGCCATGCGGCGCGTCGTCAGGCACGCCTTCATGGGCGGCATGTTCCCTGTCGAACTTGATCACCGGCTCCATGGTCTTGAGCACGTCGTCGGAGAGCCAGCACAGGCTCATATGGCCATCGCCGAGGTTCTTGACCGGCGGCACCTTGGTCTCGCACAGATTGTCAGGCACCAGCTTCTTGTAGCCGCAGCGTGTCTGGAACGGACAGCCGGACGGCGGGTTCATCGCCGAGGGGATGTCACCTTCCAGCACGATGTGCTTCTTGACCACGCTGGTGTCGGCAATCGGGATCGCCGAGAGCAGCGCCTCGGTATAGGGATGGTAGGGCGGCGCGAAGATCTGGTCTGTCGTGCCTTGCTCGACGATATAGCCGAGATACATGACGACGACGCGGTCGGCGATGTAGCGCACGACCGAGAGATCGTGGCTGATGAACAGCATCGTCGTCTTGTTCTTGCGCTGGATGTCCATCAGCAGTTCCGTCACCGCCGCCTGCACCGAGACATCGAGCGCCGAAACCGGCTCGTCGGCCACCACCACCTTGGCGTCGCCGGCGAAGGCTCGCGCCACGCCGATACGCTGCTTCTGGCCGCCGGAAAGCTGGCGCGGCTTGCGGGTTTCGAACGCCCGCGGCAGTTTCACCAGGTCGAGCAGTTCCAGCATGCGCTTGCGCCGGTCGGCAACGGTCTTGCCGACGTTGAATTTTTCCAGCGTCCGGATGATCTGCGACCCGACCGAATGGCTGGGGTTGAGCGTGTCGAACGGGTTCTGGAACACCATCTGGATCGACGACACGGTGTCGACGCTGCGCTTCTCGATGCCGGTCGACTGGATTTCCTTGTTGCCGAGCGTGACGCTGCCGGAGCTGGCGGTTTCCAGCCCGAGCAGTACCTTGGCAAGCGTCGACTTACCGCAGCCGGATTCGCCGACGATGGCCACGGTCTCGGATTCGCGTGCCATGAACGAGATCGTCTCGTTGGCCTTGACGACGCGGCCTTCGCTCGAGCCGAACACCTCGCTGCCGCCGACCTTGTAGTATTTCCGCAGGTCCTCGATCTTGAGTACCGGCGCACCGGGCACGACGCGCTCATTCACCTTCTTGGCGCCGGGCGGCAATGCCTCCCAATCGATCTCGTTGAAGCGCACGCAGCGCGAGAAATGGCCCTCGTGTCCGGCGACTTCGATCATCGGGATTTCGGCGGCGTTGCAGACGCCCTCGACGAAATGGTGGCAGCGCGGGCCGAAATTGCAGCCTTTGGGCCGTTCGTGCGGCAGTGGCAATTGCCCCGGGATCGAGATCAGCGGCCGCGAGTTCTTGTCGGCGCCAGGCAGCGGGATCGAACGGAACAGCCCCTGCGTATAGGGGTGGCGCATCCGGTCGAAGACGTCCTTGATCTTGCCGGTCTCGACTGCCTCGCCCGAATACATCACCGTGATGCGGTCGCAGGTTTCCAGGATGAGGCCGAGATTGTGCGACACGAAGATCATCGAGGTGCCGAACTTCTCGCCCAACCCCTTGACCAGATCGACAATGCCCGCTTCCACGGTTACGTCGAGCGCCGTCGTCGGCTCGTCGAGCAGAAGCAGCGCCGGCTTCGACAGCAGCGCCATGGCGATAACGATGCGCTGCTGCTGGCCGCCGGAAAGCTGGTGCGGATAGGAGCGCATCATGCGCTCGGGATCGGGAAGCTTGACCGAGCGCACCATTTCGAGCGCCCTGGAGTAGGCCTCTTTCGTCGACACCTTGTCGTGGATCAACGGCACTTCCATCAGCTGCTGGCCGATCTTCATCGCCGGATTGAGGCTGGCCATCGGCTCCTGGTAGATCATGGCGATCTTATTGCCGCGGATGGCGCGCAGCTCCTCGTCGGAGAGCTCGCCCATGTCCTTGCCCTGGAACTTGATCTTGCCGCCGACGATCTTTCCGATGTTGGAGAGGTCGCGCATGATGCCGAGCGACACGGTCGACTTGCCGCAACCGGATTCGCCGACGATGCCCATCGCCTCGCCCGGCATGACCGTGCAGGAAAAGTCCATGACGGCCGGTATCTCGCCCTTGCGGGTAAAGAAGGAGATCGAAAGGTTCTCGATCTCGATGATCGGCTGTGCCGGATTTCGAACTGCCTCGTTCATGGGTCGCTCCAATCCTTATTCTTGGCCAAGTGGGATCTGAGACCCCGCCGTCAATCCTTCATCGATTGCTCACGCAGTGAGTCGGCGAGCAGGTTGAGACCCAGCACGAACGACATCAACGCGATCGTCGGCGGCAGCGCCGGGTGAATAAAGGACCGCAGCAATCGGCTGGCATCCTTGATCGCCGTACCCCAGTCCGGGCTCTCGGGCGCAAGGCCCAGGCCGAAGTAACCCAGCGTGCCGAGCAGTATGGTGGTGTAGCCGATGCGCAGGCAGGCATCGACAATCAGCGGCCCGCGCGCATTGGGCAGGATCTCCCACAGCATGATGTACCAAGGCGATTCACCGCGCGTCTGCGCCGCCGCCACATAGTCGCGCGTCTTGATGTCCATCACCAGACCGCGCACGATGCGGAACACGCCAGGGCTGGAGGCGAACACCACCGCGACGAAGATATTGAGCTGGTTGGGATCGATGTGGACGATGTGCAGCGGATCCCTGTCGAAGACAAGGCCGAGATAGATCCAGCCGCCGATGATCAGTGTCAGGCCGAGCAGGATATAAATCCGGTCGGGCCGGTTCTTGTAGCGTGTCCAGAACAGCACGCTGAAGAAAATGATCGGAAACAGGAAGAAGACGCCGGCCAGCGCATAGGGGATCGGCGTGTCCATGATGCCGGGCGTCACCAGCAGGTAGAACAGGAGGATCACCGGGAAGGCCAGCACGAGGTTGGCCAGGAACGACAGGATGGAATCGATCTTGCCGCCGTAGTAGCCGGCCGGCAGGCCAAGCGTGATGCCGACCATCAGCGCGAAACCGGTCGCGGCGGGTGCGATGATCAACACGATCTGGCTGCCATAGACCATGCGCGAGAACACGTCGCGGGCGAGCTTGTCGCCGCCGAAGAGGTAGACGAGCCCCGATTGCGGTTCGATGGCGCCCGGCAGCGTGTCCTTCATGATCGGGATCTGGCCGAGCGGATCGAAAGGCGAGATGGTCGAGGCGAAAATCGCCGTGAACAGCCAGAACAGGCAGATGAACACGCCCGCTATGCCGACGCCGCTGTCGAACAACTGGCCGTAGAGCGCCAGCTTCTTCTTGTAGAGAAAGCTCGCACCCATGACGATGGCGAGCGCGGCCCAGACCGGCCAGAAGCGCCAGAGCACTTCGAGGATGATGGTGGAGGCGCCGATATATTGAGCTTGCATGCGCCTTCTCCCTACTGAACGCGGATGCGCGGATTGAGGAATGCATAGCCGACGTCGGAAATGAGCTGGGTGATCAGCACGATGAACACGGAGACCAGCGAACAGCCGAGCAGAAGATCGATGTCGTTGTTGCCGGCGGCCTCGACCAGCGTGTAGCCGAAGCCCTGGTAGCGGAACATCACCTCGACGATGACGACGCCGGTGAGCAGCCAGGGGAACTGCAGCATGATGACGGTGAACGGTGCGATCAAGGCGTTGCGCAGCGCGTGCTTGACCACGACGCTCTTGAAGGAAAGCCCCTTCAGGCGTGCCGTGCGGATATATTGCTGCGTCATCACCTCGACCATCGAGGCGCGTGTCATGCGTGCGATATAGCCGATGCCGTAGATCGCCAGCGTGATCACCGGCAGGGTGAAATTGTAAAAGGTGATGCCCTGGCTCGCGGACGCGGCCGACCCGTTCAGCCAGCCAAGCCACGAAGCGAAGATGACGGTGAAGATGACACCCGACACATATTCAGGCGTCGCCGTCGAGGCGATCGAGGCGATCGACAGCACGCGATCGGTGCGCGACCCCTCCCGCATGCCGGCAAGGATGCCAACCAGCAGCGACACCGGCACCATTACGCCCAGCACGCAGAGCATCAGAATGCCGGTAGCGCCCAGCGCAGGGAACAGCTTGGCCGCGACCGTGGTCTTGAACTTGGTCGAGCAGCCGAAATCACCCTCGATCACGCCGGAGAATGTCGGCACGGCCGGGTCATTGCAGAAGGAGAAGCGCTGCGTGGTCTTTCCGGTCACCGGATCCGTGATCGGCTGCTTGGGCACGACGCCGAGCCACTGGCCATAGCGAACGAAGAAATTCTGGCGATAGCCGTGATTGACCAGCCAGCTTTCGAGTTGCTCCGCCGATGTGTGCATTTCGGTCTGGCTGATCGCCAGCTTTTTTAGATTGGGTTCGAGATTGACGAGGAAGAAGACGACCAGCGTCAGGCACAGCATCGTGAGCAGTATCGTGCCGATGCGTCTGATGATGAATGAGAACATTGTGCCCCCCTGCCGGCCGGGTTGGGGTCAGATATGGTCAACCCTGTGACGAAAACCCTGTAGCGTCCCGCCGCCGCTGCATCCAATGCAACGGCGACGATCCTGCGAATATGAGGGGCAGGCGCCCCTCATATCCATCAAGCAGCGGTCACGCCTGATCGAGCCAGACCTTGCCGAAATCGTGCTCGTAGGTGGGGTGCATCGAGTGGTTCTTCACCTCGGGCTTGATGTTGATGTAGAGCTTGCGCCAGTAAGGCTGGATGATGATGCCGGAATCCTGCAGCATCTGCTCGATGTCCTTCATCACCACCTTGCGCTTCTCCGCATCGGCGATGCCGAGCGCCTCGTTGACCTTCTTGTCGAAGTCCGGATTGGCATAGGCCGTCTCGTTCCAGGCTTCGCCCGAGCGGTAGGCGATGGCGATGACCTGGATGCCAAGCGGACGCATGTTCCAGTTGGTTTCCGAGAATGGATACTTCGTCCAGTCGTTCCAGAAGGTCGAGCTCGGCAGCACGGTGCGCTTCACCTTGATGCCGGCCTCGCGCAGCTGGGCCGCGATCGCGTCCGTGGTGTTCTTGTGGTAGTCCTCGTCGTTGCTGATCAGCTCGTGTTCGAAATCGATCACGCCGGCTTCCGTCAGCATCTGCTTGGCCTTGGCGACGTCGCGCTTGATCTTCGGCAGTTCGACATATTCCGGATGGATCGGCGCGACATGGTGGTTTTCGGCCGGCGTGCCGGCATTGCCGTAGCCGAGCTGCAGGACCACCGAATTGTCGACGGCCAGGCACATCGCCTGACGCACCTTCTGGTCGCCATAAGGCTTGGCGTTGACGTTGAAGCGCGACACCACGGTAGCCGCGGTCACCACTTCCGAAGGCGGCGCACCGACGTCCGCGATGATCTTGACGTAGTCGGCGGTCGTTTCGTGGTTGGTCTGCACTTCGCCCGATTCGAAGGCCGAAACGGTCGCGGCCGGATCGGTGCCGTAGTCGATGAACTCGACGCCGTCGAGGAAGGCTTCGCCCTGCCACCACTTGCCGGTCGTGCGGCGCTTGTAGACCACCTTCTGGCCGACATCATAGGAGACGAGCTCGAACGGACCAGTGCCGATCGGGCAGTTCTTGAAGTTGGCGCCCTTCTCGTCGAAGCTCTTGTGGACGACGAGGCCGGGATAGTCGCACAGGTTCGGGATGATGGCGATGTCGGGCTTCGACAGCTTCAGTTTGACGGTCATGTCGTCGACCTTAACGATCGACCCTTCGCGCAACTTCTTGGTCTTTTCGTCGACGAGGCTGCCGAGACGTCCAGGCATCGAGTTGCCTTCGGCTGATTTGTCGGCCCAGCGGGTGAAATTGTAGATCACGTCATCGGCGGTGAACTTGTCGCCATTGTTCCATTCGACGCCAGGCCGCACATGCAGCGTGTACTCGGTGGCGTCGTCGTTGATGTCCCAGCTTGCCAGCAGATATGGAGCGAATGTGTACTCCTTGGTGTATTTCACCAGCGGCTCGAGCGCCTGGCGCTCGGCGTTGGAAATCTCGGACCAGTCGGCGGTACGCGGATCCTTGGGATCCTTGACCGACATCGCCACTTTCAGCACGCCGCCCTTCTTGCCCTGGACGTCCTCGGCCTTGGCCGGAGTCGGAGCGGCAAGGCCGAGCAGGCCGTAGGCCATAGCGGTCGAGGCACCGAAGACGCTGGCGAGCGCGAGGAATTCGCGGCGATCGACTTTGCCCGACTTGGCTTCTTCGGCCATCGCCAGGATGTGATCCGGAACGCTGTCGCCGTTGCTCTTATAGATTGTCATGACTAACTCCCATTGTTGGCTTTCCGCCGATTAACATTCCGCATCCGGGCCATGATGTCAAAGACGGCATGGATTGGGAACATGTTAGCGAATGTGCAACTTTGGAAGGGGGGCAGTTCGCGTGATAGCGACAGTCTTGGCGCAAAATTGCTAGTGCGCCCAGATTTCGCCAAAATCTCTTCGGGCAATTAAATTGAGACATTCGCACTGGTTACGACAGCGCCAGTTGCGGCCAGGATGAAGGCCAGGCCCTCAATATTCCTTCTCGTAGAAGATGCCGCCCTTGGCTTCGCCGGCGTCCGTCGCCTCGCCGCGCAATTTGACGCCGCGCCCGACATTGAGATCGATGGTCGCCTTGCCGGAACCCGGCTTGTCGCCTTTCTGGATGGTCACATAGGTGCGGTCGTTCAGGTACTTGCCGGCCGAGACCGCCGTGCCGCCCTTATCATCGGTGGTCACGTCGAGGTCGTCGACGCCGATGGCGCTGCGCAGGTTTTCCAGAAGCGACGTCGAACCGCCGACGCCGGCCAATTGTCCGGCGGCCTCGGCCAGCTGCGCGATCTGCAGCGGCGACAGGTTCGACATCGACCGCCCGAAGATCAGCTGCGCCAGCACCTCGTCCTCCGGCAGCGCAGGCACCGAACTGAAGGTGAATTTGGGATTGGTCGCCTCGCCCGACACCACGATGGTGACGGTCGCGCCGGTCGTGGTCGTCGTCGCCGTCAGATTGAGGTAAGGCACCAGCGAACCCGAGAACCCGACCGTGCCTTCGGTGAAGGTCAGCCGCTTGCCAAGGATCGACAGCCGGCCGCGCTGCAAGGTGAAGGCGCCGACGGCTTGCGGCGACGAGGCCGGGCCGGTTAGCTTGAGCGAGCCACCGAATTCGGCGTCGACACCCCTGCCCTGGATGAAGATCTGGTTCGGCGCGTTGACCGTGACGTCGAGTGCAAGGCCGCTGCCACCGCTCTTACCGCTGGTCGTCGCCGGGCGCAGCGCCTTGTCCTGCGCCCTGACCGGACCCGGCGCATTCTTGTGCTTGACGTCGAGCGCCGAGAGCGAGCCCGGCAATTTGTCCGGGACCGTGATGACGGTCTTGGCCAGGTTGACGGTGCCGGCAATCGCCGGTGCCGAAGTCAGCGGCCCCTTGATCGTCAGGTCGCCGCCAAGGTTGGCGGTCACCACGCGACCGTCCGTATAACGACCGTCCGTGAGCTTGATCGACAGGTCGGCCGGGAATCCTTGCGCCGGATTGATGCCGACCGTGCCACTGGCCGACAGGCTGCCGCGCGTCGACAGGGTTCCGGTCAACCGATTGACCCTGGCAACGCCATTGCCGATCGAGACATCGAGGGCGATGTCGTTGACTGCGAGACCCGAATTGGCATCGACCAGGCGTGCGCCGGACGCCCTCACCGTACCACCGATGACAGGCGATTTCGCCGGACCACGCACCTGGACATTGACGTTGGCGTTGCCGGTCAGCGACAAGCCCTGCGCGGCAAGTTTCTCGCTGAGAAGGCCGAATGGCACCGCACCGTTGAAGTCGAGCGCCAGCGCCGGGGTGCCCACCGTCGTCACCGTGCCGCCGCCCTTGAGTCCAAGGCCCTCCCCGTCGCTGATATTGGCGTTGAAGGCCAGCTTGTTGCCGGCAAAGGTGCCGGACGAAGAAACGCTCACCGCGCCGACGCCCGCGCCACGGGTCTGCGATGTCTGCACGCCGGCCGCGTCTATGTTGAAGGCAACCGCGGGGCTCGCCGGTGCGCCCGTCACCTTCACCGTGCCGGAAATGGAACCCGCGGCATCGAGCCCGGGCGAAAAACTGTTGGCGAGCGACATCGGCACGCGTGCCAGCACCGCATTGATGTCGAGCGCCTGCCCGACCTTGCCGGTCACCGTCGCGGTGCCGCCGCCAAGGTTGAGCACCAGCCTGTCCAACGTCGTCGTGCCATTGGCGATGCTGACGGTCGAGGCCTGGGCGATGGCCGCCTTGATGCCCTGGACGGTCGCCTGGCCTGAAGCAAGCTCGATGGTGGTCGTCCCGTTGGCTACCTTCACCCGGCCTGCCGCCTGCGCCGGAATGCCCTTGACCGTCGCTCCACCGGAAAAGCCGGTCCAGTCGCCATCGCGCTTCAAATCGACATTGATGCCGCTGATCACCGTACCGCCCGAGGTGACGGTGTCGGCGCGGATCTTGCCTGAAATCACGGGAGCGGCGAGATAATTGGCGATCAGCGCATCGACCGAGACGGCCTTCGCCTGTAGGTCGCCGCGTATGATCGAGTCGGTCGTCGCCTTGATGGCGACCTGCGGCGCCGCGCCATTCCTGGAGAAGGCGATCGTGCCGCGAACGTCGCCTTCGGCCTTTTCCAGTGCCAGTGCGGCAAGCGGCCCGATGTCGGGGAGGTCGAGCGAAATGATGCCTTCAGGCACGAACTTGTCGTCCAGCGCCAGATCGCCCGAGATTCGGTTCTTGCCCAGCGACAGCAGCAGGCCGTTGATGGCGCTCTTGCCGTTCGCCGTTGCCAGCACGGCACTCCCCTGCAGCGCCTGCCCGGCGACATTGCCGGTGAGTTGGACATTGGCCGCCGGATTGGCGGCATCGGCCTTGCCGGTAGCCGTGAGCTTCAATCCGGTGATCTCGCGCGATGCCACCGACAGTCTGTCGCTGTTGACGGTAAGCGACAGGTCGGGCGCCATGGCCGGCCCTTGCGCGCTCAGCGCGAAGGCGATGGCGCCCGTGGCATCCTTCGACAATGGCGAGATGTCGCTCAGCGTCCCCCTGATATCGGCGGTCACTTTGTTGTCGGCAAGGCTTGCCTGTCCGTCGGCGCTCAGCGCGCCGGAAGCCAGCTTCAATCCACCGATGTGGAGATTGCCGTTGGGTTCGCGCTTCAGCGTGGCGCTTATGTGGGCGCGGTCGCCAAGCATGCCGCGTGCCGCCGCCGGCAAGGCCGACGATGGCGCATCCGCCTTCAGGTTGAGATCGATGGCACCGTCACGCAGCGACACTTGGCCGGCCACCTGGCTGCTCAGCGCATCGCTTTTCAGCGAGCCGCTGTCGATAGCCACAGTGTCGGCGCTCAGCCGGGCGCTGAGCGCGGCCGTGACCTTGCCGGCGATAAGCGGCGCGATCGTTGGATTGTCGAGCCCAACCTTGTCCACCGATACCGTTCCGGAAACCGGCCCGGCGCGATTCCGGAGATCGAATGCGTCCGAGTGCAGTGCCAGGGTCAGTCCGTCCACCTTCGCCGGGCTGGTAACGACCGAGGGCAGGATCACGGAAAGGTCCAGTCGGGCATGCGTGCTTTCGCCCGCGATTTTAGCCGATACTGATCGGACCTCGATCTTGACGGGGCTCTCGGCGCTGCCGACCGTCAGCGGCAGGCTGGGGCCGGACGAGGTCAGATCGATGGCAAAGTCGCTCGCCCCATTCGGATTGATGGTGCCTGTGGCCTGCCCGGAGACCTTGTCGCCGGACAGGGTGGCATGGTCGAGGGAGACGCCGCCGGCGATCGTGTAGCTGCCGGCCGCATCGACGGCGAGCGGTCCGAGCCCTGCCTGGCGGGTCTGGCTGGTCTCGGCACCGGCCAGTTTCGCGTTGAACCGGATATCGGGAGTTGCCGGCGCTCCGCTCACTTCAGCGATACCGTCAAGCGTTCCCGTGGCATCCAGGCCAGGCGAAAACGCATTGGCAAGCGCCGCCGGCAAGGCGGAGACCTGCGCCGCCAGATCGAGCGTCTCGCCAGCGCTGCCCGACAGCGCCACCTTGCCGCCGCCAATATCGAGCACCAGCTTCTCGATCTTGGCCGTACCGTCGGCGATGGTCAGAGCCGACGGTTCGGCAATCACCGTCTTGATGCCACGAACGGTGGCGTCGCCCGAGGCGATTTCGACGCTGGTGGTGCCCTCGGCGATCTTCACCCGGCCGGCAGCGGTCGCAGGAATGCCCGCTATGGTCGCGCCACCAGTGAAATCGGTCCAGTCGCCGTCGCGCTTGAGGTCGACGCCGATGCTGCTGATTTCCGTGCTTCCCGAAGTGACCGCATCGGCCTTGATGGTGCCCGAGATCGCCGGCGCCTTGAGATAATTGGCGACGAGCGCATTGATGGCGATCGCTTTGGCCGTCACCTCGCCACGCGCGACCGAGGTGCTCTTGGCATCGATGGCAATGGACGGTGCATCGCCGTCCTTGGCGAACAGGATGGTGCCGTTGATGTCGCCGGTCACCGCCTGGCCGGCGAGCGCGGCCAACTGGTCGATGGCAGGTGCGGCGAGCGTCAGCGTGCCCAGGGGCATGAACTTGTCGTCGAGCGCCAGATCGCCCGAGACCTTGTTGTCGCCCAGCGACACCAGGAAGCCGTTGATCGAACGCTTGCCCTCGCTGGTCACCAGGGCCGCCTTGATGTCGAGCGGCTGGTCGTTGACGGCGCCGGTCAGCGAGACGTTTGCGGAAGGGCTCGTTATGTCGGCCTTGCCGCTCGCGCTCAGCTTGATGGCCTTCACCGTGCGGCCCGAAGCGGTCAGGCTGTCGCTGTTGGCGGTTACGGTGAAATCCGGCGCGGTCATCGCGCCGCTTGCCGACAGCGCGAAATCGACCCCGCCGGCAACCGGCACGCCGACCGTCGGCGACAACACCGAGACATCGCCCAATTTGCCCTTGATGTCGGCCTGGATGTCAGTGCCTTGCATGCTGGCCGTACCGCTGGCGCTGAGCGATCCTGAAGTGAGTTCGATGGAATTCGCGGCGAAAGATCCCTGCGGATCGCGCGATGCCGTGGCCGAGAACTTCACCCGCCCGCCGAGTACCGAGGCGATCTGCTGGGGAAACGCGGTCGCCACGGCATCGGCATTCATTTTGAGCTGCATCGACATGTCGGCGAGTGCCACTGTCGCCGTCAGCGAGGCATTGACCGCATCGGAGCGCAGCGTACCCTGATCGATGGCAATAACGGCGTCCTTGCTGATCGAACCGGCCAGATCGACATTGACCTTGCCGGTGATCAGCGGCGCCAACGTCGCGACGTCGGTGTTCAGGCCGCCCGCCTCCAGCTTGACGGCAACCGGGCCGGCGCGGTTCTGGATATCGAAACCATCGGAATGGATTTGCGCCGCCAGATCGTCCAGCCGCGTGCCGCCGGCGACGATCGAAACGAAGGAGGCGCCGATGTCGACGATCGGCGCCTTGCCGTCGCCGAAGGCGCGCGCGGTGGCGTTCTTGATCGCCAGCGTGATCGGCTGCGCCTTGCTGCCGACGCTGATCACCACGGGCGGGCCCTTGGCGGCGAGTTCGACCGACAGGTCGCTGGCGCCGGCAGGATCGGCAATGCCGGACGCGGTGCCGTGCACAGCATCGCTCTCGATGCTGGCCCGGTCGATGCTGATGCCGCCGACCGACGTGGCGGTGCCCGCGACATCGAAGTTGGTCTTGCCGGCAAACAACGGCTTCAGGTTTTCCGGCAGGAAGCGGGCAAAATCGCCGTCGCCCTTTGCCTCGACATGATTGCCCTTGTCGGTGAGCTGGTGACGGCCGGTGAGCTGGGTGACGATCCGATGGTCGACGAGGAAGGTGCCGACACCGCTCCAGTTGGCAAGCGGCCCACTGCCCGAAACCACGATATCTACTGGTGGCGCATCCGGCAGCTTGAGCAGGTTGGCAATGATGCCGCCGGCCGGCTCCGACGCCTTGAGGTCGAGGTCCAGCT
This sequence comes from Mesorhizobium sp. BR1-1-4, assembly GCF_020165375.1. NCBI lineage: Bacteria > Pseudomonadati > Pseudomonadota > Alphaproteobacteria > Hyphomicrobiales > Phyllobacteriaceae > Mesorhizobium > Mesorhizobium sp. BR1-1-4. The sequence goes on along the minus strand of NZ_JAIUIB010000005.1, from coordinate 56,020 downwards.
TGTTATCGGCGGGTGCGAAATGGATCTTGGCGTCGACATTGCCCTGTTTGCCGTCGTGACGGGTGACATTGAGCACCGTCTGGACCGCCAGTGGCGCGGCATCGGCCTTGAGCATTCCCTTGGCCGCGAGCTCGGCGATGCCGCTGCCGGCCAGTTGCTGGCCAAGCGCGATTTCCGGCAGCTCGATCTGCTTGATGTCGATGGAGACCGGCAGCGTCGTCGTGCCGCTCTGCGCGGGCGGCTGCGTACCGGCCACCGGCAGGCGTGCCAGTTCGACGCGATCGGCGGCGATGCGATCGGCGCTGAAGCTTTTGGACAGAAGTGCCGTCGGCGACCAGTCGACGGCCACCTTGCGCGCCACCAGCCAGGCGCCCTCACGGTCCTCAAGCACGACATGGTCGACGCTGAGATTACCCGACCAGATGCCGTTGATGCCGCTGACGGTGACCTTGCGGTCGTCGCTTGAAGCCAGCCGCGAAATGATGCCGGCGAGGTTGTCGCGCCCGCGCTCGGTCTTGGTCAGCACGACCAGCGCGCCGATCGCACCCGCGACCACGATCAGCAGCGTGTAAAGGACAATGCGAAGGATGCGCCAGACCGTTTTCATCGTCAGAACGCCTGTCCGATGCCGGCATAGATGCCGAAATGCGGATCACCTGGGTCGCGGTTGAGCGGCACGGCCGCATCGATGCGCAGCGGCCCGAACGGCGTGAGGTAGCGCAGGCCGACACCGGCGCCGACCTTGACGTCGGAGAAGTTGGGAACCGACTTGGTCGACACGGTGCCTGCATCGACGAACGGCACGATGCCGATCGTGTCGGTGACGGCGATGCGCATCTCGACCGAAGTCTCGAAGAAGGACAGACCGCCGATCGGCTGGCCGGTGAAGTCCTTCGGGCCGATGCCCTGATAGGCATAGCCGCGCACCGAACCGCCGCCGCCGGAATAAAACCGCCGGTCGGCCGGGACGTTCTGCAGCCCGGTACCGACGATCGAGCCTACGGCGACACGTTCGGCCAGCACGAATTTCGAGGCCGTGTCCAGCGATTGATAGGCCGACCCTTCGCCCTTCAGCTTGAGGAAGGCCGCACCGCTCAAAATGTCGTAGCTCGGCTCGGCATAGGCCAGCAAACGGAAGCCGGTGGTCGGGTTGAGCCGGTTGTCTCTGTTGTCATAGACATACTGCAGCGGAATGCTGGCGATCAGGTATTTGTGCTTGCCGAAGGCGTCGTGAATGCGCGAATAATCGAGCGCGACCTCGGCCGACACGGTCTGCTTCTTATCGAGTTCATAGGACAGGCCGGTGCTGCCCTTGACCGAGAAATGGTCGTAGGCGTCGGGATGTTCCAGCACCGTCTTGATGCTGGCGAAAAACTTCGACGCCGGCCCGATGACGCCGGGTTTCTCGAACATGATGCCGGCGTTGTAGTTCAGTTCGGACAGATTGTTGCTGCCGATGCCGCTGATGGCACCGTCGATGCGCAGCTTTTCGGCACGGCCAAACAGGTTGCGATGGCCCCAGTAGCCCTCCAGGCCAAGCCCCTCGGTGTTCGAGAATGTGCCGCCCAGCCCGAAATAACGCGGCTTGCGCTCGCTGACCTGAACGCCGATCGGGATGTTGCCGTCGGCATCGAGCTTGTCGGCTTCCTTGAAGGTGACACTGTTGAACACCTCGAGCGCCAGCAGCCTGTCGCGCGCGTCGCTGATTTCCTGCGGCGAGTACTGCTTGCCGCGCTTCAGCCCAGTCATGTATTCGGTGAAGTCGCGGTCGACCTTCTCGGTGCCTTCCACCGTGGTCGCGCCATAGCCGGCTACCGGCCCGGCCGCGACCGTCAGCGTCACGTCGAGCGTCGATGTGGCGTGGTCGGCGACGATCTGCCGGCCGGTCACCTTGGCCAGCGGCCTGCCCTGCTCCTTCAGCGTCCGCACGATCAGCGCCTCGGCCTTGAGCACAGCGCCCGATCCGGCGTCGCCGCCTGCTATCAGCCCATAATCGGCGCTCATCAGCCCCGCCGCGTCGCCTTCCAGCCTGATGTTGCCGAGCGTGAATTTGGGGCCGGCCGAGATGGTGATCGCCACCGGAATGGGCTGTGGCCCCTTGAATTCGGCGTCCGGCGGCAATTCGTCGAGCGGCTTGCCGTCGATGGTGACGGTGACGACGCCTTCATAACGGGCATCGGCATAAAGGGCGGCGACCAGCTGTTCACGGTCGCTGCGTGCCTTGGCCATCAGCCCGAGCGAGCCCGAAACCGGCCGGTCCTCGTCGCCTTTCAACGCCGAGGCGTTTTCGAGCTTCTTGACCAGGTCCTTGTCGGCATCGGGCGCGGAGATGGTCACCGCATAGCGCAGGGGATCGACAATGTCGGCGTCCTCGTCGCTGGACGATCCCCACAGCTTGATGCCGAAAAGCTCGAACGCGGCCGCGGGCCTCGATTCGCAAAGCAGCGCCATCGAGCACATCATGGCCAAAAGCAGGGCGCGCGGAAGCACGCGCCCTGGCGCGATCCCTCCTGACATCTGCTCTTCATACGCCGGCATTAAGACAACCTAGTTCGTAAAACTAAAATTGGAATGAAGTTCTGAAGCGCTCGTAAAGGGGCCACAATCCAATTGTCTGAAATAGGACGGGCTTGGAATTCACACCTTCTGCGTTTCCGCAAGAAAGCGTGATCCCCTTTCCCATGGAGGTTACTGTCCGCATACCGGTCCTTGGCCGGAAAATAAACCGTTGGCAGGCGGCACCTGCCGCGTTCGCGCGTTGACAAGCCCGACTGAAGCTTGATCATGCCCGGACGTCTGCAATTGTCTGGAGGGTGTAATGGCAATGCGCGCGGCTCGTGGTCTGTCGATTCTCGTCCTTTTTTTCCTTGCCTGGGGTAGCGTCGCGCAAGCGGCCGAGGCCCGGCGGATCGCGACGACGGACAATTCCGATTATTTCGGCTTCGATCTCCGGTCCGACCAGAACGTCACGCTCGACCAGTGCAAGACGACATGCCTCGGCGATCCGGCCTGCCGCGCCTTCACCTACAACACCAAGGCAAAATGGTGCTTTCTCAAATCCGACTATAACCAGTTGAAATCCTTCACCGGCGCGGTCGCCGGCAAGGTCGTCAACATGGACGGCGATCCCGACATCGGCGCGCCGCCGGAACTCGCCTTCTTTCCCAACTGGATGGCCGACCAGGCCCAGCAATACCGCAACAAGGTGCTCGGCCCGGCCTTCGACAAGCCGACAGAGGGCATGGCGGCGCTGACCAATGCCGCCGAACAGGCCGTGTTGACCGGCGACCATCGCTCCGCCATGCAGAAATACGAGGCCGCGGTCTCGGTCATGCCTGACGATGGCCAGCTCTGGCTCAAGCTGGCGCGCGAAACGCTGGCCGTGCAGCCTGCCGCCAACACCTCCGAAGCCTCGACTTTGCCGGCAAACGGCACGTCGGCCGCCTTCAACGCCTATAAGCTGCTGCGCACCACCAAGACGCGCGCCGAAGTGCTGGCGCTGCTCGGCAACGGTCTCGACAAGCGCGATCTCTACCGGCCGGCGCTGCAGGCCTATGAGGCCAGCCTTGCGCTGGAAAGCTCGCCCGCGGTCCAGGCCGACTATGCCGATCTGAAAGCCCGCAAAGGATTCCGCGTTGTCGATCACAGCATCGATGCCGACACCAGCGCGCCGCGCATCTGCGCGCAATTCTCCGAGGAACTGGTCAAGACCGGCGTCGACTACGCGCAGTTCGTCACCGTCGACAACGCGCCGCCCAAGGGCGTCGAGGCCAAGGACAAGCAGATCTGCGTCGAGGGCCTGGAGCATGGCCAGCATTACGACGTCACCTTCCGCGCCGGCCTGCCGGCGGCTATCGGCGAAGTGACCGCCGCCCCCGTGGTGCTGTCGATCTACGTGCAGGACCGCGCGCCGTCCGCCCGCTTCACCGGCGACAGCTTCGTGCTGCCGGCCGGCGCGCGCCGCGGCATCCCGGTCGTCACCGTCAACATGAACGCCGCCGAAATGAAGCTCTACCGCATCGGCGACCGTTCGCTGGCGCAGCTTCTGTCGGGCTACCAGTTCCTGCACCAGCTCGACGGCTATGACATCTCCAACATTTCCGAGCAGATGGGCGCACCGGTCTGGCAGGGCCAGCTCGACATCGGCAACGACCTCAACAAGGAAGTCACCACCTCCTTCCCGGTCGACGAAGCGCTGCCGCAGCGCAAGCCCGGCGTCTATGTGCTGACCGCGCAGCCCGTCAACGACAAGAGTGACGACTACGGTTCGCTGGCCACGCAGTGGTTCGTCGTCTCCGACATCGGCCTGTCGACCTATACCGGCCAGGACGGGCTCAATGTCTTTGCCCGTTCGCTGGGCAGCGCCAAGCCGATTGCCGGCGCCGAACTGACGCTGGTTGCCAGGAACAACGAGGTTCTCGGCACCGCGACGTCGGATGCCGACGGCCACGCCGTCTTCAACCCCGGCCTGACGCGCGGTGACGGCGGCATGGTGCCGGCCGTGCTGATGGCCAAGCAGGGCGATAATGACTTCGTCTTCCTCGACATGGCCAAGGCCGGCTTCGACCTGTCCGACCGTGGCGTCACCGGACGCGCGGCACCAGGCGCGCTCGATGTCTATGCCTGGACCGAGCGCGGCATCTACCGCGCCGGCGAGGACGTCCATGTCGCCGCCCTTGCCCGCGATGGTGCGAGCAAGGCGGTCGAAAACCTGCCGCTGACCTTCATCTTCTCGCGCCCCGATGGCGTCGAGGACCGCCGCATCGTCAGTGACGGCGCCTCGGCCGGCGGCCATGCCGTCGACCTGCCGCTCGAACCCAACGCCATGCGCGGCACATGGTCGGTGTCGATCCACACCGATCCCAAGCAGCCGGCGGTGGCCAGCCAGATGTTCCTGGTCGAGGACTTCGTGCCGGATCGCATCGAATTCGACATGAAAGCCGACAAGCAAGAGATTGCGCGGGGCGAAACCGCCAACATCGACATTGACGGCCGCTTCCTCTATGGCGCGCCGGCGGCGGGCCTTGCGCTGGAAGGGGAGTTGACGCTGTCGACCTCTCGTGACTGGGACCGCTTTCCCAACTTTTCCTTCGGCCTCGCCGACGAGCAGTCGGCGGAGCCGACGGTCACGCCGCTCACCGACCTGCCGGTGGTCGGCGATGACGGCAAGGCGACCTTCCCTGTTACCGTCGACCAGTTGCCCTCGACCACCAAGTTGGTCGACGGCAAGGTGACGGTGCGCATGCGCGAAACCGGCGGCCGCGCCATCGAGCGCTCGCTCAACATCGGCATCCGCCCGCAAGGCCATATGATCGGCATCCGACCGGACTTCGCCGATGGCGAAGTGCCGCAGGGCGGCACCGCCAAGTTCAGCCTGATCGCCGTCGATCCCAACGGCAAGCGCGAGGCGCTGAAAGGCGCGCAGTGGACACTGGTCAAGGTCGAACGCAATTACCAGTGGTACCGCTCCAACAACTCCTGGAACTACGAGCCGGTCTCCTTCACCAAGTCGATCGCCAACGGCCAGGTCGACCTCGGCGCCGACGGCGACGCCACCGTCTCCGTGCCGGTCGATTGGGGCCAGTACCGGCTCGAGGTCGAGACATCCGATCCCGAGGGGCCGGCGACCAGCTACGAGTTCGACGCCGGCTGGTATGTCGCCTCGACGACCACCGAAACGCCTGATGGCCTTGAGATCGCCCTCGACAAGGACAATTATGCCGCGGGCGAAGTGGCGAAGCTGAAAATCTCGCCGCATTTTGCCGGCGAACTTCTGATCAACATCGGTTCCGACAAGCTGTTGAAGACCATCACGGCGACCGTACCGGCAGGCGGCGGCACCGTCGATATCCCCGTCGGTGACGATTGGGGTGCCGGCGCCTATGTCACGGCAACCCTGTTCCGGCCGGGCGATGCGCAGGAAACGCGCATGCCGGCCCGCGCCATCGGCGTGAAATGGCTGACGGTCGATCCGGCCGCCAAGAAGCTTGCCATCACGCTGACGCCGCCCGACAAGACCGTGCCGCGCCAGCAGCTGTCGATCCCGGTTTCAGTGGCCGGCGTGCAGCCGGGCACGAACGCCTATGTCATGGTTGCCGCCGTCGATGTCGGCATCCTCAACCTGACCAACTACAAGGCGCCGGATCCGGAGAACTGGTTCTTCGGCCAGCGCATGCTGGGCATGGAGATCCGCGACATCTACGGCCGCCTGATCGATGGCTCGCTGGGCACCACCGGCAAGCTCCGGACCGGCGGCGACGGCGCCAATATGCAGGCGCAGGGCAGCCCGCCCACCGAAAAGCTGGTTGCCTTCTTCTCCGGCATTGTCCAGCTCGATGCCGACGGCAAGGCGCGGATCGACTTCGATATCCCGCAGTTCAACGGCACCGTGCGCGTCATGGCCGTCGCCTGGACCAAGGAAGCGGTCGGCCATGCCCAGGCGGACGTGATCGTGCGCGATCCCATAGTGATTACCGCCGGCCTGCCGCGCTTCCTGGCGCCTGGCGACAACGCCGTCATGCGCCTCGACGTGGCCGACACCGACGGCCCGGCCGGCGACTACGCGCTGTCGATCGATACGACGGGCGACCTGTCGACCGGCGACAAGTCCCTGCCTCAGAAGCTGACGCTCGCCCAGGGCAAGCGCCAGACGCTGACCGTGCCGCTGATCGCCAGCACGGCGGGCAATGCCTCGCTCACCATCAAGCTGGCGCACGCCGACGGCACCAAGGTCGAGCAGACGCTCTATGTGCCGGTGCGCCCGGCGCAATTGCCGGTCACCACGCGCCTTGTGGTCGACCTCAAGGGCAATGGCGGCGCGCTGCGCGTCGACAAGGAACTCTTGGCGGCCAGCCTGCTCGACGGCGCTTCGGTCAGTGTCGGCGTTTCGCAGGCGGCAGCCTTCGACGTGCCCTCGCTGCTGATGACGCTTGGTCGCTACCCCTATGGCTGCGCCGAGCAGACCACCAGCCGCGCCATGCCGCTTCTCTACGTCAACGAGATGGCATCCGGCGTCGGCATGGAAAGCGACCCTGACCTGCACGGCCGCGTCCAGGACGCAATCTACAAGGTCCTGAGCTACCAGTCCTCGAGCGGCAGCTTCGGCCTGTGGGGCCCGGGCTCCGGCGACCCGTGGCTCGACGCCTATGTCAGCGAATTCCTGACCAGGGCGCGGGAGCAGAAATACGACGTGCCGGCTCTGGCGATGAACCAGGCCCTCAACAACCTGCAGAACTCGCTCGGCTACGACCAGAGCGTACAGGACCGCGGCAGCGAGATCGCCTACGCCCTCTATGTGCTCGCCCGCAACAAGAAGGCCTCGATCGGCGATCTGCGCTATTACGCCGACACCCAGCTCGAAGCCTTCTCGAGCCCGATGGCCGTTGCCCAATTGGCGGCGAGCCTGGCGCTCTACGGCGACACGCAGCGTTCAGAGGCGACGTTCAAGACCGCGCTGCAGCTCGCCAAGTCGAGCACGGAGTACGACTGGTACCGCTCCGACTACGGTTCGGCGTTGCGCGACGGCGCGGCGATGCTGTCGCTGGCGGCGGAATCGAAGCCGGTATCGACCATCGTGCCCGAGCTGATCAAACTGGTGACCAGGGAACGCGCCGAAGCCCGCTGGACCAGCACCCAGGACGATTCCTGGATGCTGCTGGCGGCGCGCGCGCTGAAGGAGGGCAACGACTCTATCGCGCTCACCGTCAATGGCGCGCCGCATTCCGGCGGCTATTCCAACCAGGTCAACGGCTCCGAGCTTATCGACAGCCCGCTCGAAATCGCCAACACCGGCAAGACCCCGCTGCAGGCCGTCGTCACCACCGTGGCGTCGCCGATCCAGCCCTTGCCGGCCGGCGGTGACGGCTTCACCATCAGCCGCACCTACTACAAGCTCGACGGCACTGAAGCCAATGTGACCGAGGCAACCCAGAACGAACGCTATGTCGTCGTGCTCAAGGTCACCGAGCAGAACAGCTGGCCGTCGCGCCTGCTGGTCACCGACCTGTTGCCGGCCGGCTTCGAGATCGACAATCCAGGCCTGGTCTCCAGCGCCCAGTTGACGAACTTCTCCTGGCTGGCACAGACCGACGCCGCGCATCTGGAATTCCGCGACGATCGCTTCGTCGCGGCATTCAACCCGGCCGATGGCGACCACGACCACAATCTGACGCTTGCCTATGTCGTGCGCGCCGTGACGCCGGGCACCTATGCCCATCCGGCGGCAACGGTGGAGGACATGTACCGTCCGCAATATTCGGCCCGTACAGCTACCGGCATGATGGAGATCAAGGCACCGTAAGGTGCCTTGGCGGAAATGAACGTGAGGTTCGCGCCGCCCCTCATTGCCCTGCCGGGCATTTCTCCCCGTATAGAGACGGGGAGAAAGAAGCCTGCACCAAAGCTTTCGCCAGCTTTAAACGTCGCAGGAAAGGCGCCAATGCATGCCACAGCTCCCTTCTCCCCGTCACTAAACGGGGAGAAGGTGGCGGCAGCCGGATGAGGGGCGGCGCCATGCTTTCCAAGAAACTCCTCCGTCGCGCTGCCATCGCAGTTGCCTCCCTTGCCGCCTTCTTCACGATTGCCGCCGCCGCCCTCTGGCAACTCGACCGCGCCTTCCCGCCCCCGCTTCCTGAAAGGCTCACCGTCTCCACGGAAGTCCAGGACCGCGACGGCCAGCTGTTGCGCGCCTTTGCCACACCGGACGGCTACTGGCGGCTGGAAACCCGGCTCGACCAGGTCGACAAGCAGTTCGTCGACATGCTGGTCACCTATGAGGACAAGCGCTTCTGGGACCATGAGGGGGTCGACGTGCTGGCGCTGGCGCGCGCCGCCGGCCAGTTCGCGACCAGCGGCCACATCGTCTCCGGCGGCTCGACCCTGTCGATGCAGCTCGCCCGCCTGATCGAGCCGCGCGAGAGCCGCAGCCTCGGCTCCAAGCTCAAGCAGATGCTGCGGGCCATCCAGATCGAGCGGCGGTTGTCGAAGCGCGAGATCCTCGAACGCTATCTCACAGTGGCGCCGTATGGCGGCAATCTGGAGGGCGTGCGTGCCGCTTCGCTCGCCTATTTCGGCAAGGAGCCAAAGCGGCTCACCGTTTCCGAAGCCGCGCTTCTGGTGGCCCTCCCGCAATTGCCGGAAAAGCGCCGTCCTGACCGCAACCTGCAGATCGCCCACGCAGCTCGCGACCGTGTGCTCACCCGCATGGTCTCATCAGGCCTGATCGGCGAACGCGAGGCCGCACGCGCGGCGCTTGACGATGTGTTGAGCCTGCGCCGCCGCTTGCCGGCGCTCGCCGCGCATGCCTCTTACGCCATGCTGCCCAAGGCCGTCCCCGGCCAGCCGCTCAAGCTGACGATCCGCAAAAGCGTCCAGCAGGGACTGGAAGAGGTGGCCCGCGACGCCGCCACCAGGCTCGGGCCGCGTCTGTCGGTCGCCATGGTGCTGGCCGATGCCCGCACCGGCGACATTCTGGGCGAAGTCGGCTCGGCCAATTTCTTCGATTCCAGCCGTTCCGGCTGGATCGACATGACCAAGGTCGTGCGCTCGCCCGGCTCGACGCTGAAGCCGTTCATCTATGGCCTCGCCTTCGAACAGGGACTGGTGGCGCAGGAGACGCTGATCGAGGACAGCCCGGTCGATTTCAGCGGCTACAGACCCAAGAATTTCGACATGGGCTATCAGGGCGATGTCTCGATCCGCCAGGCGCTGCAATTGTCGCTCAACGTCCCGGCGATCCGGGTGCTCGACGCGGTCGGTCCGGCGCGGCTGACGGCGCGCTTCCGCCAGGCGGGCGTCAACCCAATCCTGCCGGTCAATGAGGCGCCGGGGCTGGCCATCGGGCTTGGTGGCGTCGGCGTCACGCTGCGCGACCTCGTCCAGCTCTATACGGGGCTCGCCAATGGCGGCAAGACGCACTCGCTGCGCGACGGCACCGAACCGGCCAATGCCGTGAGTTCGACCGCCACCATCCTCAGCGACCAGGCCAATTGGCAGATCATCGACATCCTCTCCGGAGTAAAACCGCCGGAAGGTGCCTTGCAGCGCGGCATCGCCTACAAGACCGGAACCTCCTACGGCTACCGCGACGCCTGGTCGGTGGGCTTCGATGGCCGCTATGTGCTGGGCGTCTGGGTCGGCAGGCCCGATGCCGGCGCGGTGCCGGGCCTCTCCGGCTATGTCTCGGCCGCCCCGATCCTGTTCGAAGGCTTTGTCCGCTCGGGCCTCGCCACCGTACCGCTGCCAGGCAAACCGCCCGGTGCCTTCACACCCAAGCGCGAGGACCTGCCTGTGACGCTCGCCCGCTTCGGCGCCGGCGCGGATGGCCTGGTGCAGGCGACGCCGACCGAACCGGCGCCGAGCATCATCTTCCCGCCGGACGGCGCCCGCGTCGATCTCTCCACCAACTCGGCCGACGCCTCGCCGCTGGTGCTGAAATTGCAAGGCGGCCGCGCCCCGTTCCGCTGGCTGGCCAATGGCAAGCCCCTCATCGGCCTCGACCGCCGCCGCACCGCGACCTGGCTGCCCGACGGCGCGGGCTATTCGACGCTCACCGTCATCGACGCCGCAGGACGGGCTGCCAGTGTGAAGGTCTTCGTCCAGTGAAAGCGATCCTTGAATAGAATGCGCCAGGCGATTCAGCGCATTGGCTTTTGTGCGCTGATGATTGCCGGCTCGGCCCTGCCGGCGCCTGCCGATCCCCTCCCCGCGGGTTTCGTTCGCCTCGCCGATGTCGCCCCATCGATCCGCCAGGACATTCGCTACGCCAACGCCGACAATTTTCTGCACCGCAAGGTGAATGGCTATGACGCGCCGGTCTGCATTTTGACCCGGGAGGCCGCCGAGGCACTTTCCAGAGTCCAGCGGGCGATCGCCACCAGAGGCCTGACGCTGGTCGTCTTCGACTGCTATCGCCCTGCCCGCGCCGTTGCCGACATGGGTGAATGGACGGCCGCGGGTGGACCGCCGGACCCGCAATGGTATCCGAAGGTCAAGCGTGGCGATCTCATCGCCAAGGGCTATGTCGGCGAACTGTCCAGCCATTCGCGCGGCTCCACCGTCGATGTTGCCATCGCGCCTGTCGACAGTACCCCCGTGCCAAAACCGGCCTGCGGCGCGATCGATGCCGACACCCTCGATTTCGGCACCGGCTTCGATTGTTTCGACCCGATGAGCGAGACCGCGCGTCGCCCGCCCGGCGCCGAAGCGGCGGCAAACCGAAAGCTGCTCGTCGATGCCATGCGTGCTGGCGGGTTCAAGAACTACGCGCGCGAATGGTGGCATTTTGCGCTGGCCCGCGAGCCATTTCAAAAGCAGCGCTTCGATTTCCCGGTGACCGTCGAGTAACCTGCCTAACCAGCCTTGCCCAACCAGCCTTGCCCGGCAACCGCGCATCCCTAGATAGGCCGGATGGTGGCCGACTCCGGCGCGGAGCGACCGCGAGGAAAATATTTCTCATAACAGCGACAGATCGCCGAAGATTTCCTTCAGGAGGACAAAAAAGGCAACATTCAATGCATCTTATTTCTATCAATTTGCTAGATTTGGCGCGGGTTAACGGAGGCAGAAATGACCAAACCTCATTTCAGGAAACTGCTCGGCGCACTGGTCGCCACATCTATCCAGTTCGGCACGCTCGGTTTCGCGTTTGCCGACACCACCATTCTCAATGTGTCCTACGATCCGACGCGCGAGCTCTACAAGGCCTATGACGAGGCCTTCGCCGCGCATTGGAAGGCGGAGACCGGCGAGACGGTGACCATCCAGCAGTCGCATGGCGGATCGGGTGCCCAGGCCCGCGCGGTGATCGATGGCCTCGACGCCGATGTGGTGACGCTGGCGCTCGAAGGCGACATCAACGCCATCGTCTCGAAGTCAAAGAAGATCAATCCAGACTGGCGCACCAAATTCGAAAACAATTCGGCGCCCTACACCTCGACGATCATCTTCCTCGTCCGCAAGGGCAATCCCAAGGGCATCCACGACTGGAACGACCTCGTCAAGGACGGTGTCCAGGTGATCACGCCCAACCCCAAAACCTCGGGCGGCGCACGCTGGAACTATCTCGCGGCCTGGGCCTATGCCAACGCCAATGATGGCGGCGATGAAGCCAAGACCAAGGACTTCGTCGGCAAGCTCTACGCCAATGCTCCCGTGCTCGACACCGGCGCGCGCGGCTCGACCGTGACCTTCGCGCAAAAAGGCCTGGGTGACGTGCTGATCGCCTGGGAAAACGACGCCTATCTGGCGCTCGACGAGTTCGGCGCCGACAATTTCGACATCGTTTATCCGCCGACCTCCATCCTGGCCGAGCCACCGGTGGCCGTGGTCGACGCCAATGTCGACGCCAAGGGCACACGCAAGGTGGCCGAGGCCTATCTGAGCTACCTCTATTCCAAGGAAGGCCAGACCATCATCGCCAAGAACCATTATAGGCCGTCCAAGCCCGAACTGGTTCCGCCCGAGGATCTCGCCAAGCTGCCGCCGATCAAGCTGATCACCATCGACGATCCGCTTTTCGGCGGCTGGAAGAAAGCGCAGCCTTATCATTTCGGCGACGGTGGTATATTCGACCAGATCTACAAGCCGGCCCAGTGAGCTAAACCTAGATCGGGACGACATGACCACAGCACCCGCGCGGGCGGGGTGGCGGTTCAGACAGCCGAGCGTCATTCCGGGTTTCGGATTGACGCTCGGCTTCTCGCTTGCCTACCTCACCCTCATCATCCTCATCCCCCTATCCGGGCTGATCTGGCGTTCGGCCGCTCTCGGCTGGGTCGATTTCTGGGCCATCGCCACCGATCGCCGCACGATCAACGCCCTTCGAATCAGCTTCGGCACGGCGTTCATCGCGGCTGTCGTCAATGTCGTCTTCGGCACGCTCGTCGCCTGGGTGCTGGTGCGCTACCGTTTTCCGGGCCGCCGCATCGTCGACGCCATGGTCGACCTGCCCTTCGCCCTGCCGACGGCTGTGGCCGGCATCGCGCTGACCACGCTCTACGCGCCGAATGGCTGGATCGGCAAATTGCTGATGCCGCTCGGCATCAAGGTCGCCTACACGCCGCTCGGCATCGTCATTGCGCTGATCTTCATCGGCCTGCCCTTCGTCGTGCGAACCGTGCAGCCGATCATGGAAGAGATCGACAAGGAAGTGGAGGAAGCCGCAGCCACGCTTGGCGCCAGCCGCTTCCAGATCATCACCCGCGTGCTCTTTCCCGGCCTGGCGCCGGCCATCATCACGGGCTTCTCGCTGGCCTTCGCGCGCGGCGTCGGCGAATACGGCTCGGTCATCTTCATCGCCGGCAACCTGCCCTACAAATCCGAGATCGCGCCGCTTCTGATCGTCATCCGGCTCGAGGAATACAATTACCCGGCGGCGACCGCGATCGCCGCGATCATGCTGGCGCTGTCGTTCCTCATGCTGTTGATCGTCAATCTGGTGCAGACATGGAGCCGCAAGCGCTATGGCTGATCCCGAGATCAAATCCTACGAACCGTATCATGAGAGCCGCTCGGCGGCGGTGACCGAGAGCCGGCCGGCACGGTCCGTGCTGATGGCCATCGTCTTCGTCTTTCTCGCCGTCTTCCTGCTGCTGCCGCTGATCATCGTTTTCAAGGAAGCTTTCGCCAAAGGCGTTGGCACCTACCTGCAATCGCTAAGCGATGCCGACACGCGTTCGGCGATCCGCCTGACCTTGCTGGTGGCCGCGATCTCGGTCCCGCTCAACATCGTCTTCGGCATCTCGGCCGCCTGGGCGATCGCCAAGTTCGAGTTCAAGGGCAAGGCCTTTCTGACCACGCTGATCGACCTGCCCTTCTCGGTCTCGCCGGTCATTTCGGGTCTGGTCTACGTGCTTCTCTTCGGTGCTCAAGGGTTGCTCGGCGAGTGGCTGAAGGCACATGGCATCCAGATCCTGTTCGCCGTGCCGGGCATTGTGCTGGCCACCGTCTTTGTCACCTTCCCTTTCGTCGCCCGCGAACTGATTCCGCTCATGCAGGAACAGGGCAATGGCGACGAGGAGGCGGCGCTGTCGCTTGGCGCCAATGGCTGGCAGGCCTTCTGGTACGTGACCTTGCCTAACGTCAAATGGGGCCTGCTCTACGGCGTCCTTTTGTGCAATGCGCGCGCCATGGGCGAGTTCGGCGCGGTTTCGGTGGTGTCGGGCCACATACGCGGCCTGACCAACACCATGCCGCTGCATGTCGAAATCCTCTACAACGAGTACAACGCCGTCGGCGCCTTTGCCGTCGCTTCCTTGCTTGCCGGGCTGGCGCTCGTAACGCTGGTCTTGAAAACACTGCTCGAGATGCGCTACGGCGCCGAACTCGCCGCGACGCGCGGACATTAGAAGGTTCATTGCATGGAAGTTCGCGTTGCCAACGTGCGCAAGGAGTTCGAGCGGTTTCCGGCGCTCCACGATGTCTCGCTCGACATCAAGTCGGGCGAACTGATCGCGCTGCTCGGACCGTCCGGCTCCGGCAAGACGACGCTGCTCAGGCTGATCGCCGGGCTGGAACGCCCGACGCGTGGGAAAATCTTCTTTGGTGACGAGGACGCTTCGCAGAAATCGATCCAGGAGCGCAACGTCGGCTTCGTCTTCCAGCACTACGCGCTGTTCCGCCACATGACGGTGGCCGACAATATCGGCTTCGGCCTCAAGGTGCGGCACGGGCCGACGCGGCCGCCGACCGCCGAAATCCGCCGCCGCGCCTCCGAGCTTCTCGATCTTGTCCAGCTTTCAGGGCTGGAGAAGCGCTATCCGGCGCAGCTTTCGGGCGGCCAGCGCCAGCGTGTGGCGCTCGCCCGCGCCATGGCCATCGAACCCAAGGTGCTGCTGCTCGACGAGCCGTTCGGCGCGCTCGATGCGCAGGTGCGCCGGGAACTGCGTCGCTGGCTGCGCGAAATCCATGACCGCACCGGCCACACCACCGTCTTCGTGACCCACGACCAGGAAGAGGCTTTGGAGCTTGCCGACCGCGTCGTGGTGATGAGCCAGGGCCGCATCGAACAGGTCGGCACCGCCGACGACATCTACGACACGCCGAACTCGCCTTTCGTCTACGGCTTCATCGGAGAATCCAGCTCCCTTCCCGTCAAGGTCGAGAATGGCGAGATCTGGCTGGCCGACCGTCCGATCGGATTGTCGGCGCCGCATGCGCCCGAGGGCGACGCGATGCTCTACTTCCGGCCGCATGACGTCGAACTGCTGGACGGCTGCAGCGGCTGCATCGCCGGCACCGTGGCCGCCAGCCGCCGCGTCGCCGGCACAAGGCGCGTCGAGCTCGAGATCGGCGGCGAACGCCAGCGGGTCGAGATCGAACTGCCGGTCGATCATCCAGCGGCACAGAAGAGCCGCGTGGCGTTCCGGCCGGGGCGCTGGAAGCTGTTTCCGGCTGCGTAGCGATAGGACCGCCGTCAATCCCTGTCCCGGTCGAGGGCGGCCGCCTACCCTTTCACCAGGCCTTTCAACGACAGCACCAATGTCATGGGATTTTTCGGGGAAGCCGCAAAGCCATGGCGCTCATAAAAGGCTTTCGCTTCGTCCGATATCGCATGAACAAAAATTCCGCGTATCCCGAGGATCGTCGCGGCTTGACCGGCGCGCAGGACGGCATCTTGCAGAAGCGCTGCACCCAGTCCCTTCCCTTGCCAGCCTGTGTCCACCGCGAGACGCCCGAGCACGACCATTGGAATGGGATCCGGCATGTTGCGCCGAACAATGCCGGGCGCTTCCGCCAGGTCAAGCCCGCCCGAAGACAGGCAGTAGTAGCCGACAACGCGTATGCCTTCCGCGACCACATAAGTACGAGATGCGCCACTGACCTGGTTGGCCCGTGCGCGGCGGCGAAGCCATTGGTCGAGACTTTCCGTTCCGCTTTGGAAAAGTTCGAGATCGTGGTTCTCGGCCAGCGGCGTGGGCGCCGACAGCATCAGTCCTGCCATGGCTTGGGCACGTTCATAAGACGCGCAAAACCTTCCCCGCTTGGCGGTTCATCGAGGATGTCGAGATAGTGCCGGTAACTCTGGGCATCCACCTTGATCAGTGTTTGGTCGAGGAGCGTATCCTCGGCCGCGCGGTAGGCGGCATCGATCATGAAATCGGAACGGGTTTTCCCGCGTAGCTTTGCGGCGCGGTCAATCAGTATGCGCATATCCTCGCGAATGCGCAGATTGACAGGCTTAGCGTGAGTTTCGGCTGCGGCTTTCGCCATGGAGGGCTCCTTTCCTTCACCATAACATGCCGCATACACAATGTGTATCTATTTGTCCTTTCCATTGGGAAAAGGTTGACGTGAACCGAGCTCCAATATGATGCCGCTCAAAAGAAAAACCTAGGATCAGCCTGTCTGGGAAACGGTTTTCTAGCAACGAGTGCCAAGCCCTGAATCTATGCCTCGCCGCCCCTTTGTACCCTCGCTATGCTCGAACGATAAAACATTACATCCGGAGCCATTTCATGAAGCGATTTTTCCTCGGCGTTGCCGTCGCAGCCGGCCTCATCCTCGCATCCTCCCAGGCCTGGTCGGCCGACAAGCTGCTCAACGCCTCCTATGACGTCGGCCGCGAACTCTTCGTGCAGGTCAACAAGGCCTTTATCGCCAAGCATCCGGGCGTCAGCATCGACCAGTCCCATGCCGGCACCTCGGCGCAGGCGCGCGCCATCGCGGAGGGCCTCGGCGCCGATGTCGTCACCTTCAACCAGGTCACCGATGTCGACTTCCTGGTCAAGAAGGGCCTCGTCTCGGCCGACTGGCAGAAGGATTTTCCAGACAACGCCTCGCCCTTCTATTCGCTGCCTTCGTTTCTCGTCCGCGCGGGCAATCCAAAGCACATCAAGGACTGGAGCGACCTCGTGCGCGACGACGTGCAGGTGATCTTCCCCAATCCGAAGACGTCGGGCAATGCGCGCTACACCTATCTGGCGGCCACCGCCTACGCCAAGGAAGCCTTCAAGGGCGACGACGCCAAGGTGAAGGAGTTCATTACCAAGCTGTTCAACAACGTGCCGATCTTCGACACCGGCGGGCGCGCCGCGACCACCACCTTCGTGCAGCGCGAGATCGGCGACGTGCTGATCACCTTCGAATCCGAGACGCGCGGCATCCGCAAGGAATATGGCGACGACAAGTTCGAGCAGGTCACCCCTTCGGTCAGCCTGCTGGCGGAATTCCCGGTGGCGATCGTCGACAAGGTCGCCGACGAACACGGCACGCGCGACCTAGCCAAGAGCTATCTCGACTTCCTCTATACGCCCGAGGGCCAGGGCATCGCCGCCGAGAATGGCCTGCGCGCACGCGACGCGGCTGTCGCGGCCAAATACAAGGCCGATTTTCCGGACGTGCGCCTGCTGACGGTGGAAGACGTCTTCGGCGGTTGGGACAAGGTCCAAAAAGAGCATTTCGCCGCCGGCGGCCTGCTCGACCAAGCTTATGGCAGCCGGTAAAGTTTCAGCGGTCCGATAGAAAGATCAGGAGAGCCGGCCCCGGGGCTGGCTTTTCTTGTTTAGGCAGCCGATAGGGCAAATCCGGCGCCCATCGTGCAAAACGTTACAAACAATCAACGCGTTCGTGCCAAACATGCCTTTCCAATGGCTTGTTTTCGCGAAACGGCAACGTGTGAAAGCAATGCCGTCATCATTTGCACACAAACGGCCGCCAGATGCGGGGTGGTTGGGGCTTCAACGGGTTGACTCGGGCATGCTGACGAAAAAAGGCAAATACGGCCTCAAGGCCCTCGTGCATCTTTCCAATCTTCCGGTTGGCCAATTGGCCTTCGTCAACGACATCGCCGTCGCCAACAACATCCCGAAGAAATTCCTCGATGCCATACTGGGCGAATTGCGCAACGCCGGCTTCGTCCAGAGCCGCAAGGGCAAGGAAGGCGGCTATCGCCTCGCCCGCCCCGCTTCCGAGATCAAGATCGGCCATGTCGTGCGTGTGCTGGACGGTCCGCTGGCGCCTATACCTTGCGCCAGCCGCACGCAGTACCAGCGCTGCGAGGATTGCGACGAAGCGACCTGCCAGGTCCGGCACATGATGCTGGAAGTGCGCCAGGCGATCGCCGAGGTGCTGGACAACCGCAGCCTCGCCGCCATGCGCGATGCCGACAATGACGATTTTCCGGTCGAGTTGACATCCCAGATCTAGAGCGGCGCGAATGAGGCTGTCGAGGTTCACGAAATCCCGAAAAGTCCCCCGCAAGCCATCGGCAGCCAGCTTCCGCACCGAGATCATCGCCGACGTCTTTGTCCCCGAATATGCCGAGGACGTGCGCTTCTTCAGCCGCAGGCAACTTAACGCCGGCAAGCTCCGCCGCTTCTCCGCCAGGGATCTTCGCGAAAGCCTGGCCGCCCTCTTCTATCTCGCGGTCGCGGCGGTGCTGCCGGTGCGCTGGTGGTCGCCGATCTGCGATTGGGCGTCGCGGTTTCGCCTGAAGCGTCATATGCGCAAGGATTTCCCCGGATATGCCGCCGCAACGCGCGCGGTGCTCGGCAGCGACATCGATGCGCGCAAGCTGTTCGAGGCATTGCTCGCGGCGCGCCATCGCCGCCGCATGCAACTTGCCGCGCAGCTGGTCGCCCGTCGCTGGAGGCCGGCGATCCGGCTGGAAGGGCTCGAGGACTTGCAGGCCGCTTTGCAACGCGGCCATGGCGCGATCCTCTGGTGCGATCAGTTCACCGCCCAGACAATGATCGGCAAGCGCGCCATGCATGAGGCCGGCATCGAAGCGCATCAGGTCAGCGTCAACACGCATGGCGTTTCCGAGACGGCATTCGGCCAGCGCTTTCTCAATCCGTCAATGGTTCGTGTCGAGAACCGGTTCCTGAAAAGCCGGATCGTCTTCGACCGTGACGACGCCTATCAGGTCACCATCCGCATTCAGAAGATGCTGAGGCAGAACGGCGTCGTGATGATGACCAACACAATCCACGCCGGCTCGACCTTCACCGAAACCGCGCTTGGCGAAAGCGGCTGGACGCACCTTGCCTCGGCACCGGCGAATTTCGCCGCGCGCGGCAAGACGGCCCTGTTTGCGATGTCGACCTTCGAGGTCATTCCCTTCCGGGAATATCGCGCCGTCTTGAGCCCCGAGCTGGTGCCGGCGGCACCGGCGCTCCAGGCAGCGGACACAATCAGGGACGGCGCCAAGAACATGGCCTTGCAGGCACGCTACATCCTGCTCAAACGCGACCGCCTGCTGCAGGCGCTGAAAGAGTGCCCCGAGCAGATGATGTCCTGGTCGCGCCATGAGCGGTTGACGGAAGCCCAGGACGGCATCGGCATCAGCGCTGAAGAAGGCTCATGACGGGCGTATCAAGCGCATTGCCTGGGCGACGAGTTCGTCGACCGGCCGTGTCGCATCGAGCGTCAATGCCCGCTCGTCTTGCCCCGGCGGCTCAAGGATGGCGAACTGGCTGTCAACCAGGCTTGCCGGCATGAAATGGCCCTTGCGGTTGCCAACGCGCCGCCGCGCGGTGGCGGGATCGATCTCCAGATAGAGGAAGACGATATCAGGGCAAAAACCGCGCAGGCGCTCGCGATAACCGCGCTTCAGCGCCGAGCAGGCGGCGACCACACCTTGCCGCTTGCCGATCGATGCCTGGATCTGCTCGCCGATCGCGTCGAGCCAGCCTTCGCGCAGTTGATCGGTGAGCGGCTCGCCGCGTGCCATGCGGGCGACGTTTTCGGGCGGATGCAGCCTGTCGCCCTCGATGAAGACGGCACCGAGCGCGGTGGCCAGCGCGATGCCGACGGCTGACTTGCCGCAGCCGGCGACACCCATCACCACGATGGCCGGAGGCGCCAAACCGGAAGCGCCCGTCGGCGCCTGCGCTGCGTTTTCGTCCACCGTCAGCGGCTCGCCGGTGCGCGGCCATAAAGCAGGAGCATGGCGACGATGACGACGCCATAGATGATCTGCCGTCCCGCCTCCGGCATCTGCATGACCGAGAGGATGGATTGCAACAGCGTGATCAGGATCACGCCGGCGACGGTGCCGAGATAGGAGCCGCGCCCGCCCAGGATCGAGGTACCGCCCAGCACCACGGCTGCGATCGACGGTAGCAGATAGGCATCGCCCATCGACTGCGCCGCCTTGGAGGCGTAGCCGGCCAGCAGCACGCCGCCGAAGGCGGAGAGCCCTCCGGAGACAGCGAAGGCGATCATCACCACGCGTCTCGTGTCGATGCCGGAGAGATAGGCGGCACGCTCGCGGTTGCCGATGCCATAGACCGCGCGGCCGAAGCCGGTGCGCGTCAGCACGAACACCATCGCGATCCCTATAAGCGCCCAGATGATGACGGCGTTGGGGACGCCCGGAATGGTGAAGCCGGTGGCCAGGTAGCGCATGGCGCCGGTCGCCGAATCCTGTGGCGAGAAGCCGCCGGTATAGACCACCATCAGCCCTTGCGCGACGGCATTGGTGGCGAGCGTGATGATCATTGAGGGAATGCGCAAATAGGCGACGCCGATGCCGTTGACGATGCCGATCAGCACGCCGCAGAAGATGCCGAACGGGATCGCCAGCACCACCCCGGCCGGACCGTAGGCGGCCGCCGCGCAGGCCATCATCGCGCCCGCCGCCACCGACCACGGCACCGACAGGTCGATCTGGCCGAGCAGGATGACCAGCATCATGCCGGTGGCGATGACGCCGAGGAACGAGGCCACCTTGAGCTGCTGCAGGAGATATTCAGGCGACAGGAAGCTGCGCGAATAAAGACTGCCGACCAACAGCAGCACCACGATGCAGGCAAAGGCGGTCAGCACCGCCGGGTCGGCGCGGCGGATGAATTTCGGCATGCGGCCGGCAATGCCGCCCAAGGTCGTCTCGCTCACAGGAACCACTCCAGCCGGTTGCGGACCCGAAAAAGGGCGAAGGCGCCGAGGCTGACGGCGACCAGCAGGATAACGCCCTGGAACAGCGGCTGCCAGAGCGGATCGAAGTCGAACACGAACAACAGGTCGCCAATGGTGCGGAAGGCAAGGGCGCCGAAGATGGCGCCGATAGCGCTGCCCTTGCCGCCGAACAGCGACACACCACCCAGCACGACCGCCGCGATCGAGAACAACGTGTAGGAGTTGCCGCTCGCGTAGGCAGCCTCGCCCGTATAGGTGAAGAAGGTGAGGAACAGCCCGCCGATCGCCGCCAGCAGCCCGGCCAGCGTATAGGCGGCGAACTTGCCGCGCCGGATCGGCACGCCGGACATATAGGCCGCCGTTTCCGAAGAGCCCGCCGCGTATGCCGCGCGGCCGAGGATCGAGCGGCTGAACGGCACCCAGATCACCAGCACGATGGCGAGCAGCACCACCAGGCTCGCCGGCACAAAGCCGAACACGCGGCCGGTCAGCGCGTCGGCCAGGTCCTCATTGACCGAACCGCCCGGGAAAGGTCGCAACAACAGTCCGATGCCGTAGTAGACAGCCCCGGTGGCGATGGTGGCGACGATCGGCTGCAGCCGCCCATAGATGACGATGGCGCCGTTGACGGCGCCGCACAGAAGGCCCGCCACAAGCACGGCGATGACGCCGAGCGTGGTCTGCAACGGCGTGCCTACCACCAGCCAGGAGGCCAGGCAGTTGGTGAGCAGGAAGATCATGCCCACGGACAGGTCGATGCCGGAGGTGATGACGACCAGCGTCTGCGCCATGGCGACGAAGGCAAGCAGCACGCCCTTGTTCGCCGCCGTCTGCACGACATTGGCGGTGAAGCCCGCCGGGTGGTTCGAGGTGTAGATGACGAACATGACGATGAAGATGCCGAGAGCCAGCAACGTTCCGCGCTGCTCGGCCAGCCAGTAGCGCCAGTCTTTCACACGCTTGCTCCCAGGCCCACCGGGCTCTCCTCGCCATGGATGTTGAGCGCGCTCGCGATCAGCGCCCGCTCGGTGATCTCGCCGCCGACCAGCTCGCGCTTGACGGCGCCGTCATAGAGCACCAGGACCCGGTCGCAGCAGCCGATCAGCTCGTCATAGTCGGTCGAATAGAACAGGATCGCCGCGCCCGCATCCGCCAGCTTGCGCATCAGCTGATAGATCTCCTGTTTGGTGCCGACATCGATGCCGCGTGTCGGGTCGTTGAGCAGGATGATGCGCGGCTGGCGCATCAGCCATTTGGCGATCACCACCTTCTGCTGGTTGCCGCCCGACAGCGCGCCGACCGGAATGTCGAGGCCCGCCGTCTTGATCGCCAGCAGGCCGACCATGTCGTCGATCAGCCGCTGTTCGGTGGCGCGATCGATGATGCCGCCTTTCGACAGCCGGTCAAGCGCGGCGAAAGACAGGTTTTCGCGCACCGTCATCGGCAGCATCAGTCCTTCGGTCTTGCGGTCCTCCGGGATGAGCGCCATGCCGACGCTATCCTCGCGGGCCGCTGCCGGGCTGGTGATCGTCACTGGCTTGCCGTCGATCAGCACCTCGCCGGAGAGGCCGCGCAGCACACCGAAGAAGGCGAGCAGCAATTCGCGCTGGCCCTGGCCGTCCAGCCCGCCGAGGCCGACCACCTCGCCTGCCCCGGCTGTCAGCGAGATATCGTGCAGCCGGTCGGCCCAGGACAATCTGCGCGCCTCGAGCCGGGGGGCGGCGCCAGTGGGTGCCGCCGCCGGCTTGGGCGGAAAGATATGGCTGTATTCACGGCCTATCATCAGCTCGACCACCTCGTTGTCGCTCTTCGAGCCGGCCTCGTAGCTGGCGACATTGCGGCCATTGCGGAACACGGTGCAATGATCGGCCAGTTCGGCGATCTCATTCATGCGGTGCGAGATGTAGAGCAGCGCCAGCCCTTCCGAGCGCAGTCGTTTCAAGACGCCGAAGATCTTCGCGACATCCGCCGCCGTCAGCGCCGAGGTCGCTTCGTCGAGGATGAGGATGCGCGGTTTCCTGGCCAGCGCCTTGGCGATCTCCACCATCTGCCGTCGTGACAGCGGCAGGTCCTTGACCAGCGCCAGCGGATGGATGTCACCGGCACCCGCGCGCGCCAGCGCGTCCTCGGCGATGCGCCGCTGCGCCTTGCGGTCGATCATGCCGAAGCGTTTGGGCGGATCGGAAATGACGATGTTGTCGGCGACGCTGAGTTCGGGGATCAGCGACAGTTCCTGGAAGATGCAGACGATGCCGGCCTTGTTCGCCGCACCCGGCGACGCGAAGGTCACCTCGCGCCCGTCCAGCATCATGTGGCCCTCGTCGGGCGCCACGACACCGGCCATGACCTTGATCAGCGTCGACTTGCCGGCCCCGTTTTCACCGAGAATGGCGTGGATGCTGCCGGCCTCGACCGTCAGTTCGGCCTTTTCCAGCGCCCGCACGCCGCCATAGCGCTTGGACATGCCTTCCATGCGAAAGAGTGGAGCCGCACCGTCCATCAACCCTCCCAGGGCGATTGTGGGATTGCAGTCTGGGGCCGCGGGATCAGCCGCGGCGCCAGACGATAGAAAGCGACTACTGGTTTTCCTTGGTCTGCCCCATGATTTCCTGGGCGCTGAAATTGATGCCGCAGGTCGGGAAGGAATTGCCGACGAAGAAATTGTCGGACTCCTTCGGGAAGTAATCCGTGCCTTCCTTCATGTCCGGATCCGTGGCGACGGCCAGAGGCAGCTTCACCTCCTGCGGCACCACTTCGCCTTCGAGTGCCGCGATCGCCGTCTTGATGGCGACGGCGACCTGGGCCGGGCCCGAGCCGGCGGAGGTGCACTTCAGGCCATCGGCCGAATGCGCCGCGCAGAACTTGCGGAAGCCGTTTTCGGTCTCGCCGCCGAACGGCACGAACGGATGCTTGGCGTCCATCATCGCCTGCACGATGCCGGTGTCGCCGCCCTGGCCGGTGATGCCGTCGAACGGACCGTTGGTGGCGATCGCATCGGCGGTCACTTTCTGCGCCACGCCGTCATCCCATTTGCCGGCGACTTCGGTCACATCCCACTTCTTGCCGGAGGCGTCGAACACCTCATGGATGCCGTTGTGGCGATCGGTGTCGACGGAGGTGCCGGCGACGCCGCGCACTTCCAGGATCTTGCCGCCATTCGGGATCTTGGCGACCAGCCACTTGGCCCACAATTCGCCAAGTCCCTTCTGGTCGACATTGACGTTGATAGCGTCCTTGGTGTCGAGAATATTGTCGAAGGCGACCAGCACGATGCCGGCTTCCTTGGCGCGTTTGATGACCGGGCCGAAGGCGGTCGGGTTCTGCGCGTCGGTGACGATGGCGTCATAGCCGGAATCGATGAAGTTGTTGATCGCCGAAATCTGCGCCGGCACGTCCTCGCCCGTCGAGACGACCTTGAATTCCTTGATCTTTGCCTTCACGTCGGGCTGCGACGCATAGGCCTTGGCCGTCTGCACCATCTGGATGCGCCAGGTGTTGGCGATATAGCCATTGGCGAAGGCGATGCGGAACGGACCTTCCTTCTTCGGAAATTTGAAGAACTTGGTGTTCGCGTCCCAGGGCGCGAAACAGTCGGCCTGGGCGGCGGGACCGGAGACGATCTCCGGGCCGGCAGCCATGGCCGCCGAATTGAGCATGACGAATGCGCTGGCAGCAACGATGCCGCCGACAAGTGACTTGATCATCGATAATCCTCCCGATTGCAGTTCCGATTTGTCGGTTCAGTTTTTATGCGATTTCGCGCTCCCGGCTGGCACCTCCCGCCTTACCCAGTCACGCCTGCCAGATGCCGAAGACCTCGGCGATCCCTCCCCTTGCCGTCTCCTTCGGTTGGGAAAAGGCTATCATATTATACATAATAAACAAGCATGAGCTGTTGCTTATGTATAATAAACAGGCCCAACAGTTGAGTGGCGAAGCTCTCCAATGGAAAATGGTAGCGCTACCATGACGTTGTGTAAAGCGTCATTCGCGGGTGTTCTCGAAAGCGTGTTCAGCGGGCTGTGCTCTCGCGGCGCTTGAGCTCGAAGCCAAGGTCGACGACCCGCTGCCGCGGCCTGTCACCCGATATCGCCGCAAGCGCCATGGCCACCGCGCGCCTGCCGATTTCGTAGCGATGGGTGCGGATGCTGGTGACCGAAGGAAACGCCACCTGCATCATGTCGAGATCGTTGAAGCCGACAATGCCGATGGTCTTCGGCACCTCGATCGAGGCACGATGGCATTCGAACAGCACGCCGAGCGCGATGTCGTCATTGTTGCAGAACACGCCGTCGAGCGTCGGCATCTTGGCAAGCGCATCGCGGAAGAGTTCGCGGCCAAGCGGCACGCTGGACAGCACCGGCGTTGTGGTGATCAGGCGCGGGTCCGAGAGCCCGGCCTTCTCCATCGCCACCCGGTAACCAGCCAGGCGCCGCTGCGAGCGCGGGTCCATGCGTGCACCGATGAAGCCGATCCGGCGATACCCCGCCTCTATCAGGTGCTCGGTCGCCGTCCGGCCGCCATCGAGATGCGAGAAGCCGACCATCATGTCCACCGGATCGGGTCCGGTCTCCATCACCTGAACCACCGGGCAACCGGCATTCTCCAGGAGTTTTCGCGAAGCGGGCGTCTGGTCGATGCCGGCAATGATGAGCGCGGCCGGGCGTTGCGAACCGAACAGCTGCAGCAACCGCTCTTCCTCCAGTCCGGAATAATGCGTGTTGCCGAGCTGGATGCGGAACGGGCTGTCCGACAGGCAGTCATAGATGCCGCGCACCACCTCGGCGAAGACGTTGTTGGTCAGCGAAGGCACCAGTACGCCGAACACTTCGGCGCGCGCCGAGGCCAATGCACGCGCATTGGGGTCCGGCACATAGCCGAGTTCGTCGACGGCGGCCTGGATCTGACGGCGCAGTTCCTCGGAAACACGTGCCGGGTCGCGCAGTGCGCGTGAAACGGTGATCGCGCCGACGCCGGCCTTGCGTGCCACATCCGACAGGGTTGGGCGGCCACCGCCCCGGCGCGAACGCGGCTTGATCACGGTCTTGGCCCATGCGCATGGCCATCGAAGCGCGCCCGCAATGCGATCTTTCCAGCTGTCGCCATCTCACCGGCCTGTTGCCGCACCCATCCGCCCTGGCGTCGCGCAGTGACTGCCTGTTGTCAAGCCGAGCCACGGAATGGCCGCGCTTGGCCTTCCTCAGGCGGCGACGGCAGCCCTGTGCCTTGCCTTCCACATGAACAGTCCGATCGCCAGTATGTTCAAGAGGTTCCAGGCGATGCCGTTCAGGAACGCGGCGGCATAGGAGCCGGTCAGGTCGTAGATCCAACCCGACATCCAACCGCCGATCGCCATGCCGAAAATCGTCGCCATCATCACGATGCCGATGCGCTGGCCGGCCTCCTTGGCGGGCAGGTATTCGCGCACGATGATCGCATAGCAAGGCACGATACCGCCTTGGGACAGGCCGAAGACCAGCGACACGACATAGAGCGAGGCGAGCCCGTCGAACGGGATATAGAACAGCAGCGACAGGCATTGCAGCACGGAGCCGATAAGCAAGGTTTTGACACCGCCGATGCGGTCGGCGACAAAACCCGAGGCGAGCCGGCTGACGACGCCCGCGGCCATCATGATCGACAGCATGTCGGCGCCATGCGCCATGCCGTAGCCCAGATCCATGCAATAGGCGACGATGTGCACTTGCGGCATCGACATCGCCACGCAGCAGCCCAGTCCCGCGACGACCAGCAGCATCTGCATTGCGGCCGGAGACATTGGCATCGGCTGCACGGACCGGCTTCCGGCCGGGCCGGCGGCTGCCGCTTCCGGAGCGCCGCGGCGCAGCAAAAGCACCAGCGGCACCATGGTGACCAGGCAGAAGACGCCGATGGCGGCATAGGTGAAGCGCCAGCCTTCCGCCTTGATCAGCGTCGGCATGATGGTCGGCCAGATCGCTCCGGCGAGGTAGTTGCCGGCCGCGGCCGCGGTGACGGCGACGCCGCGGCGGCGATTGAACCAGTGCGATATATCGGCGATCAACGGCCCGAAGATCACCGATGTGCCGAGACCGATCAGCACGCCTTGGGCAAGGGTGAATTGCAGGATCGAGGTCGACAAAGCCGCGAGCAGAAGGCCGGCGGAGAGCGCGATCGAGGAAAACAGCGCCGGAATCCAGTAACCCATGCGGTCGATGGCGCGGCCGACCAGCACATTGCCGGCGGCAAAGCCGACCATGGTCGCGGTGTAAGGCATGGATGCCGCGGCGCGGTCGACGCCGAACTCGGCCTGTACCGCAGGCAGCACCACGACGACGGCCCACATGCCGACCGCACCGATCGTCGCCAGCAGCATCGAGATGGCTAGACGCATCCAGGCGTAGGAACTGTCGATACCGGGGCTGGGCCGGCTCAAGTCGGTTCGTGACAAAGGCGTTTCCTGTCGGCGGCCTCAACCGCTGCTGTTTTGGCCACTATCGACGCATTCTCGGCGCACAGCAGCGCCACGGCGGGCAAATCCGTGGCTCCAGGGAGGTACGAGCGCGGGAACCGGCGCCAGCATCTGGAGTTTCCGATCGATAACCCGCAAAGGAGTCCAGCCATGACCGCCACCAAGCAGAAATGGTCAGCCGAGGTGACCGAGCACAGCGATGCGATGGATCTCGAGGACCACGTGTTCGAATCCGACGACGCCAAGAAGATCGCCGCCTCGCTCAAGCGTTCGGCCGAACACAGCCACCGCCGCAAGGCCGAGCCCTTCCAGTCCGCCATGTCGATGCTGAATTTCTACATCAACAGGGCCGGAAAAAACCTGCCCGCGGCTCGCAAGAAGATCCTCGAGGACGCCAAGGACGAATTGCGTGCGGCATTCGGGCGGCCAAAAGAGGATTAGGCTTTCGCCGCCAATGGCTCCTCAAGCTTGTTCCTCACCCCATCAAAAACGAGGTGAGGAACCGTTTATTACCGCTATCCAGCCGGTAGGCGCCCTATTGTCTGATCTCGGGTTCGACAAGCTTGGCCAGGTTCCGCAGCGACTCCTGCCAGCCGAGATAGCAGGCTTCGGCGGGAATGGCGTCTGGAATGCCGGCTTGTGTGATGTTCACTTCGGTGCCCACGGACACTTTCTTCAGCGTCACGGTCACCTGGATCTCGCCGGGCAGGTTGGGATCGTCGAACCTGTCGGTGTAGCGCAGGAGTTCGCCCGCGACGAGCTCGACATACTCACCGCCAAACGAATGGCTGTCGCCAGTGGTGAAGTTGCGGAACGACATCTCGAAGGTACCGCCGACCTTGCCCTCGAAGTGATGAACCGTGCAGGTGAAGCCGTTCGGCGGAAGCCATTTGGCAAGCGCATCGGCCTCGAGGAACGCGCGGTAGACCTTCTCCGGGCTGGTGGTCAGGACGCGGTGCAGACGTACGGTGCTGGGCATGTCGATACTCCTTCGTGGTCTCTGTTCGATGCCCCAAGGACGGGCACCACACTGCCGATCCGACACAGGCTTTTGAATTTTTTGCGGTGCGGCCCCGAATTGCTTCGAGTTCCAAGGCGCGAACACCCGCGCCCAACGGCCGTGTCGCGGAAATCTATCGCGAACGGATGACGTTGTCGGTATTGGCCAGCAGCTTGCGCACGGCATTGCGCGCCGCATCCGGCCGCTGCAGGCGGATGTTCTTTTCGATTGCCTCGTGCATCTTCTGGGCGAGCTGCAAATCGTCGAGCTCCCGGGTCGTGTAGGCAAACAGGTGATCGAAGGCGGATTCGATCAGCACGCCGAGCGGCACCAGCAGATCATTGCCCGAGGCACGCAATATGGCGAGGTGGAAGCGGGTGTCGGCACGGGTCCGTTCCTGCAAGCTTTTCGCCTCGCCCATCTCCCGGCAGGCCTGGCTGATCTCGGCCATCTGCTCGTCGGTGCGCCGCATGGCGGCGAATGCGGTCGCTTCCGGCTCGATGATGTGGCGGAATTCCTGCACCGTCTTCAGGAAAACCTCGCGGTCGGGCGACGTCGCGTACCAGGCGAGCACATCGCGGTCGAGCAGGTTCCAGCGTTCCCTGGGTTCGACCCAGCTGCCGATCTTGGGGCGCGATGCGAGCAGGCTCTTGGCCATCAGCATCTTGATCGCCTCGCGCACCGCCGAGCGGCTGACGCTGAACGTCTCCGACCATTTGGCCTCATTGGGCAGGATGGTGCCGGGCGGATAATCGCCGCGCACGATCCTGAGCCCAATCTCGCTGGCCAGTGATGTGTGCACGCTGGAGCCCGGAATACGTGCCGCGTCGGCTCGCCGAACACCGGCCGGACGATCGGCGGCTGCAGCCTTTTTCGGCGATTTTTCCTTGTTCGGCTTCGCGTCCCGCATGCAGTCCAGAAAGGCCGGTTTAGGGAGGCTGTCAAGCGCGGTGCGGGCGTGGGGCCACAAAGCCGGCCTCTATGCACAACCCAGCCGCGATTCCACCACGCTCAGGCGGTCTTGACGTATTTGCGCCAGCTGTGCTCCGGGCGGAAGCCGAGCATGTCGCGCGCCTTGCGGTTCGACAGCAGCGTCTCGTATTCACCGAGTTCGCCCTTGACCGGCACGTCGGGATAGAACCGCTTCAGGAGTTCGGCGGTCGGCAGATCGGACGAGGTGTCGTCATTGGCGGCATTGAACACCTGGTAGCCCAGCCCATCCTTCTCGACGGCACGCAGCGTGATCTGGCCAAGGTCCCGGGCATCGATGTAGCTCCAGGCGATACGCCTGCGAAAACCAGGATCGGCGAACCATTTCGGAAACAGCGAATACTCATGCGGCTCGATGACGTTGCCGATGCGCAAGGCATAGATATCCGTGCCATTGCGCTGCGCGAAAGCGCGCGCGGTCTTCTCGTTGACGATCTTTGACAGCGCATAGCTGTCCATCGGGTCGACGTCATAGTCCTCGTCGAGCGGGAAATACGCGGGATCGCGCGGCTCGTTGGCGAACACCAGGCCGTAGGTCGTCTCGCTGGAAGCGATGATCACCTTGCGGATGCCGAGCTTCACCGCCGCCTCGATGATGTTGTAGGTGCCCATTGCATTGATGCGGAACACCTCGTTGTCGGGCGTGATCATGATGCGTGGAATGGCAGCGAAATGCACCACGGCGTCCACTGGCTGCGGGCGTAGCGAGGGGTCGAATTCGTGCAGCCCCATATAGCTCGACAGCGCGTTGAACACCTGGCCGCTGTCGGTGATGTCGGTGATCAGCGTGCGCACCTTGGGGTTGTCGAGCGGCCTGGTGTCGATGTTGAGCACCTGGCAACCCTGCTCCACCAGATATTGCACGACGTGGCGCCCAGCCTTGCCGCTGCCGCCGGTGAACATGATCCGCTTTGTCATTTCTGGTCTCCACGAAAGTCCTGGGATTTACGTGTATTGTCAGACAATATTGCTTTCTGCAACCGTCTATGGCTAAAACAGCGGCGACATTATCGATAATCACGCAACAGGACAGACAGCATGAACACGACCGCTACGGGTGAGAAGATCGGCTTTGTCGGCCTTGGATTGATGGGGCACGGCATCGCCAAGAACATCGTCGACAAGGGATATTCCCTGACCTTCCTCGGCCGCAAGAACCGCAAACCGGCGGAGGATCTTCTCGGCCGAGGCGCTCGTGAGGCATCGACTTCCCGCGATGTGGCGGCGGCATCCGATATCGTCTTCATCTGCGTCACCGGCTCGCGCGAGGTGGAGGCTATCATTCGCGGTCCCGATGGCCTCAAGCAGGGTTTGAAGAAGGGGGCGGTCGTCGTCGACTGCTCGACATCGGATCCGGTCTCGACCGTGGCACTTGCCGCGGAACTCAAGGCGCTCGGCGTCGACTATGTCGACGCGCCGCTCAGCCGCACGCCGAAGGAAGCCTGGGAAGGCACGCTCGACGCCATGGTCGGCGCGCCCGATGCCGTCTTTGCCAGGGTCAAGCCGGTGATCGACACCTGGGCCGGCCGCATCGTGCATGTCGGCGATACCGGAGACGGCCACCGCATGAAGCTGCTCAACAATTTCATCTCGCTGGGCTACGCCGCCCTTTATTCCGAGGCCTTGGCACTGGCGGAGAAGGTCGGCATCTCGCCGCCGCGTTTCGACAGCGTCATCCGCAATGGCCGCATGGATTGCGGCTTCTATCAGACCTTCATGCGCTGGACGCTGGAAGGCGACCGCGACGCCCACAAATTCACCATCGCCAATGCCTTCAAGGACCTGACCTATCTGGAATCGATGGCGGGGGCGGCGGGCATCGCCAATCCGCTCGGCAACGCCACCAAGAACGCCTTCGCCGGCGCTCACGCAACCGGCCCGGCCGAGCAGTTCGTGCCGATGCTGGCCACGCACATCGCCAAGGTCAATGGCATCGACCTGATGCCGACGAAGGATGGAAGGAAGCAGACGATCTGAGACCCGGACGGTCGGCTGGCCTTAGCGCCGGCCCCTTCCGATCCCCTCATCGGTGTCGGCAAGCAGCTTGTGCACGGCGTTGCGCGCCGCGGCTGGCCGCTGCAGGCGGATGCTTTTCTCGATCGCCTCGTGCAGTTTCTGTGCCCGCCGTTGATCGCCGACCTGGCGTGTGGTGAAGATGAAGAGATGGTCGAGCGCCGATTCGATCAACACGCCGAGCGGCACCAGAAGGTCGTTGCCCGAGGCCCGCAGGATGGCGAGGTGGAAGCGCGTGTCGGCACGGATGCGCTCGGGCAGGTTGGCCGCCTCGCCCATCTCCCGGCAGGCCAGGCTGATCTCGGCCATCTGCTCGTCGCTGCGCCGTATTGCGGCAAAGGCGGATGCTTCCGGTTCGATGATGTGGCGGAACTCCTGCACGGTGCGAAGGAACGCTTCGCGATCCGGCGCGGTCGCGTACCAGGCCAGCACGTCGCGGTCGAGCAGGTTCCAGCGCTCCTTCGGCTCGACCCAACTCCCGATCTTTGGCCGCGACGCCAGAAGGCTCTTGGCCATCAGCATCTTGATCGCCTCGCGCACCGCCGAACGGCTGACATTGAAGGTTTCGGCCCATTTGGCCTCATTGGGCAGGATGCTGCCAGGCGGATAGTCGCCGCGCACGATCCTGAGGCCAATCTCGCTGGCGAGCGAGGCATGGACGCTGGACCCGGGAAAGTGCGCCGCATCCACCCTGCGCATGGCTGCCGGGTCGTGGCTGGCTTGCGCCTTGGCCCGGCCGGCTTTTTTCTTTGCCTTCTCGTCCGGCATCCACGTTCCAATAGGTCGGCCGCCAGTCACCCGGATTGATCCAAACCCGCGCGGCGCACCGATCCCGTTGCCGAAAATCCAAACCACTGACGCGTCAAAGCCGGGCTCCGATAGCCCCAACCAAGGCGTCCTGTTGAAGAATTGGAGGAAACGGGGCGCTCGTTGGCGAGCGCCCCGAAATCGCGGCCTATTTCTGGATGCAGGTGTCGACCGTGTCCTTGGTGCATTCGTCGAGACCGGTGAAGACCGGATCGTCAACCTTCTTGCCTTCGACCAGGTCGATCATCACCGATGGTGCCTTGTACCCCATTTCGAAGGGCCGCTGGCCGACCAGAGCGGTGACAAGGCCGTCCCTGGCGATGGCCACCTCGTCGCCGATCGTGTCGGCGGCGCCGATGACGAAGTCGTTCTTGGCCAGCCGGTCCTTGAGCGGTCCGACCAGGTCGCGGTAGGGCTGCGGCGCGCCGAACAGCGGCCAGCCGCCCATGATGCCGAACGCGTCGAGCTTGGGATTGGCGGCGAGGATGTCGGTCATCGCCTGAACGCCCTTGGCTCCGTCGTCATTGGTGAATACCGGGCAGCCGGCGACTTCCGTCCAGCCGCCTTCGCCGGCAAGTGCCGTGAGGCCTTCCTTGCCCGTCAGCGCGTCGCGCATGCCTTGCGCGCGACGCAAGATGTTGTCGGCCGCCGGATTGCCCTCGATGGTGCAGATCGTGCCACCATTCGGCTTGGCCTTCTTGATGTACTCGCCGATCTTCTTGCCCATCAGGTAGTTGTCGGTGCCGAGATAGGTCTTGCGCAGTGCCGCGTCTTCCTTGGCGAGGTCGGCGTCGACGGTCATGATCGGGATCGACGGATTGGCGCTCTTGATCGTCTGTGCGATCAGTGGCGCGTTGGACGGCGAGATCGCCATCGCCACCGTGTCGGCCTTGCTCAGCATATCCTGCACGATCTGCGCCTCGCCGGCTTCGTCGGAAGTCGATGCCGGGCCGGTGTAGAAGCATTCATATTCCGAGCTGGCGTTTTCCTTGTTCCATTTCTCGCAGCCCTGGTGGATGGCCTCGAAGAACGGATTGTCGAGACCTTTCACCACGATGACGAGCTGCTTCTTGGCCAAAGCCGGCCCGGCGCCCAACGCCATGGCGGCGACGGCGGCGAGCAATACTGTTTTCCTCATGTCAGTCCTCCCTTTGCAACCAGACGGACACGGCGTGCCCGCCACACAAACCAGCCAGGATGCGAGATGACTGAGACGCGTGCGCCCATTCAATCCGGCCAGGCCGATAAGCATTTTCAGATGCGACCCTCCCAGCGACGACGCTGCACGATCGCCAAAACCTTCTTGCCGTTGGCGCCGCCGATGGCGTCGTCAAAGCCGGCATGTCTTCCTCCGACGCTCAACTAATAACGGCTTGCCGCCAACGTCAATGCTATTTGTCCTACAAAACTGATTTTTCAAATTCCGCACGGCACTATTCGTCTGACAATTGCCCGTTCGACAATTGACGCCCGCGATGCCATTCGCGTAAATGACCGCATCGCTGCCCCCGGGAGGAGCTGGGGAAAGCCAATGGAAGCTGTCGCCTGTCCGCGTGCGGATGGGCCAGGCATGGGAGGCAAAGACGGGTGGCGGTTCTCGAACTCACCAACATCTCGAAGCATTTCGGCGCCATCCAGGCGGTCAACGACGTGTCGCTGTCGATCGAGCCCGGAGAGGTCGTCGGCCTGATGGGCGACAACGGCGCCGGCAAGTCGACGCTGGTCAAGATGATCGCCGGCAATTTCCGCCCGAGCCATGGCACGATGCGCATGGACGACAAGGAACTCATCCTGCACAAGCCGGTCGAGGCGCGCCAGCACGGCATCGAGATCGTTCACCAGGACCTGGCGCTCTGCAACAATCTGACGGCGGCGGCCAATGTCTATCTCGGCCGCGAACTGCGCCGTGGCGTCGGCCCGTTCCGCATCCTCGACTATGCGGCGATGTACAAGCGCGCCGGCCATATCTTCGCCGAGCTGAAATCCGAGACGCGCCCGCGCGATCTCGTCAAGCAGATGTCGGGCGGACAGCGCCAGGCCGTGGCGATCGCCCGCACCATGCTGTCGCAGGCCAAGATCGTGCTGATGGACGAGCCGACGGCGGCGATCTCGGTGCGGCAGGTCGCCGAAGTGCTCAACCTCATCCGCAACCTGCGTAACCAGGGCATCGCCGTGGTGCTGATCAGCCACCGCATGCCCGACGTCTTCGACGTCGCGGACCGCGTCATCGTGATGCGGCGCGGCAGGAAGGTCGCCGACAAGGCGATCGCGTCGAGCTCGCCCGAGGAAGTCACCGGGCTGATCACCGGCGCCATCGAGCAGGCGGCGTGAGAGGGATAAAACCGGGTTTCATTGCGCTGGCGCGTTTCGCTGCCGGCAGGAAAGGTCGATAATGGCAGTCACCCTTGACCAGACGATCGCGCAGAAGCAGCACACTTTCCTGTCGCGCCTGTTCTCCAGCCAGACTTTCTGGGTGGTGGTCGCCGTCATCCTGGCCTGCATTTTCCTGTCCTTCGCCACCGATGCCTTCGCCACCTCGAAGAACCTCTACAACATCACCCGCAACATCACCTTCGTCGCCATCGTGGCGCTCGGCATGACCTTCGTCATCATCACCGGTGGCATCGACCTGTCGGTCGGCTCTGTGCTGTGCCTGTGCTCGATGGTGCTGGCCGTCACCATGCATGCCGGCTATTCGATCGAGATCGGCATTCTGGCCTCGATCGCCACCGCGCTCGTCATCGGCGCCTTCAACGGCATTTTTATCGCCTATCTGGGCTTTCCGCCCTTCGTGGTGACGCTCGGCATGCTGTCGATCGCCCGCAGCCTCGCCATGGTCGCCTCCAACAACACCGTCGTCTTCCAGTTCGGCCCGGACCACGACAAGCTTCTGGCACTCGGCGGCGGCGCCTGGGTGTTCGGCATCGCCAATCCGGTGCTCTACACGATCCTTTTGGCCCTGATCACCGGTTTTGTCCTGCGCTGGACGAAGTTCGGCCGGCATATCTTTGCCATTGGCGGCAACGAGCACGCCGCGACGCTGACCGGCGTGCCGGTGCGCCAGATCAAGGTCGCCGTCTACATGATCTCGGCGCTGTCGGCCGGCATTGCCGGCATTATCGAAACCGGCTGGCTCGGCGCTGTCACCACCAATCTCGGCAACGGCATGGAACTGCAAGTGATCGCCGCCACCGTCATCGGTGGCGCCAATTTGGCCGGCGGCGTCGGCACCGCCTTTGGCGCCATCGTCGGTGCCGCCCTCATCGAGGTGATCCGCAACAGCCTTGGCCTGCTCGGCATCAACGCCTTCTGGCAGGGCACCTTCATCGGCGGCGCCATCCTGCTGGCGGTTCTGTTCGACCGCATCCGCAATTTCAGGCGCAGCGATTGAGGGGCTCTTCGCCGTCGAAGCGCTATTCGTTCTGATCCTATCGCTCAGTCTGAAAATCGGCCGAAGCCAACCTCCATTGGTAGCGGCCAACAGCCGATGCCTTGACGGATGCCGAAAACCGGCCGCACAATCCTCCCTGCAAGCGAAGGGAGGCCAGTCGCTTGCGGGAGGATATGCCATGACGGAAGCGATCAGGCTCTACTGGGGCCGGTTCGGACATGTTTCTGTCCTGAATGTCGCGAGCGACTTCGTCACCCATGCCCATGTCGAGGCGCATCTGATCATCTGGCTCGAAGGCACCGCCGGCGAAATGACCATCGGCCGCGAGACGGTCCGCCTCGGCCCTCGCACAGCCGCCGGCATCAATTCCTTCCAGCCCCACAGCCACGTCCTGTCGCAAAACGGGACGCCCGGTCTGTTTCTCGCCTTCTACATCGATCCCGACTGGGCCCGCCGCCGGCGCGACCTGCCATCCAGCGCGCCGCTGTTTTCGCGGGCGGCGATCGCGCTCGAGCCTTGGCTGCACCAGGCGGCCGCCAGCCTGCTCGACCATCTCACCGACAATGAGAGCGTCGACGATGTCGCCAACTACGAGATCGAGCGATTCATCGACTCTGTGCTCGATGCCGCCGACGCCTCGGCGCCGCAGGAAGCGCGCGGCCGCATAAACACCGTGCAGGATTTCCGCGTTCGCAAGGCGATCCAGCTGATGAAGGCCAATGTCTGCGAACGCATCTCCTTCGACGACGTTGCCCGCGCCGTTGGTCTTTCGCGGCCGCATTTCTTCGCCTTGTTCAAGGAACAGACCAACCTCACGCCCAACGTCTATTGGAACACGCTGCGTATGGAGGAAGCGGTGCGGCAGTTGCAATGGTCGCGGGAGCCGCTGATCTCGGTCGCCTGCAATCTCGGCTTCACCACGCAAGGCAATTTCTCGCGCTTCTTCCGTGACCATGTCGGCGTGCCGCCGACGCTCTACCGCGAGGCCGCGCGGGCAATGGCCTGAGCCGGCAGCCATCTGTTTTTCAGACTGGTTGATAGATGCTCAAGACGCATTGATAAGCGCTGTGCGCGCTAGCGCCCTACCCTTGCCGCAACGAAATTCGCAAGGGAACATCATATGCCCAAAGTCACCATTTCCAGCGTGATCGACGCACCGGTCGAAAAGGTTTGGGCGCGCATACGCGACTTCAACGGGTTGCCGGGTTGGCATCCACGCATGGTCGAGAGCCATATCGAAGACGGCAAGGATGCCAGCACGATCGGCTGCGTGCGCAACTTCCAGCTGGCCAGCGGTGCCCGCCTGCGCGAAAAACTGCTCGACTTCTCCGATGACAATTTCCTCGTCAGCTATTCCATCCTGGAAACGCCGCAGCCCCTCACCAACCACAGGGCGACGCTGCAGCTCAGGCGCGTCACCGACGGCGACCGCACCTATGCCGAATGGACCGCCAGCTTCGACGCAGCACCCGAAGAAGCCGACAAGCTGGCCGAGGGCATGGGCGCCAATGTCTTCCAGGGCGGCTTCAACGCCCTGAAGAGCCATTTCGCCGGCCAGAGTTGAGGAGCGGGCCATGGCGCTGGCATTGCAGAGTTTTGCAACGGTGAAAGACGCCAGCGCGGCGCTGAAAGCCGCCGGCACGCGCTATCTCGGCGGCGGCACGCTTGTCGTACGCGCCGCCAATGAAGGCGATGTCTCGGTCTCCAGCCTTGTCAGGTCGACCGACCCGGCCCTGTCGGCAATCGCGGTCTCCGGCGGCACGGTCCGCATCGGCGCTTCGGTGACCATGGCGGCGATCGCCCGCCATCGCGAGCTCGGCCAGCTTGCCAAGGCCGCGCGCGCTGTCGGCGGCCCGGCCATCCGCAACATGGCCACCGTCGGCGGCAACCTGTTTGCGCCAAGCCCCTATGGCGATTTCGCCGTCGCCTTGCTGGCGCTCGACGCCCTGGTCAGCACCGGCGACAGCGAAATGCCTATCGAGACCTTCCTGACGGGGCGAGACGATAATCGTTCCATCGTCACGTCAGTCAGTTTCGCGCTTCCGAAGGCCGACAGCTTCCGCTTCCTCAAAGTGTCGCGGATCAAACCCAAGGGCGTCTCGGTGCTGAGCATTGCCGCCCTGCTGGAGCAGGCTGCCGACGGCACCGTCTCTTCTGCGCGCATCGCACTTGGTTGCATGGCCGACCGGCCGGTGCGCGCCGAGGCGGCGGAGAAGGCGCTAATCGGCAAAAGGCTTGACCATGACGGCATCGCGCCAGCACTGGCCGCCGCCAGCGAAGGCACCGCGCCGATCACCGACTCGATCGCAAGCGCATGGTATCGCGCCGAAGTTCTGCCGGTCCATCTCGGTCGGCTGCTGCTCGGCTA
This sequence comes from Mesorhizobium sp. BR1-1-4, assembly GCF_020165375.1. NCBI lineage: Bacteria > Pseudomonadati > Pseudomonadota > Alphaproteobacteria > Hyphomicrobiales > Phyllobacteriaceae > Mesorhizobium > Mesorhizobium sp. BR1-1-4. The sequence continues at coordinate 18,144 of NZ_JAIUIB010000005.1, read as the reverse complement.
ATCACAATCGGGGGGGCGCGCTTTCCCTACGGGGCAGGCGCGCAAGGAGGAAGAATGGCAAAGATTCCCGTCCAGTTCACGCTCAATGGATCTGAGAAGGCCGAATTCGTCGAAAGCGGCACCACGCTGCTCAACGCCTTGCGCGACAAGATCGGCGACACCTCGCCTAAGGGCGGCTGCCATCAGGGCACTTGCGGGGCCTGCTCGGTGATTATCGACGGCGAACTCCGGCTGTCCTGCCTGACGCTGGCCGAGACCTGCAATGGCGCCATCATCACCACCACATCGGGTCTCGCCGACGGCGGTGTGCTGCATCCGCTGCAGCATGCCTTCCTCGACGCCTTCGCCACGCAATGCGGCTTCTGCACGCCGGGCATGATCATGGCGGCCAAGGTGCTGCTCGACCACTCGCCCAATCCCAGCCGCGACGATGTCGTCGAAGCGCTGTCGGGCAACATCTGCCGCTGCACCGGCTACGAGCCGATCATCCAGGCGGTGCTCACCGCCGCCCGCGCCAATTCGCAGAACGCGGCCTAGAGCCGGATGATTTCAGGTCGAACAGACCTGAAATCCGAATCCGGCTCTAAATCAAAGAGATAGAGCATGATGTCGCCCGAAAACCGCTTCACACTTTTCGGCATCATGCTCTGAGGGACCAAAGAAATGGAATTGCGCAAGAGCTACTTCGCCGATGTCCGCAAGGACGATCTGCATGAGATCGGCCAGGCGCGGCCACGCTCGGATTCGCCAGGCCACGTCACCGGAAAGACCGCCTATTTCGCCGACCGCAACTTTCCCGGCATGCTGCATTTGAAGATGGTGCGCAGCCCTCATCACCATGCCAGCATCCGCTCGATCGACACGTCGGAGGCCGAAAAACATCCGGGCGTGGTCAAGGTGCTGACGGCCAGGGACGTGCCGCACAATGTCTACACGATCCTGATCCTGATCCAGGTCGGACCGGAAGACGAGACGGTCCTGGCCGACGGCAAGGTGCGCTGGAAGGGCGAGGCCGTGGTGGCGGTGTTGGCCGAAACCGAGCGTGCCGCCCAGGAGGCCGCCGCCAAGGTCAAGGTCGATTATGAAGTGCTGCCCGCCGTGTTCGACATGGAGGAAGCGCTGAAGCCCGGCGCGCCCATCGTCAACGAATATCACGGCCAGAACCATTACCTCTATGACAGCGGCGCGTGCCGCAAGGTGCGCTTCGGCGATGTCGAGGCGGGCTTTGCCGAGGCCGATCACGTGCTGGAGCAAAGCTATCAGTCCTCGCCCATCGAGCACGCGCCGACCGAGACCACCGGTTGCGTGGTGGCGCCCGAGGGCAATGACCGCTTCACCTGCTACACCAACACACAGGCGATGTTCTTCACCCTCGACAACACCTCGATCATCCTGCAGATGCCGGGCAGCAAGCTGCATTTTGTCGGCGGCACGGTCGGCGGCGGTTTCGGCGGCAAGGTCGATGTCATCGTCGAGCCGATTGCCATCCTCGGCGCAAAACTAACCGGGCGACCAGTCTGTTTTATCTACAGCCGCGAGGAGGAGATGCAGATCTCCTCGCCCCGCGCGGCCGAAAAAGTCGTCATCAAGGACGGCGTCATGAACGATGGCCGCATCGTCGCACGGAAGGTCACCGGCTACACCGATGCCGGTGCCTACTCCCGCCACTCGCCCTATGGCGCGCAGAAGGGCGCCGGGCACTATCCCGGTCCCTACACCATCCCCAACGTCTGGATCGACACCTACTGCGTCTATACCAATCGCACGCCGTCGTCGGCCATGCGCGGCTTCGGCGTCACCATCGGCGATTTCGCGCTGGAGGTGCAGATGGACAAGCTGGCGCGGCTGATCGGCATGGATCCACTCGAATTCCGCTTCGTCAACGCCTATCGCGACGGCGACATGAAGGCGCATCGCCAGCCGACCGAGGGCGCGGCACTCATCGAATGCATGCAGGAAGCCTCGCGCGCCGCCCACTGGCCGGTGGCGGAGAAATACATGGCGATGTCCTCCTACAAGAACGGAGCTTGAGATGGCGATCAGGCGTGGGCGCGGCGTCGCCGCGATCAACTATCCCACCGGCATGAACCTTGGCGGCGACCCGACCCAGGCGCTGGTGCATTCGACCCCGACCGGCAATTTCATGGTCACGCTGTCCTCGGTCGATCTCGGCCAGGGCATGAAGCAGATCATGGCGCAGATCTGCGCCGAGACGATCGGCGTGCCGACCGATCGCGTCGTCGTCGACACCGCCGACACCGACACCGGCCCGCACTGCATGGGCACCTTCGCCTCGCGCGGCACACACCGCGCCGGCAACGCGGTCATCCAGGCCGCCAGGGAAGCCCGCCAGGTGATGCTTGAAGTGGCGGCCGAGGAACTGGAAGTGAATGCCTCGGACCTCGAAACCGACGGCCAGGGCAACATACTGGTCAAGGGCGCGCCGCAGAGATCGATCTCGATCTTCGATGTCGCCCTGTCGGCGCATTTCAAGCGCGGCCGCTCGATCTCAGGCCGTGGCATGTTTTTGATCCCGCGCTCCTATCCGGAGAAGGAGACCGGCGCGATGAAGCCGTCGACCTGTTACGCGCATGCCTGCACGGTGGCCGAGGTCGAAGTCGACGACGAAACCGGCGAGGTCACGGTGCTGACGGTCAAGAACGTCTTCGAGATCGGCCGCGCGTTGAACCCTAAAATGGTCGAGCAGCAGCTGGTCGGCGGCTCCTGGATGGGCATCAGCCATGCGCTTTACGAGACGACGGAACCCTATTATCCCAACCGCGACCATGGCGGCACCGACTTCAACCAGTATCTGATGCCTGGCCCCGGCGACCTCGCCGAAACCGAAATCATCGTGCTGGAGCGGCCCTCGGCAGATGGCCCCTATGGCGCCAAGGGACCGGGCGAAATGTGCGCCAACCCGCAAATCCCGGCGGTCGCCAACGCCGTCTTCGACGCGGTCGGCGTGCGTATCGACACGCTGCCGATCACGCCGGAACGCATTTTGCGCGCGCTCAAGGCGCAAGCCGCGAACTGAGGACCGACATGCCCGAGGTAAACGCCGAAACGGTCGCGACCTCGCCGGAGGCGGTGGCCGAGCGCCTCGCCGCCTCGCGCTATCTGGCCGACGACAGCCTCGCCACCGCGATCTTTCTGGCCATCCGGCTGGGCAAGCCGTTGCTGCTCGAAGGCGCGCCGGGCGTCGGCAAGACGGAAGCCGCCAAGGCGATCGCCGAGCTGCTCGGCCGCGATCTGGTGCGCCTGCAATGCTATGAAGGCATCGACGCGGCGCATGCGCTCTATGAGTGGAACTACCAGCGCCAACTGCTCGCCATCCGCCATGCCGGCGAGCACGAGATCGACATCTATGATGACCGTTTCCTGATTGCCCGGCCGCTGCTGCAGGTGTTGAAGGCGCCGCGGCAGCGTATTTTGCTGGTCGACGAGATCGATCGCTCGGATCATGAATTCGAGGCGCTGCTGCTGGAATTCCTGTCCGACTTCCAGATCAGCATCCCCGAGCGCGGCACCATCCGTGCCGCCGCTCAGCCGATCGTCATTCTGACTTCGAACCGCACCCGTGAACTCGCCGAGGCGCTGCGCCGCCGCTGCGTCTATCACTGGATCGGCTACCCCGACGCCGAACGCGAGGCCGCCATCATCATGCTGCGTGCTGGCGATGTCGCGGAGGCTACCGCGCGCGCGGTGGCGGCCGCCGTGCAGACCATCCGCGCCCGCCCGCTCGCCAAGCCGCCCGGCATCGCCGAAGCCGTCGAATGGGCCAATGCCGCGACGATCCTGGAAAAGGGCGGCAGCCCGTGGCCGGAAGCCTTCCGCCGCGCCATCGGCGTGTTGATCAAGGACGAGGAAGACCTCTCCTACATCGCCCCCGAGCTTGGGCGCATCGTCCAGGAGGCACTGGCGTGAGCCGGGACGTCAACGATCCCTTCTCCCCGTTCACGGGGAGAAGGTGCCCCGAAGGGGCGGATGAGGGGCGGCGCCACGATGGCCAGAAGTCGGCGCTGCCCCTCACCTGCCTGCCGGCATCCTCTCCCCGTAAACGGGGCGAGGAGAGCGTACCTCCCGCCGCCACGCCCTTCCTTGGCTTCGGCCAACTGCTGCGCCGCTACGGCTTTATAATCGCCCCGGAGCAAATCTCTGGCTTCATGCAGGCCGTGACGCTGCTCGGGCCCCGTTCGATGGCCGATATCCGTGAGGCAGCGCTGGCCACCCTGGCGCCGCCACCTGACCGCCGCGACGAATTCGAGGCGCATTTCCAAAGCCATTTTTACGGCAACACATCAGCCGTGGTGGAAGGCGACAGCGACGAGGAAACCCGCGTCAAGGATGATGGCGGCGCCGACGACGAGCGGATCGAAGCCGAGCAGCGACAGGAAGGCGGCGAGCTATCCTCGGCGATCGAACAGTTGAGCAGCCGCGACTTCCAGCGCGACGACGACAGGCTGACCGTCTTTCGCCGCCAACTGTCGAGCGCCCTGCCCGCGCGCCGCTCCTTCCGCACCGTGCGCACCCATTCGCGCGGCAAGCTCGACCTGCGCCGCTCGCTCAGGGAAATCGTCAGCGCCGATGGCGATGTCCCCTCGCCGCTGCTGCGTCGCCGCCAGACCGTGCCGCGCAAACTGCTGATCCTGATCGACGTGTCCGGCTCGATGAAGCTGCACACGTCGGATTATTTGAAGCTCGCGCATGCCGCCGTGCAAGGCGCTGACCGGGCAGAAATCTTCACCTTCGGCACGCGCCTAAACCGCATTACGTCAGCGCTGCGGATCCGCGACAGGAACCAGGCGTTGGCGCGCGCGGCAGCCCAGGTCGACGACTGGGACGGCGGCACCCGCATGGGGCCAACGCTGCTTGCCTTCCTCTCCGTGCCGCGTTTTTCCGCCTTCGCACGTGGTGCGGCAGTGATCATCCTGTCCGACGCGCTGGAGCGCGGCGGCCATGCCGAACTGGAGACGGCGATGCGCCGGCTGAGCGCCCGCGCGTTCCGGCTGTCGTTGGCGACACCTTTGGCCGGCGACCCGCGCTTCCAGCCGGCAACGGCGGCACTTCGCGCCATCCTGCCTGACCTGGACGATCTGGTCGACGGCTCGTCGCTCGCCGGCCTCACCGATTTCATCCTGTCGCTCGCCCGCCCTGCCCCACCGGCGGCGACAATCTGGAAAAGGGTATCGTGATGCAGAAAGCCATCGACGCGCATTTCCACATCTGGCGCCAGCAGGACCAGCCCTGGCTGGTCGGGCCGATGGTGCCGCGCATCTTCGGCCCCTACGAGCCGATCCGCCGCGACTACCGGATCGAGGAGTTTCTCGCCGACCAGCAAGGGTGCGGCGTCGAGAAAGCGGTCTACGTCCAGACCAACTGGGCGAAGGAGGACTTCGAAAAGGAAGTCGCCTTCCTGCAGAAAACGGCAGATGAAACCGGCTGGCCGCACGCCATCGTCGGCTACACCGACATGACGGTGGACGATATCAGACCCCAGATCGACCGCTTGAAAAAATATCCGCTGCTGCGCGGCGTGCGCATGCAGTTGCATTGGCACGAGACCCCGGCCTTCCGCTTCGCCACTGGCCCCGATCAGGTGATCGATCCCAGGGTACGAGCCAATGTGGCGCGGCTGAAGGATTATGACCTGTCCTTCGACCTGCAGCTCTTTCCCGCCCAGATGAAAGACGGGTTGACGCTGGTCGGAGAAAATCCAGAGACCAATTTCATCCTCACCCACGCCGGCATGCTGACCGGCATGGATCAGGAAACCACCGAAGACTGGAAGGCTGGGCTGCGCACGCTGTCGGCGGCGCCGAACGTCTACGCCAAGCTGTCTGGCCTCGGCACTTTCGTCCACCGCAACGACCCGGCGCTGATCGCCTATATCGTCGACAACGCGATCGAGATATTGGGCGCGGATCACCTGATGTTCGGTTCCAACTTCCCCATCGAGAAGTTGTGGACGAGCCACGCCGAACTGATCAAGGCCCACCGCGCGGCTGTAGCGAAGCACGGTCCGGCGGCCGAGGCTGATATCTTCTGGAATACGGCGGAGCGGATCTACCGGCCGGCTTGACCGCCAGGGAGTTCGCCGCGCCCTTGGCGCGGCGATGCCCTGGCAAGTCCTTACTGCGTCGGCAGCATGCCTTCGACGTCGCTTGCCGCATCGGTGAGCGCTTCCTTGGGCGTCGCCGACTGGTCGACGATCCGCGACAGATTGTCGACGATGGTCTGTGTCACCTTCACACCGTTGGTCCCCGGAAAGGCATACCACGGAACCATCAGCGGCATCTGGCTGAGCCCGGCCTGGAACAGCGGGTTCTTCTTGTAGAAATCACCGAGATATTCCGGCGATTTCGCCGCGAGTTCATTGTTGGGGACATAGCCGGTGCCGGGCACGACGACCGACGCGCCATAAGGGCCGGCGGCGAATTTCGCGAATTTCCAGGCGGCGTCCTGCTTGGCGGCATCCTTGGTCAGGATGACCACGGCATTGCCGCCGGTCGGCAGATGGCCGTTGGCCGGATCGATCAGCGGGATCTTGGCCGTCCGCAGCGTGAACTTGTCGCCGACGTTCTTGATGGTGTTGACCAGCGCGCCGGTGGTCTGGAACTCGAAGCCAACCTTGCCGGCCGCGAACGCCTGCTCGCCAGCCGGCTTGGTGAAGACCGGCATGCCGCCCTCCTTCACCATCCGCTGCAGGATCTCGACTGCCTTCTCGCCTTCCGGCCCGTTGAAGGCGACCTTGCTTTCGTCCTCGTTCAGCATCTTGCCACCGGCGCCGAACAGCAGCGCCGAAAACATCCAGTCGTCGCCCTGCCAGCGGAAGTCGATGCCGTCGACGCCATTGCCGAGCGCCTTGATCTTGCCGCCGAGCGCGATGACCTCGTCCCAGGTCTTGGGCGGATTGTCCGGATCACCGCCGGCGGCCTTCACCAGGTCGGCGTTGTAATACATGATCGGGTTCGAGGTGGCGAAGGCGAGGCCGACCTGCTTGCCGTTGACCTGCGCCAGCTTCAGGATCGTGTCGGAGAAGCCGAGCTCAGCCATGTTGCCTTCCTTCTTGACCAGCGGGCCAAGATCGACGGCGACGTCGCGTTCGTTGAGCATGCGCAGACGGTTGAGACCGATGAAGGTGATGTCGGGCATTTCGTCGGTGCCGGCCTGGCGAAGGATGGTCTGGATGCCTTCCTCATAGGTGGCGGACGGGCTGGCGAACTGGATCTTGATGTCGGGATTTTCTTCCATGAACTTCTTCGAGATCGTGTCCATCACGTTCTTGAAGAAGCCGGGCATCGGATAATGGACCGTCAGCGTCGTGTCGGCATAGGCCGGAAGGGCTGTCGTCAGCGAGATCGCCGCCGCTGCAAGTATCCTGGAAAGTTGCTTCATGTGCTCGTGCTCCTGGTTCGACCCGGTCAGCCTTTGAGACCGGTCATGGTGATGCCTTCGACGAAGCGCTTCTGTGCGAACAGGAAGGCGACGACGAGTGGAAGGGTGATGATCAGCGTGGCGGCCATCAGCGCGCCGTAATCGTCGCCCGCCTCGGCGGCGCGGAAATACATCAGGCCGAGCGGCGGCGTGGCATAGGCCTGCTTGCTGACGACGATCAGCGGCCAGTAGAGATCGTTCCAGTGGGCGACCACCGAAAAGATCGCAAACGCGGTGACGGCCGGCCAGGCGTTGGGGACGATGACGCGCGCGACGATCCCGAGCTCGGACATGCCGTCGAGCCTTGCCGCGTGGATGAGGTCGTCGGGCATGGCGCGGAAGAACTGCAGGAACATGAAGATCGCGAACACCGAGATGGTGAACGGCGCCACCAGCGAGGTGTAGCTGTTGAGCAGCGACATCCTGTCGAAGGCGACATAGAGCGGCAGCGCCGTGGCATGGATCGGTACCAGCAGGCCGAGCATGACCAGCACCATCATCAGCCGCGCGGCACGGAATTTCAGCTTGGCCATGGCGTAGGCGCAGGGAATCGCGACCAGCACTTGGAAGAAGAAGATCAGGCCGCACACGACGACGCCGTTCCACAGCAGTGTTGCCATCGGCACCTTGCTCAGCGCCTTGGCGAAATTCTCGGCAAAATAGAAATGCTGCGGGATGAGCGACAGCGACGAGGTAAAGATGTCGCTCTGCGTCTTGCCCGCGGTCGAGATCATGAAGATGTAAGGCGCGAGGATCATCAACGCGCCCAGCGAAAGCAGCGCGAAACGGATGATGCGGCCGGCAGGCAGGCTGGTCATGTGTAATGCACCCGCCGGTCGAGTACGCGGTATTGGAGAAGCATCAGCACGACCAGGATCGCAAGGAAGACGACGGTCATTGCCGAGGCATAGCCGACGCGCAGGTAGACGAAGCCTTCCTGGTAGATGGTGAACAGCAGCACTTCGGAGGCCTTGTTGGGCCCGCCATCGGTCAGCATCTTCACGGTTTCGAAGACCTTCACCGCATTGGTGATGCTGATCGTGACGACGAACAGCGTCGTCGGCCCGAGCATCGGCCAGGTGACCAGGAAAAACCGGTCGAGCGCCGATTTCGCGCCATCGACGTGAGCAGCGGCGTAGAGCTCGCGCGGGATCGCCGTCAGGCCAGCCAGGAACAGCACCATGTTGAAGCCGACCGACTGCCAGACGCCGATGATCGACAGGCTGTAGAGCACGGTGCTGGAGGCGCCGAGCCAGTTCGGGCCAGGAATGCCGACCAGCGCAAGCAGCGCGTTGAGTGGCCCGATGGTCGGGTGGAAGAGATATTGCCAGACTGTCGCCATGGCGACGATCAGCGATGCGACCGGCAGGAAATAGACGGTGCGGAAGAAACCGCGCGCCCGAGGTTCGCCTTCGATCAGCAAGGCGACGCCAAGGCCAAGCACGATCGAGACCGGTGCGACGATCGCCGTATAGACCGATGTGTTCCACAGCGATTTGCGGAAGGTGCGGTCGGTCAGGAGATGCGCGTAATTCTCGAAGCCGACCAGGCGGAATTTGCCATAACCGAGTTCGAAATCGGTGAAGCCGAGGAAGATGACGGCGACCACCGGCAGCAGCACGAACAGCAGCAAGAGCACGATCGCCGGGGCCGCCAGCAGCCAGGCGGTGCGGTCCTCGCTGCGCCTGTGGAGGGCCGCGGCGCTCAGGATATTGCCAGCCAGCGCGACGCTAGACATAGGCCGGCTCCTGGCGTGCGGGCGCGGCGCTCGCCGTGCGCAGCCGCTTTCCCTCCGGCCCGAAGACCATGGCATGCTCGGGTGGAAGGAGGATACCCACCGGCATTCCCGCAATCAGGTCCCTCGCCTCGTGCGGCGCCAGCTTGGCGATGACGATGTCGCCGGTCGCATCGAGCCGGCAATGGGCAATGACTTCCGAACCGAGGAATTCGAGGCGCTCGATCCGCCCGGCAAGGCCGCTCCGCCCACTGGGAGACAGTTTGACGAATTCGGGCCGGATGCCGAGGCTGACCGGGCCGTTTGCCACCTTCTCCATCAGGGCCAACCGGATGCCTTCGAAGCTGACACGGCCATTTTCGGCAAGTGCCGGTATGATGTTGATCCTGGGCTGGCCGACGAAACGGGCGACCTCGATATGGGCCGGATCGTTGTAGATCGCCTCGGGCGCGGCGAGTTGCAGCAGATTGCCGCCGATCATCACCGCCACCCGGTCGGCCATCGAAAGTGCCTCGGCCTGGTCATGCGTCACATAGAGCGTCGGCACGCCGGCGCGGCGGTGCAGTTCGACGATCTCGCCACGGGCGTGCACCCGCAGATTGGCGTCGAGGTTGGAAAGCGGCTCGTCCATCAGGAAGATCGAGGGGCGCCGCACCATGGCGCGCGCCAGGGCGACACGCTGCCGCTGCCCGCCCGACATCTGACCAGGCTTGCGGTCGAGCAGATGATCGATCTTGAGTACCGTCGCCATCTCGCGGACATCCCGCGAAATGCCAGCGCGGATTTCTTTCTGGCCCGGCAATGCGGAGCCGACCAGCGGCAGGCGCTGCGTCCGGCTCAGCCGCTTCATGGCCAAGGGAACCGCGATGTTCTGGCCGGCCGTCAGATGCGGGTAGAGCGCGTAGGACTGGAACACCATGGCGATGTTGCGATCGGCCGCGGCGACCGCCGACATGTCCTTGCCAGCAACGAATATCTCGCCGCTGTCGGCATGATCAAGCCCGGCAAGAATGCGCAGCAAGGTGCTCTTGCCGCAGCCCGAGGGGCCGACCAGGGCGATGAACTCGCCCGCTTTGACATCGAGGCTGACGCCGTTCAGGACGGCATTGCCGCCAAAGGACTTGTTCAAGCCGCGGAGCGAGAGCGCGCTCATGACGCGACTTTCCTGCGGACCTTGTGCGCCTCGTGCGGGTAGACTTCCTCGACCACGTCATCGAGGACGTGGACGGTCATGCCGGGAACAGCGACGATCTCGCTGGTGACTGTATCGTCGAATTCATGCACGACGGCGCCGAGCAGCCGCTCGCCCGGCATGTCGCGCTCCATGTCGCCGACGACAAAGGCGGCCGACGGACCCCAGACCAGCGCGGTGTTTTCGTATTTGCCTTGCCATGCCCAGTGCAGGTGACCGCTGGCGAAAAGCGCCACGTCATGGGCACCGATCAGATCGTAGAGACGTTGCCGCTGTGCCGGGCGGACGCTCCAGTAACCGGTGTCACCTTCGCCGGGCGCGTCGATGAAAAGCGGCTTGTGGGCGAAAAGCGCGACGCGCCGGCCGCCACGGCTTTCCAGCGCCGCACGCAGCCATTCGAACTGGGCCTCTTCCTCGGCATCATCAAAGCCCATCAGCAGGCTGTCGAGACCGATAAATCGCCAGTTTCCGGCGTCCTCCGTCCAATAATCGGGACCAACCAGCCGGCGCCAGCGCTCGAGGCGTTCCGCATTGACCGGCTGCAAGGAGCCCGGCAGATGGCCGACATCGTGATTGCCCGGCACCAGCAGCATCGGGACCGAGATTTCCCGCATCAGCTCCATGCAGAAGCCGATGTCGTCGTCCTTGTCGGCGCCGTCGACGCTGAGATCGCCGGTGTGGATGACGAGGTCAGCGCCGCTTTGCGCGATCCAGGCGGCCAGCGGCTCCCAATTGCCGTTGAAATGCGGCTTGGTCGGGCTGAAATGGGTATCGGTGATCTGGACGATTTTCATGCCGGCTCCACTGCGAGAGCCGGCTGCCGGAAACCCACCGGCGCGACTTCGCGTGGGTCTCCTTAGTGCCGTTACATGTCACTTCCTTAACAGGCAGGGGACAAATGTTCCCCGCCATCCCGATAGGCTGGCTGACGGCTAGCTTTTCACCTCGAATTGCGGATCGACCGGGATCTGCATGGCCGTGACCAGATGATTGGTCTGCCCGGCGAGCCCGATGATCGACACCAATTCGCCGTGCTGCGCGTCTGTCATGCCCTTGGCGCGCGCCGTCGCCGTGTGCGAATGCACGCAGTAGGAGCAGCCATTGGCGGTCGAAACCGCGATGTAGATCATCTCCTTGGTCAGCGGATCGATAGCGCTCTCGGCGACCATGACAGCCTTCAACTGCTCCCAGATCCGCTTCAGTGCCGGCGGATCATTGGCCAGCCCGCGCCAGAAATTATTGACGAAATCCGATTTGCGCGTGGCGCGGATATCGTCGAACACGGCCTTCACGGCCGGGATTTTTTCCATCTCGGCATCGCTCAGGAGTTTTGTCGTGGCCATGGCGTTTCCTTTCGTTGGCTCGGTGGATCAGGTCGCTGAATCAGGTCTCGAGCAAAGGCGGCTAACCGGCTTTTCTGATTCAGTTTTCGATGCCGATTTGAGCAGAACATTGATGGTTAGCCGAGCCCCCTCGGCGTCGTCATCCCAGGGCGAAGCAGGCGCGAAGCGCCGTCGCGGAGACCCTGGGATCCATGCCGTGACGCCAGCCGTGGAGTGCAGCGAAGCAGAATTCTGCACCGCTGCTACGCTTCGAAGTCCCGGCATGGATCCTCGGGTCTGCGCCGCGTCGCTACGCTCCTTGCTCCGCCCGTGGATGACGAATGGATGGGCATCCCGGCCAATTGTCGACATACGCACCCGGCCAGCACCCCTAGTGCACCGCCGCGTACATGATCTTCTCCTCCGTGGCCTCCGCCGGAGAAAACTCCTCGACGATGCGGCCTTGCCGGCAGACCAGGATCCGATCCGACAGGTTCATGATCTCCGGCAAATAGGACGAGATCACCACCACGGCCAAGCCCTCGTCGGCCAGCCGGTTGATGATCTGGTGGATCTCCGCGATGGCGCCGACATCGACGCCGCGCGTCGGTTCGTCGAAAATGACGATGCGCGGCTGCTGCACCAGCCCCTTGCCGATCACCACCTTCTGCTGGTTGCCACCGGAGAGTTCGACCACGCGCGCATTGTCGTTGATCGCCTTGATGTTGAGCGTCTTCGTCCACTCGGCCGATAGCGCGTGCATCTCCTGCTGGTTGATCACCCAGGCCTTTTCACGGCCGGCCGCCAGCAGGCCGCCAAACAGGTTCTCGGCGATGCTCATCGTCTCGAAGATGCCTTCGCTCTTGCGGTCCTCGGTGACATAGACGATGCCGTCCGCCACCGCTTCGCTCGGCACGCGATAGCGCACCGGCCTGTCGTCGAGTTCGATTGTACCGCCGCGCAAAAAATCGCGCTTATAGATGCCCGACACGACCTTGAAGGTCTCGGTGCGGCCGGAGCCGATCAGCCCGAACACGCCGGTGATCTGGCCCTCGAAGATCGACAAGGAGTTGTTGCGCACGACATTGCTCATCGAAATGTCCTGCACCGACAGCACTTTCCGGCCCGCCTTGCGCAGCTTGGCTTCGTCGCGCTGGCGGTAGATCTGCCCCGACAAAGTGCGCCCGACCATGGCGGCGACAATTCTGTCGCGGTCGAAGGCCGGCGTGTCGTCGGTGATCACCAGCTCACCGTCGCGCAGAATGGTGATGCGGTCGGCAATCATCAATGCCTCTTCCAGCGCGTGGCTGATGAAGACGATCGAGACACCGTTCGCCTTCAGCCGCCGGATCAGCGCGAAGAAATGGCGTTTCTCCTCCGGCGTCAGGGTCGCCGTCGGCTCGTCGAAGATGATGATCTCGGCCTTGTGGTGCACGGCGCGCGCGATCTCGACCATCTGCCGCTTGGCCGCGCCCAGCGTCGCCACCATGGCGTTCGGATCGACCGGAAAATTCAGCGACTGCAGGAATTGCTGTGCTGAAATATACGTGCCGCGCAGCCGGTTGAGGAATTTTTCAGTACCGAGATAGAGGTTCTGCGCCACCGTCATCGACGGCACCAGGCTGGTCTCCTGGAACACCATGGCAATGCCGGCCTCTAGCGCGGCATGCGGCGAAGCGTAGGCGATCTCCCGGCCCTTGTGGAACATCCTGCCGGACGTGGCGTCGACGACACCGGCGATGATCTTGGTTAGTGTCGATTTACCCGCGCCGTTCTCGCCGAGCAGTGCGTGGATTTCGCCTTTGCGCAGTTCGAAGCTGACGTTCTTGACTGCCGGAACGCCCCGATAATTCTTGGTGACGTTTTCGAGGCGAATAATTGGTTCCATCAGAAACCTCCCGAGGCGAGGTCGACGGCCAGCACGCAATCGCCACCCCTGGAAGCAATGAACAGTTGGCCGCCCTTTTCCACCACGCTGCAAATGCCGTGGCGCGTGCCGTTGGCGCGGCTGTGCAGGCTGAATTGCGGCTGCATGTTTTGATCGAGCTTGACCACCAGCCCGTAGGAACGGCTCGGCGACCACGGCTTGTGGATGCCCATGGTTCTGATGCCGCCGCATTGCAGCGGTTCGAGGAAGCTGCGGCTGGATGCCATCGCCGGCGCGATCCAGTAAGCCGGCGGCACCTGGTCGATCATGTCCTGGCGGTAGTGCGTTTCCTGCAGCACGAATTCAATCAGCCGGTTGCGTGGCGCGAACAAGGTCAGCCACGCCCCGCCATCGCCGGCCGGCGACAGCCGAGCGGGATAGCCGGGAAGATGCGTCATCACGGTCGAGCGATTGCCGGTCGCGCCATCGAAGCGCACGAGTTGGTGACGCCAGCTCTCGCTCACCAGCACATCCCTGCCAAGGGGCTGGAGCCCGTAGGGAAAGGCGATCCCGCCGGCTATCTTGCGGAACTCGCCACCTGCCGCGTCTCGTTTCCAAAGCGAACCGGACGCGCCCTTCTTCATCAGATCGGCGGCCCATTGCGACGGCGTATGCTCGGCCGACCCGTTGGCCAGCCACAGCGCGCCGTCCTCGGCATAGGCAAGTGCTGTTATGCAGCTGATACCAGCCGGCGGCGAAACCTCCTTGCCTGATATCAAGAGCTTGCCGCTTTCGAGCCCCACCGTCAGTTGGCCCGATGGCGACAGAGCCAGCGCCGTGATTGGGGAAGGAAAGGTCTCGACAACCTTCGGTTCAGTGTCGGCGGCGAGCGAATAGATGGCGTTGCCGCTGGAGGCCAGCAGCCGCCCATCGGCAACCAGCAAATTGTCCGGCTCGGTCAGTTCAGCAAACGCAGGCGCCTCATCCAGCCGCGTGTTGGGACGGAAGGCGCCGTCGAGCGGCGGGATGGTCACCGCCTTGCCACGAAACATATCCAGGATCGGGTCGAGGATCATGGCTGCGCTCCCCAATACGAGGCGGAGCTGGTCCAGTTCGGGTCGGCGCCGGAAACCTTGTAGCGGCCGATGCGATTGTTGAGAATGCCGCCGACGAACAGATATCCCTTGTGCTCGCGCATCGAGGTGACCATCGGGTGCGCGCCGCCCGTCAAGTCGCCCATCGCCTCGACGATGCCGCCCTTCTCGTTGAATTTCACCACGCCGCCGGTGTTGATGTTGGGGAACAGCCATTCGTCCTGCGGCAGCCGGCGCGTCATGCGCTTGCGCATGTCGGGGTGGCGCAACGACAGGTCGAAGCTCGGCGTGCGCATGCCCAGCCACGCCATCCAGTAATTGCCGTCCGACGCGCGGTTGATGTTGTCGGGATAGCCCGGCATGTCGCGGATGACGCATTCGGCGGTGCCCGCCTTCGGCCCTTCCAGCCAATAGCGATGCACCCGGCAGGCCCAGCTTTCGGCGAAGAACAGCGACTTGCCATCATGCGCCATGCAGACACCATTGGTGTAACGGTAGCCGTCGAGCAGCGTCCTGGTCGACCCATCCCTGGGATCGTAGACTAGGAGGCGGCCGGTGGCGCGGTTCTCGATCGAGTCCAGCGCCCAGTCATGCGCGTCATAGCGCTTGGTCGAGTCCGTAAAATAGATGCGGCCGTCCGGCGCGATATCGCAATCATTGGGATCGCGCAGCCGCGCATCGTCGACGATCGAGGTCCAGGAGCGCGACGTCTCGGCCGACAGCCTTTTGACCGCGCGATCCGGAGAGACGGAATAGAGCCCCATCGCGCCGACGCAGCTGATCAGATTGCCCCCTTTGTCAAAGGCCAAGCCCAGCGGAAAACCGCCAATATGGGCGAACACCTCCGACCTGACATAATCCGGCGCGAAGAAGCGGACGATCTCGCCATGGCGCGTGCCGCAATAGAGATTGTCGTCGCGGTCGAGGATGACGTCTTCCGGCCCTTCCAGTTCGCCGAGCCCGATATGGTCGGCCGCCGACAGCCGGTTGTCGAGCGCGTAAGGCGTACCCGAGCCCGGCACCGCGGACTGGGTTTCGCCCATCCTGAGATAAACCGGCGCGACATAGACCTCGTTCAGCACCTTGTGGCGGTTCTTGAGCCAGCGAATGTCGATGGTCACCGCCACCGCCAGCATGATGCCGAGCACCATCTGGTTGGTGCCGGTGCCATAGCCCAGCCGGATCAGCCCGTTGGTCATGGTCAGCACGATGATGGCGCCCATCAGCCCCTTGATGACCGAGCCGCGCCCGCCGCCGAGACTGACGCCGCCGACCACCGCCGCCGTCAGCGCCATGATCTCGAGATTGAGGCCGGTGCCCGGCCCTGCCCCGCTCAGCCGGCAGGCGATGAGAAAGCCGCCGATCGAGGCGCAGAAGCCGGAAAAGACATAGGTCATGAACACGGTACGGCGCACCCGGATGCCGGCATTGTGCGCCGAACGCCGGGAGCCGCCGACCGCCAGCACGTGCCAGCCCGGCCGCGAGCGCGTCAGCGCGATATGGGTGACGATGGCGAGGATGATCGCCAGCCACACCGAGACGGACAGGCCCCAGAAAGTGCTGTCGCCGATGAAATCGAGCAAGTCTGAAGTAGCGGTCGAAAGCTGCACATCGGCGGCATAGGTGGTGACCAGGATATCAAACAGCGCCCGCCCGAAGATGAAGGTCACCAGCGTGGTGAGAAACGCCCGCAGCCTGAGGTAGCCGACGAGGTAGCCGTTGATCGCGCCGAACACCAACCCGGTGGCGAGCGAGGCGGCCAGCGCCAGCCAGATCGACTGTTCGAGGATGAAGAAGACATAGACGGCGGAAAAGCAGGATAGCGCGAAGATCGAACCGACCGAGAGATCGATGCCGCCGCCCAGCATCACCACCGTCATGCCGGTGACGACCATCGAAAACTCGCCGAGTTGGCGGGTCGATTCCTGCAGGGAAGAGAGCTTGAAGAAGCCTGGAATGATCGAGCCGAAAGTCGCCAAAGTCACCACCAGCGCCAGGAAGGGAATGGCGTTGTCGGTCCAGCGCTTGGTCAGGATCTCGCCGACAAGATGGTCGGGCACGAGATTGTAGCGCCAGGACTGGAGGCGTTCGCGAAAGCTCATCGGGTCACTGCTGCCAGGTCTGGGGCCACAAGAGAAAGAGGTGGTCGGACAATCCGGCCACCTCGTCGATATCGGTTGCAGACGATCCGCTTACTTCGCCGCGGCTTCGGCCTGCAGCGCCTTCAGGTCCCAGCAGCTGTCGGGCTTGAGGTCGGCCTTGGTCGTCGCCTTCTCCAGCGTGTAGATGTATGTGTGGGAGGTGCCGGCCGGCTGGCCGCTCTGCAGCAGGAATTTGATGATGGCGTTCATGTCGCCCGATTGGCGGGCAAGATCGGTCATCACCACGGCGCCGTAGGTGCCGTCGTTCAGCTTGTCGCAATCGGCCGCCTTTTCGCCGCCGCCGGTGGTGACCAAAAACACCTTGCCGTCGAGCTTGGCGTCGCGGATCGCGGCCGACGCGCCGGTGGCATCGCCATCCCAGAAGTCGATGATCGAGCAGATGTCCGGGTTCTGCTGCAGCATGGTCGTGGTCACGTTGCGCGAGGTCGTCGCATCCCAGTTGGAATCGGGCTTGGCCACGACCTTGAAGTCGGGATGCTTGTCCAGCACCTTCATGATGCCGGCATATTGGTAAAGGCTGGAGGAGTTGGCCTGGTCGCCCTGCACCAGCCCGATCTTCTTGGACGAGTTCTCGCCGCAGCCCTTGATCGCGGCTTCCGCCTCGAGCTGGCCGAGCCGGTCCCAGTCGCTGCCGACGAAAGCATCGGCGGGAAAATTCGCCGGATTGTCGACCAGGATCACATAGGTGCCGGCGGCCTGCGCCTTCTTCATAAGCTTGGAATAGGAGTTGAGGTCCGGCGCATGGATGATCAGCACATCAGGTCTGGTGTCGGACGAGATCGCGTCGGTGATCGCCTGCGCGCCGGCATCGACGACCCAGTTGGGATCGCGCGTTTCGAACGTGCCGCCCCAGGCTTCGACTTCCTTCTTCAGATAATGCGCCCAGCCCTGCGCCAGGTCGAAGCCCATCGCCAGCGGCACCAGCATGACGCGCTTGCCTTTCAGCGCTTGTGCATAGGCAGCGGGGCCTGGATCGTCGGCGGCGAAGGTCGGCGCCACGAAGGTGGTGACGGCCAGCGCCGTGGCCGCCGCCATGAGGGTTCTGATCAGTTTCATGTCTCATCCTCTGGTTCGGTTTTCATTGCCGGCCGATCGTCGCGATCGCACCGGGTACCCCAGAGCAAGATGGGCTAGCCCATCTGCTCTAAATGTCACCTTGTTGCGCGGTCTGTTCGTCGCGCGGATTGATGATGCCGTCGACGATGATGGCGCCGAGCAGGATCGCCGCCTTGATCAGGTTCTGGTAGAGCAGCGGAATGTCGATGATGGTCATGGCGTTGAGCAGGATGCCGATCAGCGCGGCGCCGACCAGCACATTGCGCACCCCGCCCCGCC